>CAZWAP010000038.1:0-22115 GCA_964632005.1 uncultured Pirellulales bacterium | reverse complement strand
GCGGATCGGTGGCAATGAGGACATCTTCTCTCAAGTTTCAGGCTGCCGGCGACCGGGAATATGGTTTTTGGCCTCCTTGTCGAGTGTTTTTAGTTCACATCGGCAAAGAGGCCATTTTTTTATCAATCAAACCCACACCACTTGTGACGATTACGTCAGCCCTATTACTCGCCGGTAACGTTGTTCCTCGGATTACCTGCAAGGGGTACTTTCTATCAAGTTTTTGGCCTGTCTGCGACCGATGATACTTGACGACGCAAGCCAAATATCCCCGGACAGAAACTTGCATCCTGTCGAACGCACGCTATAATTCGGCAAGGCTATTCGGATTGAAAGGTTCATATGGGCAGTCGTGTTCGGGCTGCCCGTTGGTTTATCGGGATACAATTTGTTCCGGAGGCTGAACGATGGGTTGTAATCTGGCGATCGCAGGTGTTACGGGAGCGGTTGGGCAGGAGTTTCTGCGTATTATCGAGCAGCGGGAATTCCCGTTCGATTCGCTCAAAGTACTTGCAAGCAGCCGTTCGGCGGGCAAAAAGATCGAGTTCAAAGGCAAAACCTACATCGTCGAAGAGCTTACGGCAGAGAGCTTCGAAGGGATTGATATCGCGCTATTCAGCGCCGGCGGCGCAAGGAGCAGGGACTTCGCACCGGCGGCGGTCCGGGCCGGCGCGGTGGTGGTTGACAATTCCTCGGCGTTTCGCATGGACCCGGATGTGCCGCTGGTTGTCCCGGAGATAAACCCGCAGAAGATCGCTGAGCACAACGGGATCATCGCCAATCCCAACTGTTCGACGATCATCGGGATTGTTCCGGTCTGGCCCTTGCACAAGGTCAACCCCGTCAAGCGGATGGTTGTCAGCACGTACCAGGCCGCCAGCGGTGCCGGGCTCTCGGCAATGCTCGAGCTCGAGAGCCAGACCCGAGAGATACTCGAAGGCAACCAGCCGACCTGCCGGGCGTTCCCGTACCAGATCGCCTTCAACTGCTTTAGCCACAATTCACCTCTTGGCCCCAACGGGTACAACCAGGAAGAGACCAAGATGGTCAACGAGACCCGCAAGATCTTCGACTGCCCCGACATCGCGATCACCTGCACTTGCATCCGGATACCTGTGCTGCGGGCGCACTGCGAGAGCATCAATCTGGAATTCACCGACCCGATTACCCCAGACCAGGTCCGCGATCTGCTTGGCGCCGCCCCCGGGGTCAAGGTGCTCGACGACCGGCAGAACAACCGCTTTCCGATGCCGATCGACGCCTCGGGCAAGGATGATATCTACGTCGGTCGGATTCGCCAGGACCAGTCGCTGCCCGGGAATCGGGGCATCAACTTGTGGGTCGCCGGGGACCAGCTTCGCAAGGGAGCGGCTTTGAACGCCGTCCAAATCGCTGAGAAGTTGCTTTAGTGGCAGCGATGGCCGTTCGCAAGATAAAACTCACCATCCGTTACGACGGCAGCAAATATCACGGCTGGCAGATCCAGCCCGGAAAGAAAACGATTCAGGGCGAGCTTTCCGCCGCGATATCGAGCCTCGTTGGAAAAAAGGTCACCGCGCACGCGGCCAGCAGGACGGACGCCGGTGTCAGCGCACTGGGGCAGGTGGCGGTTTTTGAAGTTGATTGTCCCATACCCACGGACAACTTCAAGGATGCCATAAACGACCGCCTGCCCCCCGAGATATTCCTCACCGACGTTCAGGAAGCACCGCGCAACTTCGACGTGATCGGCCAGGCGGTCAGCAAGCATTATCGATACACCATTTACACCGGCCCCGACCGCCCCGTCCTCCAGTTGAACCGCTGCTGGCACATCCCTGAACCGCTCGATATCGCCCAGATGAGCAAGGCCGCAGAGATGTTGCTCGGGACCAGGGATTTCAAGTCCTTCGCTTCCTCAAAGGATACCCGGCAGCGAACCGTCCGCACGATCTTCCGCTGCGAGGTTACTTCCGACGGACCCTGGGTCTACATCGACGTAGAAGGTGACGGCTTCTTGTATAATATGGTTCGTAATATCGTAGGGACCCTGGTGGAGATCGGGTTGGGGCGCTGGAAAGCTGAAAAGGTGCCCGAGATCCTTGAAGCTCGCCACCGCAGCGCCGCAGGCCGACTGGCCCCGCCAAACGGCTTGTGCCTGATGCAAGTCAAATATTAGTTTGTTCTTCCCCTTTTCTGTCTCCTGACGTTCCCCCGGTTACCTCGGTAACCGCCCCCCAACGCCATCGCCAGAAACTACCCCCAATTCTTTAACGAACCCCGGTGCCGAACCGTATTCATTCTTGCTTAACTCAAAATCCACTGGCATACCCCAACCAGTTCGAACAAAAGACATACAGATCCTTCAGGTCAATAATATCATCGTCAAACCAGTCAGCATCGTCACACGGCTGATGCTGATCGCAGCCGCTCATCATCCAGTATTCTGCCAGATTGGCGAATTTCCGAAAATCTATGAACTCGACGGGCACCTCTCTGTTGGCCAGCGCGTACAGGTGGAACGTCCCACCGTTGTCGAGAGGAGCGATCGTGAAATTCTGCGACGCTGCAGTCGCGACGTACGTATAAGAAATCACGATCCCGTTGTTATTGCCGTATAAATCCTGATCGAGCACCAGGTCGTCGCCTTCTGAAGAAAATATCTGGACCCGGCCGCTATCCTCCCATCCCACACTGAAGAACGACGCCTTGTAGGTCGCGCCGATTGTCAATCCGGTGAACTGAACCGTACGCGGCGTACCGCCATAGACGAACTGGTCTGCAATGTGTGCGCTGTCGCCGGTTATGTTTACGCTGGTGTCCTTAGTCCAGTAAGTCGCGCCGCCGATGTTCCAACCCGTACCGGAAGTAACTCGCCCGGTGGTAAAATCGACACCGTTGACCACCACGCCCCCGGTGTGTGCGTCGCAGAAGTGGTGTGCCGCGGTATATGCGTATGAGCCGTCGATTCCGCTCGTGGCGTCGTTGGTCCAGGCCTGATAGCTCCATCCCAGCAAGACTCCGTCGTCATCAATGATCGTCACGGTAGCCATACTCTGCGGGCCGACCGTCGCGCCGCCGGTCGCGTTCGACAGAACGAGGTTGAAGTACTCGCTATTCTCGACATTTACGTCCCCGTTGACCGTGACCGCAAATGTCTTGTTGCTGCCATCTCCGTCCGCCCAGTTTAGCGTTCCCCATGTGTCCCCGTAGTCGTTGTCGCCGAGCGTGGCCGTGCCGTCCGAGGTGCTGTAATCCACCGACACCGCGCCCAAAGTGCCGCCGGTCCGCCTGACCGCCACGGTCACCGTCCTCGCCCCCGCGTCGCCCTCCGCGACCGGGTAGTCCACCGCGCTGAACTCGAGCGTACCTGGCGAAGTGCCGACCTTCTCGACCAGGACGACCCAATCCTCGCTGCTTGAAGACGGAGGTGGACCCAGCGGCACAGGGCCGCCACCGGATATCGTCTCCGTGCCACCCTCAAAGTTGCCCGTCCTCGGATTGTACCAGCGCTTGGTGAAGGTGCCCGGTGCTCCGGACAGGTCGAGCGTGCCCGTGTTGCTCGCGTTTGGCAGTTGGATGGCATATACCTCGCCGGGCTTAGCCAGCACAACGCCCGATATCGGGGGATTAGACTTGGCATAGGTCGATTCGCCGGTGAGCAGATCGTGGCTCGGCACCATATCGCCGAACGGTATCTGCTCCATAAAGTTTCGCGCGTAGCGAGTATATCGCCACATTGGTTCGTACTGCCTGAAGTCGTGTGTATTCAGCAGGGTTTCCACGATGTATTCCACGCCGGCTCCGCCGCTCAGGTACCATTGCCATAACTGGGCTTTGCGATGCCATTTCATGCCGCACTTGGCATAGATGCCCAAACTATAGCTCTCATCATCGGACGGCAGTACCCACTCAAGTTCGTCGCCCATAAGGGCCAGAGGCTTACCCGCAGCGGAAGTGCCGGCCCGCAGGTCGCCAAGCAGGTTCGGATAGCGGGGATCGGGGTAGTCGCTGCGGATATAGGAGCTGCGGTATTGAATCGACAGGTAATCGATGCTCGGCTGACCGTAAAAGTCGCTGAACACCACATCTATGCCATCCGCCTTTATCCAGTTATGAACGCCGATAGGGTGGTTATAGGGGTCCACGGACTTGATGTAGTCCGCAAACGATATCAAGCGAGACGCCGGGTAGAAGGTTTCGATGCCTTCTTCGCAGAGGTTCCACATCAGCCCGTTGACGTGAGCAAACCGTGCGATCAGCTCACGGTAGAACAGCTTCCGCTCCGTTCCCAGCGTTCCGTTGTCGAGCCTGTTTCTGTTGGCGGCTTCCGCCTCGTTCAGAACGACATGCAGCAGTATTCCCTTCTTCTGGGCATGATCGAACACGATCTGCCATTGGTCCAGCTTGCTGCAGTCGTACACAAGGTCATTGTTAGTGCTTGCGAAAGGATGCGTATTCTGGCCGTCGCCTCCGAGATTCATCGGAAGGAAATATATGCTGTTGACCCTTTGTGAACCGAGATAGTTAAGAACCCCGATGATCCCCTTGCCCTTTTCAGTTCTTCCACCTCCCCATGTCGGGTCGCCCGGATTCCAGTCACCGACGTGCGCCGGATAGTTGGTCACTGGGAAGAGCTCGTTACCGGTTACGGTATTGTCAAAGTCCGAACAACCCAGGAAATCCTCCGGACTGTCGACACCGCCCTTGATCCAGTACTCTCCAGTTCCCGAAAATCGCAGGTAGTGTTTGCCCGGCGCGAGCTTGAGCAGGCCCTTGCCGCGGAAGTCATCGCCGGTCTTGTTCGATGCGCTCACGTTGAAACTGCCTGACTGGCCATCAAAGTAGACCGGCGTTCCGCTGGCGTTTGAAACGGCAATACCACTGCCCTGTCTGAAAGAGGCCTGCCAGTTCCACGTGCCGGTTGAAGGGGGCGCGAAGTGCACACGCCATTTGTTGCCGCTGGAAGCACCTGTGTTGGCCGCGTTGCCATCGGCACAGTAGTAGCCGGGCACGACGTAGCTCGTGGAGCCCTGCGTGAACGTCACGTTCAATCTGTAGTCGAGGAACGGATTGGTAGGGGCAGTTTCACTGGTGTCCGGGCCGGTGAACGTCAGCGTGACCTTGTGCCACTGCCTCAACTCGCCGGACAAAGTCGCGCCCGAAGCTCCCTGAAGCGCGTTCAGTGCCACCAAGGCCGCCGCGATAACCGCGCCGAAGAATTCTCTTTTCATCTGAGATTCGCCATTTCAATAATCAATAATCAATGCTCGTGCACGCCATATCAACAATGGTACCAAAACAGGGCCTTGATGTCAAGGTCTGTCGTCACCAGCCGGCCGATGCACCACCCCAAAACACCCCCAACACGCTAATTCGCTGAGAAGCTCGCATTTGGCAGTTTTTCGATGTACCTCGACCACGGATCTCCCTCTAACGGCCCGCGTTGTCACGATATGCCGGTCATCTGTTCTCAGGGCATCCTTGCCTGCTTCACACATTGGGCTTTCCGATAACAAATGGTCAAAACTGACTTGAACGGTCTGCACCGGTTCTATACTGCTGAGATGCCGTCGATTTCTAAGGAAATACTTGCGAAACCCGCGTTTGGACGACACCAGACAGAGGCCAGAATGTCCGGCAACCCTCCCGAAGACAATGGACGTTGATGATTATATGTTTGTGCCGGGCGTGCCGTATGGTGATATAATACTGGCACAGTGTAATTTGCGAGGATTCATCGTAGAAACAGACAGGAGCCTTCAGCCAGGAATATTCAGCAGCGAGAGTGACGCGACCCGGGCCCGCAAGAATCTTCAGCTCTTGCGGTGGTATTCCGCGGTGGCCGCTCGCAGCACTCTCTGGGCCGGTACGCTGGCGGTTTGACAGGGACGCCAGGATTAGTGTATGACCAGAAAAAGGGCAAAAGATTTTACGCACTCGATACTCTGGCGAAGGCGCATCAGCTCGTTTTGCGCGCGCATCAGCCTCCTGTCCTCCATCTTCTGAACGAATGCGAATTGTTCACATAATAACGCGATTGATACTGGGCGGCGCGCAGGAAAATACCCTTATAACGTGCCGGCTGCTGGCGCAGCGCGGACACGAAGTAACACTGATTACGGGGCCGGCACTGGGCCCTGAAGGCGAACTTTTTGAGCAGACCACGCGGGCCGGCTATGACGTTGTCGTGGTCGATAGGCTCCGCCGGCCGATCAATCCGGCTTATGACGGCCCGGCCTACCTCTCGATCAAGAGACTCCTGCGTCAAATAAAGCCGGACGTCGTCCACACACACTCGGCCAAGGCCGGGATCCTGGGCAGATTCGCGGCCCACGCCTTAAAAGGTGTCTGGGCGGACAGACGACCAGCGATAGTCCACACGATACACGGACTGGCCTTCCACCCGTATCAGAGCAGCCTGCTCAACAGATTTTACATAGCGATCGAGAGAGCAGCTGCAAAGCGGACCGATTTTTTTATCAGCGTTGCCGACGCAATGACCGCCCGGTCCCTGGCAGCCGGGATCGGCAGGCCCGACCAATTTGTCACAGCGTATTCGGCCATCGAGACCGCGCACTTCCTTGAGCCGATCCCGCCGCGGCGCAGGGCTGAGTTTCGGCGCAGGTACGGGATACCCGAAGACGCGGTCGTCCTGGTAACGATCGCCAGACTCTTCGAGCTGAAAGGCCACAACTTCATTATCGAATCAGCAAAGGAGCTTTCCAGGCGGTTCAGCCGGTGTGTATGGCTGTTCGTGGGTGACGGCAATCTTGCCGAGAGCTACAGGCGGCAGGTTCGGGAACTGGGCCTGACTGAGAGGGTAAGGTTTACCGGGCTTTTGCCACCGAGTGAGATTCCACTTGCGATACAGGCCTCGGATATCCTGGTGCACTGCTCACTGCGAGAAGGCCTTGCAAGGGCTCTGCCGCAGGCAATGCTCTGCGCCCGCCCGGTGATATCCTTTGACATCGACGGCGCAAGAGAGGTAGTCAACCGGAAGACCGGCCGCCTGATCCAACCGAAGAATGTCCACCAGCTTATCGCCGCCTGTACCGAATTGATAGAGCGCGAGCATTTGCGAAAAAAGCTGGGCCAACAAGGCAGAGACTTCGTCAAGGATAAGTTCGTTCCCGAGGTGATGGTCGATAAGATAGAAGCGGTTTATGCAAGGCTCCTGGAAAGCTGAGCAGCAAAACCAGCCTGGGGCACTGATAGCAGCCTTGCCGCCGTCTGTCCGGCGACCGACCTTTGAGCAAGGCTTTCAACTACGCCTTCTTGGTCTTTTTCTTTCGTTCGAGGTAGTCGTTTATAGCAGCGGCGGCGATGCGCCCCTGTCCCATAGCCAGGATCACGGTGGCCGCGCCGAGCACTATGTCTCCGCCGGCATACACGCCCTCCATAGAGGTCCTGCAGTTATCATCCACGACGATGTTGCCCCACTTGTTGAATTCCAGGCCCGGCGTGGTTTGCCGGATCAAGGGATTCGCGATGTTGCCGATGGCGATGATTACCGTATCGACCTCGATTGTGAACTCGGAGCCTTCGATCGGGATGGGCCGCCTTCGGCCGGACTCGTCGGGTTCCCCGAGCCGGTACTTCAGACACTCAATCGCCCTGACCCGCGCATTCTCGTCCCCCAGGATGCGCTTCGGGCTTTGCAAAAGGTGGAACTCGATCCCCTCTTCCTTTGCGTGGTGGACTTCTTCGACGCGCGCGGGCATCTCCTTTTCGGTGCGCCGATAGATCAGATACACTTTTTCTGCACCGAGTCTGACGGCCGTGCGCGCCGAGTCCATCGCCACGTTCCCGCCCCCGACAACGGCCACCCTTTTCGAGATCGCTATGGGGGTGTCGGCTCCTTTGCCGAATTGGTAGGCCTTCATAAGGTTTGCCCGCGTCAGATATTCATTCGCGCTGTAAACGCCGACGAGTGACTCACCTTCTATGCCCATAAACCGGGGCAAGCCGGCACCGACCCCGATGTAGGCCGCGTCAAAGCCGTCCTTCTTCATAAGCTCCTCTATTGTTCTCGTCCTGCCGACGACAAAGTTGCAGACGATTTCGACGCCCATCTTCTTGAGGGTCTGTATTTCCTGCTGGACGATTGCTTTGGGCAGCCTGAATTCCGGTATCCCGTAGACCAACACCCCCCCGGGCTTGTGGAAGGCTTCAAAGATGGTGACGTCGTGTCCGGCTCTTCTGGTGTCGGCGGCTGCGACGATACCGCCAGGGCCCGACCCGATCACTGCAACTTTCATTCCGGTCCGGCGGGCAACCGCGGGCACCGAGGCCGAGCCTTGCTCGAGGTCTGCGACGTACCTTTCAAGCCTTCCTATGGAAACGGCCTTTGTCGGGTCTTTGAATTTGAGCCCGACGGTGCAGGTCTTCTGGCACTGCGCTTCCTGCGGGCAGACCCGCCCGCACACTGCCGGAAGCAGGGAGTTTTCCTTTATGATCTCGGCGGCCTTGTCGTAGCAGCCCTGCGCGATCGCAGCGATGAAGTCCCTTATCCTTATCCTCACCGGACAGCCGTCGACGCAGGGGGCCTTCTTGCACTGAAGGCAGCGCATCGCTTCGAGCCGGGCCTGCGTCTCCGTGTAGCCAAGGGCCACCTCGTTTACGTTCGCTCTCCTGGCGACCGGATCCTGCTCCGGCATCTGTTGGGGCGGAATTTCGAATCTCTCTGCCGCCTTGAGCTCGCCACGCTCCTGTTTTTCGAGTAGCTCGTGTAGAAGCCGCGTGTTTTCTTCTTCTCTCACCGTATCACGTTCCTTGAGGTTACCGAAGCCTTTCTTAGAACCGGACATCGCAAACTCAGGCGACAGCCCGGACTGAACGCCTTATTTGTCGAGCCCTATCTTGCATCGGTGCTTCTTGTATTGCTCGAATGCCTGTCGTTCGAGGTCTTTGTAGGCGTTTAGTCTTTTTATCATCAAATCGAAGTTGACCTTATGGCCGTCGAATTCGGGTCCGTCGACGCAGACGAATTTCGGCTCGTTGTCATACTCGATCCGGCAGCCGCCGCACATCCCGGTCCCATCAACCATAATCGTATTGAGCGAGACCTGGGTGGGAATTTCAAACCGCTTCGTAACCTTGCAGCAGAACTTCATCATCACCGCCGGGCCTATCGCAAAGACCTGGTCGGGCCGCGTTGGGCGTTGGCAGATCTCCTCAAGAGGTTCTGTTACCAGGCCCTTTCGTCCGTACGAGCCGTCATCGGTGGTGATAATCACCTCGTCGCTGATCCGCGCGAATTCCTCTTCGAGGATGAGTAGGCTGCGGGTCCTTGCACCGAGGATGCAGATGAGCTTGTTTCCGGCGTCTTTGAGGGCCGCGGCGATGGGCAGCAGCGGTGCGCAGCCGATCCCGCCTCCAACGCAGGCGACAAGGCCGAATCTTTCTATGTGCGTGGGCCTTCCGAGTGGGCCTGTGACGTTCGCGATCTGGTCGCCTACCTTCAGGTCCGCCAGTTCCGCCGTCGTCTTGCCGACCCGCTGCCAGATAAGCCGGATCGTGCCTTTTTCCGCGTCTGCACCGGCGATGGTCAGTGGAATTCGCTCGGCGTATTCGTTGTTTATGCTGAGAATAATGAATTGGCCCGCCCGCCTGGCCCTGGCTATCAGAGGGGCCTCGACCTCGGCGGTAAAGACGTCCTCGCTGAGCTGCTCTTTCGATACTATCTTGTGCGACACGTTCTTGCTCCGTTGTCAACGCGATTCCCAGAAACAAGCATTATGGCCTATCGCCCGGATGGATGTCAATACCCACCGGACGATTTATTAGGGATCTGCAGGGCACATCCTATCGGCCTGCAGAAGATAAAGCCTATGACAACGCAATGCTCCTACAACGCAGGTATGACCCAGAGCAACCGCGTCCTATTGCCGCTCTTCACAGGCGCACCAGCATCTACTCTGCTGTCCCTCGACGCGGAATTCTCGTCGCCCTGCCAATACCGGCGCTACAGGCCGATCGTACGTTATCGGCGAGCTGAATCCGCCTGGGTTGCGACAAGGTTGATCCGGCCGAGCTTTACACCCTTCATACTAAGCAGGTTCTCGGCAAGTTTGTTGATCTCGCCGACGGGGCCTCGCAGGACCACCACCTCCAGGCAGTCGCGGCGGTCGAGGTGCACGTGCAGCGACGATATCGCCTGCAGTAAGTGCGAGTGTTGCAAGTCTATGAGCTTTTGCGGTACCTTTGTGGCGTGGTGGTCATAGACGAGAATGACCGCGGCGACGGCAGCGGCCTTTGGGTCGGCCAGTCGACGAGCGCTTATCTGACGCCGCAGAAGGTCGCGAATGGCCTCCGAGCGACTTGCATAGCCCTGTTCGGCGATAAGCTCGTCGAACTTCGAGAGCAGCTCCTTCTCAAGTGAGACGCCGATACGCTCGATCCGACTCATTTGTGTTTCCCTTTTTCTTCAGACTCTGCAAATCTATGCGCACCACAACCTGCCCAAATGATGGCCCGAAGTGCTACCGCCCGCCCATCTCGTTCCTGCTTGTAACGTACACCACCTGCTCGGCCAGCAGATTGGGCAGAAACCTGACCGCACGGAGACGTTTCTTGCCGAGAGGAATGCGCTTTTCCACCTTTACGCCGAGCTTGCAGCAGAACGCATCGAAGTCCTTGAGCGAGAGGAAGTGTATATTGGGCGAGTTGTGCCACTCGAACGGCAGCTGGGCGGTTACGGGTACCTTGCCGCGAAAGGATAATTGCGCTCTACATCGCCAATGGGCGAAGTTCGGGAAGCTGACGATGACTTTCCGGCCGACCCTCAGGAGCTCCTCGAAGACCTCCTTGGGATTCTTGATAGTCTGGACGGTCTGCGAGAGTATGACGTAATCGAAGCTCTTGTCTGTGTAACTTTTCAGGCCTTTTTCCACGTCATGCTGGATGATCGGCAGCCCGCGCTTCACGCATTCGACCACCAGATCCTGGTCGAGCTCGATCCCTTCCCCGTGAATCTGCTTGTCCTTGATCAGCCTGGCCAGCAGCTCGCCGTCCCCGCAACCGATGTCGAGGACGGTGCTTTTCGGCTCAATGAGCGATTCGATTAGCTGGTAATCAATGCGCAGACGGTGAGCGTGCTCGACGCTGTTTCTGTCGAAGCTGGCGCTTCGCCGGCTGCTGCGCCCGGCTTTCTCCACGGGCTTGTGGGTAGCTTCGAGAAAACCGCTTATCAGCGCACCGAGTGTCTCTGGTTCGAGCAGGAATGCGTCGTGACCGTAAGGCGAGGCAATATCGCAGTAGCTGACGTCCTTGCGGTTGGCCGAGAGCGCATCGACGATAGCCCTGGACTGGGCCGGCGTAAAAAGCCAGTCGCTGGCAAAGCTGACCACCAGGAATCTCGCGGTGACCCGCGCAAAGGCGTTCTTCAGCGAGCCGTAGTCTTTCTGCAGGTCGAAATAATCCGCAGCCTTGGTGATGTAAAGGTAGCTGTTGGCATCGAATCTTTCGACAAAGCTCCGGCCCTGATGGTCGAGATATGTTTCGACCGAAAACTCGGAGTTGAAATCGAAGCTGTAGTCGTCGGCCTTACGCAGTGTTCTGCCGAACTTCTCGCGCATTCCCTGCTCGGAGAGGTATGTTATATGGCCGATCATCCGGGCGATTGCCAGGCCCCTATCGGGCCCTTTTCGACCGTGGTATTGACCGCCGGCGAAGTTCGCATCGGCGAGGATGGCGTTTCTGCCGACCGCATCGAAAGCGATAGACTGCGCGCCGAGATGGCTCGTGGTGGCGACGGGGATGGCGGCCTTGACGAAATCCGGGTATTCGATAGCCCACTGCAGGACCTGCATACCTCCTATGGAGCCCCCGATCACCGCCAGCAGCCGGGGGATTCCGAGCCTGTCCACCAGAAGCTTCTGCACCCTGACCATGTCGCGGATGGTGATGATCGGGAAATCCAGGCCGTACGGTCTGCCTGTTGCTGGGTTGAGCGATGATGGCCCGGTGGTACCCCGGCAGCCGCCCAGAAAATTCGAGCATATTACGAAGTACTTGTTTGTGTCGATTCCCTTGCCCGGCCCGACCATAACATCCCACCAGCCCGGTTTTGTATCGCTGGCACTATGGTAGCCCGCGACGTGCGCATCTCCACTAAGGGCGTGGCAGATCAGGATTGCGTTGTCGCCGGCCTGGTTGAGCGCGCCGTAGGTCTCGTAGGCAACGTCTATGGGCGCCAGTTTTTTGCCGCAGTCCAGCTCCAGCGGCTCGGACTCATCCACCAGCCTTATGCTGTGCGTCTGCACTATTCCTACCGAGTTCTTGTCCACCTGTGCCATAACACTGAATAAGTATAGCCCAAACCTTCGCTCTGTAAAGTGTCCAACCGAGGGCCCGGATCCTGTGTCCCGGGAGACGCTCCGGATGCCCGTTACTAATAGATAGGGTCTCCCGGCCTGCCCGATGCTCTTGCGGCCGCATCCCTTCAGCGAGAATCAGACGCAGCACTCCTGATCTTGGCGGATGATTGCCAGCCCTTCCCTACCGCTGCAACCCGGCTCAAAACCCGCCCCTGGCCAAATTCCTGATGCTCTGTCATTTCTACTGGCAGGATACGGCGGGGAAGTTGCCATCCGGCTTCTTTCGCAGCCTTTTTCAAGCGGCGGTTTCCGCTGACGCTGCTGCACTGGCAGGCGACTGCGAGAGGGGGGGCTAAGAAGGCAGGAAAAAACTAACCGACAGGGGGAGATTTGCCTTCTCTGGATTCGCAACCTATTTTTTTCCAAGGAGTTACGTTGCAAGCTCTTTTGGCCAGGAGGCCCGCGATTTCACTGGTCTTCACTGTAATTCGCTCAGCCATCAAGGTCTCAACTGCAATCCTCAAAAACTTTGCGCACGGGCCACCTATAAGGGGGTTCTGTTGTGCTGTTATCAATGAGGCGGCCTGTGGAATGGCCTGCGATCAGCTCGATTTGGATGCGCCTGATAAGTCCAGCCCTGTTCTATCTTGTTTCTGCGAAAGATTTGCAGCTCACGACGTTTTCCAGATTGCTGAGTCGTTGACATTACGAATCTTATGGATTCTTGTTTCTTAAGGTTCTACGCGCCAATTAGTATTTTGGTGCATCCTGGTTGTAGGCGTCGACTCACGAAAGCCGGACCATTCAGGGCGGCTCTGTGTAGCCTCGCTGGGCGTAATCGGACGGCAGGACCGGTCCGAGACCTTTTGGCATCACTTTATCTGAGCTGGCCGCGCGGACAGGGCGAATACGGAATCGGGATGCGACCGCCGTAATCGCGGCCCACGCGGCTGGCTCCGCACTTTACTCCTCGACTACCAGGAGCATTCTCGGACGCTCCAAAATCTCACAAGGATACTGTCTATGGGCCCGTAGCAGGGCCAGGGGATTTGCAGCCAAGGGAGCCAATCAACTGACACTACCGCGGCACGGCCGATACCCTTCTATATGATCGTATTCTTGCGCGCTGACCCTTACAGACAAGCGACGTTAAGCTCCTTGGTTGCAGCAGTTTCATTCGGGCGGCAAACCGGCGTGGTTTTCGGCGCAGACTTCAGCTTTTCCGGCTCACTTTCAGCCTGCTCGGCGATTTCTATCATCGCTTCGATAAACGCATCAAGGGTCTCTTTGCTCTCGGTTTCGGTCGGCTCGATCATTATTGCCTCACGGACGACCGTTGGAAAATACACGGTGGGCGGATGGAAACCTCTATCTATAAGAGCCTTTGCAATGTCCACGGCGCGAATACCATTCTGGGCCATCCGATCCGAGATACTGAAAACACACTCGTGCTTGCAGAGCTTATCGAAGGCGATCCTGTAATGGCCCTTGAGTTTCTCTTTCACGTAGTTTGCGTTAAGCACGGCGTTTTCTGCTACTCGGCTGAGCCCTTGCTTGCCGAGCATCAGGATATAAACGTAGGCCCTCAGTATAACCGCAAAGTTGCCGTAAAACGGCGCGATGTAGCCTATAGACTTTGGACGATCGTATTCCAGCGCGTACGTGCCGTCGTTCCTTTTAACTACCACCGAGACGGGCAAGTACGGTACAAGGTCTTCTCTTACGCCGACCGGACCGGCACCCGGCCCGCCGCCCCCGTGCGGCGTCCCAAAGGTCTTGTGCAGATTCACGTGCACAATGTCGAAACCAAAGTCGCCGGGTCGCGCCTTGCCCACTACCGCATTCAGGTTGGCACCGTCATAGTATGCCAGTCCATCAACTTCGTGGATAAGCTCGCAGATCTCTTGCACGTGCGGATTGAACAAGCCGAGAGTGTTCGGACAGGTTAGCATCAGGCCCGCAACCTCGTCATTCAGTTGTCGTCTCACAGCTTCAATATCCATCACGCCGTTTGCATTGCTGGGAATAGAGACCACATTGTATCCGGCTATCGCCGCACTCGCAGGGTTGGTCCCGTGAGCACTATCCGGGATGAGAACGGTCGTTTTCTTATTACCTTTGTCCTTATGGTAAGCCGCCATGATCATCATCCCCGTCAGTTCGCCGTGCGCTCCGGCCAGAGGTTGCATTGTAAAGCCTGCCATACCCGTTATTTCGCGCAGCAGTAAGTCGGTCTCGTATAGAACGCCCAGCGCACCCTGCGTGAGTATCCCGCCCATCTTCAGCTGAGGCAGAAGGGGATGCAATTGCGCAAACCCAGGATAGGACGCGATGTGCTCGGCAACCTTCGGGTTGTATTTCATCGTGCAGGAACCGAGCGGGTAGAAATTAGTGTCCACGCCGAAGTTCCGACGCGATAGCTCGGTGAAATGCCGCACAACGTCGAGCTCGCTTAGTTCCGGCAGTTCTGCGGCTTGTCCGCGCAGCAGGCTACTTCTGACGTTCATTCTCGGCACATCGCCGGGGCCGATTCGGACGCCCCTACGGCCCGGCACGCTCTTTTCAAAGATGAGTTTCATAAAACGCTCTCCAACGCTTCCGCTAACATGCCGATCTCATGCTTGGTTCGTTTCTCGGTGACGGCAATTAAGATTGAATTCTCCATCCCGCTGTAATATCTGCTCAAAGGAAAGCCTGCCGCAAAACCTCTTTCGATCAACTTCGCAATCACGTCTGCCGCCTCGCACGGCAAATCCAGAACAAATTCGTTGAAGAACCATCTGCCACGAAAATGCGGCTGCACGCCCGGTATCGCCGTCAGCCGTTTGTATGCATAGCTCGCTTTATCGGCGCAGAGTTGTGCTGTTTCTTTCAAGCCCTCTTTGCCAAGCAGCGAAAGATACACCAGCGCAGTCAACGCACACAATGCTTCATTTGAGCAGATATTCGATGTTGCTTTGTCCCTGCGTATATGCTGCTCGCGCGCCTGGAGTGTGAGCACGTATGCCCGTCGCCCGAATTCGTCGGTTGTCTCACCGACAATCCGCCCCGGCATCTTCCGGATGTATTGCCTTCTTGCAGCCATAAGACCTAAATAGGGGCCGCCAAATGATAACGGCATCCCCAGACTCTGGCCCTCAGCTGTTACGATATCGGCCCCCATTGCCCCCGGACTCTTGAGTATCCCCAACGAAATTGGATAACATGAGACGATCAGCAACGCTCCTTTTTCGTGGGCGGCCGCTGCAATGTCGCTGAAGTCGTCTATACAGCCGAAAAAGTTGGGATTCTGCAGTATGACCGCCGAGGTCTTCTCGTCGATCCTTTCAAGTATTTGCTCGCGATCCGCCAGACCGTCTTTGCATTGGCTTTCTTCAAATTCGATCCTGAGGTTCAGCGTGTAGGAACGAATCATCACCCGGTAAATAGGATTTACGCTGTCGTCGATAATAATCTTGTTCCGCCCCGTGATGCGGTTCGCCATCATCATAGCCTCATAGAGAGCGGTTCCCCCGTCGTAAAGCGAGGCGTTTGCCACCTCCATTTCCGTCAACCTGCAGACCGCCGACTGGTATTCGTAGATCGCCTGCAGAGTCCCCTGTGAGAGTTCCGGCTGATATGGTGTGTATGCAGTGTAGAATTCGCCGCGGCCAACGATTGAGTAGACGGCCGCGGGTATAAAATGATCATAGAAACCACCCCCGAGAAAGCACGTCAGGTCTGTCGCATCCTTTTCAGCAAGCTCTGCCAGCCTCTCACGTACCCGTTGCTCACTCAAACCTTCTGGCAGCCTGAAATCGTTGTACAATAGTCCTGCAGGAATATCAGCGAAGAGATCGTCTTTCGTCAGACCAATCTCAGCGAGCATTTGGTCTTGCTGCTCCGGTGTATTCGATATGAAAGGCATCTATTGGACCCTATTTCAGAGTTATGGTGCTCCGGTGTTACGGCGGCACGGTTCATTTCTGGTTGATGCCCTTGAGATATTGCTTGTACTGCTCTGCGTCCAGCAAGGCTGCAAGCGATGTTTCATCCGCGAGCTCTATCTTGCAGATCCACCCGGAGTCGTAGCAATCCCTGTTTATCAGCTCCGGTTCCGACTCGAGCGCCGAGTTGACAGCTGTTATCTTGCCCGCAACCGGCGAAAAGACGTCACTGGCAGCCTTTGTACTCTCAACGACGGCGATCTCACTGCCCGACACTACTTCTGTGCCCACAACCGGCAATTCGACGAAGACAATCTCACCTAACATCTTTTGCGCATAATCCGTGATTCCAATAGTGGCAATATCACCTTCGACTTTTGCCCACTCATGTTGTTTGGTATATAGCAACCCTTCCATAACCATAGCTTCCATCTCCAATCAGAATTTTGCAAATCGATTCAATACTTTGCCTCTTAAGTCCGGCTCCAGGAGTTCTCCCTTCTTAATATTCTGCTTTCTACCCTGCCGAACTTGTCTCTGGCTTCGCGCCGAATAGTAGATCCCCACAGCGTCGTTTTCTTCCGCACATCCTCTGTCCACATAGACCAGAGCAATTTGTTTTTGACCAATTGCCGCACAGCTCAAAACCCAACCGATGCTCCGGCCGGACTCGTCCAGCACACCGTCGTTTTGCCGAACCGGCCGAGTACCCCTTGTTCCAGGCAGTTCAATCCTGGCAACCTTCATCTCGTACTCTCTTGATATCCGTTCCATAGCCGCTTTGCCGACAAACGACTCCTTGTCCAACCTCACGGCCCATCCGTATCCGGCCTCAAATGGCGAAATATTGAACTGTCCGGCCAGTTCATGCCCATAAAGCGGCAGACCCGCTTCGATCCTCAGGCTGTCACGCGAACCAAGGCCGCACGGCTGCAGCCCCAGTGGTCTGCCCGCCTTCAAAATCATCTCCCACAGCTCTGACGCCTTGTCCGGATGCACAAACAACTCGAATCCGAGGCTGGCCCCCGTGTAACCGGTCCGCGCCACCAGGCACTCAATGCCGCGCATACGCACCAGTGCAAACCGGAAGGGCCGTAGCTGGGCAATCTGCGACTGTGCCTGACTGCCCTCGATCAATGCAGAAAGCACATCCAGCGATTTTGGTCCCTGCAAAGCTAAGTCAACCCTGCGGTCCTCTCCGCTGTTCGCGCCACGTAAGTCGCGCACTTGGGGTCTGTTACAGATCTTCCTGCCGGTTTGTCCCGGCTCGATGCAGGCTTTGCCGTCAACCAGCGACCTGGCCCAATTCTTTATCTTGGCATCATTCATCGCATTGGTGACGAGCATAAACTCCTCGCAGCCCCTGCGATACACTATGACGTCATCAAGAACGTTTCCTGACGGCTCCAGCACAAAGGAATACTGCGCAGACCCGACTTCAAGATGTACGACGCTGTTGGTGGTCAACTGATTTAGAAAATCGGCGGCGCCCGCCCCGGAAATCTCCAGTACCCCCATATGCGTACAATCGAAAATCCCGGCTGCCTGACGCACGGCTGCGTGTTCGGCCGATATGGACGAGTACCACAACGGCATAAGGTATCCAGCGAAGGCGACGATGTGCGACCTGTCGGCCAGTTTGATATGCCAATCGTATAAGACAGTTCGCCTGGGTTCTTCTTCGCGTAGATCGGGTCCTGACCCGTCGTCGGTATTGTTCTTTAACACCAGTCGGCCCTCGTTAGAACAGCAAACGGATATACTCTGCCTTCACAGCCGTTCCCACATCCCTCTGTCCGTTTACCTGAGATAATTATCCCTTCGGTACCTGCACTGCCTGCAGGTTCTCCAGAGGGCCGTCCGACTTGGATCCTTGTGCCTGAGAGTTTCCCTGTTGGCATCTTCCGCAACAGGTTACACCTTCGGCGTCCCTAACTGCGGGACTCTCTCCAAGTCATCAACCGGAGTCTTGATTAGAATATATCCGTTGAAATCCAGCTGTCAACCAGTAATCGCCTGGCGACGACGCACTTCTGGAGACTTGTTAGTTGTAAACGGAGCATTTTGAACAGGTTGCGGCATCTTAATAAGTGGTCCTGCCGGAGTGGGGTCAAATTTCTGTCCCGGCAATCAAAATCACCGGCCCGAGCAGTCCCGATTCGTGAGGGCCGCTCACCGACACTCTCTGCGTAATGCGCGTCACGCGTTTTTCACGCGGAAGCTTCGAATCGCCGACCAGGCGGTTGGCCCAAAGGTTGGTGATTTCGATTTTCAATTCGTTCTTTCCACTTCGGACCAGACCGGTTACCTCACAAGCATAAGGCGGCTTCCATAGAATCCCCAGATGCTTGCCATTCAACGTCACATCAGCGACGTTGCGTACCTTGCCGAGGTCAAGCTCCAGACGGAGGCCCTCTGACAACATTGATGCCGGCACCTCGAATTCCTTGAGGTAAGTCGCAGTCCCTGAAAAGTATTTGATTCCATCGTCGGGAATATCTGTCCATGAAACCAGCTTCTCGAATACTCGCGATTTCGGCGCACCAAGGTTGGGCGGGAAACGCACTTCCCAGTGACCTGTGAGTTCGTACGTCTCGCGCGGCTTGCCGTCATCCTTCGCCGCAGTCGGCGCTGCGGACTCTGGCGCGGGCCCCGAAAACACGACAAACACAGAGCCGGCCGGCGGCAGGCGAAGCTTGATCTTCATACCGCCGGCAACCTTGGCGAAATCGGCGCACGGCTTGATTTCGCCGGTATCCGGATACCACAACTTCGGCAGGCGCTGTGCGACGCGGAATGTGCAATCCGCTTCGGCCTCCTCCATCTGCGTGTTGCTGACAAAGTAGATATCGGCGCCCGGGGTGCGGCGATGGATGTAGTCGAGGTCGGCCTGTTTACCCGGACTGCTGTATGAGAAATCCGGGCCTATGCCGCGCTGCTGCAGGATTTCGCGGACACGATCGCGGTCGGCAATGACCCGCCCTTTGCCGTAAGAATGTTCGCGCGCATCCTTTCCATCGCCAGAACCCCACATTCGGCCCGCTATTTCCCTGACCTGCTCATCACAGTGCGGATAGTCCACCAACGAGGTGTCACGCTCGGGCCTGGGGCCGAGGAGTGTTGCGCCGTCACGGACGAGCTTCTCCAGTTTCTTAAGCACGGACAGAGGAATGTCGGTGCGTTCTGGCAGGACAATAACCGAGTAACTCACACCATGGGGCAGAACCAGACGGCCGTCCTTGAACTCCATGTAGTTCTCGATTACATCGGAGTTAATGACATCGTAGTCGTAACCTGTTCCAAGCGCGTCAGCTGGTGCCGGGTTGGGCCGCCCGCAATGGGCGCAGGTTGGCCCGTCCAACCTCTTGGAATCGGGACCGATGCGGCGGGTGGCGACCAGGTTGGGCGCGTCGTCGCCATAGTAGAAGCAGACGTCAGCGACGGGCAGGCCCAGTTGGAGCAGGTAGCAGCAGCGGGAGAAATAGGACAACATAGGCCCGGCCTTGGGCCACCAAGTGGTGTTGACGTTGAAGTGTTCGCCGGCGTGATACATGTGTCCGGGCACTCCTCCTTGAGGAGGGGTATGGGCAAAGGTGTGAAAGGTGATGCGATTCAACCCGGCACAAAACGCCGTATCGGCCAGGCGCTTGTATTCCAGCGGACCGTCCTGCCAGTGTCGCCAACCGGTGAACGACTCCGCATCGACAATCTGCCGGCCGTAGATGTGCGCCGCGGATGCCGCCTCTTTCACCACCCAGAACCGCGAGCCGTTCCAGAACTCGCCACGCGGAATATCCACCACGCCGCAGGCACGCAACGGTTCGGCACGTGGGTAGCCGCCGTGGCCCGCCTCGGCCACCAGTCGCATCCCATAACTGTTCAGAACCTCGCTGCCTCTGCGGTAGTGACCGTCGATCCACAGATCGCTAACAGTCTTGCGATAGTCGTGCTGAAAGCGCAAGGTGATTTGCGGGTCGGCGAACTTCTTACCCTTGAGAGCGGGGAGATAGCGAATCGGATCATAGCCACGCCGTTTGCGGAATTCCTCCACAAAGGAATCGGTCCAGTCCGTCTGATTATCTACTTCGACGCTGTCGACTTCCATATAGCGCAGCGAATCCAGGCTGGGACGCATTTTCAAGATTTGGTCGATGATGTAGCGAAAATGGGTCTCAGCCGCGTTGCCATCGAGGTGATCGATGAGCAGGCCGTTTGAGTTGGGGCTGGGTACCATCAGCTTCTGGCCAGTGTTACTCGTGATAAACCGCGCAATCACCCAGGACCCCGGCGGGACGTCCCAAGTGAGCCGTCCGTCGCAGTCCATCTTGTCACTGAGGTTGATGACAGAGGCCGGGTCTCGGATGGTGTGGTCCGGTGACTGCGGGTAAGCCAGCACGGCAATTTCCTTGTAGTAGAGCGGCAGACCATCGGCACCTTTGGGTGCGTTACATGCAGGAAAAGGCAATAACCGTGACAGCTTAGCAGGACCGTCCACAGTGATTTCGCTCTCGTAAAGGCCCTTCATTGCATCGCGAGGCTCAATCCAACTACCGCCAGCATTCCAACTGCTCGAAGCGACTATTCCCAAGTGCAGGCCCAGGCGGTCGGCTTGCTCAATGGCATGGTTGATCGCTTTGAGTGATTCGGGGCCGAGGAAGGCAGGACCCGCCGGGATCGGTTCTTCGGGAATCGGACTGATAACGCCGATGTCCCAAATTTCCGCGCCGGACATCCCCTTGGCCTTCATCTCCTCAAGTTCGTAAGTGATTCGGTCAAGGTCGACGTTGCCGTTCATCCAGGCCCAGAAAGCCCCGGGGCGGGCTTCCATGGGCGGTTCTCGAAAAAGCGCCGGTGAAGGTTCACGCTCCGCCGCCGGGCTGGCGTGCGCAATGACGAACTCGACGAGTTCCCGGCATCGAAAGAAGCCGTCCCAGACGTTGTGGCCCTGGCCTGGTGGAATCCGCAACCGCATCGAACCGCCCAACTTGCGGAAGCGCCTGGCGAGCAAGGCGGAGTTATCTTTCAGAGGCACAAGATCGTCCGAGTCGCCATGGATGTGGAAGATCGGCACGCCGGCCTTGGCGAGCGGGGCGAGGCGGTCAATCGGATTATGTAAGGGTAACTGCTCTTCGAGTTGCGCCGCGGTCAGACCGTAAGCGACGCAGGCCCGGTCAAGACCGGGCCAACTACGAAGATTGCAAACGGGGTAAATGCCGGCGATGCAGCTGACGCAATCTGGATGCTCGGCCGCCCAGTTGTACAGCATCAGCCCGCCGCGGCTGCGCGCCAGGAGGGCAGGCTTACGGCTGAACCCACGCCGTTCTGTCAATTCTCGGTAGAAAGCCGAGAAGTGGGCGCGTCCCTGCGGATTGCCATAGGATTCGCCGACGTCTACGCCGGCCACCGCGACGCCGACCTCCAGAAAACGTTCGAACATCCACTGTTCCCGGGCCTCGGGGAGCCCGGGCAACGTAGGCGCATACCACACCCACGGAGTCGGGCGATTGTGATGGAGGTTCTCAGCCGCTGGAAGAAGCACAAATGCGGTGCGACCATCGACTTCAAAGACTTCTCCCGGCAGAGGTAGGTCTTTTTGCGGCTTCGCTATCTCGGCAGCCCAAACCACGTGCACCGGGACAGTCACCGCCAAAGCCAATAGCACCGTGAATGCCAGGAAACTGCTTTTAGGTGAAGGCCATTGAGGAGCCTTCGCGTTGCTACGCCCACTCAAGCCTGACCGGAGGGCGGGAAAAAGGAAGTTGTTTCCGCCTGCTTTCGCGGCGGTGCCACGAGATTTCGTTCTTTCAAGCAATGTTCTTAATCTGTCGTGTATCCTCCAGGAAGAGGCCTCGCTGATGCCAAGCTCCCGGCAGGCCTGTTCGACCGTCCC
>CAZWAP010000037.1:0-22637 GCA_964632005.1 uncultured Pirellulales bacterium | reverse complement strand
TCCCAGACCCGCGGGACCTGTTCTATCTCCACCCGGCATAGCAATACCTCCTTTCTGAAACAACATTGGCTTCTTTAGACTCTTTAGGCAAACTTTCGATACGAACCCAAATCTATGAGCAACGACCGAAACGCACTTTCTTGTTCTGCCCAACTCCAGGTTCTTTCGATCCTGCTACTATTCTCACAAATGATGTTTTTTACTAGCAGAGATCACACGTTCCTGTGGGGCACGTTCCGGCGGGAGATGAACCGCTTGTCCGGTTGCTTTGCCCGATGGAAAAACCCGAAAACAACTTCTGCATATCCCGGCTTCCACATTTTTCGCAGATATGCTTTTTCTTGGCGTTGGTTTCTTCCAGAAACTCGGTCTTATGCCCGCAGCTGTTACACCTGTACTCAAATATCGGCATCGTCGAATCACCCTTAAATTTGTCAGAAGGTTGCTCAGGACGCAGCCTTCTTAAACGTTTCACACGGCCAAGTACGAGTAATTGACTATTCAGAAAGGACGTCCAACCCTTGTGAAATAGGGCGCCTTTCCTCAATAACGCTAACCTCTCGTCATTCTTGTACCACACTTAGGACATACTTGCTGATTGCAAGGCTGCCCGGCGGTGTGAGCGACCGTCGCTCCACATTTGGGACACACACAGTTACCGCCCGGCCCTGCAGCAAATGGTCCGCCCATTCTGCCCCGGCCGGCTCCTTTACCTCGACCGGACCGTGGCGTACCACCAGGACCCTGCCACACCGGTCCCGTTCCATTACCTCTCGGCATCTTACACCTCCTTTCTACGAGCAATGACGTGTCTTGTTCTGTGATGAGCCTGAACCTGCCGAATCCGTTCCGACGTCGCCCTGTGTATCAGGTACGTCATTCTCAAGTTTCACCCGGTCTATCTGCCGGAGCGGCTTGCCCTGCGCTCCGACAAAGCCTTCCAGGTGCTGGGGATGATCTCGCGACTTTCGCAAAATGCAAAATCCGTCGCCTCGTCCGGTCATAGGGCCTTTGCCAAGTGGGCCAGTTCCATCAAACTTCGGCATTTACCTTTCCTCCTTCAATGGCCTTCTTCCCCGCCGCCAAACGCGGCGCTTCTCCGCAGTACTGTTTCGTTGGCACTGCACCCAATATCCCGGGCAATCACCGGACACTTCACCTTCAGCAAGAAAAAGACATTCTTATCGACGCCGCTGAGAGTCTCGTAGTTGCCCTGTCCCTTGGCTATCACCATATCCGCTCTTGAGAAACGCTCATGGAAAGTCGCCGAGCAGTCCTGGAGTATCGTTCCAGGTGCGTCCGAGCCGTTGTCGATCACTTCCACAATTCGGGTCAGACCCGCAACATCTGCGTCTTCAATCGTCGCATCATTTATGACGGGTTTGCCTTTGACGACCACCGTTACTTTTTCATAGGGCAACTGCTCGATAAGTAAGCGATCGAAGACGATTTCGCCGGCATTATCAGCTATGTAGAGAATCGTTTCGGCGTGCACCGTGGCATCCCGGAATAAGGAGAGCTGCATTCGGTTGGGTTCCACCGCGAGAGATTCACGGATAGCTCTATTGACGTCCGGTTCCTCTAACGAGCCGTTGGCGCCGAAATCTATGATGTTGCCGGCTATTGCCAGGCGGATCGCGGTCTCTAGCCGATCTTCCGAGCGCATAATCCGCTTTCGCAGCTCCGGATACAGCCTCAAGGCCAGATTGTTGAACCGGGTTTTGACCCTGCGATATGGGTCATCGCTTCCTATCAATTCCCGGATCAGGCGGTGCATTTGTTGGGCGATTGCTGGCGGGCTCTGGCTCATATCCAACCTGCTCGCTAAGCGAAGAACGCCTTGCACTACCTCTTGGTGAATCTGTTCGTCGTCCGTCGCAAGTCTCGCGGCACACAGAGCCTGCCGAATAAAACAACTGATGCAATCCAAGTAAATACGCATAGCCGGCACCTTGCGGTCGCTAAACCCAATGTCCTTCAACGTTGGCTTGATCCAGCTCTTTTAGATTTCCCGTTTTGAGCGAGTCTATCGCCTCTTGAGCAGTCTGGTTTTGCGCAAGAAACACCTTGATACCCGCTGCATTGAGTGTCTTGAAGGCATTGGGCCCCATATTGCCTGTTATCACAGCGTCGACGCCAAGATCGGCGATGTTTCGCGCTGTCTGAATGCCAGCCCCCTGGGCGGCGTTCAAATTGACCTTGTTGTCCTGGACGTGGAAATCGTCCGTCTCGGTGTCAACAACGATGAGCCAACGAGCCCGTCCGAACCTGCTGTCGATTTCGCTCGAGAGCTCTTTGCCTTGGGCAGTTACCGCGACTTTCATTTGCTTGCCTTTCTGCTCGCCTGCATCTTGTCTGCTCAGACTCCGTCCCCGTCGGTCCCGTTTTGTCGGTTCGCCGATCGGTGCAAGAACCAACGGGGCTCTTGCTCGATCTAACAGCGGCCTCGCCGTCTCCGACGACACCGCCGAAAACCGTTCCTTGCGCCGGGCCACCACCCGGGCAAGGTAAAGCACGGCCTGGCCAATTGACCCGTCTCATAGGCTTTCAGCACACTGTCAACACGACCAGTGACGTATGCCAGAAGTTCGATCCCGACCGCCGCAACCGATTGCGCCAGGTCGCGAGAGACTGCCCCACAAATGACCGTATCCACGCCCAGCTCTTGTAGCCTGGCAGCCCTTTGGGCAGCGGATTCCGGGACCAACAAGGCCTCGGAACGCCTCGTCTCGCCCCCACCCTCGAACTCCACCAGCAAGAGCCTGCGGGCAAAGTCGAAGGCCGGCGAAACACAATCATCGTGTACTGGTATCGCTATTGTCATTGCTCCAACTTCCCGAACGAGTGGGTGTGCAAGCAGCATGCCACAAAAGACGTCCGCTCGGCCGATGTGCTCTAACGTCCGTTATTACAAGCGGTTGCGCGATCAGAATCAATTTTCGCGCCGTGTGGAGGGGTCGAGATGAATTGCAATTTGCAATACCCTGGATCGGTTGGTAATTGCAATATGCAACCATTTAGGGTATCGTGCATCGCTGTCAAACCGGCCGGCATTCGCCTTAACGATACACTTGAGCTTTGATGCCGTATGCCTTGAGCTTGCGATACAAGGTGCTTTTGTCTATGCCCAGGTCTTTCGCCGCGGCCGCCTGATTACCCTTGTTCCGCCGGAGTGCCTCGATTATCAGCACAGATTCCATTTGCTTTAGGGTTTTGATCTGGCCGGTGGCGCTTGGTTCGAGACCCTCAGGCGGACAGACCGAGGCAGGCAAATGCCTTCTTTCGATGATTTCGCCCTGGCACAGAACAAAGCAGTGCTCAATGATGTTCTCGAGTTCCCGCACATTCCCTGGGTAGTCATAAGCCAAAAGAGACGCCAAGACTTCGTTTGTAACGCAACTGATATTCTTACCGTGAAGGCGGTTGAAGCGGGCTATGAAATGGTCCACCAGCAAGGGGATATCCTCCTTGCGGTCCCGCAGGGGGGGCAGCTCCAGCTTCATTACGTTGATCCTGTAGTACAGGTCGTCTCTGAATCTCTTCTGTTCGACAAGGTCGCTGAGCTTTTTGTTTGTCGCCGCAATGATTCGGACGTCCGCCTTGGCCGAAGCAACGGCCCCCAAGGGCTCATACGTGCGCTCCTGCAAGACGCGCAGCAGCCGAACCTGCATCGCCGAGGAGACATCGCCGATTTCATCCAGGAAAAGCGTGCCGCCTTCGGCCATAGCAAAGCGCCCGGGCTTGTCCTTTTTGGCATCCGTGAACGCCCCCGCTTTGTAGCCAAACAGCTCCGACTCCAACAGCGTATCAGGAAGAGCACCGCAGCTTACGGCAACGAAAGGCTTGTCCTTGCGCGGACTCAGATTGTGAATCGCCCGTGCAAGGAGCTCCTTGCCGGTTCCGCTCTCGCCCTCAATGAGAACCGTGCAGTCACTCTCAGCAATATGTGGAACAATGCGAAACATCTCCAGCATCCGGTGGTTTCGGCTGATGATGTCCTCACAGCGGTATCGGCCCTCGAGTTCCTTGCGAAGCTCCTCGACAAGAGTCATATCTCGGAATGTCTCGACACCGCCTACCACCTTGCCATCTTGGTCTTTCAGCAGCGCGGTGGATATGGCGATGGCTCGTCGCTTGCCGTCCGCATCGATGATATGGACAGCGCGGTTGACGATGGACTGACCTGTCTTTATCGTCTCGGCCAGTGCACAGCCCGTCTCGCAGACGTCCGCCCGAAGAATGTCTCTGCACCGTCGTCCGAGAGCCTTGCTGCGCTGGACACCTGTGATTTCCTCGGCCGCCCGGTTGAAAGAGGTAATCCGCCAGTCCGAATCAACGGTAAATACACCCTCAGTTATCGAGTCGAGTATGATATCCTGCATTTCGTCAGGTCCGACACACCACATGGGGCAACCGATACCATATTCACCAAGGCTATTCTATTACCAGAGCCAGCGGACTATTGTCAAATGGTAAGCGTTCGGGCAGATTTGGTTAAATGGTCTGCAATACCGGCTGACGCAGAATGTGCTCGGCAGTATTACTCGTCGGCTCTACTGTCCGATCCTGAACAAATGCCCACAGATGCTCACGATGTTATAGTGTCGCATAGAGGACGTGCGCGTCCAAGGAGGGTGTCGCCGTCGTAATTGAAGGCTTCGAGCAGAGACTAACGGTCAACGGGTCAGGGTTGCCGGACGAGCTTCGTCGGCTGTTTGGGAGCACGAATCTGATTGAGAGCTGTTTTTCGCGGGCCGATGATCTGTGCGGCAACGTGAAGCGTTGGCGTGATGCGAGTATGGCCTGGCGTTGGGGTGGGGCTGCGTTATTGGAGGCTGAAAAGCGTTTTCGAAGAGTCGGGGGCTACCGGCAGATGCCAGTACCGGTTGCGGCGTTATCGAAGGTGGTTGACAGCAAGGAGGCCGTCGCATAGAGTTGCCCGGTCGTTACGCGGCCGCAGGCCGAATTTCAACGCCAACCGGGACAACCCGGCGGCTGGTTTTAAGCGCCCCTTGATACCGGTACAGGCTCCATACCTTTTCGGGCATTTGTTGGCAAGCAACTGCTCCCAGGAAAACCTGTCGTACAAGCACATTTTTGAATGGATGGGCATTCCACCAGCAACATGCTTGCCGTCTACTTTACGATGAACGGCCGCCAGGCCCGGATGGCCACGAGCAGCCTGAGCTTCGATAGCGGAAGCAGGACAGTTCCAGGACAGCCAGGTGTGCATTTCTCAAGTGCCGAGTCGCAAGCCTTTGCGCAATAAGGACTTACAACCCCTCAGAAAGCAACGGAGAGGGCGGGATTCGAACCCGCGGTGCCCATAAAGGGCACACCGGTTTTCGAAACCGGCTCGATAAGCCACTCCGACACCTCTCCAAGTCCTTTAGTTACAAGATGATGCAGGAACTGGCCGGACCGTCAGTCTATCCTACTACAACCTCGACTACAACCAAAACGCCATCTACAATCAGGCTGTGTACCAGAATACTCTGATCGCAGTAGAGGAATCTCATCATGACTAAAACCAATTCAAAAAGAAAAACACGCTCTGACAAATTCCCGCTTACTTTACATCCAACTGGCCAGTATTGCAAGAAAATCGAGGGCGAGGTATAACCGAAAGTTGTGGATGAAAGGATGATGAAAGCGGTGTATCCTAATGTTTTTTGATTAGCGTATCATTCAACAGAAAGGAGCACGCCGCATGGAACTGATCTGACCCCGTTTTATGTACCACATTGAATTAGAGAATTCCCGACGTTATCTGTCGTGTATCCTCCAGGAAGAGGGCTCGCTGATGCCAAGCTCTCCCGGCAGGTCTGTTCGACCGTCCCGCCCTGGGCAACGGTCACGTCGGCCTGCTGAAGCATTCGAACGATCTGTTCTGGTGAGTGGTTCTTTCGTTTCATTGAGAGCATCCTTCCATCAAAAAAGCATCACTTTCCAGGATACTCTCTAATTCGTACTGGTACAGTTTTCGGGGGTCACGTCATTTTCGGGGGTCAGATCAATTAGACTCGCAAAAAACAAAAAAATATGCCGACAGCCGTAACGGCTATCGGCAAGTTTAAACCTTTATCCGTTCAATTCAATGCCGGCAAGGGCAAAAGTCGAGAAAATTTATTGTCATCCTTTACGACGACGGATAAGCCCAAGACCGCCAAGTGCCAGAAGAGCCATAGTAGCCGGCTCCGGAACAGGCGCCGAAATACTAAGCGTATCGTGACCCGGCGCGGTGATTCGCAGCCCCATAACAGGCACGTCCGTTGTTAAAACATATCCAAAGGCATGCTGGCCTACCGTCTCGACTCCCGTATCGGCGTAAGGTGCGCCGTTTTTCGTAAGTGTCAGCGCTTCTCCCAGCGAACTATCAGCCAGAATGGCCTGAACAGTACCGTTATCATTGCCGCCATTCTCGAGCACGAAGATAGTGCTCACCAGGAACGGAAAGATCGTCTCCTGGTAGGCTAAGTTGTCGAGACTCGAAATGTTCGGCAAAAGCTTATTCTTGTAGTTCGAAATGAATGTAAGCTGGAAGTTGTCTGCGTTGGGGGCAATGGCTATATTGTATGCCTGTGAGGCTTCGTCAACCGGTGTGCCGGAGCTGTCGAACCTCGTCGTTGTACCATTTACCAGATCACCAGCGGCGACATTATACGTTGTCCCGTCAAATGTCAGGCTGGTCAAGCTTTTCGTGTTGTCAGCAGGATCAGTGAAGACTGTGATATCCGATAGTCCACTGAGCAAGTCAGCCTGTACAGCACTGCACAAAAACATTGTAAGCACCGCTACCATCAAAGTTGACATCTTCAGATTCTTCATTTGAAAGCTCCTTAATACTAACCTCCAACCAAAATTTAATAGAACACTACAATTGCCGACGCCACGCGCCAAAAAATTGAGCGAGAAGGGGTTACCACCTCCTCCATGACCTTTCACCCATTTCCGATCCAACAGTAGATTACGTAAACTGCCAACGCCTCCTATGTTAACAAGACTAAATATGGCTTGTCAAGGAGAAGATTCGGCTAAAAACTGGTTTTTTCGGCTTGCCTGCGGATGGGGGGGGGGTAAGTGATTGCCAAAAAAGCACTTACAGCGAACAGATTCGCCCGAGAAAAAATTTGACGAATTTCTCCTTTTGATGTGACCCCCGCTGATAAGACAGGTCCCGGCGGGTCCGCCGGCCGTGGATCACCCTGTGCTGTTTGGACAGCTTGATGTGACCTGCGAAAATTGTACCAGTAGGGATTAGAGAGTATCCTGGAAAGTGAAGGCTTTTTGATGGAAGGATGCTCTCAATGAAACGAAAGAACCACTCACCAGAACAGATCGTTCGAATGCTTCAGCAGGCCGACGTGACCGTTGCCCAGGGCGGGACGGTCGAACAGACCTGCCGGGAGAGCTTGGCATCAGCGAGCCCTCTTCCTGGAGGATACACGACAGATAACGTCGGGAATTCTCTAATTCAATGTGGTACATAAAACGGGGTCAGATCAAAGTCAAGATTTGATTTGTGGTGAGTTTTCCAATAAGATTATTAGAGGTCAGATTCATTTACCAACAAATCCCAATTTAGGACAGTTTATTATGACCAGATCAAAGCAACTGATTACCAAGACGGCCTGTATTCTGGCAGTACTATGCAACATCTCAACTGCAAAACCTTACAAGCAAACACTCCAGGGGCGCGAAATCCTCAAGGCAACGGGCCTCAAGGGAGGACTCGTGGTGCATATCGGCTGCGGAGATGGAAAACTTACGGCGGCTCTGCACGCAGGTGAGAGCTTCATCGTTCACGGCCTGGATGCAGATGCCAGGAACGTCCAGCTTGCCCGTGATTACCTCCGGTCGCTCGGTTGCTACGGCAGCGGCGTCTCGATCGAAATGCTGACGGGTCAGAGCCTGCCTTACGCGGACAACCTGGTCAACCTGGTTGTTTCAGAGGGGCTCGGCAGGGTACCTATGGACGAGGTGATGCGCGTGCTGGCGCCGCACGGAATAGCTTACATAAAGAAGGGCGGGAAATGGACAAAGACCGTCAAGCCCAGGCCCGAAGAAATGGACGAGTGGACGCATTATCTGCACGACGCATCGAACAACGCCGTCTCCCACGACCTGCTTGTTGGCCCGCCCGCCCGGCTGCAGTGGGTCGGCAGCCCGCGGTGGTCGCGGCATCACGACCGTATGGCAAGCCTCAGTGCGCTGGTTTCGGCGAACGGACGGATCTTCTACATCTTCGATGAAGGGCCGACCGCGATCATTGAGCTGCCCCAGAAGCGGACGCTTATCGCCAGAGACGCCTTCAACGGTACCATCCTCTGGAAGCGACCGATTCCAACGTGGCACACGCATTTATGGCCCTTCAAGAGCGGGCCGGCCCACCTGCCTCGCCGGCTGGTCGCCGTGGAGGATACGGTTTACGTCACGCTCGGTTTCCAGGCTCCCCTGACGGCCCTCGACGCGGCCACGGGCAAAACGCTCCGGACCTTCCAGGGTACCAGCGCAACCGAAGAGCTCATCACCCGCGATGGTATCCTCTTTGTGCTCGTCAACGACTCGCCTATGAACTACAACGAGTACGCCCCCCGGGTCAATAACATCGGCCAGGCCAAGACCCGCGTGGCAAATGAGTGGCCGTGGGATGAACGCCCGAGACAGATCGAGGCCATTGAAGCAAAGACCGGCCGGACACTCTGGGCCAGGAAATATCGAGTGGTCCCGCTTACCCTTGCCGCCGGGGCCGACGCCGTGTACTTTCACGATGGAGAAAAGATAGTGCGCCTCGACCGTGCCAGCGGCCAGCAGGTCTGGGCTTCGGAACCTGTCCCAAGGCGGGCATCCATCCCGACCAACTTCGGGCCGACCCTGGTGGTGTACGAAGACGTGGTTCTCTTTGCGGGCGGCGACAGGTCTATGACTGCTCTGGCAGCTCAGACCGGCAAGAAGCTGTGGACGGGGGAGCATCTCAAGGGCGGACACAATTCGCCCGAAGATCTCCTGGTTACCGGGGGGCTGGTGTGGTCCGGCGCGATCGCAGGCGGTAAAGACTCCGGCATATTCGTCGGGCGGGACGTGCAGACCGGGCAGATCAAGAGCCAATTCCCACCCGACGTCAAGACCCACTGGTTCCACCATCGCTGCTACCGCGCAAGGGCTACCGACCGCTGGCTGTTGCCATCAAGAACGGGCATCGAGTTCGTTGACTTCAGAAACAAGCACTGGATTCCGCACCACTGGGTCCGGGGCGGCTGCCTCTACGGGATTATGCCGTGCAACGGGCTGGTCTATGCGCCGCCACATTCCTGCGCCTGCTACCTGGATGCCAAGTTGTACGGCTTCAACGCGCTGGCGGCGAAGCCCCCGGCAGCAGAGGCGCCGAAGAAGATACCGGCCGATGAGCGGCTCTGGCGCGGGCCGGCGTACGGCAAGATCAGAGGGCCCGAATCAAGTCCCCCGCGCCCGGGAGACTGGCCAACGTACCGCTGCGATGCCAGGCGCAGCAGTTGTGCGGGGATACCGGTGCCCGGGGAGCTCAAGCGTAAGTGGCAAGCGGAACTACCCGGCCGGCTCAGCAGCCCGGTCGTCGCCCGGGGCAAGGTCTTCGTGGCCTCGGTCGATACGCATACGCTATATGCCCTTGACGCCGGTTCCGGGAAGATCCTGTGGAGCTTTGTGGCCGGCGCAAGAGTGGACTCACCCCCCACGATATACGGCGACGCCGTGCTCTTCGGCTCGGCCGACGGGCACGTCTATTGCCTGAACGCCTCCGACGGGGCCCTGGCCTGGCGATTCCGCGCGGCTCCGCTTGACCGCCGTATTATGGCTTTCGAGCAGCTCGAGTCGGTCTGGCCGGTCCACGGCAGCGTGCTCGTCGAGGACGGCCAGCTCTATTGCGTGGCCGGAAGGTCAATGTTCCTCGACGGTGGAATGCGGATGCTCAGGCTCCACCCATTGACCGGCCAGGTACTTTCAGAGACCATCCTCGACGACCGCGACCCTAAGACAGGCGAAAACCTGCAGGTCCACGTCAGCACGCTGAATATGCCCACCGCGCTGCCGGACATACTCTCCAGCGACGGGCGCTTTGTCTATATGCGCACCCAGGAGTTCGATATGACCGGCAGGCGGACACGGATCGGCCCGACTGATGTTAGCGACCAGCTCGGCCCGGAAGTTCACCTGTTCTGCCCCACCGGTTTTCTGGACGGCTCGTGGTTCCATCGGGCATACTTCATTTACGGCAAGAGCATAGCATCTGGTGCTGGCGGCTGGCCGCGTGCAGGCAGGTTGGTGCCCGCGGGGCGCATACTGGTCGTCGGCAAGGATAACGTTTACGGGTACGGGCGAAAGTACGAGTACTACAAGTGGACCACGCCGATGGAGTACCACCTGTTCGCCGCCTCGAAAAAGCCTCAGACTGTCAGGCCGGCAGCCCGGAATCGACCCGAGAATCGGCAGGCCCGGCGCAAGCAGAATCCCAAACGTTCCAAGGCCCCCACTATCAGGCCTGCTTACCGCTGGTCCAAAGAGGTGCCTCTTTACGTGCGGGCCATGGTCCTGGCCGGCGATAAGCTGTTCATCGCCGGTCCGCCTGATATAATCGACGAGGAAGAGGTCTTCGCCAACTACAACAGCGCTGCCATCCAGAGGCAACTGCACCGGCAGACCGAAGCCCTGGAAGGCCGGCAGGGCGCCCTGCTGCAGGTGGTCTCGGTCTCGGACGGGCGAAAACTGGCCGAGTATAAGCTCGAAACCATACCTACGTGGGACGGGATGGCCGGGGCAAATGGCCGACTGTATATTTCTATGAAGGCAGGCCGATTGCTGTGCATGGGCAACGGCAACTAAAGCGAAACGACTACGCGGGAAAGTTGTGGACATGATGACGATCTGGCTTGTGGTAGTGGGAGTTCTGGCGCCGGTTGTGCCGGCTGAAGTGCCCGCCGTTGATGCTCAGCGGGCCGAGAGGATCCTTGAGTCCAGCGGTGTAAGCGGCGGTCTGATTGTGCACGTTGGTTGTGCCGATGGCAGGCTCACCGCCGCCCTGGGAAAAGACGGGCGTTACCTCGTTCACGGCCTGGACCGTGACGCCGACCAGGTGGCCAAAGCACGCCGGTACATTCAATCGCTCGGTATCTACGGCAGGGTATCGGCCGCCGTCTGGTCAGGGGGCAGGCTGCCCTATGCCGAAAATCTCGTCAACCTGCTTGTCTGGGAGGCTCCGCCGCCGGTCTCCATCAAAGAGGTTATGCGGGTCCTGGTCCCTGGCGGCACGGCATACATCAGTAAGAGGGGTAAGTGGACCAAGGTAGTCAAACCGTGGCCTGAGCAGATCGACCAGTGGACTCACTGGCTGCACGATGCCAGCGGCAATGCAGTAGCCCGGGATCGGGTCGTCGGTCCACCCCGCCGAATCCAGTGGAATGCCGGGCCGCTGTGGCAACGGCACCACGACACCGTTCCGAGCACAACGGCCATGGTTTCTGGCGGGGGTCGGCTGTTCTATATCTCCGACGAGGCCCCGTCGTCTCTGGACGGAAGTGTGCCGGATAAGTGGGTTCTGGTGGCCCGTGACGCCTTCAACGGCGTGCTGTTGTGGAAGCGTCGCATTGAAAAGTGGGGCTGGAGCCAGTGGAGCGGAGACTGGCGGGGCCGTTTCAACGAACCCCCTCAATTGCCCAAGAGACTGGTGGCCGTGGGTGACCGCGTATATACTACGCTGAGTTTCAATGCTTCGCTGACCGCCCTTGACGCTGCCACAGGCCGAACCCTGAAGGTTTACAAAGGCACGGAAAACACCGACGAGATACTCTACTACAAGGGCCTACTGATACTCTCAGTCGCGCAGGAGGCGAGAACGCCCTCGAAGCACAAAATGCCCCCGGTGAAAAAGAGCGTCTGCGTGCTCGATGCGGACTCGGGCGAGGTTCTCTGGAGGACAGGCGAGTACACCGGGCTTCGCGGCAAGTTCAACTCCACCGATCCCTTCGGCCGGCTGGAATTGGCTGCTGGAGCTGACGCGGTCTTCCTTGTTGACCAGGACGCGATACTGAGCCTCGAAGTCAAGACCGGCAGAGAAAGATGGCGTGTACCTCGTCCCCCGATCGAGGAGCATCGGGTAGGATACGGCATCCGTATGAGTGATATGTGCGTGCTGGTTTATCAAGACGATGTGGTGCTATTTGCGCAGCCGGAAATGAAGAAGAAAAGGTCCTGGCACAGCCTGCCAGGGACCCTTTACGCCTACAGAGCGGAGACCGGCAAGTTTTTGTGGAAGCACCAGTATGGAGGCTGGGCGCACAACTGGCAGCCGGACGTCTTCGTGATTGACGGGCTGGTATGGGTCCATGAACATCAACCGGTCCAGATGCAAGGGCACGACATCCGAGATAAGAGCAACGTCGACTATGCCGTCATCGGGCTCGATCTTATGACCGGCGAGCTGAGGCGAAGGCTTTCCACCAAGCAGATCTTCGACGTCGGGCATCACCATCGCTGCTACCGCAACAAGGCGACGGAGCGTTTTTTGCTTTGTTCTCGGCGCGGGGTGGAATTTGTAGACCTGGCGTCCGGCCGGGTGGACCTGAACCACTGGGGCCGCGGGGCGTGCCTGTACGGCGTTATGCCGTGCAACGGTCTGTTGTATCTGACGCCCCATCCCTGCGATTGCTACATAGCCACAAAGCTCAACGGCTATTTTGCCCTGGCTGCCGGATCTGCCGATTCTTCGCCGAGAACGAACCCGCAGGAAAGGGCTGGGAACTTGCAGACCGGCCCGGCGTACACGAAGACCGGCACCCAGCCATCAGATTCAAGCCCGGCCGGGCCAGATGAGTGGCCCACGTTCCGCCACGACTACCTTCGCAGCGGCTCGACGCAGACAGCGGTCCCCACTGATCTGGAGATCTCGTGGAGTACGACTCTTGGCGGCCGGCTCAGCCCGCCGGTCGTCGCGGGCGAAAAGCTCTTTGTCGCATCCATCGATCGCCATACGGTTGTCGCCCTTGACGCCGGTGACGGCCGAGAAGTGTGGAGCTTTACCGCGGGCGGGCGTGTCGGGACGCCGCCCACGGTATACGATGATCTGGTGCTGTTCGGCTCGGCAGACGGCTGGGTGTATTGTCTGCGGGCGAGCGACGGGCAGCTTGCCTGGCGACGCAGGGTCGCTCCGGGCGAACGACTGGTCGGGGCATTTGGCCAGCTTGAATCAGCCTGGCCTGTGCCCGGTAGCGTCCTGGTGGTGGAGGATGTCGCTTACGTTCCCGCAGGACGTTCTTCATATCTGGACGGGGGAATCTACCTTTACGCCCTGGCAGCGAGGACCGGCAAGATACTGGAGGAAAAGGTAATCTACAGCCCCGACCCCAACACGGGCAGAATGCCTGCGGGTGATTACAAGAGCATTCCGGGTGTGCTGGCGGATATTCTCGTCAGTGATGGCTCGTCCGTGTTTATGCGGCAGGAAAGGGTCTTCGGACGGGGTTCGGGCACCGGCTGCCCTCTGCTCGCCACGGGCGGCTTTCGGGATGAGAGCTGGTTTAACAGGACGCAGTGGCTACTCGACGGGGCCATCGGCGCCCAGCTGCTGGTCTTTGACAAGAGGGCTGCCTATGGCATCCGGGCCTATCCCGGCACCTCACGCAGCAGTTTCTTTCATCCAGGAGGCAAGGGATACACGCTCTTTGCGGCCGGTCGCCGAGGCTCTGCCGAAAGCCCAGCGGGGGACAGGACCCGGCCGCTGCGCAAAACGGGCAAGCCGCAAAAGGCGCTCTGGACGAGGACCGTGCCGATACGAGCGACCTCGATGGTGCTGGCAAAAGGGACGCTTTTCGTCGCAGGCCCGCCGGACACAGTGGACCCGAACGACCCGCTGGCTGCTTTTGAAGGACGCCGGGGCGGGGTGCTCTGGGCGCTATCGGCGCAGGATGGGAGTAAACTGGCCTCATACAAGCTGGCGCACGAGCCGGTCTTCGACGGCCTGATCGCCGCCGCCGGCCGACTGTATCTTTCGCTGAAGAATGGTAAGGTACTATGTATTGGTAAAGGTAAATGAGTCAGGAGCCTCCTTTATGAAAGCCAACCAAGATAATAAACGCTGGCTTATGGCAGTTGCTGTTATCGCGTCTGGCCTGATTGTCGCCCGGGGCAGCGCTGGGGCCGAGCGGGGCCGGCGGATTCTGGATGCCGCGGGCGTAAAAGGCGGCCTGGTTGTTCATCTCAACTGCGGGGACGGAAAACTCACAGCCGCCCTCGGTGCCGATGAAGGTTTCCTGGTCCACGGACTCGACGGGGACCCTGAAAACATCGCGCGTGCGCGGCGGCACATTCGCTCGCTCGGACTTTACGGCAAGGTCTCTGTCGAGCGCTGGGATGTCCCGTACCTGCCTTATGCTGACAACATAGTCAAGCTCGTGGTCGCCGAGGACCTCGGCCAGGTATCGATGGACGAGGTTATGCGGGTGCTTGCCCCGGGCGGGGTGGCCTATATCCGCAAGGCCGGCAAGTGGACCAGGACGGTCAAGCCCCGACCCGCGCAGATCGACGAATGGACCCACTTCCTCTACGACTCGACCAACAACGCCGTCTCCAATGACAGCCTTGTGGGCCCACCGGATCAGCTCCAATGGGTCGCCGGGCCGAGCTGGGCCAGAAGCCACGACCACCTGGCCAGCGTCAGCGCCGTTGTCTGTTCGGCCGGGCGAATCTTTTATATCGTGGACGAAGGCCCCATCGCCGCGGTCGTGCTCCGGCCCAAGTGGTACCTCGTGGCACGGGATGCCTTCAGTGGCGTTCTCCTCTGGAAGCGTCCGATTGCAGCGTGGCAGTGGCACCTCCGGGGTTTCCGCAGCGGCCCGAGCGACCTGGCACGGCGCCTTGTGGCGGTTGGAGGCCGGGTCTACGTGACGCTGGGCGTCACGGCCCCGGTCAGTGCTCTGGACGCTGCTACGGGCCGGACCATCAGAACCTACAAAGGCACCGAGGGCACGCTGGAAATCCTTTATTCCGAAGGCAGGCTGTTCGTCGTCGCCGGTGACCCTCAGCGGCTCAGAGCGCTGGCAAGGCCGAAGGGTCGGCCTGAGAAGCCGGGCTTTGCCGTCGTGCATTCGCAGCGGCCCGATTACCTTGAAATCCCTCCGACAAAGCGGCTGCTTGCAATCGAGGCCGAGACCGGCCGTGTCCTGTGGACCAGGTCTGACGGCGAAACGCGAGAGCTGATGCCGACCACGCTCGCCGTAAAAGGTGACCGGCTGTTTTTCCAGAATCCGGATGAGATAATCTGTGCCGAATCACTCACCGGCAAGGACATCTGGCGGGCGGAGCGCCCGACCAGTCGAAGCCGCCCGGCCTGGTCGGCACCTACGCTGGTGGTCTATGGGGACGTGGTTCTCTCTGCCGACCGGGCCGTCGCCCGCAATAAGACGATGGATAAGTCCACCAACCGCAAAGTTGAGTGGTTCGTAACGAGCAGGGGCGGCCAGGCGCCCGTGGGGGAGCTGATTGCATTCTCGGCCAAAGACGGCAGGAGATTGTGGAGCTCCCGGGCCCGCGAGTGCTACAACGCCCCGGTGGATGTGCTGGTGGCCGACGGCCTGGTCTGGACCGGCGACATCGTAAAAGCGAGCGATCCGGGGGTGACCCAGGGGCTCGATCCTCTGACCGGCGAGGTCAAGCGCACGCGGCCGAAGGACCAGGTCTTTTTCTCGCCGGGTATGCCCCATCAGCGCTGCTACCGCAACAAGGCTACCTGCCGCTATCTCATTCTGGGTCGAAGCGGCGTGGAGTTCATCGAGGTAGCCACGGGCAACGCGATCCCCAACCACTGGGTCAGGGGCACCTGTCAATACGGCGTTATCCCCTGTAACGGCCTGCTGTACGCTCCCCCGCATTCCTGCGCGTGCTTTATTACTGCAAAGCTAAACGGTTTCAACTGCCTCAAGCCGAGGCCCACGTCCAGAGACAGCGGGCGTGAAAGAGCCGAACTTCGGCAAAGCCGGCGTCTGGAAAAAGGACCGGCCTACGACAAGATCGACGGCGACTCTGCCCAATCCGACTGTCGGAACGATTGGCCGACCTACAGACACGACTGCCGACGCAGCGGGGCCACAAACGTATCTGTCCCCACTGATCTGAAGCTCTTATGGCAAAGGCAACTGAGCGGGCAACTGACGGCTCCCGTGGTCGCCAGCGGCACCGTTTTCGTGGCATCCGTCAATACGCACACGGTCCAGGCCGTCGAGGCGGGGACCGGCAGAGTGGTCTGGAGTTACACCGCTGGCGGCCGAATCGATTCGCCCCCGACAATCTCCTCAGGACGGGTCTTGTTCGGCTGCGCGGATGGATACCTCTATTGTCTGCGAGCCTCAGACGGAAACCTGGCGTGGCGATTCCGCGCGGCACCGCAGGATACGCGGATGGTCGCTTACGATCAGCTCGAATCGCTCTGGCCCGTGGGCGGAAGCGTCCTGGTGCAGGACGGCATTGCTTTTTGCGCAGCCGGCAGGTCGTCATATCTCGACGGTGGAATCCGACTGTGCCGAGTCGATATCGAGACCGGGGAGATGCTCTCCGAGACCGTCCTCGACGACCGTGACCCGAATACGGGATACCAGCGAAAAGACGTTGTCCGCGGAACGAATATCCCCGGTGCGCTGGGCGATATCCTTTCCTCCGACGGCTCTTCGGTTTACCTGCGGCACCGGCGCTTCGATCTGCAAGGCCGGGAGCTCCCGGCCGACGTACCCCACCTGTTCAGCCCCGCAGGTTTCCTGGATGCCTCGTGGTGGCATCGAACTTACTGGCTGCTGGGCAGCACGATGGGCACCAACTACGGCGGCTGGCCGCGTAGCGGTAACCAGGCGCCGGCGGGCCGGCTGCTTGTTCTCGGCGACTCTGCGGTGTATGGGTTCGGCCGAAACCAGTACACTCGGCTCGGCGCGCATATCGGCATCGACGCATCGACGATCTATCACTTCAATCCCACGCGGGATACAAAGTTACGCTTCACGTTCTACCAGGCATTCGCCCTCGACCGCGAGCAACCGGGGCGTGCTTCGGGAGCATCGAAGCGCAGCGGTCCGGGAAAGTCCCTGGCCGGCAAGCAATACCGCTGGACCCGCCGACTGCCGATCCTCGCCCGGGCAATGATCCTGGCGGGCAAAACGTTGTTCCTGGCCGGGCCGCCCGATATCTTCCTCTCTGATGATCCTCTCGCTGCCCTCGAAGGCAAGAAAGGCGGCATACTCTGCGCAGTCTCGGCTGCGGATGGAAAGGAACTGGCCCGCTTCAAACTGGATAGTCCCCCCGTCTTCGATGGGATGGCGGCGTCGGGCGGCCGATTGTACATAGCGACGACCGAAGGTATGCTGCTGTGCCTGGGGGCAAAGTGACAGCTCCGCGAAGCACCGTTGCCTTCGGTACGCCTGGTCCGCGAATCCAGGTTGGCGAAGCTCAGAGCTACTGTCATAATCGATACTATAATTGATAAGGTCGCCCGCGTCAGGGCGGGCTGATCCTGGAGGACCGAGTCGATGAACAGGCGCAACTTCCTCAAGACCGCAGGTGCCGGGACGCTCGCTTTGTTGTTGGGTCGGTCGTTGCCGGCCGGGCAGGCCAAAACACGCAAGCCCAACATCCTTTTTATCTTCGCCGACGACCAGACGTTCAAGGGCATCGCAGCGCTGGGCAACGACGAATTGCACACGCCCAACCTCGATAGGCTCGTCCGCAACGGTGTAACCTTCACCCACGCATACAACCAGGGCTCCTGGACCGGGGCGGTCTGCGTGGCCAGCCGAACGATGCTCAACACCGGCCTTTTCCTCTGGCACGCCCAGAAGGTCAACAAGGGGCTCGATACGCGTTTCAAGCGGGGGGCGAGGTACTGGTCGCAACTGCTCGATTCGGCCGGCTACGATACGTATATGACCGGAAAGTGGCACGTCAAGGCCGACGCCCAATCTCTGTTCGATACCACCAAGGACATACGCGGGGGAATGCCCAAGCAGAGTCCCCAGGGCTACAATCGGCCTATTGAGGGCCAGCCTGACCCGTGGAAGCCGTGGGAGAGGAAGTTCGGCGGGTACTGGGAAGGCGGGAAACACTGGAGCGAGGTCTTGGCAGATGACGCCGTGGGATTTATCCACCGGGCAGCAGGCAGCGATAGGCCCTTCTTTATGTACCTGGCCTTCAACGCACCCCACGACCCGAGACAATCGCCCAGACAGTACGTCGAGAAGTATCCTCTGGAGAAGATCGCGGTCCCGGAGAACTTCCTGGCCGAGTATCCGTACAAGGACGCCATCGGCTGCGGCAAGGGCCTGCGGGACGAGCGGCTCGCGCCGTTTCCGCGGACGCCTTATGCCGTCAAGGTGCACCGTCAGGAGTACTACGCGATAATCACCCATATGGATGCGCAGGTCGGTCGAATCCTTGACGCGCTGGAGAAATCCGGCAAGGCCGAGGATACCTACATCTTTTTCTCCGCCGACCACGGCCTGGCGGTCGGGCACCACGGCCTTATGGGCAAGCAGAATCTCTTCGAACACAGCGTCAGGGTCCCCCTCGTAGTGGTCGGGCCGGCAGTTCCGAAAAACAAGAAGATCGGCGCGCCCGTCTACCTGCAGGACATAATGCCCACCACGCTTGAGCTGGCCGGCGCGAAAAAACCCGACCACGTCCAGTTCAAGAGCCTGATGCCCCTGATACGCGGCTCGGCTGAAGAATCCTACGACGCGATATACGGCGCCTACCTCAGCCTCCAACGCATGGTCATCCAGGACGGCTACAAGTTGCTGCTCTACCCGAAGATCAAGAAGGTTCTGCTGTTTGACCTCAGCAAGGATCCGCTGGAGATGAACGACCTGGCGGGAAAACGTAAATACCGCAAAACGATCAAGAAACTCTTCGCCAAGCTGCTCGAATTACAACGCCAGAGTGGCGACCAGATAGACCTCAAGAGTATCTACCCGGATTTGCTCTGAATGGCTCGGCATCGAGACCGCGGTAGCACGGCCCTATTCGCCAATGATGGCTCAAAGAGGCAATCCGCTCCGGCAAAAGCCGGCAGAACAGGTCGCAATGCGGCAAACGAGAATACTGCCTTTGGCCCGGACTTCCCGAGCACTGCGTGACGCGTTAAAATCGGGGGTATTGTTGCCGGCGGGACGTACAGGAGCACCGATTGTGAAGTCAAATGGCAAATCCAGGCACTAACAGTTATGTGATGTCGTTTTCTGAAAGGAGCAGGCTTATGAGACCGCTCGGATTGATTGTTTTGGTAGTGATGTTCGGACTTCTTACACCGGGTACTTCGGCCAACGTGCCTGAGTCCGCCTTCAATAAGGATCCTTGGCCGATGAGCAAGGAAGGACCCGTAAAAGTCTTTATTCTCGCCGGTCAGTCCAATATGCAAGGCCACGCCTCATTGCGAACCCTCGAATATCTGATCTACAACCCGGAAACCGCCGCAGACTACCAGCAGTGGAAAGACCGCGAGGGCCGATGGACCGAGCGAAGGGACGTCTGGATATGGACCACCGACGGACAGCGGTACGGCAACCTCAAGCCCGGCTTCGGCGTCAACGAGATGAAGATAGGCCCGGAACTCGGCTTCGGCTGGGTAATGGGCGAGTATATGCCCCAGCAGGTCCTCCTCATCAAGACCTGCTGGGGAGGCAGAAGCATCAAACGAGATTTCCTGCCCCCCAGCGCCGAACTGCCCTCCGACGAGCAGCTCAAGAAAGAGCTTGAAGACGCCAAGAAAAGGAACCCCGAGACCACAATGGAGCAAATCCGCCAGCGTTACGGTAAGGCCTACAGGGATATGCTCGCAAACGTCAGGGATGTCCTGGCCAACCTCGCGAAGTACTTCCCCGGTTACGACCCGAAACGCGGATACGAGCTTGCCGGCCTGGTCTGGTTCCAGGGCTGGAACGATATGGTCGACGGCTCCCAGCGGGCAGAGAAATACGTCAACTATACACACCGTCTCGCCTTGTTGATAAAGGACCTGCGAAAAGACCTCAACGCCCCTAACCTGCCGGTCGTGATCGGCGAACTCGGCGCCTCCAAACGCGGGGACTTCCAGAAAGCACAGGCTGCGGTCGCCGAACTGCCCGAATTCAAGGCAAACGTGGTCTTCGTAAAGACCCGCGGGTTCTGGGAACCGGAGGTCGAAGAAATGGTAAATAGCAACCTCTGGCGCGGCCCCGACTGGCCGAAGTTCTACAACGTAGGCTCCGAGCGTGGCTACCACTACCTCGGCAGCGCCAGGATATACTACCGTATGGGCAAGGCCTTCGCCGAAGCAATGATAAAGCTACTCGGCAAATAGCGCACGCCTGACGCCCGCCAACACCGGTTCTTTCCACGCGAGAACTGCAAAGCCGCGGCGAGCATCGCCCCCCTGATCACCGCGGACCAGGCGGTAGGTGTTCGATAAGATACCGTACCATAAGCATCCGCAGGTGTACCGCTGTGCCGCGACCTTCGCGGAGCCCATGATCACGATTGGGATACGCCATATAGTCGAACTGCTTGCCCAGCTCGATGAGGCGATCCACCAGTCCCTCGGTAATCTGGATGTGCGTATTGGTCTCGCCGGTACCGTGTATGATCAGCAGGTTTCCCTTCAAGCCCTCGGCGAAGTTGATTGGAGCCGACCGGCGGTAGCCTTCAGGGTTCACCTCGGGAGTCTCCATATAGATTTCCTGGAACCACGCATTGTAGAGGTGCGGCTGCGGCTTGGGCGCAACGGCGATTCCGACGTGATAGACATCGGGCTTGCGGAACATCGCGTTGAGGGTGTTTGAGCCGCCGCCGCTCCAGCCCCAGATAGCGACCCGCGACAAGTCAACGTATGGTCGGGTGCGGCCGAGTTCCTTAAGAGCCGCTGCCTGCTCCTCGGTGGAGAGTGGGCCGAGGCTGCCGAATATCGCGCGCCGCCACGCAGCTCCCTTCGGCGCCGGGGTGCCCCGGTTGTCGAAGGAGACCACCAGATAACCGAGCTCGGCGATCAGGCGATGGTAGTCAGCGTGGCTGCGTCCCCAGGCATCCAGTACGGTTTGCCCGTGCGGCTCTCCATACACGTACACGAAGACGGGATATTTTCGTGAAGCATCGAAATCGGGGGGCTTGATCATCCACCCATCTATAACGATGCCGCCCTCGATTTCGACCTGAAAGAACTCCGTCGGCTCGGAGATGATCGACTCCATTTTCTTGCGCAGTTTCTTGTTATCTTCGAGTACACGGACGCACCGATGCTCAGGTAGCTGTACGAGTTCGGTGACGGGGGGAGTGTCGAAAGTCGAGTAGGTGTGGAACGCCCACCTGGCATTGGGGGAGAAATCGTAGTAGTGGGTGCCGGGCTGGTCCATAGGGGTGATTCGTTCCGCCTTTCCGGTACCATCCAAGGGTACGCGGTAGAGATACTTTTGGGTGGCATTATCGGGTGAGGCGTAGTAGTAAAACCAGCCTCCGGCCTCGTCCACTACGGCGCGGTCGATAATATCGTACTGGCCGGGCGTCAATAGGGCCAGTTCTTCGCCGTCGCGCGAATAGAGGTAGGCGTGCCGCCAACCGTCTTTTTCGGTCAGGACGATGAACGCCTGGCCGTCGCGAATCCAGGTAAGCCCGGCGTTCGTACCGTAGCTGGCGATGACCCAGGCTGGGTCGGACTCGTGGAAGATGCACCTGATCTCACCGGTGTGGATATTGGCGAGGAGAAATTTGCGCTCGTTTCGGAATCGGCTGAGCTTTTCCACCAGCAGCTCATCGGAATTACCGGCCCATTCAACCTGCCCAAGATAGAACCCTTCGGCCGGTATCGGAATTGAAAGCCAGCGCGTTTCCTTTCCCTGGGCGTCGACAACACCGACACGGAGTATGGGAATAGGCCCGCCTACCCTGGCAAAGCGGACTTCCTTTACTTTTGGATACGTCGGGTCGCTCGGAACAAGGACCGGCCTTATTTTCACCGCGGAGGAGTCCGATTGCACAAACGCGATCCACTTGCCATCGGGGCTCCACACTGCCCGGCCGTTGGAAACGGCCCCGTCCGGCGTATTTTTCGTCAGGGCAATCGTCCGGCCGGTACTCACGTCGCGCACGTATAGATTGCCTTCCTTGGAGTAGAGAACGCTCTTGCCGTCCGGGGAAACGTTGCCGGTTCTGTCTCTTTCAGGTGGGCCGAGCACCGTGCGCTTGCCGGTGGCGAGGTCATAGCGTACCAGCACTCGCTCTTTCGCGTCGGGAACCGATTCCAGAACGGTGTAGCCCGAACTATCAGCAAGCCAGTCGGCGTGGAATGTTTTGGCGCGGAACTCTCTCCGCTCGTAGATGGCACGCAGCCGTGACTCGGCCTTTTCCAGAAGGAGCTTCTGGGACCTCTGAGCGGGAACTTCGGGGGCCGCAACGCCACCGACAATAAAGACGGAAGCCCAACATACCAACAACATATTCGCTTTCATTCTTGTGTGCCTCCTTTACAATATGAACGTGACACCGCACACCGCGCTACGTTATCCTGGGCCCAGGATCATCGCTGTCCATTCAAAAAGAGCCTTGCATAAAGAACGAGGTCCATATGCCCCGGGCAAATTCCCAGAGTATAGGTTTATGCCCTGCCC
>CAZWAP010000036.1:0-22980 GCA_964632005.1 uncultured Pirellulales bacterium | reverse complement strand
GGATAACCTTTCTATTGTGTCAAGGAGTATTCTTCTGTCCCTCGAAGTGTACCCCTGGATAGTTTTGAGGGAAGGTGCTTTAGAGGCCCGCTTCTTGCAGGGGCCCAAGGAGACGAGAAATTGGACAAAGGTAAGGTAAAATGGTTTAGTGATCGCAAAGGGTATGGTTTCATCGTTCCCGACGCGGGTGGTGCGGATTTGTTCGTGCATCACTCCAACATTGTCAGCGAGGGCTTTCGGTCGCTTTACGATGGTCAGGCGGTAGAATACGACGTAGCCCAGGGCAAGAAAGGCCCCGAGGCCACGAACGTGCGCCCTCTGTCGTAGCGTCGATGCCCTTTGGTCGGAACACCAACGGCCCCACCAGTGCGGTGGGGCTTTTTTATTTGACCCTGAAGGGCGGCCTGTGTATTGTGATATCGGCTGTCGAGGATTGGAAATTGTGGGATGCTGTTACGGAGGTACGAGATGCCGAGCATAAGATTACTGACTCTTGGTTTGGCGCTGGGATTGGTTCTTGGTGGGGGCGGCTGCCGGAATGATCAGCCTGCAACGCCGCCGGAAGAACAGGCGGAAGTGGCAAGGGACAAGCAAGAAATAGCCGCGGAAAAGCCGGAAGTAGCAAAGGAGGTTACGATGGGATTGACGCTGAAATGGCTGGGCCACGCAAGCTTCAGGATTTCCAGCAACGGTACGGTGATATACATTGACCCCTGGAAGTTGTCTGACGCACCACACGACGCTACACTGGTGCTGGTCAGCCACAGTCACTACGATCACTACTCGGCCGTGGATATCGAGAAGGTCAGCGGGCCCGGGACAAAGCTGGTAGCGTCGAGCGACGTCGTCGCCAAGGAAAAGGCCGGACAGGCGATTGCGCCGGGGATGACGCTTCAGGTCGAGGGAGTCAGCGTTATCGCTGTGCCGGCATACAATGTTGGCAAGCAGTTTCACCCCAAGGCCAACAAGTGGGTTGGATTTGTGATCGAGGTAGGCTCGAAGCGGATATATTACGCCGGCGACACCGACCTGACGGACGAGATGAAGGGCCTGGAGAATATCGACGTCGCCCTCTTGCCTGTCGGTGGGACCTATACGATGAACGCCGCAGAAGCCGCCGAGGCTGTCGGCTATTTCAAGCCCAAGATGGCCATCCCGTATCACTGGGGTGATATTGTAGGCAGCGCCAGTGACGCCGAGTCCTTCGCCCGCTCAGCCGGGTGCGAGGTTAAGGTTCTCCAGCCCGGTGAGTCGGTCGGTCTTTGAACCCCGTTGCCGCCGGTGTCTTTCCCGGCCCGCGCGGCTTTGCCGGTTTACGCAATCACTTGCTGCGCCGCGGAAATCTCCGTGCCGGAGATAGAACAAAAGCGCTGCTCGGAGGGTACAAATAAGTAGAGTAAGGACCTCTGGTTAAGGGCAGGGATGGATTTGGGGTGGCCTTTTTGCGCCTGTAATGGCGGATAGGGATTGTTCAATGCGGCTTACCATAGAACAACGCGTGGCGGCACTGGAGCGAGAGACGGTGGTCCTGCGCGATACGATAAAGATGCTTCATAAGTTGCTCAAGGAGCATCGGCAGTTGATAAAGGACTACATTATGCAACAGGTGGGCACCGCCGGAAACGCCGATCAGAACTCCGGCCTTAGGCCTGAGGACGCCCTCTATACTTTCATCTGCAAGCAGAGGTTCGACAGGATAAGCAAGGAGGTCGAATCGATGCGAAAGCTCATAGATAGTTCAGCCTACGGGTGCAAGGCCGGGTAGTGTGTACAGCTATTTACCCTGCGCGGCCGAGGCCCCGCGTTTGATGTCGAGCTCTCTATGGCAGCGGGGACACTTAACGCTATCGGCCTTGAAGTTGGGGGGTATCTTCAATCTCAGCCCGCACGGACAAGCCAAGAATACGAAGGCATTGACCCGCCTGATGATGTCGCCTACCTGTCGCATTTGCCTCTGGAAGTGCTCTTCTTTTTTCTCCTTGGCCCGTGCGCCGCGGATTGCAATCTCCTCCTTGGTCAGGGACGCCGGCGGTAAGACCGTCTTGGACCCTGTTACCTCCGCAAACGCCCTGGAGTAGTCCTTGAAAGAGGCCCCGTGCGTCATGGCGCGGAGAATCCTGATCCTTTCTGAAATCGGCGGGTGGGTGCTGGTCAGGTCGGATAACTTCATCTGGTTTTTCTTCTTGAAAGGATTGACGATGTACATCGGCGCGGTAACCTTGTTGGCACAGTGCAGTTGCGGCGACGGGTCGTTCGCGATCTTCTCGAGGGCGCTGGCGAGCCCTTCCGGGTAACGGGTCAACCTTGCCGCTCCGGCATCGGCCAGGTATTCGCGGCGCCTCGAAAGCGCGAAATACAACAGATAGGCCATTATCGGTGCGATAATGGCGGCGGCTATCGCGATCACAAGCATAATGAGCTGGGCCTGCCCGCCGCCTCTTCCGCCTGACGAGTAGCGCCTGCGCGAGCCTATGGAGCTGTAAAACATCCCACGCAGGAAGACCTCCGCCAGCAGCACGATTGAGCCGAGCATTATGCCGGCCAGCGTTACAAAAAGGATATCCCGGTGGAGGATATGGCTGATCTCGTGCGCGATCACACCCTGCAGCTCGTCGCGGTTGAGGCGGGCGAGCAGACCTGCGGTAACAGCCACCGAGGCTTTTTGAGGACTTCGGCCCGTGGCAAAAGCGTTCGGGGCCGGGTCGTTTATAATGTAAACCTTGGGCATCGCAGGAAGACCAGCAGCTATCTTCATCTCCTCGACGACGTTGAAAAGCTGCGGGTGTACGTCGTGCGTTACCGGCTTGGCCCTGCTGGCAGCCAGGAGTATCTGGTCGCCGCTTGCCAGGCTGGTCAGCGTCAGGACCAGCCAGATGGCCACCGCTATCGCCAGGCCGAACACGCCGCCCCGAGGCCCGAGCACGGCCAGGCCGATGACCACACCAAGCAGCATCAGCACCACCGCCATAACCATCATAAGAATGATGGAGTTCCTCTTGTTCGCTCGTATGAGTTCCCACATCGCCCGTTCTCGGTATTACGCTTAACTTTGCAGGGCTGCTACCGGCCGGTCGGCGCAGAGACAGACCACCAGCCCGCACCACCGAAGAGCCGACCGGCGGCGAATCTGCCGCTCTGCCCATCCGCTGAAGCCTGGCGCCACCAGCCCAGGCAACTTAACTAAAGCTCACCTTCGGCACTTCCCGCTCGGCGGCACTTTCTATCTCGAAAAACTCGCGCGGGGTGAAGCTAAACATACCTGCCACGATGTTCGAGGGAAACATCTGGATCTTGTTGTTAAAGAACAAGACCTGATCGTTGTAGCTCTGCCTGGCGAAGGAAATCTTGTTCTCGGTGCTGGTCAGTTCTTCTTGAACCGCCAGGAAATTCTGGTTGGCTTTGAGATCTGGGTAATTCTCAACAACCAGCATAAACTTGCTCAAGGCCTCACCGAGCGCACCTTCGGCCTTCGCAGCGTCGCCCACCGTTTTGGCTCCCATCGCCTGGGCTCGCGCCTTGGTTATTTCTTCGAATGTCTCCCGCTCGTGCTTCATATAGCCCTTGGCTGTCTCGACGAGATTGGGGATCAGGTCGTGCCGGCGCTTCAGCTGGACGTCAATCTGCGACCAGGCGTTGTCAACCTGGTTGCGAAGACGCACCAGCGAGTTGTAGATTCCTATGACGAAAAGGACGATAAGAACCGCGATGGCGACAATGATAATGAGGATTATCCCCGCCGTTCCCATGAATGGTCTCCTGATTTTGAGGAATATTTGGGGTGTTTCAGCCTGAGCGCTTCTTGAGGATAAACACCCCGATCAGAGCTGCAACACCGATCACAATGAGGATGATGTTAAGTGTACTCATAAGTTTCTCCTTTTTCCTTGAGTGTCCGTTTCCGTTCGTCTGGCACAGATTATAACCCGTTATTTTCGAGAGTCACGCAAATTCTCAGTGCCGCCCGTCAGCCAGGCGAGCGTAAATCGGGCAAAGACGATTTTCTCGTAGGGGTGATTTCGCCCCGCTTCGTAAACACAGGCGATCTCCTTGTCCGCCAGGACGGCCAGGCAGGAATAGGCGGCCGGCCCGTCGTGAAGCACTTTTGCTACCGGCCAGGTCCTGCCCTCGTCATAGCTGAGCCTGATTGTCATCCGGCGCCTCTCACCCCGGCGAGATCGAGCCGGGTTTGAAAACAAAAGACGGTTTCTGTCGTCCCTGCCTTTGAGCGTGTAGCGCAGCAAGCTGGCCTGACATACCGGCTCGACCAGAACCGGGTCGTGGTAAATATCCGACCAGCTCATTCCTCCGTCTGAGCTTGTAGCCACGGCACGGCTCGTTTTTGAACGATCGTAGTTGCGCATATTGATCATCAACGTGCCGTCATCGAGTTCGACGACCTGGCACTCGTTGACCTTTGGACTGATAACCCCCCCGATCTTCCAGCTCTTGCCGTGGTCGTCGCTAATGATGACGTGCGAGTTGTACCCACTGGCCTCGTCCGCCGAGGCGACACTGTGGTCGCAGGGGATTACCAGTCGGCCCTTCCACGGGCCTTGCTCAAGCTGGATTCCCACGCCCGGTCCGGTTGCGTACCACCGCCATTCGGCCCTCTTGGCTGTACTGGTTATCTCTACGGGCTTCGACCAGGTTCTGCCGTCGTCTTTGCTGCTGGTGATCCATACCCGGCGTGTGTCTTTGCTTGTACCCTTCTTAATGGCCGACTCCCGGTCATCCCCATCGTTCCAGGTCATCAGCAGCCAGATGGTGCCTGTCTGCCTGTCCTGCACGGCACAGGGGTTGCCACACGTGTTGGGGCCGTCGTCCCAGATTATTTGTTGTTTACTCCAGGTCTTTCCGCCGTCGAGCGAACGCTTTAGCAGGAGGTCGATGTCACCGCTATCGCCCCGGCCGCTCTTGCGCCCCTCGCAAAAGGCCAGCACAGTTCCTTCTTGCGTGACTATAACAGAAGGAATTCGATACGTGTGGTAGCCGTCGGTCCCGCTGGTAAAAACCTCTGTCTTGCTAAGGCCTGTGGCCCCATAGAGCTCTGTCGCCGGAATCGAATAACCCGCGTGCTGCAAGGACGGCTGCGCAGCTTCGGACGGCCGGGCCCGGTAGAATACCAGCAGCACTAATAGAACAACTCGCAGCGGTCGTATCACTGTCATCCCCTCAAGACGGGTTCGCCTTGTCCTGCCCGAACATCTCAGCTAACAGCCGGGAAATCTTATTCTCCCCGTCCAGCTGGGCCCGGTCGAATATGTCCTGCAGCTCGCCCTGGTCGAACCACAGGCCGTCGCCACGTGTGCATTTGTCGATCAGCAGGGCGGGTTTGGATTGGCCGACAACGACTTTCTCCATCTTCTTGTCGCAAATAGGGCATCTACGGCCCTTCTCGGCACATTTGGGATCCCTTTTGAACGAATCGAGAAGACGCCTGGCCGCCTCAGGCTCGCCGAGCAGCATTTCCAGCTCGCCAGCGTCGAGCCAGATACCGCCGCATTCCGTGCAATAATCAATCTCTACCTCTTCCAGCTCGAGCGTGATCATAGCGCTGCTGCAAACCGGGCAGTCCATTGTACCTTCTCCAAATCGCCAAGAACTGATAGCTCACGGTCGATCACCCGGGACAAGCAGGGTGCATCCCGTATGACCTGCATTGTCGTCATATCTAAAGACGTCCCGCACGGCCAAAACGTCAAAAAAACCTTACGGGTTCTCCGTTTTCACGTACTCCTGACTCCGGTCTTGGATCGGAATATATGGTACCGGTGATGTTCTCAGTGATCAAGCATCAACCGGCAACGACATCGCAAGAAGGCAGCCGGGCCGGGGCCGGCAAAGCGGCAGGTGCCTTGGCGGGATGCCGCCTCAGTTGCCGGTAGCTATCCGGGTATGTGTGAATTTTCGGGCGTTGGGGCCGGTATAGTCGGCCACGATCTGGCCTGTGCCGAAGAGCTTGTACTTGTAGATGACCAGTCCTTCGAGTCCTACAGGCCCGCGGGCGTGAATCTTGTTGGTGCTTATGCCCACCTCTGCGCCGAGGCCGTAGCGAAAGCCGTCGCTGAAGCGCGTGCTGCAATTCCAGAAGACGTTGCCAGAATCGACGAGGTCCATAAACTTCTGTGCCGCTGCCTCATCAGAGGTCACGATGGCGTCGGTATGGCCCGAGCCGTAGCAGTTGATATGGTCGATAGCCTCGTCCAGGCCGGCCACAAGCTTCACCGACAGGACATAATCGAGATACTCGGTGGTCCAATCCTCCTCGCAGGCGGGCCTGACATCTATAATCGAGACGGTCTTTTCGCAACCGCGCAGCTCGACGCCTTTCTGGTCGAAGGCAGCTTTGACCTTGGGAAGGAACGCCTGTGCTATTCGGGTATCGACGAGCATCGTCTCCAGGGCGTTGCAGACCGCAACGTACTGGCACTTTGAATCGAGGGCGATATTGACGGCCATATCAAGGTCGGCATCGGCGTGGACGTAAAGGTGACATATACCGTCGGCATGCCCGAGTACGGGGATGTTGGTGTTGTCCATAATGTAGCGGACGAAGCGGTTGGAACCGCGCGGTATAAGCAGGTCGATGTGCTCATCGAGTCCAAGCATCTGGGTGACGTCTTGCCGGGTTTCGAGCAGTTGTATCCAGCCTGCGGGGATGCCGGCCTCGGCGCTGGCCCGGTCGATGAGCTGTGCGAGGATTCTGTTGGTTTCGCTTGCCTCGCTGCCGCCTTTTAACAGGACGGCGTTTCCGCTCTTGAGACAGAGGGTTGATATCTGCACGAGGGCGTCGGGGCGGGACTCGAAGACGACGCCGATGACTCCAATAGGACAGCTCACCTTGTAGAGCTCAAGACCTTTGTCGAGCTCTGTGGCCGCGAGCACCCTGCCGACCGGGTCGTCGAGCTTGATCAGGCTTTCGATACCTTCACGGACGGCTGTTAGTTTGGCCTGGTCGAACTTGAGCCGCTTCTGCAGAGGAGCCGGCAGGTCGGTCTTCTCTGCCGCGGCAAGGTCTTTCTCGTTGGCCGAGACGATCTGGTCGGCGCTACGGCCGAGCGCCTCGGCGATCAGACCCAGGGCGGCGTTCTTCTGTTCCGCGTTGACGCCGGCGAGCCTGATGGAGGCGGCCTTTGCTGTTGAAGCTGTCTCGGCGATGGTCATAATCGCTTTTCTCTTGACTGGTTGAGCCCGAGCTTCTAAGCTGTTCAGATAGGTTGCTTCGCCAGTATAGACCAACAGCAGGGGATAATCAACCGCGATTTCCCAGGCGGGCGTAGCTCAATGGTAGAGCATCGGCCTTCCAAGCCGACTATGTGGGTTCGATTCCCATCGCCCGCTTTTTGCAAGGCGCGCCGTTGCCGGGTGAGCCCGGCACGACGGCAGGCAGCACGCCGGCGGAATGAGCAACGTGCAGACCAAGCGGGATCACCCATCTGTGCGGCGGGTGTCGATGATCGGAGGTTGTCCTCTGCGCGGTCCGCCACCGCCTGGCGGAGTTCGTCCGGCAAGCAGACGCAGGCGGGTCGCTTGCAAAGACCTGCTCCTTGAACTCCGCAATGGTTTACTGCACAAAGGGTTACAGCGGATAGCGCGGTCCGAATCCGCGAAGAGTTCTTGCTGAAAAGCCGATTATACGGTATTATGATAATGCGCATTTGCATCGGGCGCACCACAAGTGGTTGGCTTGGTGGGCGAGGTTGGCGCGGAGCTTCGCGGTATCTGTGTCGGGCGCCTGTTTTTTGAGGACGGCCTGGTATGTCCAGGGAGTTGATACTCTTAGCAACCATCATACCGATTCTCGGCGTTTGTTCCGGGATAGGGCTGGCGGAGGTCGATCCGGTTTGCTGGTGGAGATTCGAAGGGAATACGGCGGACTCGTCGGGCCAGGGCTGTGACGGGACCGAGTACGGCGGACCGGCATACGCCGGGGGCTACGACGGGCTGGCGATCGTCTTGGACGGCGCGGACGACTACGTGGAATATTCACTCCCACAGGCGAGCTGGTCGGCGTACACCGTGGCATTGTGGGTTCGGACGGATACGTTCGGGCAGGACCAGTACAGTAGCGTCTTCAACAATAACAGCAGCGGCAGCGATTTCCAGTTCGACGTGGACGGCTCGGATATGTACCGATACCAGGGCAGCGAGAGCGGATTCTTCGGCCCGGTCGTATCCAACTGGGTCCACCTTGCCGCTGCTTGTGACGGCACGAGCACCGTGCTGTACTACGACGGGGAGCTGGTTGCAAGTGTTGCCGCGGCCGATACGGACTTCGGCCGATACGCGGTCGGTGTAAACAGGAACACCACCAACTGGTTCGCCGGTATGGTCGACGAGCTCCGTATTTACGATCGTGCCCTGACCGAAGCGGAGATACAACAACTGGCCCCGCGTACCAAGGCCGGTTTGCTGGCCCCCGACCCCGGAGCCGTGCTCGAGACGAGCAGCGTGCTGCTTCGCTGGACGGCGGGCAGATACGCCGCGGACGTCAATGGACATCATCTGTACCTGAGCGATAGTTTCGAGGAAGTCGACAGCGGCGCCCCCGCGGCTTCCCTGGGATTGACAAGCGACGAATTCTACTATCTTGACTCGCTGCCCGGCGGCAAGGTCTATTACTGGAGGGTCGATGAAGTCAACGACCTCCATCCCACGGGAGTTTGGGAAGGTGACGTGTGGAGTTTTGCGGTTCCCGAGGAGACGGCGTGGGCTCCATACCCTGCTAATGGCGCGGTGTTTGTTGAGCTCGACGTTACGCTCAGCTGGCAGCCGGGAATGGGCGGCGTGTTGTACGATGTCTACCTCGGCACCGATCCCGTCGCCGTCGCCGCCGGGACCGGCGAGACATACCGGGGACGCCAGACGCAGACGACCTACCCGCTGGGTCCACGGTTGCCCGATACCGAGTACTTCTGGCGGATTGATACGGTCAAGGAGGATTCGACGATCGTAACCGGGCCGGTCTGGAGCTTCAGAACCGAGCCGGTTATCGCGGTGACGGACCCGAACCTGGTTGGGTGGTGGAAGCTCGACGGCGCAGACCAGACGCGGGCGATAGATTGGTCAGGCCACGAGAACCACGGCTACCTCAGAGGACAGCCGACCTGGGAAGCAGGCTTCGAGGGCAAAGCGCTGCGCTTGGACGGCGTCGATGATTGGGTGGCCATAGATAACCTGCATTACGCCGCCTCAGGACTGCAAGGCCTTACCGTTTCAGCCTGGATCCGAACGAGCAACAGCGCCGACCAGGCTATTGCCTCCTTTGACCGCAACGAGTACTGGAGGCTGGAGATCAACGGCAGCGGTGGCGGAGCCGGCCAGGTAGGCTGGAGCGTAATGACGGATGCCGGCCAGATCGACCTCGGCGGCTCGGTCCGCGTCGATGACGGCCAGTGGCATCACGTCGCGGGTCTGTTCGACAGCGGGACAGCGAGCATATACGTTGATGGTCGGCTCGATGCGCAAACCTCGAGCGGCGCCGCTTTTGGAACGGGCAAGGTGCGTTACGGTTTCATCGGTGCGCGTTCCGAGGCCGGTTCGTTCGACGGTAACACCGGCAACGCCAGCCCGTTCGCCGGAGACCTCGACGAGGTGCGGATATACAATCGGGCGCTGCGACGCGAGGAGATCCAGGAGCTGGCCGGCCGGCCCGAGGCGAGCATGCCCAGTCCGGCAGACCTCTCGCAATACGATGGAACCAGCGTCGTGTTGAGCTGGCGCAGCGGCAAGTACGCCGCGGCGCACAACGTTTACTTCGGGACCGACGCGGGGGACTTGCCTCTTGTGGCGCCGAATCTGCCGGCGGACTCCAATACCTTCGGACCGGTGCCCGTGGAATACGGCCGGACGTACTACTGGGTGGTCGATGAGGTCAATGACCCATGCATCTGGGCTGGGCAACTGTGGACGTTCCAGACGCAACCCTACGCCGTAGTGGATGATTTTGACTCGTACGTCGGTACCTCCGGGCCCAATGAGCCGAGCCTTCTGAGCAGATGGACGGATGGGGCGAGCAATGGCACAGGTGCGACCATCTTCCTCGAGGCCGATTTCGCCGGCAATTCGATGAGGTGTGAGTACGACAATACCGGGCCTGCCTCTTACTCCGAGGCCGAGCTGATATACGATTCGGGCGTGGATTGGACGGCCGGCGGCCTGAAGGCGATAGCACTTGAATTCCACGGCGATCCGAACAACACGGGGCAGTGGTTGTACCTGGGCCTCGAGGATACCGACGGCAACAGCGGGGTCGTCAGATACGAGGAGGATCCAAATGCGCTTCGGCTTGAGACCTGGCAGCACTGGAATGTCGCGCTGGAGGATTTTCTGGATGAAGAGGTGGATTTGACGCGGCTCAGAAAGCTGGTCATAGGAGTTTCGGGCAGCGGAGGCTCTGGAGTGGTATTCGTGGACCAGATCAGGCTGTATCCTTCGCGCTGCGTGCCGGAGTACGCCCCGGCCAGTTTCGACGGTGATTGTATCACCGAGCCGGAGGACCTGGGTCTCCTGCTGAGTTACTGGCTGGCGAGCGCGTACGACGTTTCGGCGGTGGAGCCGAATCAGGATCGACTGCGGGTATATTACAAGTTCGACGAGACCGCTGGAACCATTGCAGCCGATTCGTCCGGCAGGGGGTACCACGGCACCGTCGATCCGAACGGGGCCGGGGCCTGGGACCCGTGCGGGTACGACGGATATTGCCTGGCCTTCGACGGGAATTTCGCGGTATCGGTCCCGAACGATGTTTTCAGCCCTATTCGCGATGAATTGACCATTTCGGTGTGGCTACACCTCGGTGCAGACGTCAATCCCTACACTGTCGGGCGGACAGAGTTCGGCGCCGGGCCAGCCGACCCCAACGAGCCGTGGGATAGAGTGGCCTGGATACAGGAAAAACCCGGCCGGTACCTGGGCAAATGGGGCCATTATGCATTCGTCAAAGATGCTGGCGCGGGGCTGATGAGGATATATCACAACGGCTTGCTGGTCGCTCAGCAGACCCAGGCATACCAGCCGATCGACGGCGCCGAGGCCGGCAGCTCGACTATCGGGGCGAGCTTCGATGGCGGCAGCTATTACAAGGGCAAGCTCGACGAGCTCCGGATTTACGATTATGCGCTGCCCCACCGCGAAATACTTTACTTGGCTCACGGCCCGGGCAGCGAGCTTCATCAGCCGCTCCAGCCGGTACTGGCGCCTGTTGACCCGTACGATGACGGAATCATCAGCCTCAAAGACTTCAGCATACTGGGGCAGTGGTGGCTGCAGGAGTCGTTATGGCCGTAGCCCGATCCGCTCAACCGGGGGCTGGCGCCGGCTGGTTGGTGCCCATAGTCCCGGTGCTCCCGGGTCTTATTGCCGGTACGATGCCCGGTGTGTAGGTTGCCGTGAATAAGCGAGATGCGATTTCAGAGAACAACTTGGGTGCAAAAGAGGGTAAATGTGTGAACCGTCGTGATTTCTTCAAAAGGCTTGGTGTCATAACCGGGGGTCTTGTTCTTTCCAACCGAACGTTGGAGGTCCGCACGCGCCCGAGACGCCCGAACATAATCTTCATAATGATTGATGATATGGGCTGGCGCGACGCGGGCTTTATGGGCAGCGAGTATTACCAGACCCCGAACATCGACAGGCTTGCCCGCGAGGGAATGGTCTTCACTAACGCCTACGCCAACGCCGCAAATTGTGCTCCGACGCGGGCAAGTTTTCTCACGGGCCAGTACACGCCGCGTCACGGCGTCTATACGGTGGGCAGTTCCGCAAGGGGCTCGGCGCGCGACAGGAGACTGATACCCATACCGAATGATACAACCCTGGATTCCCACCACGTTACCATCGCAGAGGCGCTCAAGCCTGCCGGCTACGTAAGCGCAAGCATCGGCAAGTGGCACATGGGAACGGACCCCGAGCTCGGACCGCTGGCCCAGGGATTCGACCTCAATGTCGGCGGCTTCAGGGCAGGCTCTCCCCCGGGCGGATATTTCAGCCCCTACAAGAACCCCGAACTACCCGACGGCCCGGACGGCGAATACCTGACCGACCGCCTGACAGACGAGGCCCTGAAGTTTATCGAGGCCAACAAGAGCAGGCCTTTCTTCCTGTACCTGACGCACTACGCGGTCCACACGCCGATCCAGGCAAAGCCGGACCTGGTCGCCAAATACCAGGACAAGCCGCCCAGCAACGGCCAGGATAACCCGACGTACGCCGCGATGATCGACAGCGTGGACCAGGGAATCGGCCGGATAATGGATAAGCTGGACCGATTGGGCCTGGCCGACAACACGGTGATCTTCTTCTTCTCCGACAACGGAGGATATGTAGGCGCAACGTCCAACTGGCCGTTGCGCGGCTTCAAGGGCACCTTTTATGAAGGCGGCATCCGTGAACCTATGATTGTAAAGTGGCCGGGCGTCACCAGGCCGAATACCAGATCTGACGTACCTGTGATCGGCGTCGACTTCTTCCCGACCATCCTCGAGATCGCCGCCGCCGACAGGCCGCCTGGAAAGATCCTCGACGGAGAGAGCATCGTGCCCCTGCTCGGCGGTGCCGCCAAACTCAAGCGTGACGCTATATTCTGGCATTTTCCAGCGTATTTGCAGGGCAATGTACCCGGCGCGCGGGATTCAAAGTTCCGGACAAGGCCGGTCGGCGTCGTACGCAAGGGCAAATGGAAGCTCCTGCAGTACTTCGAGGAGTGGGTCCTCGACGGCGGGTGGACTAATATCGAGACCAACAATTCGGTCGAGCTGTATAACCTCGAGGAAGATATCGGCGAGACCAGGAATCTGGCCGGCGTCAACACTGCCAAGAGGGATGAGCTGCTCGAGCTCTTGATCAGTTGGCAGAATTCGATAGGTGCTCCCATTCCGACCCAGCCGAATCCCGAATATGTCGGCTGAGGCACAGACTGAGCGATGAACAGAACCCTAAAAAAGAAGTGTACCGGCACGCAGGGCTCCGTAGGCCGGCGGGGCTTTTTGAAGTGGTCGGGTGCGCTGGGCGCAGGGCTTGTCTTGGGCGACCGGGCACGAGCAGCGGGAGGCCTTCTACTGTCCAATCGGGCGATCCACGCCCGCATCGGCCCAACACGACCGAATATCCTGTTTATCATATCCGATGAGCACAACGCCGCAGTGCTGGGTGCAGCCGGCAACAGCATTATCCATACTTCGTCGCTCGACTTGCTTGCTCGGCGGGGGATAACCTTCGAGAGTTGTTACTGCAATTCGCCGTTGTGCGTGCCGTCCAGGCTGTCTTTTACGGCGGGCAAGTACGCCTCGCGCGTAGCCGTATGGAGCAACAATTGCTGGCTGCCCAGCCCGGACTACCCGTCGCTGGCAAGGGTGCTGAACGCCGCCGGCTACGAGTCGTTTTTGTGTGGTAAGATGCACTACGACCGAACGCGGCGATACGGCTTTACGGAGATCGGCGAGAGTATGAACAACAGCAAGAAGACCGGTACAGGCAGCCGCAGAGACCCGGACAACCTGACGCCCAAGGAAGGTATAAGCGCCCGATTCGACAAGTTCTACACAGCCGAGGATTCCGGCGTACTAAAGCACGCCGCGAGGGTGCTCCTTATCATCAGTTGGACGGCGCGGTGGAAGGGCGGCCAGAGGCGGACCGGGGTCTGCTCGCTGCTGGATGTCAACAGCACGATCGCAGAACTTGCGGGGACCAAGGTACCGCCCGACTGGGACGGCGACTCGATGGTAGAGTGGCTGGATGACGACAAAGCTGGCTGGAAGGACTACGCGATCAGCGAGTATTATGCGCACAATATCTACTCCGGGTACGCGATGCTGCGGGCCGGCAGGTTCAAGTACGTCTATCACACCCGGCCCGACGCTGCGCACCGGCCCGAGCGCGAGCTCTATGACCTCTATGCAGACCCCGGTGAGTTCAATAACCTCGCCGGCCAGCCGGAATACGCGGAAAGGGTCGAAGCGATGCACGAATTCCTGGTCCGCCAGCTCGGCGAAGACCCAGAGCAAACCGAGCAGCGCTGCCGCGACGACTATGAAGTTGGGTACTCACGCAGTTAAGCTAAGGTAACACTTATGGAAATCAACAGTGCTGGCACGCCAAGCCGGCTGCAACGAACCAGAGATGTTATCAGCCGTCGCACATTCCTCAGGAATTGTACGGCCGCGGCAGCTGGAGCGGTTTTCCTGCCGGGCCGAACCTTCGCCTCCCACGGCCGGCCGAACATTGTCCTGATCGTCTCAGACGACCAGGGATACGCCGACGCAAGCTGTTACGAACATCCCAAGGAAGTCAACACGCCGAACATCGATCGCCTGGCCAGGACGGCAGTGCGATTGACCAACGGGTATGCAAGCGCGTACGTCTGTGCTCCCACCCGCGCCGGACTTATGACCGGACGCTACCAACAGCGGTTCGGCTTCTACACCGGAGGTGATTCGAGGCTCGGCCTGCCGACGAGCGAAATCACCATAGCAGACTTACTCAAGAAAGCAGGTTACGCAACCGCTGTGGTGGGTAAGTGGCACCTGGGACTTGAGCGGAGATATCGGCCGCTGCAGCGCGGCTTTGATGAGTTCTACGGGTTCCTCGGACACGGGGCACACGACTATTTCGACCTGAGAATAACGGACGAATACACATCCATATATCGTAACGATAAGCCTATCGACGACACCGGTTACTTGACCGACAACCTCGCGCGTGAGGCGGTCTCGTTCATCGAGCGCAGCGCCAGCAGGCCCTTTTTCCTCTACCTGCCGTTCAACGCCGTGCACTGGCCGCTCCAGGCCCCGCAGGCCTACATCGAGCGCTTCAACACAGGCGATAAGGACCGCGACATCTACCTGGCTATGCTTGCATCTATGGATGAGGCCATCGGGCGGGTGCTGGATGCGCTGGCGAGGACCGGCGTCGAGGACAATACACTGGTCATATTCTTCTCGGATAACGGCGGCGCACGCAAGAACCACGCTGATAACGGCGTCTTGCGCGGCTACAAGCAAAGCGTTTACGAGGGCGGCATACGCGTGCCGTTTATCGTGCGCTGGCCGGCGAAGTTGCCGAAAGGAACCACCTGCAACGAACCGGTTATCTCGTTGGACGTCTTTCCGACGATTTGTGCAGCGGCGTCGCTGGAGCTGCCGGGCGACCGCGTCTATGACGGCAAGAACATGCTGGGGGCGCTTACCGGCCGGCTCAAAGGGCCCTTGCACGAGGCGCTGTACTGGTATGATGGGGCCCAGCAGTGGGCCGTGCGAGCTGGCAAGTCCAAGCTGCTCTACTACAAGGGTTCCCTGGAACTCTACGACCTGGATGCCGACATCGCCGAAAAACACAACCTGGCGGCCACTCAGCCGAAGACCGCAGAAAGACTCAGAGCACTTTTCGCGCGCTGGAGCCTGCAGTTGGCTCCGCAGATATCGAAAAGTAACCGGCGGCGATCGCCGAATCGCTCGGCCAATCGCAACTCTCGCGCCGCTAAGAGAAATGGACGGACGTCCCGCTGAAACCCGGGACCCTTATCGAGCATTACAATATGCCAGAAAAGCTGACCAAAATGAACCGTCGCGATTTCCTCAGAAGATATGCTGTCGCTGGAGCCGGTGGATTTGTCCTCTCGAATCGGTCCCTGGATGTACAACTCGGCAGCAGACGGCCAAACATTATCCTTATAATGGCCGACGACCAGGGATACGAGTGCTTGGGCGCGTACGGCAGCGCATCATACAGGACGCCCGTCCTCGATGAGCTGGCGCGAACTGGCATGCGATTCGAGCACTGCTATTCACAGCCGCTCTGTACCCCCTCTCGCGTGCAGATAATGACCGGCAGGTACAATCACCGCAATTACACCCAGTTCGGGCACTTCGACTATACGGAACGGACGTTCGCCCACGTGCTCAAGGACGCCGGTTATGCAACCTGTGTAGCAGGCAAGTGGCAGTTGATCGGTGCCGGGGCGGATGGGCCTTATCTGGCCGGTTTCGACGAGTACTGCCTCTGGCATATGGAAGATGCATTCGCCCCCAAAGCCTCCCGCTATCGCAGCCCGAAGATCATCCAAAACGGAGAGCTGCTCGGCGGTCTCGACGGCAAGTACGGGCCCGACATTTTCGCCGACTATATCATCGATTTTATCCGGCGCAACAAGAACCGCCCGTTTCTGGTCTATTACCCGATGGCACTGACCCACTCGCCGTTTGAGCCTACACCCGACAGCCCCGAATGGGGACAGCACCTCACAAACAAGAGATTCTACGTGGATATGGTTGAGTATATGGATAAGGCGATCGGGCGCATCGTGCGTAAGTTGGACCAGTGGAGCCTGCGCGAAAACACGCTCATATTGTTCACCGGTGACAACGGCTCCCCCAGGGGTATTGTTTCGCAGATGCGGGACGGCAGCACGATCGAAGGCGGCAAAGGCCTGACAACCGATGCCGGCACGCACGTTGCCCTGATTGCGAACTGGAAGGGCACGGTACCGGCCGGCAGGGTATGCCGGGACCTTGTCGATTTCAGTGACATCCTTCCGACTCTTGCAGGAGCAGGCGACGCCGCGCCGCCAAAGGACGTTGCAATCGATGGCCGTAGCTTCCTGCCGCAACTCCGCGGGCAAAAAGGTAAGCCCAGAGCCTGGATATTCTGCTGGTTTCAGAGGAACCCCGGCGACCAGCTCCATCGTTTTGCACGCGATCAGCGATGGAAACTTTACGACCAGAGCAATACGGCCAGGGCCGGCAAGCTCTTCGATGTTGTGGCCGACCCCCTTGAGCAAAACCCCGTTGAACCGGGCCAGGGCGGAGATGAGGCCGCCGACGCCAGGGACAGGCTCCAGGCCGTCCTGGATTCGTTGAGCTGACGACGATAAACGTCGTACCAGCGCGACCGGCCACGAAGACCCCGGCGGGGGTGAATACCCTCACCGGGAACAAAGGGATCAGCTGGTGGAGATAGGGGCGTTCAAATGAACAGGCGCGAATTCCTCAAGAGGTCCATGGCAGTTGGGGCAGGGGGCTTTGTGCTCTCCAATCACAGCCTGGAAGTCGCCCTCCGGGCGAAACGGCCGAACGTATTGTTTGTGTTGGCCGACCAGTGGCGCGACTGCTCCTTCAGCCACGGACCCAACCACGATCAGCTCGTGCAGACACCAAACCTCGACAAACTGGCCCGGCAGGGCGCTCGTTGGACCCGCTGCTACAGCGCGCATCCTCTTTGCACGCCGAACCGCTCGGCCATAATCACGGGTCGATTCCCGCACGAGACCGGGATGATCCAAAACAGCCTGATGTTACCGCCGACCGAGCGATGCATTGCCGATGTGTTCAGCGAGGCCGGATACCGGACGCTCTACATCGGCAAGTGGCATATGGACGGCCAGGCCAAGCCCGGGTTCGTGCCGCCAGGCTGGAGAAGACGCGGTTTTCAGAGCTTCCTCGGCTTTAACCGCGGGCATTTCTACTACGATTCGCCGACGTTTACGAATGACGGCCTGAGAATGTCGGATACGGGGCAGTACACGACCGGCCAATATGAGCCCACGTTTCAGACCGACCTGGCGATCGACTTCATCAGGCTTAACAAGAATCGCCCATTCTTCTGTTTCCTCTCCTGGGGTCCGCCGCACACCCCATACAGTCCCCCGCCCGATTTCGACATCTACAGGCCCGAAGACGTGGTGTTCCGCCCCAACGTCGTTAACGGCAATCGTACCAGTCTGGCGAAGTACTTCGGGCTTTGCACTTCTCTCGACCATGAGTTCGGCCGGCTGCTCAATGTGCTCGACGAGACAGGATTGAAGGAGAACACCCTCGTCGTTTTCACCGCGGACCACGGGGACGGACATCGATCGCATGGGATAGCGCACAAGAACGAGCCCGAAGAAGAATCGTGTCACATTCCCCTGATTATGCGCCTTCCCGGACGCCTCGGACCCGGCCGAACCGTCGAGACCCTCGTCAGCTCGGTGGACCTTATGCCGACCATACTGTCTATCTGTTCTCTGCCGGTGCCCCCCACTTGCACAGGCAAAGACAAATCGACCGCGGCGCTCGGAGGACGCGGCCTGCCGGACGCATCGATCTACGCCGAGAAGGCCGGCGACTGGAGGGCCGTGGTTATGGGCCCGCATAAGCTGGTCGTAGAATCGATCGACGGCATCCAGAGGGCTACCAAACTCTTCAACTTGGCCGACGACCCCTACGAGATGAGCAACCTGGTAGAAAAGACCGAACATAAGGACGTCCTGGCCAGCCTCCTCGCCGAGCTGGAAGTGTGGAAGGAAAGGACAAACGACCCGTTCCCTGCAACTCCTGCCGCTGCCCAGAAGATGTATGACCTCTAAACGCAGTACAATGCTCGGGCTTACTTGCGTGCCCCGGCGCAAGCCTTACCCGCCGACCTGCCGCTCAGTAGCCCAACTTGCCCCAGACCGCCCTTTGAACCTTGTGCAGATCGGGGTTGCCAGGTGAGTGAGCGAGCGGCCCGAAGCGGCCCGATCCCTGCCACTTATCGTAGTCCATCCGCGCGACTTCCAGGGTCCGTGGGTCCTTCCACTTCCAGTATTCACTGTGGCCGTCTGCAAAGGAGAAGTTTGTGCCATTCCCGTGTCTTGCGGTGATCTGGTCCCACCATTTTTCCTGGTTGTACCAGACGGTCCAACTGGAGGGACTCAGCTTGCCCTCGTCGATAAATACTGCCCTTTTACCCGGTTGGCGAATCTGCCTCCTGCTCTTGATTATCTGTCCGGCCGCTCCGGGTATCGCGTCGTAGCCATTCATAGCATCCACGATGGCGTAGGTGACCACTTCTCCGCGAATCCCCGTGGGGCATTTGTAAAGCTTCACGTTCGGACAGTATTCGAACAGCAGCCCCTTCTTAAGTCCTTCTATTCGGGCCTTTTCAGTGGCACCGCGGCCCGGCCAGTACACCCAGCAGCTGCCGTCTTTATTGTGGCCGCCGAGGCTGGTGTTGCCGTTGACGATCCTGTCATCGTTGTCATCGGCATAAAGATTCCACGCTAAGACCAGCTGCTTGCAGTTGTTCAGGCAGGCGGCACGCTTGCCCTGCTCTCTCGCACGGCTAAGCGCGGGCATAAGAATCGCCATAAGGATGGCAATGATCGCGATCACGACCAGTAACTCGACAAGCGTGAATCCTTTTGAGTTGTGCATCGCAACGGTTCTCTTAAATGCGTCGTACTTTGCCTACCTACTTACAAGATGCATCTTCCGGGCGTTTTGTTCCGCCAGATTCGACAATTCTTCTCTCGAACGGTCAACCATCAGCCCGTGGTTTGCCTTGTTAGTATACCTCAAGCCGGACAGTGTTGCAAAGGAATTATCAGTCCGACAACAGCAGAAGGCAGGTGGTAACCTTCGGGCGGCAGCGGTCGCCTGTGCTGCCCCGGGGACGGTGTGGTAGCCGCCGCCGACCTGTGCGAAGCAGACCTTATCTGGATGTAAGGTCAGTCCTACAAAGCAGTTGGGCCCCAGGGGAATCCCACTGAGCGGTGCTGCTGCCCTGATGACGCAACTTGCCGACAGCGTCCATCTTTTTGGCTCGTTTGAGGGTCTGAGTGTCATCGATAATGAAAAACAAACAGCGATCCTTCTTATTAAACAGGCTTCGCACATCCCACAGTTTGAGTAACATTTTCTTTACAATGCCCCGTCATTTCTCGAAAATTCGCTATCAAAATCCCTGCAGGGTTGGCACAGGCCCCTTATCCAGATACCCCCACAGGGCCTGGATCCCTGAGTTCAGGTAAGGCCAACGTAGTTCGGAGAAAGCAAATATGCAAAAACGCCAGGTCGTAAAACTCGCACTCGAGCACAAAGCCGTTCCGTATGTGCCATGGCACTGCACCTTCACCGTTGAAGCAGCCGAGAAACTCAAGGACCACTACCACACGGAGGATCTTGAGCTTGTGCTCGATAATCACTTCGTCAAGCTCGGCAGCGATATCGGCTTTTTCGACGAACTGCCGAACAATCGCTTTCGAGATGTCTTCGGTGTCGTTTGGGACCGCAGCATCGACAAAGACATCGGCATAGTGGAAAACTGCCTACTGCCCGAGCCTACGCTCAGCGGCTACGACTTTCCCGACCCGCTCGATGGGCGGTTTTTCGCCGATATCCCGGAAAAACTCGAGCGATACGGCGATTGCTTCCGTGTTTTCATGATCGGTTTTTCCCTCTATGAACGGGCCTGGACGCTCCGCGGAATGGAAAACCTGATGATGGATTTCCTTGATAACGCCGATTTCGTTGACGAATTGTTCGGCGCCATCGCCGACTACAACATCGCTCAGGTCAAAGAGGCCCTCAAATACGATATCGACGCCGTGTATTTCGGTGACGACTGGGGCCAGCAGCGAGCTCTGCAAATGGGTCCGCTGCTCTGGCGGCGCTTTATTCAACCCCAACTGCAACGTATGTATTCGGTCATCCGCAACGCCGGCAAGTACGTCCTGATCCACTCCTGTGGAAAGGTCGATGAGCTGTTCGGAGATTTGATCGAGATCGGTGTGAACTGCTTTAACCCATTCCAGCCCGAGGTCATGGACGTTTTCGATCTTATGAAAAGATACAAAGGCTCCCTTGCCTTCCACGGTGGTCTCTCAACACAGCGGACACTGCTCGGCTCGCCGGACGAGGTAAGAGCCGCCACGACCGCGCTTATCGAAGCAGGCTCATCCGGCGGCTACATTTTCGCTCCCGCACACGCCGTCGAAGGAGACGTACCCCTCGAAAACATGCTCGCTTTCATCGATATACTCCATAACCAGCCCGGATACAACAGGTCTTTACAATGCTCGAAATGATTGCCGGTGCACTGGATGGGCGCGGCCGGCACCAGCGATGGCGAAGCCCAACAATTTCCCGTTGCTGTCGTCTTTGGTCTTGACCGTCGTGCTGAGGGTCAGGATTATTTTTCCGTCGGCAATCTCCACGTTCGTGATCGACGGCGGCAGCGAGATAACCCCGATGGACCTTTCGATCGGCAAACAGTACGGCTTCGGTGTGTTGGAAATGGTCGACGGTATTATAAACGTCACGGGCGATGCCTACGTCGGTGAGACAACATACCGGATAATTACTGTTCGGACTTGGCTGTGCGGCCCTGCGGCGCAGGAGATACGCCCGCCGATAAAGCTCGACTCGGTACCGCTGTGCCCCACATCTATACCGGAAAACGCAGCTCAGCTTGGCTTGTCCGCGGGCTACGCCGGCGATAAGGGTGCCGAGCATCCCTCGGTCTTAGTGGAAAGGCGCCGGTCAGTACGTCTTCCGGAACCTTGCGGCCGGAATGTTCAGGAGCTTCCTGTACTTTGCGACGGTTCTTCGGGCAAGGTTCTTGATGCCGGCTTCGGCAAGCTTGCGACGAATCTGGTCGTCGCTAAGCGGATTGCTTTTGTCCTCGCTGTCGATTATCTGCTGCAGCTTTGCCCTTATCGCCTCCCAGCTTCTCGCCTGGCCGTTGGCATCCTCCACGCCGCCACTGAAAAACTTCCTCAACGGCAAGACGTCACCAGAATACTGCACATATTTACCAGCCACCGCCCTGGACACCGTCGCCAGGTGAACCCCAACCTCCTCGGCGATCTTTGACATCGGCAGCGGCCGAAGGTAAACAGGGCCCCTGTCGAAAAAGTCCTTCTGGTGTTTCACGATCGCCCGCGCGACTTTGAGCAGCGTGTTATTACGCTGTTCGATCGCCTCTATAACCCACTTTGCTGAGCGGATATTGTTCCGCAGGAACTTCCTTGTCTTCTCGCCGACCGAGCGGTCCTTCGCCATCTTCAGATAGTATTCGCTCACCCTCAGGCTCGGGATATTGGAATCGGCCAATCGCACCGTGTATTCCCCGGTCTCGTCGGACCGTTCGACGATGACGTCCGCGGTAATCGGACGATTGTCACTTCGGCCGATCTGCAGTCCCGGTGAGGTGTCGAGCTTACTCATACGCTCGATCGCCCGGTTTATCCGCTCAACGCTGCAGTTCATCTTCTTTGCTATCTCGGGCAGCCGGTTTTCAAGAAGTGCATCCATATGGTCGGCCACGATGCGGTATTCGAAGCTCATATCGTCGGTGCTCTGGGCCATCTGAATCAGCAGGCATTCTCGCAGGTCTCGCGCCCCGACCCCTGGTGGATCGAGCTGCTGGACAAGCTCGAGCGCCTTTTTCAGATCGTCAACAGTGAAATCATGCTTGTCCTTGTTGTGCAGCTGTTCAAGCCGAACGGTAAGATATCCTCTTGCGTCGATGTAATCTATGATCAAGCTGCCGGCCTCTTTGACCGGGGCTTCGGCATCGACCAGCCGCCACTGCTCGCTGAGATATTCGTGCAGGGACTGAGGCGGTGCGGCCGTGTTCTTCAGTGCTTCGAGTTTCTTGTCCGGTTCGTCTCGCTGACTCCTGCCGAGGGAAGACTCGGCCCGACCCATGTAATCCCGGAAGTCGTCAAAATCCTCCCAAAGACTGTCGAGCCGCTCGAAGTCCTCGGCCCCGCCGTTGTCCGTATCCACCACAAGGTCTTTTTCGTTTATGTCCTGGCTGGGTTCTTCGTCGGGTCGTTCCTCGGGTTGTTCCTCCGCAGGCGGCTCGGCCAGCTCGAGAACAGGATTGCTGTTAAGCTCCTGCTCTATCCTTTCCTGGAGCGCGAGGATGGGAAGCTGCAAGATCTCCATCGACTGGATCATATGCGGAGCGAGCTTCATCCTCTGCTCCATCCGCAAATCGCCTCGCATCTCCAGCTTCATAGGAGCTCCCGATAGAGTTTCTTTTAAGAGCAACCAGGCCTGAGAACCGTGGACCCTGCAACCTTGAACTTATGATAAGTGCGCAGAGTGATTTCGTCAAGTTTTCAGTGTCGGTTGAAAAAAGTCCAGACTCGGCGCTTGTCACGGCCGGCCGGGTCCGCTCTAACGTGGGTCCCACGAAGAAGACGCACCGGGCGTCCCCGTTGAGCCGCCGTAGAAT
>CAZWAP010000035.1:0-25104 GCA_964632005.1 uncultured Pirellulales bacterium | reverse complement strand
ACCGCGTTGCTCTTATGGGCCGTTGCGCCCACGGCTGCCGCAGGTGCCGAATTGCGATTGACAGGAATCTGCGTGCACTGATATATTACGGCGATATATTACGGCAACGGGCACGGTCGTCTCGATCTTCAGCGGTGATTAAGCTGACAAGAGGCCGGCACGGTTGTATAGGGTCCCGGCTGCAAGGAGCCTGGCTATGAGGTATGTTGTTTGTGTTGGGTTGGGCTGTATCTTGGCCGCCGGTTGTCTCGTCGGCCGGAACAGCTGCGCAATCGTCGATCGGCCCGGCGAAGACTCCACCAAGAAGGTCCTGATCGTTACCGGAATCGACCACCCCGGCCACAAGTGGAAACTCACCGCGCCGGTCCTCGCCGAGGCCATCGCCGCGGATAAGCGCCTCAAAGTCACGGTCACGGAGAAGCCGGGCGACCTGGCAGGCGACGACCTCAACGACTACGACGTGATCGTACTGCACTTTATGAACTGGGAACAGCCGGACCCCGGCCCCAAGGCCCGCGAGAACCTTGCCAAAGCGATCCGCGGCGGCAGGGGGCTGGTCCTGGTCCATTTCGCCTGCGGGGCCTTTCAGGACTGGCCCGAATTCGTCAAGCTCGCCGGGCGGGTCTGGGACCCCAAACTCCGCCCGCACGACCCATACGGCAGGTTCACCGTCAGGATCATCGACCACGAGCATCCGGTCACAGCCGGCCTGGGAGACTTCGAGACTGTCGATGAACTCTATACCTGCCTGGCAGGCAAGACTCCCATCAGGGTCCTGGCGACGGCCCGTTCAAAGGTTGACGGCAAGGACTATCCGATGGCCTTTGTGCTGAACTATGGTAAGGGTCGGGTCTTCCACAGCCCTCTCGGCCACGATGTCAGGGCCTTGGCTAATCCCGACGTCGCTCGCCTGTTCCGGCGGGCCTGCGCCTGGGTCGCCGGGCTCGAACCTTCGAATTAACCGGCTGTTCGTAAGACAAAGATAGATAGGTGGGTAAGGATATGAAGATCGGTTTCCATACGGACGCATTCAATTCGGCGTACTTTAGTTTCGAGAAGTGTCTGGAGTGGGCCCAGAAAAACGATGTTCATTACATCGAGTGCGGCCTGATCGACGGGGTTAGTTGGATACACGGCCTGGGCTATCAACCGCACGTGGCGCTTTACGAGGACCCGGCCCTGTTGCGAAAAAAGATGGCCAACTACGGCCTGCAGTTCTCCCAGGTCGATGCCGCCTACCCGCTCTCCGGCAAGGACGGCCCACTGCGCGGCGTCCCGTACGTGATGAAGGCGATCCAGTGGGCAAGGTTGACCGGCTGTCCCTACGTCGATACCACCGACGGGATGCACCGGCCCGAGGGACTTACCGACGAAGAGGCGATGGACCTGATGAAACGCAGCTACGAGCAGATCATTGAGGTCGCCGAGGCACACCAGATCACGATCAACATCGAGCCGCACGGCTACTTCACCACCAAGCCGGAGATGATGGCCAGAATGCTGGATTTTTGCGACAGCGAGTACCTCCGAATGAATATGGATACCGGCAATACGTTCATCGCCGGCCAGGACCCGGCCGCCTTCATAGAGCGCTTCATCGACCGCGTCAGCCACGTGCACATCAAGGACGTCTCCGAATCGTTGGCCGCCGCAGCACGGGGCGAGCAGACCGGAATCGCCGTCAGTCACTGCCCGCTCGGCCAGGGCGTCAATGCCGACAACATCCGAAGAACCCTGGAGGTCCTCCGCGATAACGGCTACCAGGGCGTGCTCAGCATCGAGTGCGAAGGACAGGGCGGCCCGATGATCGAGGAATCCCTCAAGTGGTTGCGCGACGTGCTCGCCCAGCTCGATATTCCCGTTGAAAATTGATGAGCCGTCGTTTACAAAGGGATTACGAGCCAGGGGGATAAAGACCGTCCCTGCCTGGTTGATATTGCTCATGCCGGTTCAGTGAAATAGGAGAAGGCCTAATGAAAGTCGGATGCGATATGTTGTTGTGGACCGCGCACGTCACCGAAGACGATTTCCCGGCACTCGAGTCGCTCAAAAAGGCCGGCTACGACGGCGTGGAAATCCCCGTCTTCACGGGTGAGGTTGCGCACTTCCAAAAACTCGGCAAGGTGCTTAAAGATATCGGCCTGGATTGTGCCTCGGTGACGGTCATCCCCGACGAAGAGCACAATCCCATCAGTCCGGATGCCGGCCACCGCCAGGGCGGCGTCGATTACCTCAAGTGGGCGATCGAGTGCTCCGCAGCCCTCGGCTCCGACGTCCTTGCCGGGCCTTTCTACCAGCCTCTCGGCGTCTTCACCGGCCAGGGCCCCACGGAAGAGGAAAAACAGCGGGCCGCAGAAGTCCACGCCAGGGTCGCCGAGGACGCCGCCGCTGCGAATCTCGTCCTGGCCATCGAGCCCTTGAACCGCTTCGAGTGCTATTTCCTCAACACGCTGGCCGACGCAGCGGACTACGTCAAGCGCGTCAACCATCCCAATGTGGGTGTCCTCTTCGATACCTTCCACGCAAACATCGAGGAGCAAGACCCCGTCGGCTGCATAAGCACCCACATCGATGTCATCAAGCACGTCCATATCAGCGAGAATGACCGCGGCACACCCGGAAAGGGCCACATCGATTGGGCCGGCACCTTCAAGGCTATCCGCTCGGGCGGATACGACCAATGGCTGGTGATAGAGGCCTTCGGGCGCGCTATGCCCGACATAGCCGCCACCACCCGGGTCTGGCGCGATTTCTTCCCCAGCCGTGAGTCGGTCTATATCGATGGACTGAAGTTCATCCGGGACCAGTGGGAAGCCGCTGCGTAAATTGACAGCCCGGAGCGATTTTTGCAGGTCGGCGGTTCGGCCTGACCCGACAACGTGTTCTATGTGTGTAGGAGGTATGATTATGCCTGCTGCTTGTCCTAAGCCTTTGGGCATAGTGTTGCTGATTTTAGGAGTTACGGCGTGCTCCGGAGCGGCCGAGGATACGGGCTTCAAGCCTATCTTCGACGGCAAGACCCTGGCCGGCTGGAAAGCGCCCAATATGAGCTACTGGTCCGTCAAGGACGGCGCTATCACCGGCCAGTCCACCGAGCAGAATCCCGTCAGGTCAAACCAGTTCCTCGTCTGGCAGTTGGGCCAGCTCGACGACTTCGAGCTCAAGCTCAAATACCGTATCAGCGGAACGCCCGCCGCCAACTCCGGAGTCCAGATTCGCAGCCAGCTCCGCCCTGCCGGCCACGTCGCAGGCTACCAGGCCGACATTGACCTCGGCGGCCGCTGGGCCGGCGCACTCTACGACGAGCGAGGCAGGGGGATGCTCGCCGCACGCGGGCAGAAGACCATCATCGACGCCGACGGCAAGAAAAACGCCGTCTCCCTCGGCAGCGCCCAGGCCCTGACCGCTGCACTGAAAAAGAACGACTGGAACGAGTACCACATCATCGCCCGCGGAAATCACATCATCCTCAAGATCAACGGCAAGATCACCTCCGAGGTTATCGACAACGACGCGAAAAACAGGGACTTCTCCGGCCTGCTCGCCCTGCAGTTGCACGCCGGCCCGCCGATGACGATCCAGTTCAAAGACATCCTGCTCAAGCGGTTGAAAATGACCGACAAGAAAAAACTGGTCTTTGTTGCAGGTCCTCCCAGCCACGGCTACAACGCCCACGAACACAACGCCGGCTGCCTGCTGCTGGCCAGGTGCCTCAACGACAACGTCCACGACGTGTTCGCGACGGTCTATACGAACGGCTGGCCGAAGGATCCCACGGCCTTTGACAACGCCGATGCGATCTGCATCTTCTGCGACGGCGGCGACGGGCACGTCGTGCTCCAGCACCTCGAAGAGACAGACGCCTTGGCCAGAAAGGGCATCGGTATCGCCTGCCTCCACTACGCCCTCGTGGTCCCCGAGGCAAGGCCGGCCGAGTGTATGCTTCGCTGGATCGGCGGATACTTCAAGACCTACTGGTCGGTCAATCCGTTCTGGTCGGCGGAATTCAAGCAACTGCCCGACCACCCGATCACCCGCGGAGTCAGACCGTTTTCGATCAATGACGAGTGGTACTATCATATGCGGTTCGTCCCGGACAGCAAGGGCGTCACGCCCATTCTGACCGCCGTCCCTCCCGACAGTACCCGCAACAAACCAGACGGCCCCTACAGCGGAAATCCCACGGTCCGCGCCCGGAAGGGAATGCCCGAGCACGTCGCCTGGGCGTATGAACGGCCCGGAGGCGGTCGCGGATTCGGCTTTACCGGTGGCCACTGGCATTACAACTGGGCCCACGACGACCTCCGTAAGGTCGTCCTCAACGCCCTGGTGTGGATCACCGGCGCAGAAGTGCCGCCCGGTGGTGTCCCCTCCAGAACGCCCACCATCGAAGAGCTCGAGGCCAACCAGGACTACCCCAAGCCGGAGAACTGGAATCCGGATAGGATCAAAAAGCTGATTAAGCAGTGGAACGGTTGAGTCGTCCGTCATAAACACCTCATACCAGGCCCCGTTAGAGAAGCCCGGTTATGCGCAGTTTGACCACCAGGAACTTGATGATGCTCATCGCCGTAGGGCTGCCGCTTCTTCTCGTCCGCGTACAGCCCGCGTCTGCCGCTCGCAAGGTCCGGCGGATTACTCTCGAGAAGTATGTCGATAAAATGAAGGCCGGCTGGGTCGGCCAGATGGCCGGGGTCGGTTGGGGAGCGCCCACCGAGTTTCGCTACAAAGGCACCATAATCCCCGAGGATAAGATGCCCGCCTGGCGACCCGAGATGATCAATCAGTTCAACCAGGACGACGTATACGTCGAGATGACCTTCCTGCGGACGCTCGAGCTCCACGGCCTGGACGTCCCGATCCGCCAGGCCGGCATCGATTTCGCCAACAGTCGATACAAGCTCTGGCACGCCAACAAGGCCGGTCGAACGCTTCTGCGAAGCGGCATCGCGCCGCCGGATTCCGGCCACCCCGCCTTCAACAAGCACGCCGACGATATCGACTACCAGATCGAGTCCGACTTCTCGGGTCTGATTGCACCGGGGATGCCCAACATCGCCATCGAACTGGGCGAGAAGTTCGGTCGGCTGATGAATTACGGCGACGGGCTGTACGGCGGACAGTTCGTCGGCGGAATGTACGCCGAGGCGTTCTTCGAAAGCGATCCAGAAAGAATCGTCCGCTCCGGCCTCGAGTGCATCCCCAAGGGCAGCCAGTATCACCGGTGCATCTGTGATGTCCTCAAGTGGTACCACGAATATCCGGACGACTGGCAGAAAACCTGGCGGCTCATCGAGGAAAAGTACAACCGCAACGCCGCCTATCGCCGGTTCTCCTGTAGCGGCCCCGACTCCATTTTCAATATCGACGCAAAGCTCAACGGCGCCTACATCGTGATGGGCCTTCTCTACGGCAAGGGCGACCCGGACAACACGATCATCATCTCTACTCGCTGCGGCCAGGACTCAGACTGCAATCCTTCCAATGCCGCCGGTGTGCTGTTCACCACTATCGGTTACGAGAAGCTCCCTGACAAATTCAAGTCGGCCCTCAATCCAGCCGGCAAGTTCAGCCATACCCCATACGACTTCCCTACCCTCGTCGAGGTCTGCAAAAAGCTCGTCCGCCAGGCCCTCAAGCGCACGGGTGGTCACATCGAGAAAGACGAACAAGGCCGGGAAGTGTTCGTCATCCCGGTCGAGAAACCAAGGCCCGGCAGGCTCGAGCAGTGCTGGGAACCGGGTCCCATCGCGAACAGCCGATTCACCACGGCCGAGATGGCCCTGATCACCGCCCCAGCCGGCAAAGACCTCTCCAAGGCGATAGCGAAGTTCGCGCCCGGCTGGAAGGTGACCGGCTGTGGCGAGGCTATGAATCCGGGTTTCTACGAACGGATGCACGGCAGGAAGAACGTCCTCGCGACGCACCCGTTGAATCGCACCACCGGTTGTGTCCTCTCCCGCACCCTGAAGCTGCCGGCCGGAAAGAAAACCACCCTCGCCCTGACTGTCGGCCACGATCCCAATGGCGACTGGGTGCTGATCGTCAGGGTCGATGGCGAAGAACTGTTGAAAAAGACCATCGGCGAGGTTTCCCGGCCGCGAAATCTCGCCACCGGCGTCCCCGGGCAAGCCGCCGCAAACCTCTGGACCGATCTTGAAATAGACCTTTGCCCCTATGCGGGCAAAGAAATCAAGCTCGAACTGGTAAACCAGCCGAACGGTTGGCATTTCGAAGCCGCCTACTGGGCGAAGATCGACCTGGTCGAGGAATAGCCGATGCCGTGCCGTAGCCGTGCTGCTGTCGCGCTGCGATTACAGGTGGGGCTTGTCGTCTTGCCCGAATCGCTCGCCCGGTTTACTCGGCCAGGACGGCCAGTATCGTTATGCCGTTGAAAAGTGCGTGTATGAAGATCGAGCGCAGCAGCGAGTTGCTTTTTTCGTAGGAGTAACCCATACCGAGCGATAAGACGAACAGCGCCGGCCAATGCCCCGGCTGGGCGTGTGCCATCGCGAATAGGACCGAGCCGCCCGCGATTGACAGCCAAGCCGACTGCCGATAACCCAGATCCGAGAGAAAAGACCGCAGCGACGTCTGAAACAAACCCCGAAAAAGCATCTCTTCGGCCACCGGCGCGACAACCACCGCCGCGACCACAATCAATGCCCGAAGCGGCCATTGCGGATACGCGCTTATCAGCTCGAGCTGTTCGTGAGGCTGCAGTTCAAAGTCCGGGCCGTAGATCATCCTGCCGATCCTGGTGCTCACCACGATTGCTGCCAGCACCAAAGGCCAGATGCAGGTCAAATTCACGCACGCTGCGCCAAAATCCCTGCCCGCGGTCCTGAAACTCAGCCCGAACCCCCGCAGTTGCCGAACGAAGTACCGCCGCACCACGATGGTGATCCAGCTGGCCAATACGATCCCGCCGGCACAGTAAATCAGGTTTGCCAGACCGATAAGCTCCCAGTCGGGCAGGTCTGAGAAAGCCGCTCGGCTTAGCTCTACCGCCAGCGGGATCGAGACGAGCCATACGAAAAGAGCCACCACCGGCAGGTAAAGCGGCATACTGTTCCGCCGTGCTGGTGAGTCCGCCAGCGCCTTTCGACCCCACGAGGTCCTCAGCAACCAGCTTCCAAACAGAACCAATCCCCCCACGCAGAAAACGTGGCCAACGGTTACTGTTGACAGAACTCGTTCGAACGTTTCCACCTTGCGGAGCGCTAAGAATCTCCTAACCCCCGGATCCCGGGCATACTCGACGATACAATACCGCCGCGGACTTGAACTTGCGGTGCTCTTGCGTTAGAGTGAAGCAGCTCAGGCCGCCGTTTTGTCGAGTATCGCAAATCGGCCTGCCCCTTTCAAGGAAAATGGGTATGGACATACTTCGCATCGAGGGACCGGTTCGGCTTTCCGGCAGCGTCACCGTCAACGGCTCCAAGAACGCGGCGCTGCCGATTATGGCGGCCAGCATCCTGGCCGCCGGCAAGTCGGCCCTCAGATCTATCCCCCGCCTGGCCGACATCACGGTCTGCGGCGAGCTGCTCACCGCCCTGGGTTGCCGGCTCGGCAGGGAGCCCGACGGCACGCTGTGGATCGACTCGACGGTGATCGACAACCCGGTCGGCGACTACGAAATCGTCCGCAAGATGCGGGCCAGCATCTGCATACTTGGGCCGCTGCTTGCTCGCTGCGGCAGGGCAGAGGTCTCTATGCCCGGCGGCTGCGCCATAGGTGACAGGCCGGTAAACCTACACCTGCGAGGACTCCAGGCCCTCGGCGCAAAGATCCGCCTCAAGGCCGGCTACATCATAGCCGAGGCCCCCGACGGCCTGAAGGGCACCGAGATATTTATGGGCGGCCCCTTCGGCTCGACCGTCCTGGGCACCGCCAACATCCTGATGGCCGCAACCCTGGCCAGGGGCCGGACCGTCATCGAGTCCGCTGCCTGCGAACCTGAGATCGTCGACCTGGCCTACTGCTTGAACAAAATGGGCGCCAAGATAACCGGAATTGGTTCACATCGCCTGACCATCGACGGGGTCGATGAATTGAGGCCGGTCGAACACCAGGTCATCCCCGACCGAATCGAAGCCGGGACGTTTATGGTCGCCGCCGCAATCACGTCCGGCCGGCTGGAGGTGCGGAACTGCCGGCTCGACGAGATGATGGCTGTCGTCCACAAACTGCGGAGCATAGGCGTCACCGTCGAGCCCCAAGGCGCGTCAGCCTGCACCGTTGCCGCCGAAGGCCCCGTCAGGCCCGCCGAGATCACTACCCACCCATATCCAGGATTCCCGACCGACCTGCAGGCCCAGTTTATGGCCCTGCTCGCTCTGGCCCGCGGCAACAGTATTATTATCGAGAAGGTCTTTCCGGATCGCTTTATGCACGTCGCCGAGCTGAATCGAATGGCGGCCGACCTCCGCAAAGAAGGCTCGACGGTAATCGTCGCCGGCGTAAAGAAATTGATAGCCGCCCCGGTGATGGCATCCGACCTGCGGGCCTCCGCCGCCCTGGTGCTGGCTGGCCTCGCCGCAGAGGGCACCACCACCGTCAACAGGGTCTATCACATCGACAGGGGATACGAACGAATCGAAGAAAGGCTCAATCCCCTCGGCGCAAAGATAACCCGCGAGAACGTTTAGCCGCCGTCCGCCGGGCCGCGCAAATTGAATGTAGGGTCCAGTTGGTTTTTTCGGAGTGCTCAAAATGAAGACCGTACGAAAACTATTGGCCATCATCGTCCTGGCGGTAATTGTCCTGGTAATTGCCCTCGGCGTCCTTGTCAGCTTGCTCGGCGGACGCGCGGTCAAGCTGGCAATCAACAAGGGAGCATCGCGGGCCCTGTCCGTGAAGGTTGCCGTCGCCGACGTGGACCTGTCCATCCTGAGCGGTAGCCTAAGTTTGCACGGCCTTTCTGTCGGCAATCCGCCCGGCTACAAGCACGAGAACCTGCTCGAATTGGAGACCGGCTCGGTTGACGTCGAGCTCGGCTCCCTCCTGAGCGACACCGTCGAGATAAACCGACTCGCCCTCGACGGAGCACAAGTCGTCCTCGAACAAAAGGACCTGGTGCGCAACAACGTCCGAGACCTGATAAAAGCCTTGCCCAAGGCCCCAGAAAGCGAAAAAGACATCGAGGGCAAAAAACTCCATATTCGTGAGCTGGTCATCAGCAATACGACCGTCAAGGTCAAGCTCCTCAGCGCGCCTACCGTTCCCCTGAAACTTGCGACCATCAAGATGACCGACCTGGGCGGTGACAACAAGCTTGATACGCCCACGCTCGTGGCGAAGGTCTTGGCTGCCATCGCACAAGGCATAGCCGAGCAGGGCGCGGGCGTCCTGCCCGACGAGCTGATCGGCGGCCTCTCCGCCACCCTGAATAAGACCCTCGAACTCGGCACGGAGACCATCAAGCAGGGCGCCGACCTTGCCGAAAAAGTCCTCAAGGGTACACAAAAGACCGGCGGGAAGATACTGGACGACGCCGGCGACCTCGGCAAGCAAATAGGCGACGCCCTCAAGGGCCTAAAGCCCGGAAAAAAAGACCAAGAATAAGCCCGTGGATCGCAGTCAGGTCTTCCCGGATCGGCCGGCGCACAGCGAATCCGTCGCCCCGGCGTTTTCCTATCCGCACCAGGGGCGTTGCCTGTTCAGTTTGCCTGACAAGACCCTCTTTGCGATGATCACGTCTTCCCTTACCTGGAAATCGAACATCCCGGCGCAAATGAAATCGGCGCCGTTCTCGTAAGCGAACCTGAACGCCTCCCTCGGGTGGATGGCGCCGGCGGCCATAACCTTGTACGCTATCCAGGGCTTCGTAACGTTTTTCATAAATTCGATGGTCTTCTCCGGCGTCCGTGACCAGATATTGTCGTGTTCAGGCTGCCTGTTAGCCGTCCAGTAGTTGTGGCCGTGCAGGGTCTTCATATAGAAATCGACGTCTATGCCGGCCTTCTCGCACGCCATCGGTACCTCAAGCTGGTGTCCGGCGATGCCCGCGATCACGCCGTTTTGCCTGATGAAATCCACGGCCTTGCCGAGCAGATCCACCCTCCGGCCTTCGACAAACCGGTCCGCAACCCCGCCGTGTATGTACACCCCCACCGCTCCGTTATCGATCGCCCTGGCGGACTCCGAGATCAGCTCGGTCGTCGTGATCTTGACCTGCGCGATCCATTGCAGTTTGCCCCCGCGGTTGTTCCAGTACTTCTTGATAATCCTCAGACAGTGCTCGTCGAGCCGGAGAATCGCGGTGTTCATTCCCATCTCTTCACATATCTCGAAGGTCTCCATCACCTTTTCATCGGTGAAGTAATTCTTCAGCAAAGAAGAGACGTAGATCAGGTCTCTGCTGTGCGCAAAGCCGCTTATCAGGTTGCCGCCGACCAGCAGCCTGCTTATTCCAAGTTTTCCGATCCTGCCCGTCGGCAGGGTGCCGGCCGAGTCGCTCGGCTCGGCCGCACCAGGTCTTTCGGCCGAGTACGCCAGCAGGGCCCTCTCTTCAAGGCTCACACCCAACGCCGTCCCGGCTGATGCAATAATCGATTGCCTCAAGAACCCCCGCCGGTTCACGTCCGCGGACACTGCTTACCCCCTTTTACTCGTTCCACAAATCTACTTCCGCTATCCAACACAATTGTATCCGACCCTACCCTGACCGTATAGAATTTGCTCTTGCACGCAGCGAACGTACCCTGGGCCCCGCCCAAAGCCTCAGAAAATCGTCCGCCGCAGGTAAGGTATGTTGATAATCAGCGACGCGATCAGGTAGCTGGCCACAAACGCCACCAGCGGCCCGACTGTCAGCGTGAACAACAACCCGCCTGCGGCCGATTCGTCGCTGAACCTGTATCGCATGTACGAAAGTACCAAGGGGTGTATGACGTAGATTCCCAGCGTCGTGGAGCCTACCCACTCCACGGCCGTCTTGGGGATCCCTTTCAACGGCCGGGTCCGCTGGGCGATGAGGTGTGCCGCCCAGAAGATCCCGATCCCAAGCACGACTTGGGGCGGGCTGAAACTGTCGTACAGAAATCCTGTCTTGCCTTCACTTAACAAGTCGATAAACGGCCTCGCAAGCAACACGATGTAGGCCGCGCATACCGCGACCGCCAACACAAGGTACTTGCCCGGAACCTTCTTCGGATCGGCATGTGTTACCTCGTAACCGGCCAGGTAGTAGGCTATGTAGGGAATGAACATCGTGAAAACCGTCCTCTTGTTCCCGAGGAAAAGGTTGTTGATCGGGGAATATATCGCCGCCAGCACAAATATCAAAAAGATCAGCAGGACCCTTTGGCCCTGTGTTGAGTGCCGCACGAAAGCCCGCAGCGGTGGCGTCACGAGATACAACCCCGGTATCATGCAGATGAACCACAGATGGTAGTAAGGATCGGCCGTCAGTACCAGCTCTGCCACTCGCCCGACCGAAAGGTCTTCCCCGTCAACGAACTTTCTGACGAACAGGAAAACCGCCGACCAGAAAACCAGTGGTATCCCCACCCTGTACAACCGCCTCTTGTAGAACGACCACGCCGATTCCGTCCGCGACTCGTGCAGGAGCAAAGCACCGCTGATCATCACAAATGCCGGGATCACCCACAGACCCACCAGATGAATCCACTTGACCACCCACCAGTTGACGCTCAGCGGTCGCGCATTATAGCTGCACCATATGGCAATATGGCCGGTTACCACTATGTACGTCGCTATGATCCGCAGTACGTTGATGTACTGAATGCTCGTAGATCTCTGGCGTACCACGTCCCGGTCCCGTTCTTTAGTATCGATTCTTTTCTGCTGTTGAGTTCCCCGGATGGTTTCCTGTTGGGGTCCCCCGCCCGTATGGCGGCACAGCGACGCCCCAAGATTTTAGTTTTGTCCGGCTGTAATGCAAGCCGAAATAGAAGCCTCCGACCGGTTGTTGCTCGGGTACCTCTGCGAGTGCGGCTGCGCGCAACCAGCTCCGGCTGAAAAACGCCACGCAAAGGCGCAACGTGCAACCTGGCCTGCGGTACACACTTGCCCCGTAAAAGCTCTCGCCTCCACCACGATTTTCGCCGGCCTGATTTCGGCCCGGCAAAGCGCCTAAATACGGCCTGGTAGCCTTGAAAACGCCAGGCCGAATGCCCCCTGGATCGCCGCAAGGCCGGATTTCTTGACAAACTGCCTTAGCTTGTGCATAATAATCGGGCGATTTGCCCCCTCTTTCGGAGACACGGTGATGCGTCTGGTTCTGAAGTACAAGGATGGCTCGGCCAAGGAGTTTCACTTCGAGAAGGGGCCCATATCCATCGGTAGAGGCCCGGATAGTAACGTCTTTTTGCCGGACAGGGCGGTCTCGCGGCGCCACGCCGTGTTGCGCTGCGCCGAGGACGGCGCGTGGCTCGTCGAAGACCTCGGCTCAGCCAGCAAGACCTACCTGAACAACCAGGCGGTCCACAGGGCGAAGATCAAACACGGAGACCAGTTACGTATAACCGATTTCACGCTCGAAGTCGGACTTCAGCCTGAGCAGACCTCTGGGGACCGCGAGGCGATGGAGATGGAAGACATGCTCCATCTTGAGGCAGCGCTCGCCACCCCGCCCCACGAGACGGTGGTCCGCAAGCCCGGCGCCGGACACGCCCCGGCCATGAGGCTGGCAGCCAAGCGCTTGGCAGACTTCTCGCAGGCGACCGAAAAGATCTGCCGCTCCGATAGTCTCGACGATCTTCTCCTGAACCTGCTGGAGATCGCGCTCGAACAGTTCAACGCACTCCACGTCTGGTGCGCGTTGAGGACGCAGCCAGCCGGGCCGATGACCTGTCACGCAGGCAAGAGGGCAGATGGGTCGATCGTGGAACTGGGCCAGATCCCGCTGAGACAAAAGGTCACGCAGGCGGTTGAGAAGGGACAGTTTCTCGTGATGCCTCGAGTATCGGCGCAGGTGGAGGAGAAAGATGCGATACGCTCGGCGATGATAGCGGCGATCATGCGGCCGGAGGGGTGCTTCGGCGTGCTGTATGTCGACAACGCGATGAAGGCCAAGCACTACAGCTTGAGCGACCTGGACTATCTGATGCTCCTGGCAATGCACACCGCGGCGGTTATGCGGAAGTTCTTTGAGCAGACGCGCTGAGGCACCGATGGTCCCTGTTATCGAGGACCACTTAGCCGGACTGCTTGAGCAGACCGCCCCGGAGGTGGATGACACGGTCGGCGAACTGCTGTGCTGTCTGTCCGTGCGTTGCAAGGATTACGGTCCCCCCGGCCCGGTGAAATTCGGCCAGATGTTTGAGTACCGACGTTGCGTTGTCGGGGTCCAGGTTGCCGGTAGGCTCATCGGCAAGGATCATCCGCGGACGATTGAACATAGCCCTGGCGATGGCCGCGCGCTGCTTTTCGCCGGCGCTTAGCTCGGCCGGCCGGTGGGTGGCGCGGTCGGCGAGCCCCAGCTGCTTGAGCAATTCCTCGGCTGTCCGTGTGCGGTCGCTCTGGTCGAGTAGGCGGCCGGCCAGAAGGACATTCTCGACTATGTTGAGATAGGGCACCAGATGAAACATCTGGAAGACAAAGCCGATGTTGCGGGCGCGGAACTTCGCCCTCTCGCGGATGGCCATTGAATACAGGTCGTTTTGATCCACAATGACTTTGCCGCTTGTGGGCCGCAGCATCGCTGCTACGGTCATAAGCAGGGTGGTTTTTCCGCTGCCGCTGGGGCCCTGCAGTACGACGAATTCACCCTTGTTGATGTAAAGGTTGACTTCGGTCAGCGCGTTGAGTTCGCCGCGTTTTGTGCGGTAGGTCTTGGTGACGTTTTCCAGTGTTACCATATTCATTCTTCTCTAAGCGTGACGGCCGGATCGTAGGCAACGGCGATCATCGTCGGGACAAAACTCGATGCAGCCGCGAACAGGGGGGCAAAGATAAGCGATACAATAAGCAAGTACGGGTCGGGCCTTATCATAGTCTTGGCGGTAAGCTCGAATATGCCTGGCCCGAAGCGCAACGCCAGGAACGTCCCCAGGCCGAACCCGACGACCGCGCCGCTCAGTCCGGTCAACACCGCCCTTCCCATAAACAGGGCGATGATCCTGCCAGAACCGTATCCCAGTGCCCGCATGATGCCGATCTCCTGCTGCCTGTCACGGACGTTCATAATCGCCAGAACGGCGATCCAGACGCCACAGGCGATGACCGTGAACGGCATAATCACGCCGAAGAGTTTTTTGACCATCTGCCTCTGGCCGGCACGGGCCTGTGCAATGTCACGGGACTGAAAGACCTGTGCTTCAGGCAGCAGCTCGCCGATTTCTTTTCGCAGGAACGCCACCGGGTGGTCGGTCTCGGCAAAACATAGGCAATCGACGGCGCGGATTTCGCTTAGTCGGCCTGGCAGGCCCAAAATCTCCTGCGCGTCCCGCAGGTTACACTGAAGCCTCATATCGTCGGGACCGCCGGATTCAGCCAGGCACCTCCGAACAACAAAACTCTTGCCTCTTAGCTCGACGTGGTCGCCCTCTGTGAGTTTCAGTATCCGGGCGACTCTATAGCCGACGTACAGCTCTCCAGGCGCAATCTCGAAGCTGATCGGGGGCTTTTTCGAACCGGCCGGCCAGACCTCGGAACCTACGCCGGTCAAGATCACGTTGAGCCCGCGCCACGATATTTGCTTTTGAAGGCTGGGCAGCAGATGGTTGTATGAGATTGCCCTTCGATTAACCGCGACAAGTCTCTTGAGGTAGTCTTCCGGTATGGTCTGGTCCGTGAAACCGGTAATCAGGAATTCGTTGGGGTCGGCGTCCCTGGCGATGATATGCAGATTGTAGCCCATAGCCAGCATCAAGCGCGCCGTTTCGCGGTTGGAGGCCTCGCCGGCAGTGAAGAATCCGATAAACAGCGCCACGGCCGCCACCACTGCGAGCACCGCCAAGACGAAGTTCACCTTTCGGTGCCAAATCTCTTTGAGAATCAAAGCAAGTATCGACATTCTACAGGACCTCGCTTTTACCGGAGCAATTATCCTCTTTAGCAGCCTTAATTCAAGAGCTGCTCTGGGATCAGTGCGATCGAAGTTTGTATGGAAAAGCCACACGTACATCCGGAGCTGGCTTCGGGGATTAGCACGAGCCCGCCGGCGGGGATGATGTTGATCCAGCAGCCCGGCCGGGTGACAGCTGTCAATCGGACCGGCCCGCCACCGGGACCCAGGTCGTACATCCACGGGTTGCCGCCCCGCCAGAACAGGCACTGCGCCGAGGCCGAGACGCCTCCGCAGCCGTGACCTCTGCGGTCCATTTTCCACCCGCGGATTCTCCTGCCGGTCTTGAGCTCGTAGGCATAGGGCCACGCATAGACCGTGTTGCCGAGGATGGTGGGGTGGCGGTTAAACTCCCCGTGGGCGCCGTCGGCCGGGAGCCCCGTGTCGTGCTCGGCGCTCCAGAGCGGTGCGCCGAGGCGGCTGTCGAAGGCCTCGTAGTAGTAGCGGACGGATTTCCCCACGAGACGTGAGCCGCTCAGCAGCAGAATGCGCTTGGCGTAGTTCAGATAGACGACCTCGCCGAACTTGTCGGTTTCGATCTTTCTTTTGAAGGCGGTTCGGCCGGTCTCGTTGTCCAGAGCGACTATGTACTGCGCGCCGCCGTCAAAGAGAGTCTTAAGGGGCATTCGGCCAAGCTTGTCCGCCAGGGCCGCCGGGCTGGTGGTCTCCGCGAAGTACGTCCTGCCCTCGCCCACCGTTATTGTCGTGTTCAGGATAATGCCGCCCTTGTACTGCCAGACAGACCGCCCCGTTGCCTTGTCAAGGGCGAAGAGGTAGTCGCTTGTGACGAGCTTCATGTTTCTGTACCATAAGGCGCTGTCGGCCTCGTGACTGGTTTCGGTGTAGGATGCTCCCTTTCGCCGGCCGCTTCCCAGCAGCATCTTATCGAGACAGGCGATGTAGCCCCAGTCTCGTGGTTCGTCCGCGATTAGTTGTGGCATCACGTAGAGCCGGTGCCGCTCACCCGTGCGGACATCCAGAGCGAGGCACTGCCCTGCAGTGACAACGTACAAAAAGTTCGCATCGACGGCCATACTTCCGGAATCGAGGAATACGCCGAGCCGGCGGGAATCCGGGATTTCCGCCTCCCACTGGATGGTGCCGTTGTAGGCATCCATTGCAAAGATGACGCAGTCACCCGGCACGAAGAGTCGGCCGTCCTTGCAGAGAGGCGGGACGTTTCGATGGTGGCGGTCGATCATTCGCTCGGGACCGGGTCGCCCGAACCATTGGAGCCTCATCGGACCTTTTATAAGCGTGTCGTTGCTGCAGGCAGTGTTGCCGGGGTCCGCAAGGCTGTGCGTCCACTCTCCGGCGCCTTCCAGTGGCCCCCGCGCTGCCGAGCCCCACAGCAGGCCCGCCGCCTGCTGAACCTTCCAGCCGGGCACAGCGTCACGGCCCCAGTCTTGCAATCGCTCTCTGCCGGCCTCATCGGCAGGCACACCGACGATGACCAGGCCGCCCCACGGACGAAGCAGCTCGAAGACCTCACCAGGCGAATCAGGCAGTTCCCCGGTATGCAGCGCTTGGTCAGAGACGATCAGATTGGCGAAGTATTTCGTGTAAGGCAGAATCCCCGCGGGCCGGTGGTGAATGACCACGCGCCCGTAAAGCCCGGCCCTATCCAGGGCGCTTCGCGCCGCCGTAACCTTGCGCGGATCGGCCTCAACGCCGATAATCTTCAGGTCGGTTCTCTTGGCCAGCTCGTAAGCCAGCCTGCCGTAGCCGCAATCGAGAACGAGGCAATAGCCCTTTCTTACCGGGCTTCTTTCGGCTATGTATTCTGCTGCCCGTGCATAAAGTGCCGTCAACTCGTCGCGTGGGTAGGGATTCTCGCCGCCGCCGGTCGTTATTATTCCGGGCTTCGCTGCGGCCGTCTTCCCAAAGCAGTGTATCTGGCCGGTGTCGGTGCTGACATAGAGGGCTGCATTTACAACGCTCAGCCCGAATGCCCGGCCTTTCACCGGCGCTGTCCATACGGTTCGGCCGTCGGCCGAGTCAATCGCCGCCACCTCGCCATCACCGCCGAGTAAGAGCACCTTGTCGGCCATAATCATCGAATAAGGGTACTTGCAGGGGATCCTCCAGATGTAGCAACCGCGCATCTGTCGGTCCACCTGGTCGAGTTCGGCGTCTAACTCGTCCAGGTCCTGCTGTAGGCGTTTGGCCAGCGGACTTTCCCCAGGGAGCCTTTTTAGCTGGTTGGCGAGTTTCTTGCGACGCGAAACCAGGGTTTTCTTATCCCGCGAAAGCTCAAGATACCTGGTGCGATTGAACGCCGACAGTTCGCTCTCGGATTGCATATATGCGATCGGCCCGTTTATGAGCATTCGCAGGCCGCCGAAAGTGGCGATCGTATCCCTTGTTTCGGTGCTGTCCGCGTAGATTTGCTTGGGGCCTCGGCCGGGCCCGGTAACGAGGATGTTATCGCTCAGCAAGGCGTAGGCTCCGCCGGCACTCGGCAGAGCGCCGAGGGCCTTGCCGTCGGAACGGCGGAAGACAACCGGTGAGGTCCGCCCAGTCGGGACATAAAGCCGATCGGCCGAGGCCAGCATGTAGCCCTGCGGACAGATCTCCAGTTTCCGCTTCCATTTGGGCCGGCCGTCCTCCGCTTCCAGCGCAAACAGGTACGCGCCGTACATCGGAAACAGGCCCGCGGTGAAATATACCATTCCGCCGTCGACGACCAGCCCCGAACGTATGGGCCTGGCAGAGATCATCGCCCCGTTGCCAGGTATCAGGCGAGCGCCCTGCGAGGCGTTGAATTCCCAGAGAAGCGAACCATCCTTGGCTAAGAGGCAATAAAGCCGCCCATCGTCGGAACCTGCATAGACTTTGCCGTGCGCGACAACAGGGGCCAGCCGCACGGGTCCTTCGGTAAAGAAGGTCCACCGCAGTTGGCCCGTGCGGGCATCGAGGGCGTAGATTTTTCCATCGGCCGACGAGCCGAAGTAAACTAGTTCGCCCGAGCCGACCACGTGGAAGGCACAGTCGTAGGTTATGGTGGCCCTCAGATTGTAATGGCGGTGCCAGTAGTCCTGTTTGGCTGGTCTCGGCCAGGCGGGCTTCGGAGGGGCAGGAGCCTTGAAGGTCCAGGCCTGGACCAAAGGCAGCTCCAATCGCTCCCCTGTCAAACCGCTTCTGTAATGGTCGTGGTTGAAGCTGGGCCAATCGGCCGCCGCCACCGGCCCCGACAATACCAGAAAAACCCACAGAACGACCGCACCGTACCGTTTCATCCTCTCTTTGTCCTCGCAAGAACTGCAATACCGACAACTACCACCACGGCAAACATCCCGATGGTCAGCAGGGCTGCACTGCGAACAGGCATATAGATGTCAGCGGCAGGCCGTGTGGCAGGTTCGGCTCGAGCGACATTGGGTTCGGCAGGATTCTGCTTCGCTATTGCCGCTGTGTTGGGCCCGGGCACCTTCTCGAGCTGCATCTGTGTTGTGTTGGGCTCGTGGAGCTTGAGGCTGTCGTCACGCTCGAGCGGGGAATCGACCTGCGGTGAAGACTCGTTGGGCTCGGCCAGGGGCTGGACTTCAAACTCCTGGTAATCCGAAGCCGATTCTGGCTCGAAGATCAACTCCCGGTAGCCGTACGGTGCGCCGGCGTAGTAATATCCCCGCATCCCTCTGCCTACTATCGAGCCGATCTCCATCTTGATCATCGGGCTTTCAGGGTCGAATCCGAGGCTGTCGACGGCCAGCTCGTGAAGCTTTCGGGTCCACTTGGCCGGGAGCATGGTCCCCTGGAGCCAGCGATAATCAAAGCCGCACTCGCAATCGGCCCCGACTATGAAAAGAACGCTGGCCAGGTCTTCCATCGTTATCTGATCGCCCTTGAAGAGCGGCCCAATCCAGCGAGCCCTGCCGTATAGAACGATCGCATGGGGTTCGTTGACGTCCTTTGCCTCGAGGCCAAGGCTCCACAACAGCACTTGCTCGCCGGCCAGCGATTTGGCATCGAGCACAACCAGCTCGGGAGGGTACTTGACCGGCTTGGGCATATAATCCATCTGGGACTTGACGTGCTCGATGGCAGCCGAGGCCGCCTTCTTGGCCTCGGCGTTGCGCGCAGGGTCGGGACCTTCCACCACCAACACCACCCCGTAAGCCTTGGCGACAGCCTTGAGCAGCTCCTTGCGCTTCGGCGAGAAGAGGATCTTATCGAGTGCCCCGCGCAGGGTCTGTTCAAGGGATTGGCCCGGTTGCGATAATGGGACCGGAAGGCTCTGGCCATCAGGCGAGATAAGAACGCCCGCGGGCACAGACAACCCGGCTGAATCCAGATGTTTGATCGCAGGGTGGCCCTTTTGCTTGTCAATGTCCACCAGACGGGGCAGGATGTTGCTCCCGGCCAGCACCTCGTCCGAAATCCGGCGGAGCTTGCCGGCAAGCTCCGCGGGCGTGTTGGCGTCCACGTAGAAGCACAGCACGTAGGGCTCTATGCCCAGATCAACAAATCCGGTCTCGCGGACGTTATATCTGCAGGCCGACGCAGGCAAAGCCCCCACGACAGAGCAGGCGCACAGGGCAAGGATCAATCGGCTGGCTTTAATCATTATCATATCCCCTTTTTTCCGTCCTGTGGGGCAAAGCAACGGCGCTCGGCCGGTCGAATATAAATACTTTATTCTATACGCACTCTGCAGTACAAGGGTTTTCTCGAAAAGGCTCAACACGACAACTCAGGTCTCGAAAACGTGGATACGCTCGGCGGGCAACACGGCGATAAGCTCGTCGCCCGGCTTTGCATCAAGCTCGGCGTAGCCAGAGTGGGTCAGGTGGGCCACGAGACTCACAGGGCCCTGTAGCTCGGCCCTGACGTAGCCGCCGTGATCACGGCAGCGGACCAGCCTGAGACGGAATTGATTTTGATGGCTGCTGGACTGTTTCGATACCGGCAGCACGAGAACATCCTCCGGCCTGATCATCATTCTCGCTGCCTTCGCCTTAGAGCCGGGTACCCGTACCGGCGTTTCGGGGCCAAAGATGTTCTCGCAGCGCATAAAGCGGGCAACAAACTCATTGACGGGCTTGCGGAGCAGCTCGTTGAGTGATCCGACCTGCTGAAGTGACCCCTGCTGGAGAATCGCGGCTTGGTCGGCGACGGAAAAGGCCTCCTCAAGATTGTGACTTACGTGTATCACCGTCAGTGCGAGCTTGCGCTGGACGCTGTGCAGCAAGGCACAGACACTATGGCGGGTCTCTTCGTCGAGGGCGCAGACAGGTTCGTCGAGCAAGAGGACTTTAGGCTCCATAACGAGCGCCCTGGCCAGAGCGACCCTTTGCTTTTCGCCCCCGCTCAGGCTGGTGACATTACGTTTCAACAGCCGACCGATGCTGAGCAACTGGGCCGTCTTTTCGATTTTTTCGCGGATCCGGCCGAGACCGTCACGGCGCGCGCGTAGCCCGAAAGCGATGTTCTGCTCGACGGACAGGTGTGGAAACAGGGCATAATCCTGCGGCACGTACCCGATGCCGCGTGCGCGCGGCTCGAGGCCAGTAACGTCGTGCCCGTCGATGAATATCCGGCCGGAGCTTATCCTCTTGAGCCCGCAGAGACATTCGAGGAATATCGTCTTGCCCGAGCCGGGCGGGCCAAGCAGCACGAAGTAGGTGCCCCGTTCGACCCTGAGGCTGAGCTCTCGCAGCTCGAACTCGCCTACGCGAAACGATATCTGCTCGGTGCGGATCACGCCGTTACCTCCGCTCGCCCGCCAACCAAGTGTATGGTCGTAAGAGCGATGATGGCCACGAGAATCATCAACATCGCTACGGCAAGCGCCACCTCGATATTCCCGACGGATTGCTCGAGAAAGATCGTGGTGCTGAGCACCTCGGTACGCCCCCGGAACGAGCCGACGAAGATCAGCAGCGGCCCGAAAAGCCCAAAAGACCTGGCCCATGTGAGGACCCCGCCGGCGATTATCCCGTTGAGGGCCAGCGGCAGTGAGACCCGCCGAAAGGCCTCGGATCGCGTGCAGCCGAGGGTCAACGCCACGTTCTCGTAGCGGTGGTCAACATCGTCGAACGCGGTCTTCGTCGAGCGAATGGCGAAGCTGGCCGCCACCAGGAATTGGCAAAGCACTATGCCTTTTCGCTGAAATACAAACTCGATCCCTATGTCCTCCTGAATCCATCTTCCCAGCGCGGTCTGCGAGAAAAAGACCAGCAAGGTCAAGCCCGCGACCAGCGGCGGAAAGATGATCGGCAGATCGACCACCGCATCCACCAGGGTTCGGCCCGGGAACTGGTAGCGGCTCAGCGAATAGCCCATCGGCACCGCAAAGACCAGCGCCAACAACGTGGTTGCGAAGCTGGTCCAAACGCTCATCCAAAGGGCGTGGCGAATGAAACCGGATCTGAGGACCGTCAGCACGGCCTCTTTGTTTATATAGAATACATCCGCGGCGATGAGAAATACCACAAAGGTCACGAAAACCACCACGAAGAAGAAAAAAACCGCGGCGAAGATGCGGTCACGCGGGCCTCGTATCGGCGAGTCGGAGCTGTTTGTCAGTTCCATAATTCCTTTTCGCTACCGCAGCGACGGGCCTCCTGAGTGGCCGGCCGCGCCCGGGATTCCCCCTTTCCGTTTGCTGAACTGCTACCCGGCAAGACCTCGCCTGGGACCTGATGGCCCTTGTGCCCGGGACAAGGGCTTGACGGTTTCATCTTATTATAACCTCGCAGCTTCTATCACCGCCAGGGTGCAGGTCTCAAGCACCAATAATCCCCCATTTGCCAAGTTCGTAAAAAAGAATGTAGGCCATACAGGCAACTATCAGGATAGCCCCGGCTGCCCCGAGCCGCCTGGCATCACGGGGATCAAGTTCGCTCTGCTCCGAGCAGGTATATCTGATCACCAGATAAACTGCCAGGGTGATTACGGCACCGCAGACAAAAGCGAATGTCTGCATAGCATACCACCCCTGCGATGGGACACCAGGCTCCTTGGCCCATTTCCAGGTACGCTCTAAGGGATAGTAGCGAGGCAGTTGAATGTGGAACCACCTTACGCAGCAGTAGAAAACCGACGTGGCCGCGGCGAAGACGACACCCAGAATGTAGGTCGTGTCCGATTTTTTCATCAGTGAATCCCTTTCAGTAACGCCAGGTAACAACCGACGATGACCTTATACCAGAGAATGACGTTGAGCAGCACACACAGCGGGACATAGAAAAACAGTTTACCTCTTCCTTCGTCAGGCTCAAAGGCGCTTCGCAAAAAGTAGTAAACGACGAGAAACGCCAGGCCCAGTGCTCCCCAGTGCTCCTTGACCTCGAACAGTCCGGTCGCCCAGGGTAGCGTCTTGTCGAACAGATCCGCCCGCGTGTTGATGCGAAACGCAGGATATGCCAGGGCCCCGAGCACGTACACCACGATATACGCCCACAGCGAAACCTTCACGTAGAAGTACTCCAGCTTCTTCTTGCCGAACTTGCCCCTTACGTACTTGAGCACGATCAGCAAATTATGTGTCATCGCGCCTACGAGGACGAAGGTCGCAAGCAGATGAAGTAGAACCAGAAGGTTATAATATCTCTCCAGAAAAACCTGGCTGAGGATCATAGTTTACCGCCTTGACACCCGGCTGTGTCACCGGGCCGACTACACAGGTCAATCGTCACGTGGATACCGGCCTTTTGCTCAAAGGGTTCGGCGGCATCCTCGAGAGGAACAGCATATACTCTGGCGTTTAAGACGCGGACGGTGCTGTTACCATCGTTCTCAGTCACTGTTTTTTTATGTCTCCGTCTTCAATCAAATCCGTCGGAGCCGGACTGGATACCCCCATCTGTCCGGTGGGCGTTGTGGGCCTTGTGCTGCGCACGAACATCCTGGCCCCGACGAGAACGAGAAAAACTGCAAAGGTCCTTCGGAGGACGTCGCCCGGCAGCCGACCGGCCAACTCGGTACCGAACAGGGTCCCGACCAGTGCCCCGCAGGCGATTAATATAATCACCGGAGGCTCCATCTCAACGCCGGCGATCTTGTAATATCGCAACGCCCCTACAAGCGCCATTGGTACCATCGCCGCCAACGCCGTCCCCTGGGCGCTCTTCTGAGCAAAACCGCACAACAGCACCAGTGCCGGCACGATAACCGTGCCCGCCCCTAAGCCCAGGCCGCCGCTTATGACCCCTGCGAATAACCCAAGAAGCACAAAAACCCACCACGCATTGGATGCTTGGGCTACCATAGCTCATACTCCAATGAATCTAAGAACTGTCCGAAACTGGTTGTCGCCGGCCATTATACACTGGCGGTTCAGCCCCGCAAGCCAAATACACCCTGGAGCCCGCCCGCTGATTGCGCCTCAGCAGTGTCTCCACTACTTCGGTGGCTCGGTGCTGTAATGATGCTTGGCAAAAATGGCCCGGCCCTTTTCAGAGGCCGCGAACTCGGCGAACTTCTCGGCCAGAGCCCTGTTCTTCGTGAATTTTAGCACGCCTATATCTACTGTTGAGGTGACGTTTTTCTCGGGCGGGATGCGAACCTGGTCTCCATATCGGCTGTAATAACGCGCCATCGCATCCCAGACGATGACCGCATCGAGCGAGCGAGCCTGTATCTGCATGCCAAGCTCATTGACCGTCAGCGATTGGAAGACCAGATTATCCTTGAGCTGTTCGCGTGTAATGCCTTCCTTGGCAAGTATCTGCCACGAGGTCCTGCCGATCGCACAGGCGTTGGGGTCGCCCAGGCCCACCTTGAGACCGGGCTTTAGAAGGTCCCGCAGGCCGGATATCTTCTTCGGATTGCCCTTCTGCACCAGTATCGTCGGCACCCAGTAGCAAACCGTCCGGCGGGAGAGAATAAGTCCTTCTTCGGCGGCCTGATCGACGTAGTGCTTGTCCCCGGGCATATAGAAATCTCCGCTGAGGCTGAGCTTTATCCTGGAGAGCAACACCTCGGTGCCGGCGTAATCGGGGACGACCTTCACCCCGTATTCCTGGAAGAACGCATCGACCAGCTCATCGGTCGGCGGACGAATCCCGGCGCCGCAGTACAGGCGAAGCTCCTGCCCCGAACCACGACGCCCCGGCTCCTGCTTGCCGCACCCACAGAGAACAACACTTATTGCGACAGCGGCTGCAAAAAGTGAGCCTCTCAGCCTTGGTATTCTCCGCTTACTTGACATATCCGTGCTCGGCGAAGATTGCCGGGCCTTTCTTGCGGGTAAAGTCGATGAACCGCCGCAACGCCTCGGGCTGCTTGGAGTAGTTCAGCCCGATCACGTGGACCCTGATTTCCGTGTCGTACTCGTAAGGCGTCTTGACGATATCAAGACTGTCCTTGAAGGTGTTCGCCACGCCGTTCCACATTATCACCGCGTCAACCATCCCGGTCTTCAGCCAAGTTCCCAACGTGCTGTGGCCCTTCGTCAGCCGGTTCTCGACGTTCTTGAGCACGGCGCCCTTGATGCCTTTCTTCTCCAGCAACGCGAAGACCATTTCCCCGCAGGTCGAGTACTTCGGATCGCTCAGGCCTACCTTGAGACCCTCGCGGGTCAGATCCTCTATACTCCTGATGTTTTTCGGGTTGCCCTTCTGCACCGCCAGCACCGGGGCGACGAAGCCGACCTGCACCGAATCGAGCAGCGCGCCGGCCTTGTGGGTCTCCTCGAGATACGGGTCGTGCGTGATCAGTATGTCGCCCTTCTGGCCGGTCTTGACCAAAGGCAGGAAATCCTCGCTGCCCGCAACGGTGCTGACTATCTCGATGCCGGCCTCGGCCGTGAATCCCGCGCAGAGCTCCTCGGCCGGCTCGACAAACGAACTGCCGCACAAGAGCACAAGCTCGGTTTTCTTATCCTCGGTTCCCTTCTTGTCGCAGCCGGCAACAATTACCAGCCCGGCAAGGGTCGAGAGCAACATCGCATCGCAAATGAGTCTGCATCCGAATCGATTGTCTTTTTGCATTTTGCTGTCCTCGAATATGTGGTTACTTCCGGCCGGTCCTCGGCTTGCGAAACTCCAACCAGACCCCGTAGTTCACGCCCTCGCTGCCCGGTGGCTTCGGCCTGTGAATCCGGTAATCCTTGATCCCCAAAACGT
>CAZWAP010000034.1:0-25788 GCA_964632005.1 uncultured Pirellulales bacterium | reverse complement strand
TTCAAAATCCCCTGCTTACAACGAACGACTCCCCAAAAGTGGGTCGTCGCCAGGATTATCAAGGTCAGGCGCTTGACAGTCGCCTCAGCAGGGCGTATGATAAGGTTGTGGCAACGGGGTTATGGGCGGTCTAACTTATGTCGAATAAAGGATTTACACATCTCCACCTTCACAGCCAGTATTCACTGCTTGACGGGGCGATCACCTTTGAGAAATTGCTGAAACGCTGCAAGAAGCTCGGCATGGACGCCGTGGCAGTGACGGACCACGGCAATCTATTCGGGGCGATCGAATTCTACACGAAGGCAAAGAGTGCTCATATCAAGCCGATTATCGGGATCGAAGCATACGTCGCGCCGGCCAGTAGATTCGATCGGAGCAAGACGAGCATTGCGGATGTTGCTTTCCACATAGTGCTGCTGGCCGAGAACAATGCAGGTTACCAGAACCTCTTGAAGTTGGCGAGCATCGGTTACACGGAAGGCTTCTACTACCGGCCGAGGATCGATAAGGAGATCCTGGCAGAATTGAATGAGGGTCTGATCTGTACGTCGGCGTGCTTGAAAGGCGAGGTTGCAGTGGAATTAGCCAGGGGCAACGAAGCCGGCGCGAGAGCGGCGGTGGAGAGTTATCTGGAGATATTCGGCCCCGAGCGTTACTACATAGAGATCCAAAAGCACGAGCCAGACGAGCCGGCGATCAGGGAGGGCCTGGTTGACCTTGCCAAGAGGATGGGCGTTGGGCTTGTGGCAACCAACGACGTGCATTTCTTGGGGCCCGACGACTACGAGGCGCATAACTGTCTTTGCGCGATAAGCACCGGCAAGTTGGCTGATGCTCCTGACAGGATGATTTATCCGCCGGACGTCTACCTCAAAAGCCCCGAACAGATGTGGGAACTCTTTTCACAGATACCCGAGGCCTGCGAGAACACCACTGGGCTGGCGGAGCGGTGCAACGTTGAGCTCGACCTGAGCAGCCGGCACGCGCCCCACTTTGAACCGGAGGACGGCTCGAGGCCGGAGGAGTACCTCAGAAGGCTGTGCTACGAAGGAGCAAAAGAACGGTACGGACGGGTCACCGAAGAGGTAAAAGAACGACTTGAGCGGGAGCTGAAGGTCATAGAGTCGAAGGGCTTTGCCAGCTACTTCTTGATCGTGTGGGACCTCTGCAAGTACGCCCGCGAGAACAACATTCCGATAGGGGCCAGGGGCAGCGGCGTCGGTACGTTAGTGGGCTACTGCCTGGGGCTGTGCAACGTGGACCCGATTCGGTACGACCTTCTGTTTGAGCGGTTTATGGACCCTGCGCGGAACGAGATGCCGGACATCGATATCGATATCTGCCAGGTTCACCGCGCGGAAGTTATCGAGTACGTGCGTCGCAAGTACGGTCAGGTCGCGCAGATAATCACGTTCGGTACGATGAAGGCCCGGGCGGTGATTCGTGATATCTGCCGGGTGCTCGGCGTGCCCCTGGGCGAGGCAGACAGGCTCGCAAAGCTGGTGCCGTTTTCGCTGGATATGACGCTGGACAAGGCCCTGGAGACCGAGCCTGAGCTCAAGCGTGCCTACAAGGAGAACAAGCTGACGCGAAAGGTGATCGATATCGGCCGAAAACTGGAGGGCCTGGCGCGCCATGCCTCGGTGCACGCAGCCGGCGTGGTTATTGCCGACGAGCCGCTTGTGAATTTCGTTCCGCTGTACAAGGCGTCCGGCTCGGAGGACGTTATAACGCAGTTCGAAGGGCCGATGGTCGAGAAGGTCGGGCTGCTGAAGATGGACTTTCTGGGCCTCAAGACCCTCAGCGTGCTGGAGCGTTCGCGAGAGCTGGTCAAGAAGAACCACGGTCTCGAGATAGATTTAGATAGAATCGATCTGGCCGATCCTGAGGTCTTCAGACTTTTCTGCGAGGGCAGAACCAAGGGCGTTTTTCAGTTCGAGTCTGGCGGGATGCAAAATATGCTGATGAAGATGAAGCCGGACCGCATAGAGGACCTAATCGCGGCAAACGCCCTTTACAGGCCCGGCCCTATGATCCTCATACCGGACTACATCGAACGCAAACACGGCAGAAGGTGGAGCCTCCCACATCCGATAATGACCGAGGTGCTCGAGGAAACCTACGGGATAATGACCTACCAGGAGCAGGTCATGCGGATATGCAACAGGCTTGGGGACATACCGCTGAGGGAGGCATATACCCTGATCAAGGCGATAAGCAAGAAAAGGGCCAGGACGATCGCCAAAGAGCGGGAAAGGTTCACAGAAGGCTGCCTAAGCAAGGGGCTGTCCCGGCGGCAGGCCGAGGAGATCTTCGAGCTGATCGAGCGGTTTGCGGGGTACGGCTTCAACAAGAGCCACTCGACGCGATACGCCCTGATAGCGTACCAGACGGCGTATATGAAGGCGCACTGGCCGGTTGAGTTTATGGCGGCGCTGCTCACCTACGAAATGGACAACACCGAGAAGGTGGTCGATTACATCGCGGAGTGTAACCGGATGGGTATAGAAATTCTGCCGCCGGACATAAACGAAAGCGAGGTGGATTTCACACCGCTGTATGTCAAGCGAGCCGACGGCAGCAGTAAAGGAGTGATCCGATTTGGGTTGGCGGCCGTCAAGGGAGTGGGTGAGAAGGCGGTCGACCAAATCATCAGCGCCCGCGAGAAACTCGGCAGATTCGAGAGCCTCTTCCATTTCTGCGAGAACGTGGATCTGCGGGCGGCCAACAAGCAGGTGCTTGAGGCCCTGATCAAGGCCGGGGCGTTCGACGGGCTGGGGGGCAGTCGGCACCAGATGGTGGCGGGCCTGGATCAGGCGATGGAACACGGCGCAAGCCTGCAAGTGGACCGGGCGAACGGTCAGATGACGTTTTTCGGGCAGATCGGGCCGATCGACTACTCGCAGGACAAGAACCGGCTGCCCGACGTTCCGCCATGGCCCGAGGCGCAGATGCTAGCCTACGAGAAAGAGGTGCTGGGGTTCTACGTCACCAGCAATCCTCTAAGCCACCACGCTGAGATAATCAACCTCTACTCGACGCACAACAGCTCCGAGTTGAGCGAGACGGCGCAAGAGAAGGAAGTTGTAATCGGAGGGATGATCACACGGATACGGTACAACCTGACCAAAAGCGGGCGGGCCGCGGGGGCGAAGATGGCGGTCTTTACGCTGGAGGATTTGCAGGGACAGGTCGAAGTGGTGATGTTCCCGGGGGTACTGCAGAAGTTCGCGGGACTCCTGAAAGAAGATGCGGTGGTGTTCGTGAGGGGGAACCTTGACTTTCGCCGGGAAAGGCCGAACATCGTGGCGTCCGAACTTATTCAACTCGACCAGATTCAGCAAAAGGCGGGCACCAAGGTCAGGATCAGGCTGAACGCCGGGGATATAAGTGAACAGACGGTTGCAGAGATAAGAAATATCTGCCAGCATCACAGGGGCAAGAGTCCTCTTTTTGTTTGCGTTCAGACAGACAAGGGCCGGGTTCATACGAGCGTGGACAGGGTGCTGAGTGTAGATCCGGACCCGGAGTTCTGCCGGAAGATGAAACAGTTAGTCGGCGAAGAGAATTTCCAGCTCACCAGCCAGAGGGTGTAAGGCTCCGGCGACGGTGGCTGGTATGAGCGGTAAAGCAAGGAAATCGACGAGGAAAATCTTGGATAAAAAGAGGTTGAAGGGGGCCTGTGCGGGCAAGCTGGTAGTTCTTGACGGACCGGACGGCTGCGGCAAGACCACGCAGGCCAGGCTGCTTGCCCGGTGGCTGCAGGAACAGGGAGTACCGACGGCGAGCTTCCGCGACCCGGGGGACACAACTATCGGGGAGAAGATAAGAGAAATCCTCCTTAGTCCCGCTCACCTTGCGATGGCCACAAGGACTGAGGTTCTGCTCTATATGGCCGCGCGGGCACAGCTCTGGGATGAGAAGATCGCGCCGGCGCTCCGGGAGAAGGAATGCGTCGTGCTGGACAGGTGGGTCTCGAGCACGTGCGCCTACCAGGGCTACGCGGGTGGATTCGGAATGACCAACGTGGTGCAGCTTGCGACAAGCTCGCTGGAGCGGATCTGGGGCGACCTGACGATAATCCTTGACGTTGACATAGAGACGTGCCTGGCGCGTTTGCCGGGCGAGCGTGATAGAATGGAGGCAAAGCCGCAGGAATACCACCGTAAGCTGTACGAGGGCTTCTTGAAGCTGGCCGGCAAACAGGAAGGCTTTCTTCTTGTTGACGGCCGCGGTGACATCGAGACAGTTCACGAGAGAGTGACAGAGCAGGTGGTATCGTTTTTCTGCGGGGCCGGCTGAGCAATCCCATGTCACTGAAGGACATTTTCTGCCAGGACAGGGCCGTTTCTTTGCTGCAGAAGGCGTTCGCGGCGGGGAAGGTCCCGCACGCTTATATTTTTGCCGGCCGGCAGGGCGTAGGCAAATACACCACCTCGCTGGAGTGGGCCAGGTTGCTGCTCTGCAAGAACCCAGCGACAGAAGACGATGCTGGTTCAGCCGACAGCTGCGGCTCGTGCGAATCCTGCCGGGCTCTTGCAGTCGATGCACACCCCGACTTCAGCCACATCTACAAGGAACTTGTTAAATTCACCAGAGAAGGAAAAGAGAAGAAGACACCCGTCGACCTGCCCGTCGACGTTATCAGGGAGTTTCTTGTGGAGAAGGTCTCGGCCAAGCCTACCGTCTCGGACAGGAAGGTTTTCATCGTCAGTGAGGCCGAAAGGCTTAACGCGGCCTCGCAAAACTGCCTGCTCAAGGTGCTGGAGGAACCTCCCACGCATTGCTGCATAATCTTGCTGTGCACGCGCCTTGAGCGGCTGTTGCCTACGACCAGGTCGAGGTGCCAGACGATACGATTCGGGCCGATCGACGAGGGGATTATCTTCAAGAAGGTCCGGAGCATCGGGATCGAGGAAGGCGCGGCTCGATACTTTTCTCGCCTGGCTCAGGGCAGCGTGGGCCTGGCCTGCCGGTGGGCAGAGCTGGAACGCTCCGGCGCGAAGCTCTACGAGACAAAAAGAGCATTGGTCGCCTTGGCGGGCGGTTTTGAATATTCGCAGATTGTCGATCTGGCCGAGCAGCTGCTGGGCAAGAGCAACAACCTCGCGGCAGCCTGGGCGGATCTCGAGCCGGGCACAAGTAAGACGGATATTAACAGGAGGGCCGCAAAGAGCATCGTGACTATGCTGATAGCCGCCCTGTATGACGCGATGAAGCTCGGCGTCGCCGAGCATTATGAGCCGATCAATTTCGACCAGGCAGAACAGATCGGACGGCTTGGCGGACGGCTGGACACCGAGCAGCTTGCCGGGAGAATAGCAAACTGCTACCGTCTGCTCGGCTGGATCGAGTCCGGGGTCAATGAAAAGCTTATTTTTGAGCAGATGTTGTTTAGTCTGGCAAGGTCTGATACAATCAGGGGTTAAGCCAGACGGGTTACAGATTATTGCCCCGGGAAGTTTGAATGCCGAAAGCGACGGAAGCAAGGCCTAAACAGGCAAAGAATAAGAAGTACATGCTGGTCCGCTACGGGCGGATGAACCTGCTGGGCTTTTTCGAGCACAACGAAAGCAGGATGCCCAAGGTTGCCGCGCAGGTGGTAGTCAAGACGGACAAGGGCTTAGAGCTGGGCTGCGTCGTCGGGCAGCTGGCCGCATACCGGGCGGGACACTTCAGGTTGAGCGAGGAGAAGGTAAAGAAGTATTTCGGGGACGGCGGGATCGATTTGCCGTGCGAAAAGGGGGGCAAGTTTATCAGATATGCCACGCCCGCGGACCTGAGCGAACAGGAACACCTGCGGAAAATAGCCAGAGAAGAGATGGCCTGCTGCAAGCGCTTCGTCAAGGAGCTGGGCCTGCCGATGAAGATAGTGGATGCCGAGCACATACTGGGAGGTGAGCGGATCATTTTCTACTTTATGTCGGACGGGCGTGTGGATTTCCGGGAACTGGTCAAGAAGCTCGCGCATGAATATCAGACACGAATCGAGATGCGGCAGATCGGCTCGCGGGACGAAGCCAAGCTGCTGGGCGACGTAGAGAGCTGCGGGCAGGAATGCTGCTGCAAGCGGTTTCTAAGGCAGCTAAAGCCGGTGAGCATGCGGATGGCGAAGATGCAAAAGGCGACGCTGGACCCGGCGAAGATCTCGGGTTATTGTGGACGTTTGAAGTGCTGCCTGCGGTACGAGGACAAGACCTACACGGAGCTCAAGAGGCGGCTGCCGAAAAAGAATACCGCTGTGCGGACCAAGCACGGGTCCGGCCGGGTTGTCGATACGCAGATATTGACGCAAGTGGTTGTGGTTGAATACGAGGACGGCTCGCGGGTGGCCGAGAATGTCGATGATATTGAGATAATACAGTCCCCGGAACAACGCGCATCCAGCAAGCAGAAGAACGATTCGAAAGAATCGGGGAACGCGGGGTCGGCCGGTGAGCCACAGACCTCACAGCCGAAGAGAAAAAAGGGCAAGCGAACACGCCGGCAGTAGTCTCCGGGAGAGCATATGCCTCGTAAGATAGTAGTAACATCGGCGCTGCCTTATGCGAATGGCCCGATACATATAGGGCACCTGGTCGAATACGTACAGACGGATATATGGGTGCGCTTTCAGAAGGCCTGCGGCAACGAGTGCCTTTATTTCTGCGCGGACGATACGCACGGCACACCGATAATGATAAGCGCCCGGCAGGCCGGCATAGAGCCGGAAGAGCTGGTCGAACGAATGCACAAAGAACACACGGCGGACTTCAAGACCTTCGAGGTCGAATTCGATAATTATTACTCGACGCATTCGCCGGAGAACCGATATTTCAGCGAGTTGATCTTCGAGCGGCTGCGTCAGGCCGGCTCGATAGTTACGCGGGACGTCAAACAGACGTATTGCCCGAATTGCCAGATGAGCCTGCCCGACAGGTACGTTCGGGGAACCTGTCCGAGGTGCAAGGCCGAGAACCAGTATGGCGACTCGTGCGAGGTATGCAGCGCAACGTATCAGCCTACCGAGCTGATCAATCCCTACTGTGCGACGTGTGGGGCTGTGCCCACACTACAAACCTCTACGCACTACTTTTTCAAGCTATCCGACTATGAACGGCAGCTTCGAGAGCTTATCGAAGGAGGCTACGCCCAGAAATCGGTGGCGAACAAGCTGGAAGAATGGTTCGCGGCCGGCCTGAAGGACTGGGACATATCCCGCGACGGGCCGTATTTCGGATTCAAGATACCGGGAGAGGAAAACAAGTTTTTCTACGTGTGGCTGGATGCTCCGATAGGATATATGGCCTCGGCGAAGAACTACTGCGACAGGCACGACCTGGATTTTGAGGAGCTCTGGAACGGTCAGGAGTATGAGCTGTACCACTTTATCGGCAAGGACATTATGTACTTTCACTCGCTGTTTTTCCCTGCGATGCTGATAGGGGCGGGGTTTCGGCCTGCCAAGAAGCTGTTTGTGCACGGCTTCCTGACGGTCAACGGCGAGAAGATGAGCAAGTCCCGCGGGACTTTCATAAAGGCAAGCACTTACGCTAAACACCTGGACCCCGAATACCTGCGTTACTACTATGCAAGCAAACTGACCGGAGGTATCGAAGACATCGATCTTGGGATAAGGGACTTCATAAACAAGACCAACTCGGACCTGGTGGGCAAGTACGCGAACCTGGCGTCGCGTTCCGGGCCGATGCTGAGCAAGAAGCTCGACGGTCGAGCCGGACAATTGGACCAGCAGGGCAGAGAGTTGGTTGGCAGACTGGCGGCGGCAAAAGACCAGATCATTCAGGATTATGAGAGTCTCAATTATGCTTCCGTCGTCCGTACGGTAAGCGCGCTGGCGGACCGGGCGAATCGGTACGTGGAGGAGAATCAGCCGTGGGTGACGATAAAAACGGATCCGCAGAAGACCCGGGAGACACTGACGGCGGTGATAAACGCCGTGCGTATACTTACCATTTACTTGAAGCCGATACTGCCCGGATATGCGCGGAAAGTGGAGCGGTTCCTGAACGTGGGTGAACTGGGCTTCGGGCAGGTCGAAAGCGTTCTGCAGAACCATCAGATAGGCGTATTTGAGCGATTATTCGAGCGAATTGACGAGGAACAGGTGAACATTATGATAGAGGAAAGCAAGGACACGGGCCGATCGGATGCTGCCGATTCGGCTGGGATGCCGGCGGCCGAGCCGTTCAAGCCGGAGTGTACAATCGACGATTTCGCCAAGCTCGACTTGCGAATTGCAAAGGTCGTAAAAGCCGAGCGAGTCGAGGGAGCAGACCGACTGCTTTCGCTGCAGCTGGACGTCGGAGGAATAAGCAGAACGGTCCTGGCGGGTATAGCGACGGCGTACAGCCCCGAAGAGTTATCGGGCAAGACGGTGGTCTACCTGGCCAACCTCAAGCCCCGCAAGATGAAGTTCGGGGTATCCGAAGGGATGATACTGGCTGCGGGCACGGGGGACAAGGACATCTTCATGCTCACGGCCGATGCCGGAGCCAGACCCGGCCAGCAGGTCAGCTGAGCGATACCGCGGTGACTTGAGAGATGCAGAAGAAGAGCATCGAGAGAATTGCCAAGGAAGACGGGCGGTATGACCCGGCGGCGATGAAGTTTGTCTACGAGGGGCTTGGCTACACTGCCAAGAAGGTAGCCGAGGAACCCCGGCACGTGACGGGTCAGACGCTCTGCGAGGGACTGCGGCAACTGGCGATGGAGAAATGGGGTAGGCTGGCCCTGCTGGTGCTGAAGACCTGGGGTGTGCAAACGACCCGCGATTTCGGCGAGATCGTTTACCTGATGATCAAGCACAAGTGGATGAGTGCCCAGCCGACCGACTCGATCGAGGACTTCGACGACGTTTACGATTTCCAAACCGTCTTCAAGGATCGATTCTCATTTTAGGCCGGCTTCACGCTGGGCACCGGAAACCTGCGTTCGGCGAGTCCCGGAGAGCTCCAGCCGGCCAAGGAGAGGCGCGGTCGTCTGAAGCGTTAACGAAAATGTGAAGGTTTACTGCTATGTGTAAGATCTCAAGAGCGGTTATAACGCTGTTTGGCGTACTCGTAGCTTTTCCGGCCCCGCTTGCTGGCCGGACGTGGGAAAGGTCTGAAGTCCCGATAGAGCACACCTGGAAGCTCGAAGACCTGTATCCCTCGGACCAGGCCTGGCGCGAAGCCGAAGAGAAGCTGGCTGCCCAGTTTGACGGTGTCCTGCGATACAAGGGTCGACTGGCCGAGTCGCCCTCTGTTCTGCTGGCCTGCCTTGAATTCAACAGCAAGATATCCAAGGAGCTTGAGCGCCTGCACAATTACGCCTCAATGAAATCGGACGAGGACACCCGCAACTCCAGGTATCTGGCGATGAGACAGGAGATCGAGCAGCTGGGCATCGAGTACGGCACCAAGGCATCGTTCATTGAGCCTGAGATCGCCGCCATGGACAAGAGCAGGATCGACGAGTTTCTGCGAAAAGAGGCCGGCCTGGGAATCTACAAGATGCACCTGTACGACATTCAACGGACGAAGGCGCACACCCTCTCGGAGAAGGAGGAAAAGATTCTGGCCCAGGCGAGCCTGCTTGCTATCGGCCCATCCTCGATCTACACGGTATTCAGCAATGCTGAACTGCCCTACCCCGAGATCGAGCTGAGCGACGGGACCACCGTGACTCTGAACAAGGCCGGATATGCGCGCTACCGTGCACTGCCGAACCGCAAGGACCGTCAGGCTGTTTTCCGGGCCTTCTGGAAGGCCCACAACAACTTCCGACAGACCTTCGGGGTGCAGCTTTACTCCAACATCAGAAAGGACATCTTCTATGCCCGCGCGCGAGGTTATAAATCCTCGCTGGAAAGCGCGCTGGATAAGAACAACATCCCCCCGGAGGTGTACACGGGGCTCATTGAAAACGTCAACAACAACCTCGATTCGTTCCATCGCTACCTCAAGTTGAAGAAACGGCTGCTCAACGTGGAGACGCTTGAGTACTCGGACGTCTATGCGCCGGTGGTCAAGGATATCGACCTGGAGTACACATTCGAGCAGGCCAAAAAGATCGTCATCGATGCGGCAAGACCGCTCGGCAAGGAGTACGTGGGCGTCGTGAAAAGGGCCTTTGAAGAGCGATGGATCGACGTTTACCCGACCCCCGGCAAGCGGGCCGGCGCCTACTCCAACAGCGGCGCCTACGAGGTCCACCCCTACATACTGCTCAACTACAACGGACTGTACGAAGACGTCAGCACCCTCGCCCACGAGCTCGGCCACGCCCTGCACACTTATTACTCCAACAAGAACCAGCCCTATCCTACCGCCGATTATTCCACCTTCGTCGCCGAAGTCGCCTCTACCTTCTACGAGGCACTCTTGTTCGAGAGGATGCTCAACGAAATCAAAGACGACGAGACCCGCCTGTCATTGCTGATGAACTATCTGGACGGGGTCAAGGGGACGGTTTTCCGGCAGACACAGTTCGCCGAATTCGAGCTGCTCATCCACCAAAAGGCTGAACGGGGTGAACCCTTGACAGGTGACAGCCTGAGCAAACTGTACGGCGAGCTTCTCAGGAAATACTACGGCGACGATAAGGGCGTCTGCCATATCGACGATCTGTACACGATCGAATGGGCATACGTGCCGCACTTCTACTATAACTTCTACGTATACCAGTACGCGACCTCTTTCACCGCCTCTACCGCGCTGGCCCAGAGCGTGCTCAAGGGCGAGCCTGGCGCGGCCGAAAAATACATCGCCTTTCTATCCAGCGGAGGCTCGCAGTACCCGGTGGACCTGCTCAGGAAGGCTGGCGTCGATATGACAACCTCGGAACCGTTCGAGAAGACCATCGAGGCAATGAACCGTGCAATAGACCAGATTGAAGCCATCCTGGAGAAGAAGTCCGGGTGAACAAGGCCCATATATATACACACGGATTGAACCACGCCGCAGCCGACAGTGCCCCGGCCGCTGGCGGTTGACCAAACATCCGAGGACGGGGCCGGGCCTGCTCTGAATCGACGGCCGGTTGAGCAGCAGACAGCGCGACCTCAGCAGTGGTTCAAGCAGGGAGGACGAACAACGATGTATCGCAAGAATCCACCCGTCGGCGTTCTTGTGGGTCTGTCTCTGGTAGCCGGCGCGTTTTCCGTCGCAGGGTCCGACCGGAGCAGCCCTGAAGAACTCGCCAGGAAGATACTGGACGAAACGGAGGTTCGGGGCGGCCTGGTTGTCCACGTCAACTGCGGAGATGGAAAGATGGACGCCGCACTGCTTGCAAGCCAGGCATATTTAGTCCACGCCATCGACAAAGACCCTGCCAACGTAGCAACAGCGCGCAGCCATATCAGCTCGCTCGGGCTGTATGGAAAGGTCTCGGTCGAGCACTGGAGCGGCAACGCGCTGCCCTACGCCGAGAATACCGTCAACCTGCTGATCGTAGACCGCGGGACAGAAATACCCGCAAAAGAGATTATGCGGGTGCTGGTCCCCAGGGGCGTCGCTTACATCAAGAAGGGCAAAGATTGGAAGAAGCTCGTCAAACCCTGGCCCTCGGACATCGACGAGTGGACGCATTTTCTTCATGACTCTACCAATAACGCGGTGGCCAATGACCTGGTCGTCGGTCCGCCCCGCCGGACCCAGTGGGTCGCCGAGCCTTGCTGGAGCCGCAATCACCATAAACTGGCGAGCATAAGCTCGGTCGTCTCGGCCAACGGCCGAGTCTTCTACATCGCCGACGAGGCCACGGCAGCATCGATGATGGTTCCCGGCAGGTGGTTTCTTGTTGCGCGCGACGCCTTCAACGGAGTGCTGCTCTGGAAAAAGAAGATATCCTCCTGGGCCTGGGAGCTCCAGCGTTTCCGCTCGGGGCCTGTGCAGCTGCCGAGGTTGCTGGTAGCCGACGAGCAGCGCGTATTTTTGCCTCTCGGCTTAAACAAGCCTGTCTCAGCGGTAGATGCTGCAACAGGCAGCACGCTAGCGACGTACCCACAAACCAAAGGTGCAGAAGAGATAATACTCAGTGGCGGCGTACTACTGGTTGTAACCGGCCGTCCCGTCGCCGAGCAGGCGGCTATCGGCCCAGCCAAACATACGCTCACCGAGGCTCTCAAGTCCATCGTCGCGATCGAGGTCGGCTCGGCAGCTCAGTTGTGGACCTGGCAGGAGACAGAGTCCACAAAAATGATGCCGTTGACGCTGGCCGCAAAAGACGGGCGCGTCTTCTTCCAGGCTGGAGATGGCGTAGTTTGCCTCGATCTCAAATCGGGCAAGCCGCTCTGGGCGACGGAGGCCGCACTGCCAACAACAAGCGGTCGCGGGCGAGCAAGCGCGGAGGAAAAGGGAGGGAAAGCCCGCAGGTCCAGGGTCAAGGGTCTCGGCCGGGCGATAGGATGGTCGACGGCCACTCTCGTAGCCTACGATGACCTTGTGCTCTGGGCATCAGGCGAGAGTCTCAGTGTACTCTCGGCCGAGGCCGGCAGTGAGCTCTGGCGGTGTCCCTGCAAGCCAGGCTTCAGGTCGCCGGTCGACGTACTTGTCGCCGACGGGCTGGTATGGGTCGGGCCTGATTACAACATCGGCCGGGACCTCCGCACCGGGCAGCCCAGACGCAGTGCCGTCGATTTGGACCAGCTGAGAACGACGGGCCACCACCACCGCTGCTACAGGGAAAAGGCAACAGATCGCTACATACTTGGCGGCTACAGGGGAATCGAATTCTTCGACCTGAGGAACAATAATCACTCTCGCAACAACTGGGTCCGCGGAACCTGCCAGTACGGAGTCCTCCCCTGCAACGGTCTGGTCTATGCGCCGCCACACGCCTGCGGCTGCTTTATGGAGGCAAAACTCTACGGGTTCTGGGCGCTGGCGCCGCAGAACAACCGGCCCAGCAACAAGAAAATCGAAAACATCCTCGAAAAAGGCCCTGCCTACGGCAAGCTCAGAGCCAGGGCCGCCGGGGCCGGCACCGCCGATTGGCCCACATACCGCCACGACATTTACCGAAGCGGCTCGACCGAAATGGAACTGCCCCTCCGGCTTAACGAGTCCTGGAGAAGTGCCATCGGCGGCAGGCTCAGCGCGCCTGTGGTAGGAGGCGGCCGGGTCATAGTCTCGGTTATCGACGCCCATCGGGTCTTCGCACTTGATGCCCGCAATGGGACTGTCAACTGGACCTTCACCGCAGGCGGCAGGGTCGATTCGCCGCCGACCATCTACAAGGGCATGGTCCTCTTCGGCGCTGTTGACGGCTGGATTTACTGCTTGAGATTGTCCGACGGTCAACTCGTCTGGCGGCTGCGGGCTGCGCCCCGCGAGCTCAAGGTGGTCGCCCTCGACCAGCTCGAATCCGTATGGCCGGTGCATGGAAGCATCCTCGTTCAGAACGGAGTCGCATACGCCGCAGCTGGAAGGTCGTCGTACCTGGACAGTGGGATTTTCATATTCGCCGTCGATCCTCGAACCGGGAAAACCCTCTGCCGCAATCGTATCAGCAGTGCCCATCCCGTAGCGGACCGCCCCGACATCCCGGAAAACGAGCTGAAGAAAATGGCACAAGAGATCGTTCAGAACGCCACCGATTACAAGACGTTTACCGCTCCGGACAAGAGTGACGCCTTTTCGATGGCCGGGGGGACCACAACCGACGTCCTTGTCGGCGACGGCGCTTCGGTTTACATGCGACACCTGAGGTTCGAGGCGAAGTCCCTCAGCCAGCTACGGCAGAGCCGGCACCTGTTTTCGACCTCCAGCCTGCTGGATGGCGCCGAGTGCCACCGCTCACACTGGGTGCTCGGCACAGGGGACTTCAGTCGCATCCCGGTAGCATATTCCTGGATCGTGTTCAACCCGGATAGGTTCGGTTGCCGGCTCTGCGTTCCGCACGGCCTGATGCTGGCCTTCGACGATGAGGTGGTCTGGGGCGTTCGGCGGACCAAAGATTACGCCTATAAGCTCTTCGCCGAGAATAACGAGCTTTTGCGGCCCGAAGAAGCGTTCCTGCCGGACTTTAGAAAACCAAGCAAAGACAATCGGCCAGGGTTCAAGTGGCTGGTGGATTTGCCGATGCGGCCAAGGGCAATCATCCGCGCAGGCAAGTTGTTGCTGCTCGGTGGGATGCCGCGTGCCGACGAGCCCGAGCAGCTCGCAGAGGCTTACCGGGGCCGTAAGGGCGGCCTGCTCTGGGTGGTTTCGCCCGCCGACGGGACCAGGCTCGCCGAGTACAAGCTCCGTTCCGCACCTGTCTGGGACGGTATGGCAGCCGCAGAACAGCGACTGTACATATCGAGTATTGACGGCGCGGTCCTGTGCATGGGCAGATAGATACATTGGCCAGCCAGGAGCATACGACATTTTACGCAGATCCCATCGTGGTGCCCTACCACGACGGCGGGCCGAAGGTTTGATTGCGATTTTTACCCTTCCCACGCACAACACAACTCCATATAATCGGGGCCGGACGTGTGATATCGTGAAGAAACGTCAAGAATAACAGGAGAAGAAAATGAAGAAGGCACTGTTTATCTCTGCGATAGCTCTGTCGGCTCTGGCCGGTCTGCGAGCCCTCGCCGCCGAGCCAGCCGGCCAGCCTTACAAACCCGAACCGGGATTCGTGAGCATCTTCAACGGAAAAGACCTTACCGGATGGGACGGCGACCCGCGACTCTGGTCGGTCAAAGACGGGGCAATCCGCGGCCAGACCACAAAAGAAAACCCGACCAAAGGCAATACCTTCTGCGTCTGGCGGGGCGGAAAGCTCAGAGACTTCATCCTCAAGATCAAGTTCCGCATCCAGAACGGCAACTCCGGCATCCAGTACCGCAGCAAAGAATTTGATAAGTGGCGGATATCGGGCTACCAGGCCGAGGTGCAGAACGCGCCGGGCAAGGTGGGCTTTCTCTACCACGAGAAGGGACGGGGCTGGCTGGTCAATGTCGGCGATATGATGATCATCGATGAGCATGGCAAGAAAAACGTCGTCGGCAAGGTCAGCGACGTGGAAGCACTCAAAAAGGCCGGGTACTACAAAAACCAGGACTGGAACGAATACACCATCATAGCACGCGGCAACCACATCCTCCACTACCTCAACGGCTTTCCGACGGTCGAACTGATCGACAACGATCGCGTAACCGACCCGGACGACCCCAAGGACACAAAAGGAGCAGCCCGTGAAGGCCTGCTCGCCCTGCAGATTCATGCCGGCCCACCGATGCTTGTCGAGTTCAAGGACATAAGGGTAAAGCACCTCCGGGAAAATTACGGCAAGGCAATTCGGCTGTTCAACGGTAAGGATCTGGCCGGCTGGACCTTATCGAGCGATGCTTTGAAAGGAACCTTCGGCGTCAGGGACGGCGTTCTGACCGACAGCGGCAGGCCCGTCGGCTACATCCGCACAATCAAGGACTACACCAACTACGTCCTGCGTCTGCAGCTCCGCCACGTAAAACCCGGCAACAGCGGCGTGCTCCTGCGGATGGTCGGCCCGGACAAGGTCTGGCCGAAGTCCGTCGAGGCACAGGGTATGTCCGGGAGGATGGGCGACATATGGAACATCGACGAGTTCCCGATGAAGACCGACCCGGCCCGCACCAGAGGACGTCACACCGCCAAGATGTATCCCTCAAACGAAAAGCCCATCGGACAGTGGAACGAGTACGAAATCTATCTCAACGGCGGTGACCTGAGGATTTACGTTAACAGGCTGCTGCAGAACACGGCTACCGAGGTCGCCGAGATACCCGGCAAGATATGCTTACAGTCCGAGGGCTCACCCAAGGAATTCCGCAACATAGTCCTGATCCCGATCAACCGCTGACCGGCCCGGGGCGCCCGAGTACTGCTTTAGAAGGGTATTTTACATACCGGTAATGGCGGACCTGTTTGCTCTGGTCGGCCGCCGACCAGAGACTTTGACAGGAGGCCGCGGAGGGTTTATTATAGCTGCCTCTGGAATGGCGCTGCAGTGAACACAAAGCGATCTTTTCAATAGTTGGTTAGAAATCTATGTTGGTCAAACTGCTAAAAAGCAAGTTGCATCGTGCAACGGTCACGAAGACAAAAGTGCATTATCCCGGGAGCATCGGGATCGATGCGGAGCTGATGGCCGCCGCCGGCATCCTGCCCTACGAGCAGGTTCTGGTTGGCGACCTTGATAACGGCAACCGACTCGAGACATACGTCATCGCTGCCGAGCCAGGATCGAGGGCGATCGAGGTGCTCGGTGCGGCTGCGCGCCTGATACACGAAAACGACCTTGTTATCATTATGGGTTTCGGCCTGTTCACGCCGGAAGAGGCCAAGAAGCACAGGCCCAAGGTCGTCGTCCTCGACAAGAACAACAACATAATAGAGCAGAGGCCCTGAGCCGCCCTGCCGAGCGAATGAACAGCTTCACGCCCCATAAGCCGGCAAGCTCCAGGCGACATTGCCTGCAGCGTACCAGAGATGACCCACGCGATACCTTAGGCAGGTCGAATGTATCCTGAACTGTTCGAAATACCTTTCATCCATATCACCGTCAAGAGCTACGGCCTGATGATGGTGGTCGGCTTTCTTCTGGCCGTGACACTTATACGCCGGCTCAGTCGCAGCTTCACTGCCGATCCGCAGCTGATCACCAATGCCGCCCTGTACGCACTCGTCGGCGGAGTGCTCGGCGCCCGAATCCACTACGTCGTGCATTACCGCGATCAATTCCGGGAAAACTGGTACAACATCTTCGCCATCTGGCACGGCGGACTGGAACTGCTCGGCGGCGTTGTCCTGGCCATCATGGTCATCTTTGTTCACCTCTGCTACCACAAGTTCGTGGTGCGTCGCTATCCCCTGCCGATCCGCCGCTACCTTGACGTCCTGGCGATAGGACTGATGCTTGCGCTGGTTCCGGGTAGGGTCGGCTGCTTCTTGAACGGCTGCTGCTACGGCAGGCCAACGAATCTACCCTGGGCAGTGCGTTTCCCGTACGGGTCCCTCTCGTTTAACAGCCAGATCAACTCCGACCCAGCCAGGGGTCGCGACAAGCCATACATCGAGTTGCCGCGGGATGAATATGAAGGCTTCGTCGGCGAAGACGGGAAATGGTACCCCAAGCCGATGAGCGAGTTGACCGACCAGCAGAGATACGAGGTGACCGAGGGCAAGTACCGCGCGCTGCCTGTCCACCCCACCCAGTTATACTCATCGCTGAACGGCGGCATTTTGTGCGTGTTGCTCTATCTTCTCTGGCGCAGAGCACAAAAGCTCCAGCAAGCCGGCAGGCCCGGAGCACTGCTGGCCAAGCCCGGGCAAATCTTCGCGCTGATGTTCATACTATACGGGATCACGAGATTTCTCATAGAATTCGTGCGAGATGATAATCCGTTTGAACACGGGCCGTGGGCGATGAGGATCGTCTACGTTGTCTACAAGGGGGGCACCATATCCCAGAACCTGGCTATCTACCTGGTGATCATCGGGTTTGTGTTGATAGGCGTATTCCAGAAGCTCAAGCCCGACAAGAGCCAGTCCCCCGTGCAAGAATAGGTCCTCAGCGGTCGGCTCGACCCACAGGGCTACAGAGGAGGGTGGCACTTTTCCGGTTGAACATTCCCGCAGCCAGGTGATAATATAATCGGCTATCTCGATGGCGGCCTGTTCGGCTTGGGCATTAAGGTTTGGATATGGGATTGTACGATAGAGATTACACGCGGGCCGATTTTGAATCCGGCTACCACTACGGTCCTCGGATGCGATTCGGGCTGCCCCGTATGACGCCGGTGGTCAAGGCGCTGATCATCGCAAACGTCGTGATCTTTTTTGCAGGAATCCTCCTGTTCAGGAAGAACATCATAGTGCCGACCGCCAATGGGCCGATCCCCGTAACCGCCATAGAGAGGGCCTTTGCGCTCTTTCCTTATTCGATCGGCGCGATGCTCCAGATATGGAGGCTGGTCAGCTACCAGTTTCTCCACGCCAGCACGATGCACATTTTGCTGAACATGCTGGGTCTGTTCTTTCTGGGCCCGACGCTCGAACGGAACTGGGGTAGCAAGCGATTCCTAATCTTCTACCTGTCGTGCGGGGTCGCAGGGGGGCTGTTTTACCTCCTGCTGGTCGCGTTCGGCGTGCTGCCGGCACTACCGATGGTGGGAGCTTCCGGGGCGATCCTCGGTATGCTGGCCGCCTGCGCGATCCTGTTCCCGCAGTTCGTGGTCTTTTTCTTTCTCTTCCCCGTCCCGATAAGGACGGCCGCGGTAATCCTTATCCTGCTTTACCTGGCGAACCTGATTATGCGTGGTGAAAATGCCGGTGGGGATGCGGCGCACCTTGCGGGCATGGCCGCAGGAGCCGCTTACGTATTTTCAGAGTCGTGGCGCGGCCGATTGCGCTACAAGCTCGACAGATACATCCGAAGCAGAAGGGCCGCCTCCCGGATCGACATGCAGGCCGAGCTCGACAGGATCCTCGACAAGGTGCACAGGCAGGGCATCCACAGCCTCACCCGCTCCGAGAAAAAGACCCTCAAGCAGGCGACCGAGGCCGAGAGAAAACGAAGCGGCTTCGGGCGGGCAAACGGGCGCTGAGTCCTCGTGCTGTGGTCGGGCTTCGAGGTCAAGGCCGGCCGACGAAGTCAGATTCTTCATTACAGGTAACAACAAATCCATTTGGAGAACGAGCGATGAGTAAGAGCAACGATCAACCGAGAGTCTTTCACAGGACGTGCTGTCCCTGCGGCAGTCACGGGGCAGAGACGATGAGCCGGCGCACCTTCCTCCAGGGGGCCGGGGGCGTGACATTTCTCGGGACGGCCGTGACGGGCCTGACCTGGTCGGCGGTGGCAATGGCCGGCGCCGAGGGCTCCGCCGGGCCGGTTCGCAGGCCGCTCGTGGTCAAGCCGATACTGGTTTACAACACTCCGCGACGACGGCACCAGCGTAGCTGGCGAGGCTGGGGCGGCATACAGACCGAGGAGGACGCGGCCAAGGAGATCAAGCGCATCACGGCCGAGCTGGACGCACTGGCCGGCAAGGCTGATTTTCCCGTGCGGTTTTTGGCGGTCTCAGGCATGAAAAACGCTGCAGGCCTCGGCGGGATAAGCGACATAGACAAGGCGGATGTATGTCTGGTTTACGCCGCGGGCGGCTGGATAGACACGTTCGATGCGATTGCCGAAAAGGGCAAGGACCTGATCTTCTTCTGCCGACACAAGTCCGGGCCGATTTACCAATGGTACGAGATCATCAACCCGCGGTATCTGCGCCGACACACCGACAAGCTCGCCGTCGAAGGGCTGGATAATTCGGACGTGGTCATCGACAGTCAGGACGAATTACTCTGGCGGCTCCGCAGCCTTTGCGGTCTGCGCAACACCGTCGGCACGCGGATAATAGCGGTAGGCGGACCCTCAGCGTGGGCGCAACCGAGAGACGTTGTTCCAAACCTGGTCCGAAAGAAATGGGGCTTCGATATACAGACGGTCTCGTACAAGCAACTCGGCGAACTGATCCAGGCCGCCCGGGCCGACCGGGCCGGCGTCGAACGGGCACACAAACGAGCCGCGGACTATCTCGCCTCTGGCCAGTGCACCCTCGAGACGAAGCGAGAGTTTCTGGAGAACGCGTTTGTGCTCGATGAGGTCTTCCGGGGCATAATGAACAAGGCAGGCTGCCGTGCCATAACGATCAACGGCTGTATGGGCACGATAATGCCCGTGGCCGAGACCTCGGCGTGCATGACGCTGAGCCTGCTCAACGATGCCGGGTACTTGGCCTTCTGCGAGTCCGATTTCGTAGTCATCCCAAGCGGCGTGCTGCTGGCGAATATCTCGGGCAAGCCGGTGTTCCTCAACGATCCGACGTACCCGCACGATGGTCTGATCACGCTGGCCCACTGCACGGCGCCGCGGAAGATGAACGGCAAAGATCGCGAGCCGGCCAGGATCCTGACGCACTTTGAATCCGACTACGGGGCAGCCCCGAAGGTGCAGATGCGCAAGGGCCAGGTGGTTACCAACATCATTCCCGATTTCGCGGCCGAGCACTGGACGGGCGTATTAGGGGAAATCGTCGACGTGCCCTTTATGGACATCTGCCGTTCCCAGATCGATATCGGGTATTCGTGCGATGATTCGGTTCTGGCCGAGAAGATGCGCGGTTTCCACTGGATGACCTGCTATGGCGACTATTTACGCGAGGTAGGCTACGCAGTAAGAAAAGTCGGCATAACCTTGGAAAACCTCAGCGCCTGAGGCCAGATGAGCTTCGGCAACCGAACCGGGTATTACCCTGAGATCGGAGCCCGGGAGCTTCGGGACGTCGTCTCTTGAAGAGCGAGCTTTTTGAAAATGGCTCCAGAGCAACCCCGATACCTATTTGCGCTGCTGCTTGTAACTGCGATGTTGCGTTTCGAGGCCTCTGCCGAGGCCCTCACGCTTTACGTCCGCCCCAACGGCGACGACCGCTGGTCGGGCCGGCTGGCCCAGCCTAACAGCAGCCGAACCGATGGGCCCGTTGCATCTTTAGCTGCCGCCAGGGACGCGATCCGGGTCCTCAAGGCGGGAAAACCGCTCACCGAGCCGGTCCGCGTCATCGTGGCCCACGGACTCTACAGTCTCAAAGAGCCATTTCTGCTGACACATCAGGACAGCGGCACCGAACAATGCCCAATCAGATACGAGGCTGCCTCCGGTGCAAAGCCGGTCTTCTCGGCCGGGCGGAGAATCAAGGGCTTTGAGGTCACGCCGGAGGGTATCTGGCAGGTGCAGATCCCCGAGGTAAGGGCCGGGAAGTGGTATTTCGAGCAGTTGTTCGTAAACGGTCGCCGCGGAATCCGCGCCCGCACGCCCAACAGGTTCTACTACTACATCCAGGATGTCCGGCAGGAGCCACTAAGGCCCGGGCAGGGCAGGGCCGGTGCGAAGTTCCGGCAGATTCTCACGGTCAGGCCGCAGGACATAAGGCCACTGCTGAAACTGAGCAGAGAACAGCTCAACGACGTCATAATCAAGGCCTACCACAAGTGGGACAACACAATCCGCTTCATTGACGCAATAGACCCCGGTCGGAACAGCATCATCACCGATGGAGGGAAAATGAAACCATGGAATCCACTCCGCAGGGACGCGCGATACCATCTGGAGAACTTCAGGGCCGCGATGGACTCTCCCGGCGAGTGGTTCTTGTCGCGCAGCGGGATGCTCTATTATATCCCCCTGGCGAACGAAGAGCCAGCAGAGGCCGAGGTAGTTGCGCCGGCCGTCGAGAAATTCATCGTGATCCGGGGTGAGCCGGAGAACCAAAAGTACCTCGAGCACGTTACAATAAGGGGCTTGACGTTCAGGTACGGCCGGTATCTGACGCCCCCAAGCGGCTTTGAGCCAAGCCAGGCCGCTTCAGGCATCGACGCGGTCGTCACGGCCGACGGGGCCCGCAACGTCACAATCGAGGACTGCGAGTTCAGCCATTTCGGCAGATACGGCGTGTGGTTCCGAAGGGGCTGCCGTGATTGCACTCTTCGCCGCTGCTACGTCTATGACTTCGGTGCCGGCGGCGTCAGAATAGGCGAAACCTCCATCCGCCCAAACGAATATGAACGGACAAGCCATATCACCGTTGACAACAACATAATCCACCGTGGGGGCCGTATCTTTCCCTGCGCCGTCGGCGTGTGGATCGGCCAGAGCCCGGACAACAACGTCACGCACAACGACATCGCGGACCTCTACTATACTGGAATCTCCGCTGGTTGGCGGTGGGGCTACGCCGAGAGCCTGGCAAAACGCAACAAAATCCAGTTCAATTACGTCCACCATATCGGACAGGGCGTCCTCAGCGATATGGGGGGCATTTACACGCTGGGACGATCCGAAGGCACGATCGTATTCAACAACGTCTTCCACGATATCTATTCCTATTCTTACGGGGGCTGGGGACTTTATACCGACGAGGGCAGTACCGGCATCGTGATGGAGAACAATCTGGTCTACAACGTCAAGACGGGCGGCTTCCACCAGCATTACGGCAGGGAGAACGTCATCCGCAACAACATTCTGGCCTTCAGCAGGCTCTACCAGCTCCAGGCGACCCGCGTGGAGGACCACCTTTCGTTCACCTTTGAGAACAATATCGTCTACTATGACAGCGGCGTTCTGCTCCACGGTCCCTGGACCAAGGTCCGAATCAAGATGGACAGGAATTGTTACTGGGATGCCTCGGGCCGGCCGATCCGGTTTGCCGGCAAGAACCTCAAGGATTGGCAGAGAGAAACCGGCCACGACAAAAACTCCGTCATCGCAAACCCCCTCTTTCTCGACCCGAACAACTTTGACTTCCGCCTCAAACCCACCTCGCCTGCCCTCAGAATCGGCTTTAAGCCCTTCGACTATAGCCAGGCTGGTGTTTACGGCGAGCCCGAATGGATCAAAAAGGCCAGGGATGTGGTCTTCCCGCCGCTGGAGATCGCACCGCCCCCTGCTGATCCCAATCAATGACGAGTTTTGGTCGGCTGGTTGTTATCCAGCTAACAGGCTACCGATTTGAAAGACCGAAAAAGTAACCACGTATGCCACGGCCGTAAGAGAGATGAACTGGAACAGGGCCCAGCGCCACGAGCCTGTCTCCCGGCTCGTCACCGTAAGGGTTGCTACGCAGGGTGCGCTGATCAGGCAAAAAAGCATCACGCAAAACCCCTGGAGGGGCGTATAGTCGGCCTGTAGATGTTGCCGCAACGTTTGCGAGCCTTCGCCCTCGCCGACCGCGTACACTATACCTAACTGGGAAACAAAAACTTCTTTTGCAGCCATCGCCCCGACCAAGGCGGTGCCGATCTTCCAGTCGAAGCCCAGCGGCGCAATAACCGGCTCCATAGCCCGGCCGAGTCGACCCACCACAGAGTATTTAAGCTCAGCCTGCCGGAGCTGCCGGGCGTCCAGGCCGACTAAGGAATCAGCCGGCGGCCTCGGGTAACTCATCGCCAACCAGAGGACAATTGATATGCCGAGGATAATCGTGCCGGCCTTTCTGAGGTACATCCAGCCCCTCTGCCACATATGAATGCCGATCGATTTCAACGTCGGCATCCGGTACGGCGGCAGCTCCATCACGAACGGCGTCGTATCCCCCCTGAACAACGTCAGACGCAGCAGCTTTGCGCAGATAATGGCCAGGCCAATCCCAATAAGGTAAATCAGCCAGAGCACCAGCGCACGGGTTCTTATGGTAAACAAACCTGTCCTGAGTAGCACCCTGTCGGCAAAAAACGCAGGTATAATCAGCATATAGATCGTCAACCTGGCCCCACAGCTCATCAGCGGAATCACCATTATCGTGGTGAACCTGCTGCGCCTATTCTCCAGGATCCTCGTTGCCATTATTGCAGGGACGGAACAGCCGAAACCGATGAGCATCGGAATGAAGCTCTTGCCATGCAGGCCGATCTTGTGCATTATCCGGTCCATAATAAACGCGGCACGGGCCATATAGCCGGAATCCTCCAGCAGTGCTATGGCCGCAAAGAGCAAGAGGATGTTCGGCAGAAACACGATTACCCCGCCGACACCTCCTATCACCCCGTCAATAAGCAGGGACCTCAGCCAGCCGGCGGTCTCGGCCGGCCATAAGCCGCCTATCGCTGCACCGCCCCAGGCGAAAAACCGCTCCAGCCACGCCATTGGATACTCGCCCACCTTGAAGGTCAGCAAGAACACAAGGTACATCAATAGAAGAAAGACAGGCAGCCCGAGGATGTGGTTGGTGACGATGGCATCGACCCTGTCACTGGCGTCGCGGCGCGACGCACCGCTAACCTTGATCGTCTCCCGACAGGCACCGGCAATAAAGCCGTATCGGCGGTCTGCAATAATGATCTCCGGCTCGTCGCCAAACATCTGCCGCAGATGGGCCGTGCTCCGTGCGACAACGGCGTGAACATCCGGACTGGTAATTTTCCGTGTTACCTGGCTGTCTTGTTCAAGCAGCTTCAGCGCCACCCACCTCGGGTTATGTTGTGCGGCGACGGCCGGCTCCCTGTCAGCAACGACGGCGCTGATTTTTTCGAGTTCCTCCTCAATCTCGCTGCCGTAGTGCACGATGTGGGGATGACGGTCGGCCCCGTGGCGCTCCGCCGTTTCGACAATCGCATCGAGCAGCTCGATTCTACCCTGGCCCTTATTGCCGACTGTGTAAACGATGGGTGCATCCAGCAGCCTGCACAACTGGTCCCTGTCGAATCGCATCCCCTTTCGCTCGGCAATGTCGCTCATGTTGAAAGCCAGAACCAGCGGCACGCCGATCTCAATCAGCTGGGTGGCCAGGTAGAGGTTCCGCTCAATGTTCGAAGCGTCAACGACATCAACAACAACATCCGGTCGCTGCTCGACGATGAAATTGCGGGCGACCAGCTCCTCTTCTGAATAGGCGGTAAGGCTGTAGGTGCCGGGCAAATCGACAAAGCTGATCTCGTAGTCGCCATACTTGCACAGGCCGTACTTTTGTTCAACCGTCACGCCGGGATAGTTGCCCACGTGCTGCCTGGCACCGGTGAGCATGTTGAAAACGCTGGTCTTCCCGCTGTTGGGATTTCCAGCCAAGGCCACAACGAGCTTTTTCATAGGGTCGGTCAAGGCACCGTCAAGGCCGGGGACAAAGTTTGGCTTGCCCAACAATCCGGGTAAAAAATACAAAATCCATTGGCTGCCCTACAGTACCATAATCTTCTGGGCCATCCCTCGTCCGAGCATTATCTTGGAGTCCTTGACGCTGACAACAAAAGGTCCCGGCCTGTTATTGCTGACCACGGTAACCTGAGCATTCGGCACAAGCCCCATAGCAACCAGTCGGCTGTTCAGGCCCCTACCCGCGTCCACGCCGGCAATTTTCACGGTTTCGCCCGGGCCGACCGTCGACAACGGCCGGGGTCGGTTCTCAGTCATCTCTGGTCTCCTGCTCCTCTGGGCCTCTGGCTTCAGCCTCACAGAACCTCTCGAACTCAGCCGCCAGATCATACCCACTCTCACTGTTCCGCGTCACAAACTCTATGAAGGACAAAAGCCTGCCGATGATTACCGGACCAAGCGTATGCTCGGCCCGGCAGGCCGCCTTTTGAGCCAGGTCGTCATGAACACCTAAGACTTTCTCAAAAAAGGACTTAAGAATATTGTGCCGCCTGACGACCTCTTTGGCAGCCGTGCGGCCAGCCTCGGTCAGTGTGATGTAATCGTACGGTTCGTAATTGGCAAGCCCTTTCTCCTTCAGCAGGCGCAACGCCCCCGTTACCGACGACTTCGAAACGCCCAACGACCTGGCAATGTCCCTGCTGCGCGCGACCCCAAATCTCTCGGCAAGGTTGTAAATCACCTCAAGGTAGTCTTCCAACGAGGCACTCAACTGATTTTCCCGTGCTCTGGCCATAGAAGGCAACCCGTACTTAGGTCGTTTTTCCTAATATAGTTTGGCTCGGCGAACATTGCTACAAAATTCGTGAAATTTTTTCAAACAACCTCGACGATAGGGCTTCGGAATCTTACGCCTGGGTGCCCGGCAGCCCGGCCGACCGGCACAGAGACCGCTCTGCCCCCTACGAGGTTCACCCAGAAGTCTGCGGGAACTCATCTGCAGGAAATTGAACGAAGCTCGCGGAGGGGACATAATCGCCCCGGGCTCTACCCGCAAGCTATCCACCTGGCTGACTTTCCAAGTCCAGGCCACAGACTGATCGCGCGTGCTGATCAGCACAGCGGGCCAGGGCAACGCAAACTGAGACTCAGAAAGCAGAACCGCAGTAGTCCACCAACACGCTGCCATTGGAAAAC
>CAZWAP010000033.1:0-26957 GCA_964632005.1 uncultured Pirellulales bacterium | reverse complement strand
GCCGGCGGCAGTGACTTCGGCCGTTGTCCGCTGGCAGCGAGCGTGCCGACGGCGTTCTGGCCTGTCGGCCGAAAGCCGGCAGTGAAAAGGTTGCTCGACCTTCTCGCTGAGCAGGGAGTCACCGAGGCGACCATTTGCCTGGCCAGCGACCTCGCTGTGACCGATGAATCGGCCCTCCAGGCTGACGGCATCAGATTAGAGCTTCTGCGCGAGACCCTGCCGGCCGGCACGGCAGGCGCCATTCGCGATGCGGCAAAGGGCCGGACAGAAGCCCTGTATCTCGTGTTTCCCGCAAGCATCGTATCGCCACCGAGGATAAAAGTCCTCATCGAAGCGCACCGCCAAGGCCGATCCCCTCTGACGGTATTCTTCAATCCAGCCGGACAGGACGGCCAGACCGTCGGTGATGCCTGCGGAATCTACGCATTCGACGGCGAAATCCTGCACCATATTCCGAACGCCGGCTATTTTGACATAAAAGAAGGGTTGGTCCCGCAAATGCTGCGCGCGGGTAAAAAGGTCCACGCTGCGGTCCTGCCCCGTCACGCCGGCAATTTTAGAGACCGGCGAGGATACCTCGCTGCCATCGCCGATTACCTCTACAACAGCACGCAACCCGGGCAAAACCCCACAAAACGCAATAAACGCACTGGCTCGGCCGGCGTATGGATAGCACCCAACGCGAAGGTCCATCCAACAGCGGTGGTTCACCCACCCGCGATTATCCTGGACGGCGCCCGGGTCTCCGAAAGAGCCCTCATTATGGGACCCGCCGTCCTCGGCAGAAATGTCAATGTCGCCAGCGACGCTATCGTGGTCAACAGCGTGATATGGGACCACGCCCGCCTGGAACCCAAATGCCAGCTCAGGAATTCTCTGGTCGGACCGGCCGCCGTCGTAGGATACGGCTGCTCCGTCCACGACAGCTCCGTAGCACGCCAGGCCCACGCAGCGCCGCGAGCTGCAATAAGCTATCTGTCACAGACCGCCAGGCAGATCGACGCAAGACTGAAAGATGGCCTCGATGCTCTTTGCGATAGCATCCGCAGGAAAATGCCCGGCCAGGTTCAAGCCGGCGCAAAAAGCTCTGTTAAATATGTAGGTATCCTGCTTGTTCTCGCTGCCTTCTTCTGGTCTTACGCGCCTCAACTGGCCGACCTCTGGACGCAGTGGCAGAGAAGCGATGAATACTCCTCGGGGCTCTTGGTCCCGTTCCTTGCGATGTACGTAATCTGGACACGGCGTAATGATCTTTCTACCTGCCCGATAAGGCCCAGCATCTGGCTGGGGCTGCTCGCGTTTGCCGGAGCACAGGCCTTCAGACTGCTTGGACTGCACTTTGTCGTCGCCACCGCAGAGAGATTGTCGGTCGTCTTCACGATTGGGGCGCTGGTGTTGCTTTTGTTCGGCTGGAGGTTCTTCGCCAGGGTCTTCACGGTGCTGCTTTTCCTGCTGTTGATGGTGCCCTGGCCGGGCCCGATCCAGCAGCGAGTCGCACTGCCGCTGCAGAGCTGGGCCACGACTTCCGCCGTCTTCTGCCTCGAGACCCTCGGATATGATGTCGTACGATACGGCAACGTACTCGACGTCGAAGGTACCCTCGTCGAGGTCGCCTGGGCCTGTAATGGCCTGCGAATGGTGACCGCCTTCTTCGTGATCGGCGGTCTCGTCGCCCTGCTCGTCAAGCGGGCCTGGTGGGAGAAACTCATTGTTTTCGCCTCGAGCCTGCCGGTCGCGCTGCTTTGCAACACCGTACGCCTGACGGTTACCGCCATAGCCTTTACGACGCTCGACGGCGAAAAGTGGAAGGGTGTATTCCATGACTTTGGGGGTTACGCGATGATGCCCCTGGCGCTTGCGGCAGTGGTCGCGGAGCTCTGGCTCCTCAGAAAGCTGACCACCCCCCCCGAAGAACGGAAAGCGATCATAATAACACGACAAGGTGGCTGACCTTTATTTAGGAGAACGCGGAAATGAATAATCTCGAAAAGTATCTCGACAGGGTGATTGCGCAGAAGGCCGCCGGTGCAAAAGTGCCACAAGCCCTCCAGGTCCCACGCCCACCTATCGAGCAGGACTTGGAGACCGAGCCCTCCGTAGATGTTGCCGGCGCGATGCTGCGCCGCTGGTACATCGTGCTTCTGACTTTCCTCATATTGACCTCGGTCGGAATCCCCTCTATTTGGCTGTTAATCCAGAGGAAGTACGTGGTAAGCGGCGCGATCAAGGTGGCCCCCATCATCCCGAACATCATAACCGGTGAGGCAGACCGGAGCCACCTTTCCAATTACCAGAGCTTTATGTACACCCAGGCCGAAATGCTCACAAGCCCCCCGGTGATCCAGAAGGTCTCGGACGACCTTTCCCCCAAAGGTCTTTCTTTTTTCGAGGAGCGAACAAACACGCTCGCAGCCAAGGTAAGGCAGAAGCTCAAAAACAAAGAGATTCGACCGGAACCCTTCGCCGTCCTCAAACAGGCGGTGCTGGACGGCATAATCACCGCCGAGCCGGTACGACGGGCCGAGCTGATCAAGGTAAGTATGACCTGGCCGAATGCCAGCGAAGCCAAGAGGATAGTAGACTCTTTCATTCGAAACTATATGGCCCTCGAAGTAAACAGCGCCACCCAGGAAGAAGAACGCCAGCTTGCTATCCTCGAGGATGAGCAAAAAGTCCTGGCCGGAAAAATAGAAAACTACTTGAACCAGATCGGCCAGCTGGCCAAAGAGTTCGGGTCGAAGGATTTGGCAAGCAGATATGATATGAATCTGCAGCGAGTCGGCAGCCTCCTCAAGAGCCTCACCGAGGTCGAAGCCCGCAGAATCTATCTCCAGGCCCAGATCAAGGCCGCCGAAGAAGCGCCAAACGAGCCCATACCCCTCGAAGACAGGGTAACAATGCGCGAGAACTACGTCAACAAGGACCCGATCGTCACCGGACTTACCGCCAACATTGTCGCCCTCGAACAGGCACTGGTCGCCGCAAAGCAGGCCCTGACCCCTACAAATCCACAGATCAAACAAAAAGAAGAATTGCTCGAAGCCCTCCGCAGCCGCCTCGAAGAGCAAAAAGCAAAGGCACGCGAGGACTTCAGCAAGCTGATGGAGGAGGAAACCGCGAGTATCAGCGGCACAAGATTAAAAAGCCTCAAGGCACAGCTCGAACAGACAAAGGCGCACGAAAAAGAGCTGCGCGAGCTCTTGGCCCAGGAAGATGCTCGTACCGTCAATGTCGGGCAGAAAGACCTCGCTATGCAGGACCTCCAGTATCAGCTGACCTTGACTAAAGATATGCACGACCAGATTTCGCGCCGCATCCAGGAGTTCAGGATGGAACGCAAGCGACCGGCGAGAATCTCCGTCGCCTACAACGCCGATATAAGCGAAATCCTGGATAAACGTGTCAAATATACAGCCGCCCTGCTTTTTGTATCGCTCGCCCTGGGAGCAGGGCTGGCCCTTCTAAGAGATAAGGCCGACAGGAGCCTCCGTACCCCTGACGACGTGGTCAAACGGATCGGTCTGCGTATCATCGGCACCACCACCAGCAGCGAGACCGTAGAGCCGGCCTACCTGCCCGAACAGGTCGCCGGCGAGTTCCAGGCTATCCGCGCAAACCTGGGTATGCTGGACGGCAACGGAATGCCCCGGACAATAGTCGTAACAAGTCCCGGCATGCGAGAAGGCAAAACCACCGTTGCAACCAATCTGGCAATCAGCGTCTCAAGATCGGGCAAAAGGGTTCTGTTAATCGACGGAGACCTCAGGAATCCCCAGATAGCCTCCCTGCTGGGCCTCCCAAAGGGCCTCAGAAGTGTCCAGGACGTCCTGTTTGCCGGCAAGGACTTCAGCAAGGCCGTCTCCACGCTGTACTCGAGCGGCTCAGCCGTCCTCGACGTCCTCGCCGCCGACGCTCGCAACAGAGCCGATGCCTTCGAGCTGCTGACCTCTCCGCTGGCGGCCCAGCGCCTCAATCAGATCTGCCAGGAATATGACCACGTCATTGTAGACACGCCGCCGGTCCTGGCCTTCGCTGATGCACTGGTATGGGCCAAGTATGCGGACGGTGTAATACTCACCTGCTTCGCTGGCTTGACTACAGGCCCCAATCTCAACAAGGCCAAGGAGCGGCTTGCACAAATAGATGCCAGAGTGCTCGGCACCGTCGTCAGCAACGTCGAACCCGACGACAGTTATCACCCCTACGGCTATCACTACTATCCCCGGACGCGTTCGAGAGGGCACGCCAGGCGAGTGCGCAGCAAGATGCTGCTGCCGGTCAAACCCAAGGATACCGACCAGCAAAAAACTTAGCACCGCTTCGCACGGCCTCGAGGCTCCACCCGGCACGCGGGTATCCTGCGGTTTTCCGCATACTTCCAGCGGATGCCTCGAGACTGACCCAGTGAAATTATGAACCTGATCCTGATACCTCGTAAAGCTGCTTCGTCAGACGGACTGCTGAAGTTCGCGCTCTCCAGCGACCTGCTGCGAAGACTCCTGTTTGAGACGTTGAGCAGCTGTTCTCCTCCCGCGGGCAACCCCGGGCCCCCGCGCCCCCTGATCAGGACCTCGCCGCGAACGGCTTATGCCATACCACGGGAGTTGGACCTGAAACCGCCGGCCGCGAATCGCGACCCGTTGCTCTTGCGATACGCCGAGCAAATCCTCCTCGACGAACAACTGCTGAGGACAACGCACCGCGATCCCTGGTTTATCGTCTCAAACGGGCGCTTTGCCGCACGCCTGAACTGCGAGCTGCTTCGCAAGATACTCGCCTCGAGCGCAGCCGACATCGTAGCAGTCAACGCCGAACCACAACTTCGAGCAGGCCGCGATAGAGTAAGGCTGACCACCGCAGGAGAAGTGGCCGGCTTCCGCCGTCTGTATGGCGATTCGGCTGAGCCGGCCCCGCTTCCACACGATTGGCCGCATCACCTCTTTATGCGCAGCGACACGCTTGACCGCATTCTTGTGGACGGAACGCTGGCTGAGTCGTTCCCGGAAATGCTGAAAAAGTGGAGGGCGACCGGATTGCGACTGCAGGCAATCAATGTGGCCGGCGCGTCGCTCGACCTCGAGACCGAGGAAGGATTACTCGCGCTCTGCTCCGCCGGTATTAGCGCGGTGTTGAAAAAGGCTCGGCGACAGACCGCCGCAAACCCCTCTGGCCGATACCTCGACCGTACAGACCGGCGCCTCCGTAAGCCGAGATTCGTCGGCGAGGTGCTCCTCGGCAGAAATGTCCGCCTGGGGCCCGACGTGGTTCTAATAGGCCCGACCGTCATAGACGATGGTGTTGAGCTCGGACCCGGGGCCGTAATAAACCGTGCCATTATCGCTGCCGGCCTGCGCGTACGCCCAGGTCAACTGGTCCGCAACCGCGTCCTCAGGACACCGCCGACCCCACGACGCAACCAGCGGCACTCCACGCCCCAGTCCGCAAAACCCTGCATACGCCTGGATGCACGGCTGCCCAGCGATCAGGCCGATGAGCTATTCAAAAAGTGGGGCCGATTTTCGTATCCTGTGTTCTTCAAACGGATTCTTGACCTGGTCGCGGCCGTGATTGTCCTGGTCCTGTTTGCCCCCCTCCTGCCTTTTATCGCCGCCGCAATAAAGCTCACCTCGCCGGGACCGGTCTTTTACAAGGACCGACGCCAGGGACTCCACGGCAAGCTCTTCAACTGCCTGAAATTCCGAACTATGCACGTCGGGGCCGACAGAATACAGGAAAGGCTCCGACCGGTCAGCCAGGTTGACGGCCCACAGTTCAAGATCGACAACGACCCGAGAATCAGCGCCGTCGGCAAGTTCCTGAGGGATACGTTCATCGACGAGGTGCCCCAATTTCTGAACGTGCTCTTGGGCCAGATGAGCGTGGTCGGGCCGCGCCCGTCCCCCGAGACTGAAAATACGCTGTGCCCAGCCTGGCGCGACGCCCGCCTCTCGGTCAGGCCGGGAATCACAGGCCTCTGGCAGGTCCGTAGGACACGCAAGCCGGACCGCGACTTCCAGGAGTGGATCTACTATGACACCACCTATGTCAGAAAACTGTCACTCAGAATGGACCTGTGGATATGCTGGCAAACAACCAAGAAGATCGTCCGGAGTTTCGTCAGCCAGTTCTAAGCGATAATCGTCCATAAAGATGAAAGGATGGACAAATGGCAAGGAGATATTTTAACTGGAAATTGGCGGTCGTTCTTGTCGTCGGCCTGACCGTCTTGAGCGTCACAGTGTACGCTCTGCGCCAGTGGCAAAAGATGAACAAGGCCGAGCGCGGCCTTGTCCTCGGCAACGAGGCATACCAGCAGCAGCGCTACAAGGACGCCGCAGACTACCTCGGCAGGTACGTGGGGGTCTATCAAGACGACGTCCCCGCCCTCCTCAAGTACGCCGATGCCCACCTGAACATAAGGCCCCTCAGGCGAAACAACGTCCAGCAAGCAATAGGCAGCTACCACATCGTCCTGAGGGTAGACCCCGCCAACCGCGAGGCGGCCAGACGCCTGGTGGGCCTCCACCTCGAGATGGGTATGCCCGGCGAGGCAGAAGCAATCGCCAGGAAATATCTTGAGACAACCGACGATCCTGAGATTCGAAGACTCCTGGCCATTGCATTGGCCAGCCAGCGAAAGGTCGATGAGGCGATTGAGCAGCTGGAGAACATCATAGCAGCAGAACCCAACCAGGTGCTGGCCTACGAGGCGCTCGGCCAGCTTGCCGAGCGCTTCCCCACAAACTTTGACAGGCCCGCCGAATACTGGTTCGACCAGGCAGTCAAGAACAACCCCTCGGCCGCCCTGGCGTACGCCGCCCGCGCGTCCTTCCATCTGCGAAACGGCAACAACGAAAAAGCCCTGGCCGACCTGCAAAAGGCCGAACAAATGGACCTTTCCGAAGTCGACCTGAGGCTCAGGATAGCCGCCGAATTCATAACCGCCGGAGCCCTCGACGAAGCACAGAAGCATCTGGAACTCGTCCGTAAGCACGACCCGAAGAATCAGGCCCTCTGGCGGATGTGGGCTCAGATCGCGCTGAACTCCCAGGCCAAGAAGAAAATGCTCGAGGTCGCCGAAGCTGGACTAAAGGAACTCGCCGGCCAGCCGTGGGACTTTATGCCACTCGCAGCAGAGCTCTTCGCAAAAGGCGGCAACCTCGTCAGGGCTACCGAGTGTATCAACGAATTGGACAAGGCCGACATCAACCCGGCAATGGTGGCCTCCTTGAGGGGACTGGTGGCCTCAAAACGCGGCGAAATGCGCGACGCCGTGAAATACTGGCGGCAGACCATAGAGCTTGGCATCAAGTCGCCGCAGGTCCGCCTGGCACTCGCTCAGGCCTTGATCGCACTGGGTGACAACCAATCGGCACTGCGCCAATTACGGCTGTTCCTCTCGGAATGGCCCAACTCCTTTGAGGGACACCTGACTATGGCCAAGCTGCTCGCCAACGCCGGCGACTGGGCCGGGGCAGCCGAGCACGCCCGAAGAGCCAGAGAACTCTCAGGCGAGAATGAAGAGGCGGTCTTGCTGAGCCTCAAGGCCCGAACCCAGCTACTGGCGGATTCGCCAGAGGGCGGCGATGACCAGGCCTGGAGCGATATCGAGCAGCAACTATCGTCGCTTAAAGGCAGCGCCAAGGATCCCTTGAAAGTCGAATTGCTCCGCCTCCAGGTCGCGGTCCAGCGAGAAAAGTTCGACCAGGCCCATAAGATACTGGCCACGCTCAAGCAGCAGCATCCATCTCACTTCAGGGTCTCTATAGCCGAGTGTGGCCTGCTCACCGCCGAAGGTAAAGAGGACCAGGCCATAGAGACCCTCGAGGCGACCATAGAAGAGTTCCCCGATGCCGCCGAGCCCGTAAGATTCCTTGCGATGCTCCTGGATCGGCAGGACAACCGCAGCAGGTGCGAACGGATCATCAAACAGGCCCTCGAACGCATCACCGACCCCCAGGCCAGGCGAGAGCTGAACCTGCTGCTCGTGCAGTTTTACAACCGCTGGCGTCGCGGCGACGATGCCTATAGCCTGCTCACGGAGCTCGCCGCCAAAGAACCCAACAGTATTCAGATAAAACGTCTGCTCTTGAATTCCGAACGGATCGCAAAAGAGCCTCAAAAAGCCCAGCAGCTCATCGAGCAGATCAAGGCCCTCGAGGGCGAAGATGGATGGCAGTGGCGATACGAGCAGGCCAGGGCCTGGTTCAACGGCCACGACTTCACCCGACGCAGCGCCGAAATCATCTCCCTGCTCCAGAATAACCTGCTCGCCAACCCCGATGATCAGGACAGCCGCTTCCTCCTCGCCCAGACCTATGAACGCAGCGGAAATCTCCAGATGGCGCTGGCGACCTACCGCGAGGCCCTCGCCAGGTCGCCGGACGATGTCCAGCTTATCATCAAAACCGTCTCGGCCCTCTACAATGCCGGAGAGTATGACGAAGCAGAAGAGATAATGAAGCGCATCTCCAAAGAAAAGCTCGAACAGCCGGCGCTGCGGCAATTGCAGTTCAGAAGCTTTCTCAGACGGGGACAGTTGAGCTCGGCGGCGGAAATACTCCAGCAGTACCTCGGAACCGACCCCAACAACATCTCCGTCAACCTGTCACTCGCCCTGCTCAAGATGCAGCAAAATCAATTCGACGAAGCACGCCAGCTCCTCGACGACCTCCAGGCAAGAGAGCCCAACTCGCTGCCTGTAAAGGTCGCACGGATACAACTGTCTGTCCGCGAGAACAAGCCCAACGAAGCCCTCGATCTATGCAACCAGATAATAGTGGATCAAAACGACGCCTCGGCATACATCATCCGCGCCAGAACCTACATAACCTTGGGCGATCTCGAAAAGGCCGGAGACGACCTCGACCGCGCCGTCGCCGCCGACCCCAACGCCGTGAATGCCTGGCTCGCAAGAAGCGATTTCTATAAGGCCACCGGCAGGCTCGAAAAGGCAATGGCGGACATCGACCACGCCCTCACCCTCGATGCCGACAACCCGGAGGTTCAGATACGCGCCGTCGGCCTCTTCCTGGCCTCCGGAAAGCGCAACAAGGCCCGCCAGGCCAGAGCCATCGTGGACAAAGCCCTCGAGTCCAACCCCGATAATCTCCAGCTCAAACTGCTCAAAGCAGAAACACTGGCCGCCGAGGGAACGGCTCCCGCAATTCAAAACGCAGTCAAGTTCCTCCGCGAACTTACCGAACAGCACCCCAGGCTCACCCGGGCCTGGGCTATGCTGGCGGAAATATTGTCCAGACAGGGACAATCCGGCAAAGCGATAGATGTCGTCCTACAGGGTCTCGTACACAATCCCCAGGACCGCACCCTGCTTATGATGAAGGCGCAGGCCGAGGCCGCTAAGTCACCCTTCCTCGCCGTCGCCACGCTCAAGCAACTGCTCGACCTCGACCCCAACGACGTCAGCGCCGCGATACGTCTCAGCGAGGCATACACCGCCACGGGCAACGCGGACAAGGCCGTCGCCTTGATGAAAAACCTCTTGCCCGGATGCCGCCAGTCGGATCGCCGAAGGTGCAAATTGGCCCTCGCCATCGCCCTCCACACAAACGACCAGGTCGAGCAAGCCCAAAAAGAATTCGACTCTCTCCTCGCCGAAGACCCCAACGACCCAGCCCCGCTATTCGCACAGGTGCAGTTGCTGAGCAAGGAAAAAGCCTGGACGCAGATAGAGAAAAAGACACTGGATTGGTACAAAAACCATCCCCAGGACCTCAAAACCCCTTCATTGATCGCCGGCACCCTCGCCCGAACCGCCGATGATCTCCCCCGAAAGGCCGCAGAGAACATATTCCAGATACTGCTAAAAGACCACCCCCGTAGCGCAGAAGTCACCGCTTCCCTGGCCGTACTTATGCAGGTGACCGAGCGATACGAACAGGCCGCAAAGTTCTACCGGCGAGTCCTCGAACTCCGTCCCGACGATGTCGTCGCCCTCAACAACCTCGCCTGGATTATATCTGAGCAGCAGGGCGCTTACCAGGAAGCGCTCGAGCTGGCCCAGAAGGGCCTGAAAATCGCACCGAACTACGTCGACCTGATCGATACGAGGGGCGTGGTCTACTATCGGCTGGGGAAGTTCGACAAGGCGGTCCAGGATTTCTCGACCTGCATAAAGCTCTACCCCGATGAAAATGCGTCGGTCGCGGCAGTGCATTTCCACCTGGGCAGAGCCCTCGCCAGACTCGGGGAAAACGAAAAGGCCCGCGAGCACTTGAACAGGGCCTTGAGCCTCAATCAAAAAGTCAAAGGACTCTCCCAAACCGACCTGAGCGAGGTAAATCACCTACTCGAAAAACTCGCAGAAGAAGGAGGAAAATGATGCAGCAGTTTCCAAGATCGGTGCCTGAAGATGTCGGCCAGGCCGATCCCCTCTATGAGCGCCCCAAAGTCGTACTGCTCGACGACAAACACTGGGCCTATATCCAGCGGCGATACCACATCAGCCCGCGAGAACTACAGGTCGCAAAACTCGTCTGTCGTGGCTTGAGCAATAAGGAAATTGCAGGGGCCCTGAACATAAGACAGGGGACGGTGAAAACACATATCAAAAACCTTTATCGGAGAATCCACGTCAGAAACAAGGTCGGCCTTTTACTGCGGTTTATGGCCGATGTAAGCCTGCTCCTCGGAGAGTCGCCGGGCCGCGCGATTATTCCTGTTATAAAGAGCGAATCCTGATCAGCTCAGCTGCTGCATAACGCAAGCAGCACTCTCTCGGCAATATGCTTCGCGGCCGGCCCAAGCGACAGCGGACAAACCCCACGTGCCGGTGTCCGCCCGCCGGCCCGGGTAAGCCCCTGCCAGGCCAATTCACCGCGGTGGAATCATATTCGCCCTCATATCTGAGCAACGTCTCATCCCTTCGCCTTCCATTCTCATCGGGAAAATCTCCCGATCGGCCGCGCCGCCCTACCTGTCGGCGCGGATTACCCGACGAACAGCATTCTCTGCTGCGTAGTAATCGTCCCAAATTCTGTGGCTGCCTGTTTTGGGCCCAAAACCTTGTGGTTCGGTGTGCCTGAAAAGCACAATAAGTTGGGCATCGTAAAAATCTCCACAATCGTTGGGACAGTTACCGTGCTTTAGGCTGCTTGATTCGAGCAGCACCTGCGGTATAATACACCATAGGGCAATGTTGTCCCGCCGTCTGCACAACGGCCCGAAACCCATAATGGCCAGGGATGAAAAGGAACCGCACGGATGGCAGTCCTGGTGGGCATCGACGAAGCAGGCTTCGGGCCTATCCTTGGGCCTCTGGTCGTTTCCTCGACCACGTTCGCACTGCCGCCTGAGCTTGTGCACGCCGACTTGTGGCACGTGCTGCGAAAAAGCGTTGGCAGAACACGCAAGCGCCTCGCAGGCCGCCTCCTAATCACCGACAGCAAAAAAGCCTTCTCCAGAGCCACCGGTATCACGCAATTGCAACGCACCGTCTTGGCTGCCCTGCGGTGCCTCGACCGCCAGCCGCGCACGCTCTCCGGGCTCCTTGCCCTGATCTGCCCGGCCTGCCTGCCGAGATTAGCACGCTACCCCTGGTACAGCAACGCCGGCGAATTCCAGCTTGATGGCAACCAGGCCGACGTAGAAATAGCCTCCGCAGTCTTGGCCGACGACCTGGCTGCCTGCGGAATACGCCTGCTCGACCTGAATAGCTTCTGCTTCGATGTGGCCCTCTACAACAGCTTGGTCCGCAAAGTAAAGAACAAGGCAAGTGTCCTCTTCACCGCCACCGCCGGACTTATACAGCAGGCCTTTGACGCACACGGCCTTGATCAGCTCCAAATCGTAATAGACAGGCAGGGCGGCAGAGTCCACTACCGCAAGCCCCTCCAGAGGATGTTTGAAGGAATGGAGCTTAGAGTCCTCGCAGAAGACCCCCGAACAAGCAGCTATGAGCTCAAATACCGCCGAAGAACCATGCGACTGCATTTCGTCGTCTCTGCCGACGACCGCTTTCTGCCGGTCGCTCTGGCCTCGATGGTCAGCAAGTACATCCGCGAGCTCCTCGTCGCCAGCATAAACCGCTATTTTGCCGACCTCGTCGGCAACATCACCCCCACAGCAGGGTACTGGAAGGACGGATTACGTTTCTTCCGGGAACTCAAAAAACGTCTCCCCGATTGGCAAATTAACGAAAATCACCTCCTCCGCTGCCGGTAACCACTGCACCGCCGCCCTCCCGAACTTCTCCCGGACGGTATCCACCTCTCACCGGCTCCGCGTGCCTGTCCGGGGCACAAAGGCCCTCCTCTGGGACCTACCTCTTGCAGGGATCTCCTTTATCCTCACTCGCGGTCGCTTGCGGTTCCGGCCGGGTTCTTTCTTGATCTCCCCCAATAGCTCCAGAGCATGCTCGCAGGCCTCCCTCGTCGAGCTGTTACTATGCTCCAGACCCTCCTTGAGAACATCCAGGGCCATCTTCTTCATCCTGCCTCGCATCTTTCGCAGTCCGTAGGCAGCAGCGTTCTTCGTCTTCGTCGGCCCATTACCGTACATCACGGCCTTGAGAATCTCCAGCCCGTCTTCCTGTAACCACGATAGGTTGAAAGCAGCCTGCCGCCTTATCGATGCGTTCGAAGAGTTTAGCTGTTCGCGCAGCTTCTGGAGAAGCTTCGCAGACGATTTACCTTCCTGCTGTTCAGAATGTCCTTTCTTCTCTGACTCCATAAACCCAACCCCTCAATGTGCATACCACAACGGTCCGCTCATCCACTGCCGCCGGTCCACCCCCGAAAACGCCCACCGATGACCTGCCCATCTTTACCGACCCGAACCGACCGCTTTGCCGCCCAGAATTGACGTAACTCGCCCTCTTGGCAGCAATTACAAAAACCAAAACCCACGCCCCGACCTCCTCAGGGTCCTATAACTTTGCATTCTCAATTTGGTTCTTGCACCGCCAGACTGGCCCCCAGCCGGTTCGAATTACCATGACAAACAATCCCTTGTCTACCACCGCCGGGCCCCCGGGCTTCAAACCCCAGCCCTTGCCCGAGCGTTCGCATCCTGCCTTATCCTCCTTCGAAAAGCCAGATTTCAGTTTTCCTGCTAATAAACTACTCCTTCAAGACGATTGGGTTCGCTCCCTTATCTAACGCTAAAACCGGTAACCAAACAAACGCATCCTCCGTATTCTATTGGGTGGCCGATGCCGGTTTCAATCAGTTTATTCCAGAAAGGACAAACTTTTTGCCCCTGCCAGCCGCATCGCCCTCGAAGACAAAGTGCCTCTAACCCTCTGCCACAGCCACACGAGCTAATCTTTCTCTAATTCATCCGCCAGCGTACGGATGTGCCGCGTTTCCTCCTTTATAAGCTGCTCGAGCATGTCCTTGCTCGCTGGATCCTTGGCGAAGTCCTTCAGCCCGTTGTAGAATACAATGGCCTGTTTTGACCTTTTTATCGCGTCTTTGAAGATCTCCTTCTTACCCTCTCGCCCCGCCACGCTCCTGCTTATAGCCGGCCCTTTCGTGAATAGGGCCAGTCCGGCCATTACCTGGGGGTTCGACAATACGTAGTTGTCCGGGTCAAAAGTGCCGAACTGACCGGTCTTCTCAGAGAAACGTTCCCTCCTCTCCGCCAGCTCCTTCTCGTGCCTGGCCTTCCAGTTTGCAAGCCGGTGGAAGATCTCTCGACGTTCCGGATCCTCGAACAGCTCAGCCGCTTTCAGGTAGAATTTGGCCCAGTTGTGCTCGATCTTCTCCGCTATTTGGAAGATCTCAAAAACGTTGAATTTCGTCTCCATCGCCCAACCCGCAGAATGCACCGCACCACGCCCGGATAATACCCTGCACGGGGTCCCTGAGCTTCGATAATGTACACGAGACCACGCCTTCCCTCCAAACAATCTACCAGATTCGCCCGGAAAATTCAACGTGGTCGGCGGGGATTTCGCTCTACGCAGACCGCCGGCCTTCTGCCATCCCCCAACCACCTCCGCCAACAACAACTCGCCCGCTCGTTTCCCTGACCTGCAAATAACAGCCCCCGGCGCGCTGTCCTCACTGGTTTATATTAGGCAAGCTGCGGTAAATACAGCATTGCTCATCGCCAAATCCTCCACGCGCGGCCTGCTGCTCCTCGCCAGCCGCCACTCGATGGCCAGGGCACCCAAATCACCGAAAGCTGATTTGACAATCCGCTAACCGCAACGCCATCCAGACTGTAATCAGCCGACCAGCCTTATTGTACCACCTTTGAGCACCCCAAAAACATCAATTCACGCGCCGGCCCGCCGCGAGCCCCTGAGCCCGGAGGTTCAGCACCGCCGCAGCCCTGATCTTCGCCTGTTTTAACAGAATCAAGGCCTCGTTCGCCTCTTCCAGCTCGAATTCCTCAACCTCAGGAACGATCGGGATCTGGCCGGCCAGGACCAGAAACTCCTCGGCGTCACGCCGCGTTACATTCGCCACGCTCTTTATCTCCTTCTCCAGCCACAGATGTTCGGCATAGTCGAGCTCCGGCACCGCCGTCATCTTGCGGATCGCGTTTATCACCAGTCGGCCCCCCCTCTCCAGCACCACCAGAGCCCTCCGGACAGTCTCGCCGACCGGGGTAAAATCGATCGCCTTGTCAACCTTGGCCGGGGGCATCTCATCCGGCGGGGCCGCCCAGGCTGCGCCGAGCTTCTTCGCTAACGCCCTGTGCTCCGCGCTTCGCGTAAAAACAAATACCGGGCTGTCCGGAAACCGACGCCGGAGAACCTGGATCACGATGTGCCCCGAGGCCCCGAAGCCGAATAAGCCGACAACCTGACCGTTCCTGATTTCCGCCAGCCGCACCGCCCGGTAACCTATCACCCCCGCGCAAAACAGCGGAGCCGCCTGCGCATCAGAGAATACCTCAGGGATCGGATGTGCCGACCTCTGCGGCACAACCACGTATTCAGCGTAGCCGCCGTCCGCATCCTTGCCGGTCCACCTGGCCTGCTCGCACAGGTTTTCACGCCCCTCGCGACAAAAACCACACCTCCCGCACGACGAATATAGCCAGCTCACACCTACCCGCTCACCAATGGAGAAAGCCCCCGCCCCTTCCCCTTTCGCCGCCACCGTCCCGACTATCTGGTGCCCCGGTATAATCGGAAACTTGCTGGGACTCAGTCGGCCTTCTACCTCGTCCAGGTCGGTATGACACATCCCGCAGCAGGAAACCCGCACAAGAATCTCCCCCTCTGCCGGCACCGGCCTCGCAAGCTCAGCCACGCGCAGGGGCCTTTCCTCAACCGGCGCAGCCCTGTCTAACAAAACCGCCTTCATCTCGACGTTTCCCGCTCAAGTTCTCTGGCAAACAGCTCGTAATCCGAGCCGCTGAACAGGCAGAATACTACCCTCGAGAGCCCCGTATCCCCTTTGAGATACTCGACCGCCGTGCTCAGCATTATCTCGGCACAACGCTGAATCGGGAAGCCGAATATGCCCGTGCTTATGGCAGGAAACGCAATACTCTTCAGGCCGTGCGCATCAGCTAATTTAAGCGAGTTCAGAGTCGCGCTCTTGAGCTTCTCGTCTTCGTCGCCTTCTCCCATACGCGGCCCCACCGCGTGGATCACGTGCTTCGCCTTCAGCTTCCCCCCGCCCGTTATCACCGCGCCGCCCACGGAGGCCCCACCGATCTTGTTGCATTCAGCCTGGATCGAAGCCCCACCTTTTCTGCGGATCGCACCCGCCACGCCGCCGCCGAGTACCAACTGAGCGTTCGCGGCATTGACAATCGCATCCGTATCCAGTTCGGTTATGTCGCCCTCAACCAGCTCTATCACCTTCTCGGAAACGCTGACACGCATAATCTCCACTGCTCCTTACCTGCCAGACCCATCTTAGACGTGAAATAGATTACCCGCCCTCCACGCAATTGGAAGTAAAATCCGCCCTCTAACCAGCAGCCTGCCCCGTCTACGCCCGCCCAAAAGCTGCTCCTGGACCGCTGCCCTGGGCCCCTGCAGGCCCCCGCCTCGCCCCCCCCACGGGCGCCGCACGCGCCGACCTCGCCGCCAAAAAAGTGCCCCTGCATTGCACAGGGGCAGAGGAAGAAATAAATAGAAGATGCCGTTCGTCCTATATTCCTTTATACGCGCAGCACCGCCGATGTCAAGCCCTATAGACGATTTTTTTACGATAGATGTCCAAAACTCGCCGGTCAACCCCTTTCTACGCCAGCCCGGGCACCTTGCCGCTTCCGCCGCGCTGTTCGATCGCCAGCCGGCTCCACCCAGCAACCCTGATAGGCGGCGGTCGGATTCGAACCGACGAATAACGGTTTTGCAAACCGTCGCCTTAGTCCTCTTGGCTACGCCGCCAATGCCCTTCTTAATTTACACCCCTCGCCTCTCTCGTGCAACGAAATTTCCGCTCCCCTCTCGCCTCAAAAGCCGATTCCCCACCCCCCTCACCGCTTCTACGATACCCTCTCTCCCCCAGAAAACATAAATCATCAGACCCCCTCAATCCAGATGCCTGCCCCGGCAGGCAATTGAGCCTGGCCTTCAAAAAACCACACTCGGGGAGACTGGATTTGAACCAGCGACCTCTGCGTCCCGAACGCAGCGCTCTGGCCAAACTGAGCTACTCCCCGGTCGCTACCCCGGCCAATATAACGCGCCTCTCGCACCCCTGCAAACTATAAAACGCTCACCGGGTCGATATCCACGGCAACCTTTACCGCCGGCCGGATCGGCCCCGACGCCCGAAGCCGCTCGAACAGCCGTTGCAGCCGCTCCGCTTCCGGGGCCTGTACGATGATCTGCATCCGGTGAAACCGCTGCACCCGGCTGATGACCGCCGGCATCGGCCCCCGAACACGCACTCCCAGGCCCTCAGACTCCACGATCCGGTCTATCCTCTCCCGCATCGCCTTGCACGCCGAATCCAGCCGCTCGAATCGCATATCACGCATCCATATGACCGCCAGCCGCCATATCGGAGGCAAATTGCACGCCCGCCGGTGCTCGAGCTCTTCACGCACAAACCCGTCAAAATCCCCCTTCAATGCGAACTCTATCGCAGGCTGACCCGGCAGAAACGTCTGAACGTAAACTCTCCCCTTCTTCGGCGACCGACCCGCGCGACCCGCAACCTGGCATATCAACTGAAACGTCCGCTCGTTCGACCGAAAATCAGGCAGGTAAAGACACGTATCCGCGCTGATTATCCCCACTAACGTCACGTTGGGAAAATGCAGCCCCTTCGCCAGCATTTGCGTCCCCGCCAATATGTCTATCCGACCTTCCCCGAAGTCCCCAAGAACCCGGTAGTAATCCCGCCCCGCCATCGAATCGCTGTCAACACGAGCCACCCGCGCCTCCGGAAACTTCGCCCCAAGCTCCTCTTCCAATCGCTCAGACCCCGGCCCGACCATCACCATCGACCCACCGCACACCGCGCAATCCCGCCGAACCAGCGTCTGCGCCAGGCAATAGTGGCATACCGCATAACCCCCAACGATATGATCACCGGTTACCGTTCTAAAACGCCCACCGCCCCCACCAGACCGCGACCTGTGGAAAGTCAGCGTCACATCGCAGTTGCTGCAACGCAGCGCATGCTTGCACGACGGGCAGAATATGAAACTGCTGTAGCCCCGCCGGTTCAACAGCAGAATCGCCTGTTCGCCCCGGCTCAGCACCTCCCGCAACGCCCTCTCCAGCACACCGCTTATAAGAGCTACCCCCTTCGGCCCAACCCCTTCTTGCCGCATATCCACCAGATGCATCTCCGGCATCGGAAGGTCCATCACACGCTTGCGAAGCCGAACGACGCTGAAGTATCCCTTCCGCCGGCAATTAACCACGGTCTCCAGCGACGGCGTCGCGCTGCCCAGTATGCAAAACGCACCCGAAAGCTGCGCCCGTTTGATCGCAACGTCCCTGCCGTTGTACCGCGGCGCCGTGTCCTGCTTGTAGCTCGGCTCGTGCTCCTCGTCCACCACCAAAAGCCCCAGCTTCGGCACAGGTGAGAACACCGCCGAGCGAGCACCTATCACCACGTCCGCCTTCCCAGCCTTGATCTTCTGCCACTGCACGTTACGCTGCGCAGCCGTCAGGCCAGAATGCATCACCGCTATCCGCTCGAATCTCGCCCCGAAACGCTGGACCGTCTGCGCCGTGAGCGCTATCTCCGGCAGCAGAACGATAGCCTGCCGCCCGCGCCGCACAACCGCATCGATCGCACGTATATACAGCTCCGTCTTGCCGCTGTCGGTAACACCATGCAGAACTGTCACCCCGAACTTGCCCGAATCTATCCGCGCCTCTATCTGCCCGAGTGCCTCCTCCTGTTCTTTGTTGAGAACCACCTGCCCAGACTCAATTACCACGCTTCTCGGGATCGCCGGCGGCGAAGAAAAAACCCGCTTGCCAATCACCTTCACAACCTGCCTGTCCACCAGATTCCTGATACGCTCGGCCCTGCACCCTGCAGCCGCCAGAACCGCCCCAACCTCCACCGCCGTCCCCGGATCCACCGCGCCACGCTCCCGCAGGAAATCCACGATAAGCCGCTGCTTCCTGCCACGCAGACCCCGGATCGCCCCATCAGCGCCCTGCGCAAGATAAACGCATCTCTGTCGCCTGACCCCCGCCCCCTTCTTCACGCCACCCGGCACCATCGCCGCAAGAACCTGACCCAACGGACACACGTAGTAGTTGCTTATCCACCTGGCCAGCTCCATCAACCCAGAATCCACCAGCGGCTCCTCATCCACGACCCTCGATATCGCCTTCAGCCTCCGCCCACGCCCGACCGCCAGAAAAGACTCCTCCACCGCCACATCCACCTGCGTACAGAATCCAACCGCCGGCTTGTCCCCTCGCCCGAACGGAGCCTCCACCCGCTGCCCTACCTCGATCGGCCACAACCCCGCCGGAACAACGTAGTCAAATTCCCCCTCCGCCCCAGACTCGAACGCTACCCGCACAATGTGACCGCGCTGACACTCCTCCGCCCCCGCCCAGGCAGAATCCTTCTCCGCAAACAAACTCTCACGCTGGCTTCGCACCCCTGACCCTTTGCCCCCATCAAAACCCTGCTATGCCATCGGCCCGCAACGATTGGCCGTCCATCAACCCGCTCCCGCTACTTGCCCCGCTCGCCCCCCTTGCCCTTGCCCTTGCTCTTGCGTTTCTTCTTAGACGACCGCACCTGCTTCTTCGCCAACTTATCCACCAGCCCGAAATACTGCCCCGAAAGCTCGCTGATATAATCCCCGATCGCCAAGCACGCCGTCGCAGCCGGCGACGGCGCATTCAGCACGTGTATCGAGTTGCCCCGCCGTTCTATCTTGAAATCGTCGACCAGCTCGCCTCTCGGCCCGACCGCCTGCGCACGCACCCCCGTCTTCCCAGGCCTGATATCATCACTCCCCAGCGACGGAACAAGCCGCCGAAGCTGCCGCAGCAACAACCCCCGCGAAAACGCCCGCGCGTATTCGCCCAGACCATAACGCCAGTGCCTCAAAAACAACCGCCAAGTCCCCACGTATCCCAGCGAATCCAGGCAGTCCCGAAGGCTGAACTCCATCTTGCCGTAACCCTCTCGTTTGAATGAGAATACCGCGCTCGGCCCGCACTCCACCGACCCGTCTATCATCCGCGTAAAATGCACCCCCAGAAACGGAACCGCAGGGTCAGGAACAGGGTATATCAACCCCCGCACCTTCTCCCGGGCCTCCTCACGCAGCTCGTAGTAGTCGCCCCGGAAAGGAACTATCCGCACGCCCGGATCCACCCCATCCATCTCCGCAACCCTGTCACTTTGAAGCCCGGCGCAGTTCAGAAGATACCTGGCCCTGAACGACGCCCGCTCGGTTATCACCCGCGTATAAAAATCGTGTCGCTCCAGACCCACCACCTCCTGCCCCGTCAGCACCACGTTCCCCTCGCCCCCGGCCTCTATCAACTCCGCCAACCGCCTCGCTACACCTACAAAATCGATTATCCCCGTACACGGTACCTTGATCGCCGCTATCCCTCGGCAGGCCGGCTCAATCTCGACTATCTGCTCCGTCCCGATCTTCTCGATACCCTCGACGCCGTTCGCCCGGCCACGCTCGAAAAGGTCATTCAGCCGACCAAGCTCCCGCTCCCGCGTCGCTACAACGAGCTTCCCGCACACTTCGTACCCAAGCCCCTGCTCCTCTGCAAATCTCACTAACTCCCGCCGCCCAGCTGTGCACCGCCGGGCCTTCCCCGACCCGGGCTTGTAATACAACCCCGAATGGATCACCCCAGAATTGTGACCCGTCTGGTGCGACCCAACCTCCCCCTCCTTCTCAAGAACCGCTATCCCGATCCCCGGATACGCCAGCGAAATCTTGTAAGCCGACGCCAGCCCCACGATCCCACCCCCGATTACTACGATCTCGAAGTCAACATCTTGCTTCATCTAATGCCGTCTCCTAAGCGCAGAATCTCGCTGTCCAGCTATACACTAATCCAAAGCACCCCCTCCGTCAATCAAGACCCAGTGCCGCCCTTGAATTCCCATCCCACGTACCCTCCACCTTCACGCCGCTGCCCCCTCGGACCGCCGGCCCCCTCACATATCAGGCACCACCTCCGGAACCACCTGCCCGCTCGGGCTTATCTTGAAAACGTATATCAGCCCCTCGCGCACCTTCGAATACACCGCGTTCCCGAATATCGCCTCGATACCGTACTCCTCCAGCTTCCTCGGGTCGTTCGCCAGATCCCAGATGCTCGACCAGAAAAGCTCCCGCTGCTTTATCGGCAGCGCCGCCAGCAGGTCCGCGTATCGCTCCGGCTCGGCCCCCGGCTCTTCTATCACAAACCCATCCTCCGGGGCCGTCCTCTCACCGTACACACGCCGCCACAGGTACAACGCCCGCGACTTGCCGTCCATAACCATCTTCTCCCCGAATTTCACGATCAACGCGTCAAAATGCACCACGTCCCCGGCGATCGTGTATTCCTTCTCCAGTATCCGCCTGAGCTTGTCGTCACGAGCAGTCTCCACGAATCTTATCGTCGTGTACAACCCGTCCTCACCTTCGACCTGCCTTACCACCTTCGCATATCCTATCTGGTCCTCCTCCGTCAGGTTGGCTATCGCCTCTTTTAGCTGCCTGTTCTCCGCCAGCAGTTCCCCGATCGTCCCCGCACCCTGGTACAGACCACGCCCCACGTAACCCAAGAATACCACCACCCCCGCCGTTACCACCAGACCAGCCCCACTTATCCTTCTGCGCTTCTCTGCCATTACCACCTTCCCAACGCAAACGCCGGCCTCACCAAAATCCTCCATCCCTATCATCGGCCCGCCCACCCCGTTCTCTGGAGTTTTTGCCGCCGACCCCTCCAGCACGCCGGCCCATCCTCTCCCCGCTGTCCTCAGGCACAATCTCCCATACCCCCAACCGCCTCGCCGCCCTCCTTTTATCCCACCAATGCAAGGCCATCCCTGCCTTTTGTCTTTCACAATCGCCCGCATACCTTATAATGCTCGCAAAAGCGGCGACTCGTCCGCTGCAAAAAACCCGTTGCATAGGTGCCCGATATGACGACCCGTCTAAGCTCCGCAGCTTCCGCTGTTCTCATCCTCGCCGCAATGCTGGCCCCCCTCGCTTGCCAGCAGCCCTCCCCCCGCACCAAATTCCTCGGCACCGCCGGCCCCGACGCCCTTGCTCCACTCGGCCAGCATCAAATCGTCGGCAGTTCCGTCCGAGGCAGACCCATTATGACACACCGCTTCGGCACAGGCCCCGACGTGGTCTTCATCCTGGCCACAATCCACGGAGACGAACCCGCAGGTACACCACTGCTCAGAGAACTCGCCCAATACCTCAAAGACCACCCCGAGCTCCTGATCGGCCGAACAGTCCTGCTCCTGCCCGTCGCCAACCCCGACGGAATGGCCCGCAAAACCCGCCACAACGCCAACGGCGTCGACCTGAACCGCAATTTCGCTACCGCCAACCGCCTGAATTCCCCACGCACCGGCCGCTCCCCTCTCTCCGAACCCGAGGCACGCGCGATCGCCCGGCTCATCCGCCGCTACGCCCCAGACCGAATCGTAAGTATCCACCAAAGAAGCCACAACCAGCCGCCCTGTATCGACTACGACGGCCCCGCACGACTGCTCGCAGACCATTTGGCCCGCTACTGCAGCCTGCCCGTCAAGAAACTCGGCGCCAGACCCGGCTCACTCGGCTCCTACACAGGTCTCGACCTCGCAATCCCAACCATCACCCTCGAATTGGAAACCGCCGACTCCCACCTGCCCGCCCAAGCCCTCTGGCAGAAATACGGCAACGCCCTCCTCGCCGCTATAACCTACCCCGGCAGCCCCCCGTAGCACCACCCCGCCCCCGCCAAAGCTCAACACCAAACCCCCCCGCCAAAATCTCCACCTGAGCCAACCTGCCGCCGATTTCACGTGAAAACCGCCCGCCTTGCCGCTAAAATATAACGAAAAGCACCACACGATATCCGTCTGTGTATATGGCGATTTTCAAGCTCAACAATCAGTTCAAGCCCGCTGGGGACCAGCCCCAGGCTATCGAAAAGCTCGTCCAGGCCCTGCACGCCGGCCGAAAATTCCAGACGCTTATGGGTGTCACCGGCTCCGGCAAAACCTTCACAATGGCCAACGTCATCGCACACTTCGATAGGCCCGTCCTCGTCATCTCACACAACAAAACCCTCGCAGCCCAGCTCTACGAAGAGTTCAAAGAGCTCTTCCCGCAAAACGCCGTCGAATACTTCGTCAGCTACTACGACTATTACCAGCCAGAAGCCTACATCCCACAGCGAGATATCTACATCGAAAAAGACGCCTCGAAAAACAACGACCTCGACCGGCTGCGCCTCTCCACCACCACCAGCCTCTCCACCAGACGTGACTGCATCATCGTCGCATCGGTCTCCTGCATCTTCGGCCTTGGCTCCCCGGAAGACTACAAGGCCAGCGTCGTCGCCGTCCGAACCGGCGATATCATCGATAGAAACCAACTCCTTGGAAAACTCGCAGACATCCAGTACACAAGAAACGACCTCGACTTCCACAGAGGCACCTTCCGCGTCCGAGGCGACCTCGTCGAAATCTACCCATCCTACGAGTCCTTCGCCATCCGAATCGAGTTCTTCGCTGACCAGGTCGACCGGATAACCTACATAAATCCCGTCTCCGCCCAAACCCTCGCCGTCGAACAGCAGGTCTTCATCTACCCGGCCCAGCACTACGTTATGCCCGCAGACCGAATAAGCGCCGCAATAAAAAGCATAGAGGCCGAGCTCGAACAACGCCTCGCAGAGCTCCGCAGCCAGGGCAAACTCCTCGAGGCCCAGCGACTCCAGGCCCGCACGAGGTACGACATCGAGATGATGCAGGAAGTCGGCTATTGCTCAGGCATCGAAAACTACGCACGACACCTCGCCGGCCTGCCCCCAGGAGCAAGACCATACACCCTCATCGACTACTTCCCCGAAGACTTCCTCCTCTTCATCGACGAGTCCCACGTCACCATCCCCCAGCTCCGCGCGATGTGGGCCGGCGACAGGGCCAGGAAAGAAGTACTCATAGAACACGGATTCAGGCTCCCCTCCGCACTCGATAACCGCCCCCTCCGCTTCGAAGAGTTCCAGGAAAAATGGGCCAACGTAATCTTCGTCTCCGCAACCCCGGGGCCCTTCGAAATGGAAAAATGTGCCGGCCAGGTCGTCGAGCAGATCATAAGGCCCACCGGACTGCTTGACCCCCAGATCTTCGTCCACCCGGCCCGCGACCAGGTCCAGCATCTGCTCAGAGAAATCGATAAACGCGTCAAGGCCGACGAAAGAGTCCTCGTCACCACCCTCACCAAGAGACTCGCAGAGGACCTCGCCGCCTATATCACCAAAAAAGGCTACAGGTGCCGATACCTCCACAGCGAAATCGACACACTCGAACGTATCGAAATCCTCCGGGCCCTCCGCAACGCCGACTTCGACGTCCTGGTCGGAGTAAACCTCCTCAGAGAAGGACTCGACCTGCCAGAGGTCTCCGCCGTCGCAATCCTCGACGCCGACAAGGAAGGATTCCTCAGAAGCCAGACCTCCCTCATACAGACCATCGGCCGAACCGCCAGAAACGTCAACGCAACCGTATTCCTCTACGCCGACACAATCACACCATCGATGCAAAAGGCCATCGACGAAACCAACAGACGCCGCAAAATCCAGCTCGACTACAACAAAAAACACAACATCACACCCGAAACCATAAAAAAGGAAATAAGAAAAAGCCTCACCGAACAAATAAAGGCCCGGAAAGTCGCCCAGCACGCCGCCCGGTTCGCCGACTCAGAGTACGACCGCATCGAGCTCGCATCCCAGATCGAAAAAGAAATGCTCGAGGCTGCCCGAACACTCGACTTCGAAAAGGCCGCCGCCCTCAGAGACCAGCTAAAACAGCTAAAAGAGCTACCCCAGCTTATATTGATGGACTCAAAAAGAAAAAAAAGAGACTTCCTCTCCTCCAAGACCGCCCGACGCGACCCACGAAAAAAATCAGCCCCCTGACCCCCCACGTCCAAACATCTGGTCTTCTCCCGATTGACACGGCCCCCTCAATCTGCTATATCTACCCACGGTGCTCCCGTTATAGAGCACGCTATGGCCGGGAACAGCTATACCCTGCTCTCGGCGAAAACGGAAGCAACAATATGAAAAAACTGAACATCGCAAAAGTCCGACCTCTCATAGAAATGGCCATCGCCGAAGACCTCGGAACGGGCGACAACACCACCGACCTTTTCTTCCCCGAAAACGCCACCGCCACGGCCAACATCGTCTCGCGCGAGGAAATCGTCGTCTGCGGTATGGACCTCGCCAGGGAAATCCTCCGCCGCTATGACGAAAGGCTCAAGCTTCGCGTCCACGTCAACGATTCGCAGTCCGCCCACGTCGGCTCAAAGCTCGCCACCGTCGAAGGCCCACTCCGATCAATGCTCAGCGCCGAAAGGGTCATGCTCAACTTCCTCCAGAGGCTGAGCGGAATCGCCACCACCACCAAAAAATTCGTCCGCGCCGTCCGCGGCACAAAGGCCAAAATCTACGACACCAGGAAAACTATGCCGGGCTGGAGATTCCTCGAAAAGTACGCCGTCCGCTGCGGTGGCGGATACAATCACCGCCTCGGACTCTACGACGGAATCCTCGTCAAGGACAACCACCTCGCTCAGCTCGGCCCGAACTTCCGCCCAAAGCTCGCCAGAATCGTCGCAGAGGCCAGAAAACTCAAAACCGTAAAGTTCGTCGCCGTCGAAGTCGACCACGTTGACCACCAGCTGAACCACGTCCTCAAAATCCCCGGAATAGACATCGTCCTGCTCGACAATATGGGACAGTGGCAGCTCAAACACGCCGTCGAAATGAGAGACAAAATGTGCGGAAAAGGAAAAAAGCCCCTCCTCGAAGCCTCCGGAAACATCACCCTCGACAACGTCTCCGCCATCGCACAGTGCGGAGTCGACCGAATCGCCGTCGGCGCCATCACCCACTCCGCACGCGCCGTGGACATCGGACTCGACAGGTAACTCTATGCCTGCCCCAGACCGGCTCGACCCCGACAAAATCACCGCAAACCTGCAAACCTCCCGCATCGGCCGCCGCGCCCTCGTCTTCGCATCCACCTCCAGCACCAACGACCTCGCCGCCGAATACGCCCGCGACAAAGCCAACCACGGCCTCGTCATCTTCGCCGAGGCCCAGACCGCCGGCAGGGGCCGCGCAGACAATAAGTGGCTCGACCAGCCATACCATTCCATCCTCTGTTCCGTCCTCCTGACCCAGTGCACCGTAAGGCACGAGCTCCTCTCCCTCACCGCCGCCGTCGCCGTCGCACAGGCTATCGCCCACAACGCTAAGATCAAGTGGCCCAACGACATCCTCATAAACGCAAAAAAGGTCGCCGGCATCCTCCTCGAATCGAAGCCCTGCCCCTACGGCAGGGCCTCCATCATCGGCATCGGGATAAACTGCCACCAGCAACAAGATTCCTTCCCTCCTGAACTACGCGAACTCGCAACCAGCATCGACATCGAGACCAGGACGTTCTGCGACCGCATCTCACTCGCCAGAAGACTCCTCACCTGCCTCGACCAATGGATAGACCTCGCACACACCGACAAAAACCTCCTGATAAATTGCTGGCGCAGCCTCAGCACCCAGCTCGGCCACAGGCTCACCGTCCTCTACGACCAGAGACGCTTCACCGGCCGTTGCATCGGCATCGACCCCGAAAAGGGCCTCATCCTCCGCCTCGACTCCGACTCCGTCACGTTCTTCCCCGCCGCCCACTCAACCATCATCCAATAACCCCCACCACCCACCAACCACCCCAACTTTACGTTGGGGGTTATTCCCTTCTGGCTCCTGCCTTCTGCCCCCCGTCTGTCGGCAGGCCAAACGCCTCAAGTTGGGCCTGGTCTCCTGCCGAGAGGGATGCGCCAAATGCCCGCTCGCCTCTCTTGCGCCAGTTGAGATTCATTTGGTATTCTCCTATCTCGTCACTGGCCACGAGTACTGCCCCGGCCTGAGTCAGTCTTTGCCTTGCGGGAGATTTGCTCGAACAACGCACGTGCCCTTGCCTGGGCAGTTAGCCGGGCCTCAGGGGTCAATTCAACGGCCACCAGATCGCGACCCTCCGCCGCTTTTTCAGCCCCGAATGCGGCGGCAACCGACAACCAGACGTAACTCTCGACATAGTCCTGGGGCACACCCTCGCCTCCGGCATACATCACGCCCAGGTTGAACATCGCCTCGGGCTGGCCCTTCTCGGCCGCCTTGCGAAACCACCTGGCCGCCTCACGGTAGTCCTGGAGCACACCCTCGCCTTTGACGTACATCACGCCCAGACTGAACATCGCGTCGTCGTGGCCCTTCTCAGCCGCCTTGCGATACCACTTGAGAGCCTCACGGTAGTCCTGGGGCACACCCTCGC
>CAZWAP010000032.1:0-27191 GCA_964632005.1 uncultured Pirellulales bacterium | reverse complement strand
CTTCAAGGGGATTTTTCGGCCCGGAAGAACCGGTCAACTTCCTGGAGATAATTGCCCTTTACAAGTAATCAAACATTCCGTAACATTAGATGCTGTCAGAACAAACATACGTCGAACCGTAGGGTGATTCGATATGTCATTAGGGCAAATAATCCGGAATAGGCGCGAGCAGCTCAGATTGACTTTGGACGATGTCAGCAGGCAGACCGGCTTTTCCAAGCCATACCTTTCCACTATCGAGACCGACAAGGTAAAAAACCCGCCCAGCGATGAGCTGCTCACCAAGCTCGAGCAGGTGCTCAAATTCGAACCGCGCGAGCTCTTGCGGATCGCCCACGTGGAACGCACGCCGTGCGACATCCGCCAGGAATACGAATCCGCGGAGGCCGAGAACGAAAAGCTCCGCCAGCTCATTAAGGACCTCGTGTACAGAAGGACCAAGGTTCGGGATCTGGGCGAGATCCTCGCTCAGAGCAATGTCAATATCGATGCTGGCGGTCCGGCCATCTCGCCGGGCAGGCTGGTCCCCGTCATTAACAAAGTCGCCGCGGGCTATCCCACCGATTTCAACGACCTGGACTACCCGGTCGGGATGGCGGATGATTACGTCCGCTGCTCGGACCTCCACGACCCCAATGCCTTCGCGGTGCGCGTGGTCGGGGATTCGATGGAGCCGAAGTTCCGGGAAGGTGATATCGTCATCTTTTCGCCGGCCGCCGAGGTCCGCAACGGCGACGACTGCTTCGTCCGCTTCAGCTCCCCTCACGAGACAACCTTCAAACGGGTGTTCTTCGAGAGCGGCAACAAGGTCCGGCTCCAGCCCAGAAACGAAAAATACTCCCCCATAATCGTGGATGGAAAGCGCATCAACGGGGTTTACCGCGCGGTGATAAAGTACGAAAGACTCTGATACTTCCTTTTTCTGCGCACCCGAGCCTCTCGGCCGTGGCCAGACCAGCCAGATGCGATCGCGGGGCGGCAAAGAGACTGTAGCAAAGTCTGCAGTTTCCACGCTCAGGAGTCGGGCTTACTCGGTGTTCTGGCCGGCCACCGCCAGGACCAGGGCGAATACCTTCGAGGCCCCCGCCTCTTTGAGGGTCTTGGCGCACTCATCCAAGGTCGCACCGGTCGTTTTGACGTCATCCACGAGGCAAACCGCCCGTCCGGCGAACTTGTGCCCCCTGCGAACGGCAAACGCGCCAGCAACGTTTGCGGCACGTTGAGCGGGGCTCGTCATCATAGGCTGGTACCTGGTGCGCCTGATACGCACAAGGTCGGTGCAGATCCCTGCGCTGGTGTGCTTCAATCTCTTCGCCAGCACCGCGGCTTGGTTATACCCCCGCATCAGGCGCCGCGACCAATGGAGCGGCACCGGCACGAGAAGGTCGATCTCGCTGCAAAAGTCGCTGCCCTGCAGAGCAGAGTCCGCCAGGGACCCCAACATCAAATCCAGCTCGGTTCTGCCTCTCTTGAAGCCGACTATCATCGCCCTGAGGCTCAGCGCATAGACCCCGACCCTGACGATACGATCGAAATTGAAGGTCCTGGCCTGGCAGTCCGGGCAGGCCCCATCGATCAGCGCAAAGCTGCTCACGCTGCGACCACAACGCTGGCAGTACTCGCCGCCGGTGCACCGCAAAAGCCCCTCCCAGCACCCCCTGCACAACCTTTTGTCTGCCTCAGTGATCGTCCGGGCGCAGTTGATACAGGCCGAGGGCCAGAGCAGGCGATTTACGCCGTGCAGCAGGAGACTCCCGGCCTGCCTCATCGGCCCTGGTGACTTTCGTCCATTCACGCGTGCAATTATAAGCGCCGTGCCAGAAGGCTCAAGAACCACTTGAGGCCGTCAAAGGCCCGGCGTACGGTGGGCGAAGCGGAGATCGGAAATAGACCTCCCGTCCACAAATCCGCCTCGAAAACCAGACTTTTGCACCCGATATTTCATCGCCTATGGGGAGTTACAACAAAACCTTGCAACCAGCGGCACGCCGGCATACAATCTGAAACGGGGCACATTTACGTGCCCTGATTCAGCCGTCTAAAACGATAGTCGATTATGTTCGAATCGCTGACAGAGAAGTTTAATGCCGTTTTTCGCTCGCTCTCGGGCCGGGGGCGGATCACCGAGGCGAACATCGCAGATGCAATGCGCGATGTGCGCAAGGCCCTCCTCGAAGCCGACGTCAACTATCACGTCGTCAAGCAGTTCTGCAAGGACGTCATGCAGGCTGCGCTCGGCGCTGAGGTGATAAAGAGCCTGCATCCCGGCCAGGTGATGATAAAGATCGTCAACGACGAGCTGACCAGGCTGATGGGACCGGTCGATACCCGTATTTACTTCGTCTCGCCCGGTCCGACGGTGATATTGCTCGCCGGGCTGCAGGGCTGCGGCAAGACCACCACCGCCGCAAAGCTCGCGAAGTACCTGCTGGAAAAAGGCAAAAAACCGTTGCTCGTGGCAGACGACCTGCAAAGGCCCGCCGCCATCGAGCAGTTGAAGGTGCTCGGCGAGCAGGTCGGCGTGGATGTTTACAGTCAAGACAGCAAGAATGCGGTGAAGGTCGCCACAAACTCCATTAAGTACGCCAGAGAGCACGAGAACGACGTTGTGGTGCTGGACACCGCCGGCCGACTCCACATCGACGAGGAGATGATGTCCGAGATCGCCGATGTCGCAAAGGCTGTCAACCCCCACCAGATATACCTGGTCTGCGATGCTATGACCGGCCAGGATGCCGTAAACTCCGCGAAGGAATTCAACGAGCGACTCGAGCTTGACGGCGTTATCCTCACCAAGCTCGATGGCGACGCCCGCGGTGGGGCAGCCCTGTCGGTCAAGGCCGTCACCGGAAAGCCCATCAAGTTCATCGGCGTCGGCGAGAAACTGGACAAGCTCGAAGAGTTCCACCCGGACCGGATGGCCTCCAGAATCCTCGGGATGGGCGATGTTGTGACGCTGGTGGAGAAGGCCCAGGAGCAGTTCGATGCCGAAGAGGCCGCAAAGCTGCAAAAAAAGATGCTCAAAGGGAGCTTCGGCCTCGACGACTTCCTCAAGCAAATGCAGGCCGCAAAGAGGATGGGCGGCATAAAGGACATCCTGAAACTTATGCCCGGGATGGGTTCGGAACTCGGGGAGCTTGATATCGAGGACGGAGAGCTGGTCAGGATGGAGGCAATCGTGTATTCTATGACACCTGCTGAGCGCCGCGAGCCTGATATTATAGACTCGTCCCGCCGAAGGCGGATAGCTGCCGGTGCCGGCGTCCAGCCCCACGACGTCTCCAGCCTGGTCAAGACGTTCACGCGGACCAGGGATATGATGAAGGCGCTGAGCGGCGGCAGCTTCGGCGGATTGAAGGCCCTTTTCTCCGGCGGGCTGAATATGAGCACAATCAGCCAGATAATGGCTTCCGGGAGGAAAATAAAGCAACGCTCGAAAAGAAAACGGGTCATAAGAAGAAGAGGTAAAATCAAGAAGCGCAGGTAACCACGGAACACCTACCGAAGGAACCGCCCTCGGCTGCAAATCTGCATTGCGGAGCCGGCTACCAGACAGAGTAACCCATAGGAGAACGATATGAACCGTCGCCACTTTTTGAAAGTTATCGGTGCTGCAGCAACATCCATTGCAATGCCGGGGTGCAGCGGAGCCGCCAGAACCACGGCCAAAAAGGACAAGAATCGCCCGCCCAATTTTATCATCATCTTCTGCGACGACCTGGGCTACGGCGACCTCGGGTGCTTCGGCTCAAGAAAACACCGCACCCCGAACATCGACCGGATGGCCGCCGAGGGTATGCGCTTCACCAGCTTCTACGTGACCAGCGGGGTCTGCACACCCTCGCGATCGAGCCTGATGACCGGCTGCTACCCCCGACGGGTCAATATGCACCAGGATGCTAAGGGGCTGTGCGTGCTGTTTCCAGTCAGCCCCAAGGGCCTCAACCCGAAGGAAATCACCATCGCTGAGGTGCTCAAGCAGGTCGGTTACGCCACCGCGTGCGTGGGGAAGTGGCATCTCGGCGACCAGCCGCCCTTCCTGCCCACCAATCAGGGCTTCGACTACTATTACGGAATACCCTACAGCAATGATATGGGTGGAAAAAAAGGCTCGAAATGGCCGCCTCTGCCCCTGCTACGAAACGAAACAGTCATCGAGGCCCCCGTCGACCAGAACACGCTAACAAAACGTTACACCGAAGAGGTCGTCAAGTTCATAACGGCCAACAAGGATAGGCCTTTCTTCGTTTACCTGCCACACACAATGCCCCATTTCCCTGTTCACGCAAGCGACGCTTTTCGCGGCAAGTCAGCCAATGGTCGTTACGGCGATGCAATCGAAGAAATCGATTGGTCCACCGGGCAGATCCTTGCAAAGCTCAAGGAACTCGGCATCGACCGGGATACCCTCGTGGTCTTCACCTCCGACAACGGCGCCGCAGGCCGATCGGCCGGCAGCAACGCCCCGCTGTCCGGGGCGAAAGGCAGCACCGATGAAGGTGGTATGCGCGAGCCTTGCATAATGCGATGGCCCGGCAGGATACCCGCAGGGGCTGAATGCAATGAGCTGACCTGCACAATGGACCTGCTGCCCACGTTTGCGAAGCTGGCCGGAGCACCGCTGCCAACCGACCGCATAATAGACGGCAAGGACATCTGGCCCTTGATGGCGGGCCTGAAAGGGGCAAAGTCTCCGCACGAGGCGTTCTACTACTATATGTTGGACCAACTTCAGGCGGTGCGCTGTGGAAAATGGAAGCTGCATTTGCCCTTGAAGCCGAAAAAGAAGAGCTGGGGCAAGCCGATTCCCAGCTCGCCGTTGAAGCTCTACGACCTCGAGAACGACATTGCCGAGCAGAACAATCTCGCCGACAAATATCCCCAGGTGGTCGAGCGTCTGCTCAGGCTTGCGGAAAAGGCCCGCGCCGACCTGGGCGACACGGAGCGAGAAGGCCGGAATCAGCGGCCGGCCGGCTGGTTCGCCAACCCAAAACCGCTGCTACTCGGGTCAAAGTAACAGCTGTGATGCGGCCGGTGCCCCCTGAGCGCGGGCCGAGCGGGCCGCCCAGGAGAAAAACCAAAAACACAGGCAAGAAAATCGCACCAAGAAACAACATATCGCTTGAACAGTACCTCGAGAAGGTCGCCCGTTTTTGCCAGAGCGACTACGGGAAGATGGTGCGCGAGCGGTTCGAGGACATCCACGGTACCAGCGAGCTGGCCATGCTCGCCGCCCCCACCGCCGAAGAGCTCGCCCAATTGAGAAAGGCGGTGGCGATTATGACGCCCGCCGAGAAGCAAAAGGCCCACGAATTGAACGACGAGCAGGTCCAGAGGATCGCCGCCGACGCCCGGATCGACCCCGCAAACCTGGCCATTTTTATCAACAGCTACGCCCTCCAGCGCAGGGGAACCTGACGAGGCCGATTGTGCGCTTCGCCCGAAATCCAGGCCGAAAATCGCTCATTGTGCCGTGCCTGGATACCCCACAGGATGACCTAAGGGACCTGTGAACTGGAGTACGCCCGGGCCAATGCGCGTATAAATCTCAGCTGAGGCGAGAGGAAAACCCTTTGCCGTCTCGGCCGGATGCACTATAGTATCCGTTCTTGAAAAGGGCCGGACTACAGCGACTGCACTGCCCGCCGGCGAAAGCTCGGCGGGGACGAAAGCCCTGTGAGACGCTCTAAAGAGCTGTAAACGAGTCCCGCGGCCGAGATGAAAAAAGCCGTGGGAATTGATAATAACCCTGTAACGAAAGGAAAACTATGGCTGTGAAAATCAGAATGACCAGGATGGGAAGACGGCACAGGCCGTTCTTCAGAATCAATGCGGTCGAGTCCCGAACACCGCGAGACGGCAAGATACTCGAGAAGCTCGGCCACTATGACCCACTCGAAAAGGACCCACAAAAGCAGGTCGTGCTCAACATCGAGCGGGTAAGACACTGGCTCGACAGCGGCGCGATACCAAGCGATACCGTTTCCCAGTTGCTCCTGCGGTTGGGGATCAAGCACAAATACGCCGAGCAAAAGGCCGCTCGACGTCAGAAAGCGAAGAAGATAGCCAGGGCACAGGGCAGGTTCTTCACGAAGGCCGAGAAGATCGCTGCCGACAAGGCCGCCGAAGCTGCCAAGGAGCAGGCCACTGCTGAGGCCGTCGAATCCAAGACCCCTGCTGAGGCTGCACCACAAGCCCAGGCCGCACAAACGGAGCCGGCACCCGAGCCGGAACAGGCACCGGCCGAAGCCGAAAAAAAAGCTGAGTCGGCCGAGGTAAAACCCGAGGAAAAACCTGAGCCGGCAGCGGAAAAACCAACAGAACAAGGCAAGGGCGAAGAAAAGCCCGAATCGGAGTCGGCTGAAGATAAAAGCGGGCCGGAACCACAAATCGAGGCCGGCCAAGCGGATCAGCCTGCAGCCGAGGCCGAGCAGGAACCTCCCGACGGGGCGCAAGAAAACAAAGCCTGATGCGGATCGACGTGCTCACGCTGTTCCCGGAGATGTTCGAGACGCCCCTGAATTGCTCCATCATAAAGCGGGCCAGGGAACAGGGTATTGTCCAGATCATGCTTACGAACATCCGCGACTTCGCCATCGGCAAATATCGCAAGGTCGACGACGAACCTTACGGCGGCGGGCCGGGCATGGTGATGATGCCGGGGCCTGTCTTCGAGTGCGTCGAGCACGTCGAGAGGCTCAGCCCGGACAAACCCAGGATCATCCTCCTGACACCTCAGGGCCGGAAGTTCGACCAGGCAACCGCGCGCCGGCTCAGCCTCGAAAAACGCCTGATGCTCATAGCGGGCAGATACGAAGGCTTCGACGAGAGAATCCGGATCGGCATAGGAGCCGAACAGATCTCCATCGGCGACTACATCCTCAGCGGCGGGGAGCTGGCAGCGATGGTAATAATCGATGCGGTTGTACGTCTGCTGCCGGGAGCACTCGGCGACGAGGACTCCACGAGGGACGATTCCTTCAGTGAATCCGTCGGGGGAGGACTTGAATACCCGCACTACACGCGCCCGGAAGTCTTCCGTGGTATGAAGGTCCCGGACATTCTGCTCTCTGGCGACCACGCGAAGATCGCCGAGTGGCGGAAAAAACAGGCCCTCGATCGAACCAGAAAATGCCGCCCCGACCTGCTCAAGGATGACCGGGGCGACAAGTAGAAAACGCAGGTAGAATATGCAGGCAGCAAGAGCGGCGAAATGATTCCTTTCGCGGCGTCGCCCGGGGTGTTACAATGCTGCGAAGAACATCGCGAGCACCTGCAAGGCAGATGAAATGAAAAAGTTCAATCGACGCCGAGTATTGAACCTGATGGCTGACGACCTGAATAAAAACCTGGCGGAGATGATTCGATATCGCGGCCAGGAATCCCGGAATCGTCCCCAAGATCGTAGACCACTTGAAGACCACCCGGATGGATTCTCCCAATCGACTCGTCAAGCAAGGCGGGTAGTTGTACATAGATGATTTTTGTTTTGGAGAAACGACGATGAGTAACCGACGATGCCCTCTGCACAACAACTGTAACGGCAAGTGGAGCAGGCGTACCTTTCTTCGCAGTTCGGCGGGCGTTATTGCAGCGCCGGTTCTCTTGGCAGGCTGTTCTTCGGCGCTGAAGGGGCCGGCATCAGCGCAGAGACCGATAGCGGCTTGCGGACCCGCCTCGAGGTACACTCCGAGGATCAGGGCCGCCTTCGTCCGCCGCAAAGGCGAATACGGAATGTGGTGGCCAGGCGCCGTTTACGATGGGCAGGCCGCCCGGCGGATGTATAGCGAGCATCTAAGCAAGACCGCCAAGAAGCTGCGCGCTGGGCTGGAGCTGCGGAGCGAGCCGATCTACAGCCTGGCCGAAGGGCAGGCCTGGATCGCCGAGGCCGAGGCGGACAAGGTTGACGGGCTGTTCCTTGTTATGCTCGACCGGCAGCAGCATTCCTGGCCGACCGCGCGGAAGGTCAGTGAGAGCGTGCTGCCAGCGGTGATTTTCTCGCCGCTGGGCACGTCGTTCACGACGAATACGGCGGGCTTGGCCGGCAAGGAAGGCTGCGTAGTTTACGCCACCAATGACCTTGCGCAGGCCACCTACGGGCTCAAGATGCTCTCGGCGGCGGCCAAAATCCGGCGCAGCCGGTGCGTCGTGATAAGGGGCAACAGGCGCCAGGAGGCGCCACTGGCCGAGCTGGGCATAACCCTGCAGTATGTCCCGGCCCAGACCTTCGTCGACGAATACAATCGGGTCGGCGAAACCGATGCGATCCTTGCAATGGCCGACGATTACATCCGGCGTGCCCAAGCGATGAAAAACTGCACCAGGCAGGACGTTATCAACGGGGTGCGGAGCTATTACGTGGCCGGCCGGATTCTCAAGGCCGAACAGGCCGATGCAATCACGATGGACTGCCTCGGCGCGCTGGGGAACATCAAGGTGAGCCTGCCTTGCATCGCGTGGTCGCGGATGAACGACGACGGCATCCCGGCCGCCTGTGAGGCCGACCTGGGCGCGGTGGCCTCCCATATTATTGTGCAGCAGCTATTCGATCGGCCCGGCTTTCAGCAGGACCCGGTGGCGGATACCTCGGACGATACGATTATCGGGGCACACTGCTCGTGCCCGACGAGGTTGCGGGGGTTCGGCACAGCATCGGAACCATTTTACCTGATGCACCATCACGGGATGCGGGACGCGGTGCCCCGGACGCTGTGGCGGATCGGACAACGGGTGACCAGTGTGGACGTACTGCCCGGCAGAGCGAACGAAAAGACGGCCGTTCTCATCTCAGCCGGTACCGTCGTCGATAATATGGCCGTGCCTCCTTCCGGCGGGTGCGTGGTCTCCGTAAAGGTCAAGTTCGACGGGGACCAGAATGTCTTGACTTTCCCGGGATTCCACCAGGTCTTCTTCTACGGCGACTACAAAGATGAGCTCGTGGACTTTTGCCAACTGATGGGCTTAGAGGCGAAGGTCGTCTGAACGGCTCGTCCCGCGGGGCCGCTCTGCAGGCCTCGCAGCGGGGCCGTTGTCAACAGCAGGTGTTCCGCCGGCCCTTAATGGCCGGGCGGCGCGGCCGAAATCGGGGCCAGAGGCTCCGACGAGCGGCAAGCAGCAATCGACCGTCGCAAAAAATCCGCCCGGGCCCGTTTTTTGCCCGGAAAATGCTTGCTCTGCAGGCCCGGCTGGATATACTGGGGGTTTTCGTATCCGCAGCGGAGACTAACTTACTGAACCCCGGATACGAGATAAGGAATACCAGGCAAGAAAACCACAGCAAAACAGGAGATATACCGGTGAAGACAAAAATGCTGGATGCCGTCGAGCAAAAGAGCCTGAAGGACAATATTCCACACTTTGAAATAGGCGACGTCGTGGACGTTCACTGCCGGATCCAGGAGGGCGATAAGGTGCGGACCCAGGTATTCACCGGCACCGTAATCGCGCGGAAGGGCAGGGGAATCAACGAGACCTTCACCGTGCGTAGGATAGTGGCCAACGAGGGCGTAGAACGCATTTTCCCTCTTCACTCGCCCAACGTTCTTGATATCAGGGCAGTTAGAAGCGGCAAGACAAGACGCGCAAAGTTGTATTTCTTGCGCAAGCGATCCGGCAAAGCCGTCAGGCTCGTCCAGCGTCACAGCGACCACACCGTTGCAAAGTGATGCTGCCTGCCCCGAGGCAACAATATGTGTTTCGGGCGATTGTTGCAGGAGACCGGCGGCTGGCGAGCTGCAGAGATAAAACCGCGGTGCGCTATGATATTCAACCGGCAAAGGCACTCGGCCGAGAGGCGGTCGCTCGGCCGATGGGGTGAAAAACGCTGCGAGAGGTTCCTGAAACGCAAGGGCCTGAAGACCCTGGCCCGAAACTATTGCTGTGCAGCGGGCGAGATCGACCTGATTATGGTCGATACCGACAGGTCGATCGTCTTTGTGGAGGTTCGAACCAGTACGCAGGAGACGTTCGGCCCGCCCGAACAATCAGTTACGCTCCCAAAAAAGGCTAAGCTGCTTAGAGCCGCACGAACCTTCCTGGCGGCCCACGATATCTCGGACCGGCCTTTCCGCTTCGATGTCGTGGGCATAACCGTCCGTAGAAGGGAACCGGTGGAGATGAGGCACTACCGCAACGCGTTTAGCCCTTAGGAGTTGCTATGGAGCTAATCGACACACATTGCCACCTGAGCTTTGAGCAGTTGGCCCCGGACGTCGCTGCCGTCCTCAAGCGCAGCAAGCAGGCCGGCGTAACCTCGTGGATAACCGTCGGAACGGATATAGAAGACAGCAAAAAGGCCGTCGAGCTGGCCGACCGCTTCGACAGGCTCTATGCGGCCGTCGGTATCCATCCCCACCAGGCAGGCCAGGTCGGCCCGCAAACGATAGAGCAACTGCGAGAACTGGCCAAAGAGGTCAATGTGGTAGCCGTGGGGGAAACCGGCTTGGATTTCCACTACAACTTTTCTGAGCAGGCCGACCAAAGACGCGCCTTTGCTGCCCATTTGCAGCTTGCCGGCGAGCTAAATCTGCCAGTCATCGTGCATTCCAGAGATGCCTTCGATGATACCATCGAGGTGCTCGAACGGTTCGGCCCGGACGGCGGCAAGGTCGTCTTTCACTGCTTCAGCGGCTCACCAGAACAGGCCGAGCAACTGCTTGAGCGCGGTTACTACATCTCCTTTACGGGCGTGGCAACTTTCAAAAACGCCGAGACGATCCGTCAAAGCGCCAAGATCGTACCCGTTGAGAGGGTTATGCTCGAGACTGACTGCCCGTATATGTCTCCCGAACCGATGCGAAAGCAGAAGGTAAACGAGCCTGCACTTATGGTCCACACCGCACGATTCCTGGCCGAGCTAAAGGGTATGCCTCTGGCGGACTTCGCAGCCGCCGTAACAGCAGCCTCAAAGGCCTTTTTTAACCTTCCCGACGTTGCTTGAATAACATAATGCATCGCATCTTGACTTTTTGCGCACCGCGGGCTATACCTATCCGGTGTTTGCTCAGGACCTGTCCACCGCAAGGCATGAAAGCCGATTTTCGCCGCCCTGCGGCGGCAAATAAGACACGAGGGACGAACTCGATATGCCAGGCACCTACAATCAGACGGTCATTTACCGGATTCAGCAGGCCAACGACATAGTCGATGTCGTCTCCGAGCACGTTAGCCTGAAAAAGAAGGGCCGTGAGATGGTCGGCCTGTGCCCGTTCCACGACGACCACCGTCCAAGTATGAACGTCAACCCGCAGAAGCAGATATTCAAGTGCTTTGCCTGCGGGGCTGGCGGCGATGTCTTCAAGTTCGTCCAGATGCGGGAGAACCTGACATTCCCACAGGCGGTAGAACGGCTGGCCGAACGTGCCGGCATAAAGCTCGAACGCCGTAAGCCCGCCCGCCCGCAAGCCGGACAGGCAGCATCCCCGATCGACCCCAACAGGCTCGCAAAGGTCAACGCCTGGGCCGCCGAGCACTTCACTAAGAATCTACACGATGAAACCGCAGGCAAGTCCGCCCGGGAGTATCTCGCTCAAAGGCAGATCAGCCCCGAGAGCATAAGACGCTGGCGTATCGGCCTGACCCTTGACCGGCCCGACGGCCTTGTCGCCGCAGCCCGCGCGGCCAAGATTTCGACCGACGAGCTCAAACAGGCCGGGCTGGTAACGGCAGCCAACCAGGATAAGTTCATCAACCGCCTGATGTTCCCGATAGCCGACGTTACCGGCCGGGTCATTGGATTCGGCGGGCGATCTCTCGGCCAGGCGGGGGCAAAATACATCAACACTCCCACCACCGCTCTTTTCGACAAGAGCAATTCGCTGTTCGGCCTCGAACACGCCCGCCACCGAATCGTCTCCACCGGCACCGCCGTCGTCGTCGAAGGCTATACCGATGTTATCATAGCTCACCAGCTCGGCTGCAACAACGTGGTGGCCACGCTCGGCACAAGCTTCACGACCGGCCACGGCCGAATCCTGCGCCGCTACGCCAAGAAGGTCATTCTCGTCTTCGACAGCGATGTTGCAGGTATTGAAGCGGCTAACCGCGCCCTCGAGGTGTGTCTCTCGCAGCGGCTCGACATCCATCTGGCCTCCGTCCCGCAGGGCAAAGACCCGTGTGATTTCCTGCTGGCCGCCGGCAAAGGCGCCTTCGAGCAACTCCTGGACAAGGCGGTCGACGTGCTGAAGTTCAAATGGGACAGGTTGAACGAGAGATTCACCGCCGACGAGACCCTCACAGGCAGAAAGGCTGCTCTCGAGGAATACCTCCAGGCCATAGCCATCGGTCTCGCTGCGGGCAACATCTCAGCGATGGACGCCGGCCTGATAGTCAACCGGATATCCACCATTATCGGTCTTGAGGCAAAGCAGTTGAACAGGGAACTAAACCTGCGCATCGGGCGAGTCCAGAGGGCCGCCACCTACGACCTCGAAGACCGTAAGACCCCGGCGCTGGACCTTGGAGAAGGTCTGTTTGCAGCGGCACAGAAGGAACTGTTAGAGGTAATCCTGGCCGAGCCCAGGTTCTTCAAGGCTGTCAAAGACAGGATACAGCCCGCAGACTTCGATGTTCCTATCCTCAAGAGAGTGGCCGAGATACTCTTTGAGATATTCCAGAGCACCACCGATGTTCCGCTCGGCAACGTACTGGCAAACGCCGAATCCATAGAGCTCGGGAATCTGATAACCGATCTTGCCGAAGCCGGAGACCGAAAGGGCAATCCGGAGTCCCGCTTGAACGACGCCCTCGATATCTTCGAAAGATACAAGGCCGGTGAGCCCCGGACGAAGCCCACAAAGCCCGACGAAGAAAGAGAGTTCCTAAGGCGGCTCTACGAGAAGAGCCGAAGGGACAATCCCCACAGCGTCGGGATGACCTGAGGCCACAGAAAAGACGCACAGCCGAGCACGCACCCGCCCGACACTCGGCCGGCATCATATCCGCAGCGCTATCTTACCAGCGCATAAGCCGGGTCCCACGGAGGCAGTTTAATGGCAGGCTGCTCGAAGATCTCCAGGACCTCCTTCGGCACATGTTTCTTGTTCACAATCACGCTGTAAACGTTCTTATCAAACCACGAATCGTAGAGAGTCCACAGCCCTTTGCTGCCCTTCTCATCGCCCCAGCTGTTCTCGACCAGCCATTTGACAGGCCTGTCGTCGCGCACATCAACACCCACGAACACCATCGCATGATTTGGGATGCTCTCTCGAAACAGCAGCCGCTCGGCCTTACTCATCGTCATATCGACCTCGTAAATCGAATCGTAGTCGAACAGACCGATCGCCATTATCCCGTGCTCTCTGCTCTGGTCTTTGCCGACGTCGCACGCGAACCAGACAGGCTCATCAGCCAGGACCGCCCTGGATGCAACCTCCTTGAGCACCTCGACCCTGACATTTGCAAAGTGTGCGTCGTCCCCGTCCCAGACGTTCCTTGTAAGCCTGATTTGATAGTGCTTTCCATATTCCTTCGACGGATCGTTGAAGATGTCCACGTACTGGCTTAGATCCACACCCACAAAATCCTCATAAAAACTCTTCGGTGTATAAGATTTCAGATCACTGACGACCGAATTGGCGTCCTCGAATCGCCACTCGAAGCGCTGCGGCGGCTGGCCCAGGTTCAGCACCAGCATCCCGTACACTTCCTTTAACATCTTCATTTTCTCTGCACGGAGTTTCTTGAGCGGCTTGTTTTGTTGGTGCATCTTTCGCAGCTTGACCGCGTCGGTCCGCAGTTTTCTGGCGATGAGGGCGTTCATCAGGCCCGTATTACCCGAGCTGTTCGTCTCCGGCATCACTTCCTTGGGAACCGCCCCGTATTTAGTGATGAGATTAACCACATTCTCCCAGTATCCCCCATCCGGGATCGGTTGGCGAAGAATAAACTCCAGCTCCCTATCCAGCATCGCACGACCCCGGAACTTGATAACGTTCTCCAAGAAGCAGTTTGCCTTTTCGAGCTTGTCCCAGAACGCCAGATAGTTCTGCGAAAACTCGAATTTTTTCAGGTTGTGCTTCTTGATAACAATCGGCCGTAATGTGTTCAGCCCCGCGAACAGCCAGCACCGCCCGCTCTTTTTCTGGTTCGTTATCCCCTTTGTCTCAATCCTGTGGCTGAACAGCTCGTTGTGCCTTTGCAAAATATCGTGATTGAGCGCCAGACTCGTGATGTCGTTGTTGGTTATGGAGTTGTACATAGCACGCCGGTGCGTATCCATCCTGAACGAAGAGCGAATATGCTCGACGGCGCCACTGCTCAGCCCACCCCCTCCCGCAAAAGCACCGGATCCAACCACGCAAACCATCAGTACACCAGACAATGCGACTCCGTAAGCTCGTACCGATTTCATAACTGCTCCTTTCCTTCAAGAGTTAAAAAGACAATCGGTCGTTCGTAACCAGACCAAACAGCCCGTCATTCCCACAAAAACCCGCACCCAGACTTGCTCAGACCAGAGGAATCGAAAACGCCCAACAGCGTGAATCGCTGTGGGCCCATCCCGAAAAAAATACATTGATATGCACTCAAAAGCTGAACCGCTCACCATCGCATCAAATGGCCGCGTTAGACGGTCTTTTGGGCAGCCCCGACTTTCAAGGCCCGAAACTTCTCAAGGCTGTCGGTGAACTGCTGCCGGGCCTTTTCAAGATATGCGTTCACCTCATCGACGTATCCGTCGGCCGAGGCAGACCAGACGCGATTCAGATATCTCTCGCCGGCGGCAAAGCTGCTCATCACCTCGCCATAAGCGCTCAGCCCGTACAAATGCCCTATGCTCTGCCGGGTTCCCACAAACCGGGCCACGTCTTCAACAAACAGTTCGTCCACCTTATGCCGAACGTCATAAGGGTCGATGCCCGCCTTCTCCTCGTTCAGCCGGGTTATGTTCTCAACAATACTCCCCAGAGCGTGCTCCGCCATCTCGATATTCGCCGCCAGCTTCCCTTCTGTGGTGCTTTCCCGGCGAGCTGCCATCCGAACCACGACCACTCCTGCGACGCCGACGACGATTGCCCGAACGAATGGGTTCCACGCTACGGCCTCTCCATGCAGCACTGTCGCTAGCGCCGCCACCAGAAATCCTGCTGCTACCATCAAGAATCCTATCTTCTTCATCAACTTACCCCACCACACCCGCAACAACTTTGAACAAGGCGAATCCGACTCCGACAAGCGCCTCTCCGACGATCAGCCCGGCAGCAATCGGCAGGCCAACATCCTCGCTGAACCGTACTCCCTTCCTCCAGTCGACAAAAAGCCGTATCACAGTCCCGATGCTATACGTCAGCACTATATTAAAAGGTAGATAGAACCCCAGGCCTACCAAGATGCCAAGCCCCCCGATTCCGCTGGCGCTTAGAAGCGCCCCCAGTCCCGCCCCCGCAGCGTACTTGTGCACGGGAACCTCTCCACCCAAGATCGCTGAGATGGTCTCCGCCAGCGCGGTGGCCTGAGGGGCCGGCAGCTCGTTGCTACCCAGACGATAGGCCCTGTGCAGCACATAAATAAGCGACATAATCACGATCGGCCCGAGCCAAGTGGCCAGAAACTGCCCTATTTGCTGCTTCCTGGGCGTCGCGCCGACCAGATAGCCCGTCTTCAAGTCCAGCATCAAGTCCGTCGCCTGGGCCATCGCCACGCACGTGGCCGCCCCAACCACGATCGATGCGATCATCGCAGGCCTGTCTGCAAGGCCCCCCCTGCCGCTCGCCGCAATCGCGATTAGAATCGTCACCGCTATCAGCGTCATACCGCTCATCGGGGACCAGTTGGTCCGCCCGATGCACTCCGAGAGAATCACCCCTGCCACCCATATCCAGAGTGTCCCCATAAGTGCCATAAGAGCGCCGCGCACGATCCCCATCTGCCTGACCGACGTGATCGCAACCACAAAAAGCAGGATCGTCGCGCCGACAATCCCTACGTACAGCAAGCGAATCGGCATCTCGTCTCTCGAAAGGGCTGTTTTCATCTTTGCCGCGTTATGCATACTGCGAACCGCGCTGACGATAAGAGGCAGCGCCAGCACAATACCGGCCAGGGCACCGCCTATGAGCATCCCGATGCCGACCGGACGAAAGAACCTCAACCGCAGGTATTCCGGCATCCGCTCATACTCCGCCGCCTGGGGCAGGGCCTGTGCGAGAATGCCCGACGAAGGAAGCAGGCCCATAGCCGAAAGTATCGGCGCAAGGACCCAGTAGCATGCAAACCCGCCCACCACGAAATATATGCCCCCGCGCCCGCAGAGGAAACCAACACCCACCGTCATAAGAGAAACGTACCATACGCCGTTCATATAATCCGGCATGCCGATATGCGGCCCGATAGCCCAGCTCTCAAACCCCGCCACCTTTACTACAACGTGAACACTCGCGCTTAAGGCCGCCCCTGCCACCAGAAACAGCGCTTTGTGAATACCCGCCCCGGGCGATTTGAGGACGGTTGCCACGGCAATGCCCCCCGGATACGCCAGCCGTTCGAAGTCAATCATCTGCTTGCGAAGTGGAATGATAAACGCGATGCCGAGTACCCCGCCGGCAATACAGCCGAAGACCATCAACACCGAACTGAAGCCTGTTTCTCCAAGTATGAAAAGGGCTGGTATTGAAAACATCATACCGGCCGATGCACCGTTGACGGCGCTGGCTATCGTCTGGTTGATGTTATTCTCGACAATGCTCGTTCGGCCCAGCAGCCCACGCAGAATTCCAAAACCCAAAATCGCTGCCAGTTCAGATGATTCGTGCGAAAAGCCCAAGATCAGGCACGCATACCCCCAGCTTGCAGTAATTACAATACCAAGGAGGTACCCAACCACGACGGCGGTGACCGTAAGCTCCGGATATGCCCCGGTACGGATGGGTCTATCTTCCGACGCTGCTGCCATCGACTGTCCTTGGGACCTCGCAAACCTGACGACACACAGGGCGGTGATTCGAATTCAACCTGCCAGCCGAATCTTACAAGGTCGGGCCGCCCAACGCAAGGCTTTTTCCGCCAACCGAGCGATTACCACGGCAGGGGACGGCCGCCCCAAGGTTTCGCTCGCCTCTGCCGAGCACCAGCAAGGCTAATACTAAAGTCTGCTCCAGCGATAGCGTTTATGGTCAATACCAAGAGCTTTGACCTTGTAGCCGATGATACGAGGGGTCGTCTTCAGATCCCGCGCCGCCGCCGTAAGGTTACCATTGCAACGCTTCAAGGCGTCCACGATTATGTCACGCTCGAACGAATTGATCCTCTCCTTGAGCGAGCCGGTCCCGACGGTCTCAGATGTGTCGGATGTCTGGAGTGTCGGAGGCAGATGATGCCCGTGAACCACGCCGTCGCTACTCAGCAGCACCGCCCTTTCGATGCAGTTCTCCAGTTCCCGCACATTACCCGGCCAGTGGTACGCAACCATCATATTGATCGCCGGAGTGCTGATCCGCCGTACATCTTTATTCAGCTTCTTCGAATACTGCTCAACAAAATAGTCGGCCAGCAGCAAAATGTCGTCCTTGCGGTCACGCAGAGGCGGCAGGAATATCGGAAACACGTTTATCCTGTAATACAGATCCTGCCGGAAAGTCCCGTTTTTGACGGCCTCTTCCAGGTCGCGATTCGTGGCCGCTATTATCCTTGCGTTGGTCTTCAAGGTACGATTGCTGCCAACCCTCTCGAACTGACGGTCCTGCAGAACACGAAGGAGCTTGACCTGAGTCGCCGCAGAAAAATCCCCGATCTCATCCAGGAACAGCGTACCTCCATCGGCCTCCTCGATCCGCCCCTTACGGCTCTGTATTGCACCGGTAAATGCACCTTTTTCGTGTCCGAAAAGCTCGCTCTCGAGCAGATTTTCATTCAACGCCGCACAGTTCACCTTGACAAATGGCCTATCACTGCGTGGACTGGTATAATGAATAGCGTGTGCCACCAATTCTTTCCCGGTGCCTGATTCACCCCGAATGAGCACTGTCGTATCGCTGCCAGCTACCTGATGAATCTGACGGTAAACGTCGCGCATCGCGCTGGAGTTGCCTATGATATTCTCTGGCCGAAAGCGATCCTGAAGCTCGTGACGCAAACGAAGATTTTCATCCTCGAGCTCCCGCCGGCACATCACCGCCTCTCTGCGGGCCTTAACGTCATTGGCTATCATGCTGGCAACGATGCTCAGAACCCGCATATCCTCCTCAAGAGACCGTCCTTCGTCATAGGGCCGATCAACCGAAAGCGCGCCTATCACCGTCTGGCCGATCGAGATGGGTACGCAGATGAAGCTTATCTCTTCTCCCGTTTCGCTCCCGCGCTGGAGGCGGTCGAGAAAAAGCGGCTCCTCCGAGACTTTGGGCACAATCATTGCCTTGCCGGTCTGCATGACCCTGCCGGTGATCCCCTCTCCCATCCGGTACCGCACGTTTCGGCTACGCTGCTGTGAAAGATTGTGGGCTACCTCGACGGTGATCTCGTCGCTGCCCGGAGCCAGGAGCGTCACCGTGCCCCGCTTCATCCCCAGTCCACTGTCCAGGGCGTCCAGAACCTCGGCAAGAACCTGTTTTTGACGGCTACCCGATGCCAGCAACTGGCTGATCCCGTACAATGTCTCCAGCTCCCGAACGTGCCGCGATCCATCCAACTTTATCACCGCCTGTTTTTCCGAACTGTAGCCCTTCCCAGCCATCTCACTTCGCTCCTTTCGGTTGAACGTTACGCCACGGGCCCAAAATCGCAATCCTGCACAACGCCCGACTTCCACCTCCACCCGGTCTGCTCTGCAGCCTGCAAGCCCGAGCGCATCAACCTTTCACCGCCAAACACCCACGGCTTCAGATTAGAATTATACAACAAATTTGTAGCCTCCCAAAGATGAAATTACATTTGCGTCTGACACAGGCTTGTTTTTTTGCAGCAGAGCCCGGTCCGGTGGCGGCCTGTAAACACCTTCTGGCAGGATTCACCGCAAATAGGGCCACAGCGAAGCAACAAAGTTGTTGGATTACTAATAAATAATACAAAAATGTAGAGGCTTCTCTTGGTATTCCCGGGTCTGACATTTACGTAAGACCTGAAATAATAAAAGGTTAAGTCTAAAAATATTTTTGGTTCTCTCTGGCACATCCATTGCGACAAGGATATATCTGATTACCGCTCAAAGGCGGCAAACGTTTCTGAGGTGCAGAAGAGGCTGGAACTGGCGGAACTCCATTTTCGCCAGTCGATCGAAAAGTCCCGCCTGAATGGAGCGGGAACGCGTGTGAATAGCTGAAAAGGGTAGCTCGTATCGTTCAAGCCGGCACGGTAGGCCAAGTAGTTCCAGAAAGGATCAGAACCATGACCCCCAAAGAATTCTTCGAATTCGCAAGGAAGCACAACGCAAAGATGGTTGATCTGAAGTTCTGCGATATGTTGGGCACCTGGCAACACTGTTCTTTCCCGATTGAGACCTGGGACGAAGGGACGTTCGAAGAGGGAGTCGGCTTCGACGGCTCATCCATCCGCGGATGGCAGGGAATACATATATCGGATATGCTGGCGGTGCCGGACCCCGCGACCGCCGTGATAGATCCGTTTTTCAGGCAGCCGACCGTCAGCGTAATTGCCGACATCGTCGATCCAATGACGAGAGAGCATTACACACGCGACCCGCGCCACGTGGCCCGAAAAGGCGTCGAGTACATGAACAAGACGGGCATAGCAGACACCTGCTACATCGGGCCTGAACCGGAGTTCTTCATCTTCGACGAGGTTCGCTACGAGCAGAATCAGCACACAGGGATGTACCAGATCGACTCGGTCGAGGGCGCGTGGAACACGGCACGATTCGAGGAGCCGAACCTGGGCTACAAACCGTCCTTCAAAGGCGGCTATTTCCCGGTAAGCCCCACGGACACGTACCACGACCTTCGCGGTGAGATGGTCGAGGAGATGCGCAAGGTAGGCATCATCGTCGAGGCGCATCATCACGAGGTTGCAACAGGCGGCCAGGCCGAGATCGATATGCAATTCGCAGATCTGTTCAAAATGGCAGACCAGTTTATGTGGTACAAGTACATCATCAAGAACGTGGCAAAACGCAACGGCAAGACCGTGACATTTATGCCGAAGCCCATCTTCGATGACAATGGAAGCGGGATGCACACGCATATGTCCCTGTGGAAGGATGGAAAGACTTTGATGGCAGGACAGGAATATGCCGGGCTCAGTAAGCTGGCGCTCTACGCCGCTGGGGGCATTCTCAAGCACGCCCCTGCGATCCTGGCATTCGCGGCCCCGAGCACAAACTCCTATCGCCGTCTTGTCCCGGGCTTCGAGGCCCCAGTAAACCTGGTGATGAGTGCCCGCAACCGCTCAGCGGCGGTGCGAATCCCGACGTACTCACGAAAGCCAAAGGCCAAGCGAATCGAGTTCCGCTGCCCGGATGCGACGGCCAACGGCTACCTGGCGTGGACGGCGATGTTGATGGCAGCGCTGGATGGGATTCAGAATAAGATCGACCCCGGCGAGCCGCTTGATAAGGATATCTACGAGCTGGACGCCGCTGAGCTGGGCAAGTACCACCATACTCCTGGCTCACTGGCCGAGGCTGTCGATGCGCTTGAAGCCGATCATAAATTCCTCACTGCCGGCGACGTTTTCACGGACGACCTTGTGAGCACGTGGATACGATGGAAACGCAAAGAAGAAATCGAGCAGCTGGCACTTCGCCCACATCCGTACGAGTTTCATCTCTACTACGACAGCTGATGGCTTGGGGCAGAAAAGCCAGACTGTTAGCGTACCAGCCTTCGGCTGACTCTGGCAGCCGGGCCATCAAACCGCAGCTCATGCTCTGCCCGTGAACTGCGCCGTGGCGCTAACGGCGCCGCCGAATGCTCGCCGGCGGCCACCCGGCTCACTGTTCCTTTGCAGTCCGATAGAGCCAGTAAGCAACCCCGAGCAGCAGCAGAACGCCCAGAACAGAGCCGAACGGCATCTTTTCAATCAGAGGCAGCGAGATATTCTTTCTGGCGAGGATCACGATTGGCAGTGCCATAATGATTCCCATAAGCGCTTCGCCGGTAATAAGGCCCGAGGCAAAAAGCAGACCGTTCCGGCTGGAGCCTTCGAGCTGGTCGGCATCGACCAGGCGGGTTCTGTTGAAGGCCTTTATGGCCTGGTGTATAAGGCCCCCGGCAAAGATGGGAACCGACAACTCGAACGGAAGATAGAATCCGATTGCCACGGCGAGCACGGGTGTGCGGAAGGTACTGCCTTTTTTCTGCAGATAGAGGTCGAGCGCAATGACAACGACGGCGACAGCCATCCCGATACCAATATAAGCCCAGGGGAGGTTCTGCTCGAAGACGAGCTTTGAGACCGAGGCCATGAGGTTGGCCTGGGGAGCGGGCAGTGCTTTCGGTCCTGCGCCGGGCTGTCCCGCAAAGCCGTAGGCCTTCTGCAGCAGAATCATCACCGGCGCCAGGACCAGGGCGGCGGAGACCGTGCCGACAAGCTGCATGACCTGCTGCTTCCAGGGGGTAGCTTTTACTATGTGGCCGGCCTTGAGGTCCTGCATGTTGTCACCGGCTATCGCAGCTGCGCAGCAGACGACGCTGCCGATTATAATGGCCGCAGCCGGGCCGTTGGCCGCCCCGGCTCCCATAAGAACGAACAACAACAGCGAAGAGACGAGGACCGTGGCGATTGTCACACCGGAAATCGGGTTGTTGGACGAGCCGACAAGCCCGGCCATATATCCGGCGACCGCCGAGAAGACAAAGCCGGTGACGAGCATTATAGCGGCCATCGTCACCGAGACGATGACCTGCTGGACAAAGACCTGATAGAGCAGGTAGAGCGGGACGACCGATGCGACGATGAGGACCATCACCCATTTCATCGGCATATCTTTCTCTGTTCGGGCGATCTCGGCCTGGCCGCCGGCCATATCACGATAGGCCTTCAGGCCGCTGGCGATCCCGCTCAACAGAGATTTTCGCATATGCAAGATGGTCCAGAGCCCGCCTATGACCATTCCGCCGACGCCGATATACCTTGTTTGTGCAGACCAGATTTCAAAGGCCCATTCGACGGCGGACAGCTTTTCCCCCGCAGGTGGGCCCTGGATGGCGGCACAGAGAGGTATTGCGACGAGCCAGTTACAAAAACCCCCGATGAAGATAAGCACGGCGATGTTCAGGCCGACGATGTAGCCGACCGACAGCAGGGCAGGGCTGAGATTCGAGCCGAAGTACAGCAGCGTACCGCCGAGCCCCTTGGCGCCCTCAAGCACCTCGGGCCACAGGCCGATAGCCCCGGCACCAACTTTGAACAGGCCCGAGGCGACGGCCGCCTTTGCGATGCAAAAGACGCCCTTGCCGCCTTGCTGACCGGTCTCGAGGACTTCTGCTGTGGCGATGCCTTCGGGGAACTTGAGCTTGCCTTCGACGATGAGCGAACGGCGTAGTGGTATGGTAAAGAGCACACCGAGCACGCCTCCGAACCCGGCGATGACCGCGACCCACTTGAAGCTGAAGCTGTCCCAGGTGCCCAGTATGACCAGAGCCGGCAGCGTAAAGATGACGCCGGCGGCGAGGGATTCGCCGGCAGATGCGGCGGTCTGGACGATGTTGTTCTCGAGGATCGTGCATCGACGAAACAGCCGCAGCACTCCCATTGAGATCACGGCCGCTGGTATCGAGGCCGAGACGGTCATGCCGGCAAAAAGACCCAGATACGCGTTGGCCGCGGCGAGGATAACTGAGAGCACAACGCCCAATACGACCGCCTTGACCGTGATTTCGGCCAGAGGTTTTTCTTCAAGACTCATAGATCACCTATAATCAAAACACCTTGCATTGTACACCCTGTGCGAAGGAGCAGCGTCATCTAACGAATTCCTCGACGAAGTACTTAGGCGTAAGCGGCTCGCCGGTGGCGCGCCTTATCATCTCGTTCCAGTGGTAGAGAGAGCCGACCTCGAAGACGTTATGTTTCAAAAATGCTCCGGCTTGTTTTTGACCGACGTAGCTTACGTCCTCGGCGGATCGGAGCTTTAGCACCTTGGTTACGATGTAGTGATGCAACTGTGATGCGAGCAGCTCGCCGAGCATATAGTTGTGGTAGTAGCACGGGGCGATGGTGAAGTGGATTTTCGCCGCCCAGTCGGGCTCGTTTCGGCCAGGCGGTTTTTTTACGAACTGGTACTTCTCGACCATCTTCCACCACAGCGCGTTGAGATCCTGGTCAGGATCGGCATAAAGCTGCTTCTCGAAATTGTACATAACCATAGCCCAGCGGGCGAAGATGAGCTGTTTTAGGCGGGCGTACTTCTCGCTCGTCTTTTCGATCCGAGCCCGCTGGGCATCGCTCAGACCGAGCATCTGCTGCATCCAGGCCGGGTTTTGGCTGAGCCGCCCGAAGAACATCGCCACCGCTTCGGTGGTGAAGGCGTGGGCAGGCTCGCGCAGCAGCCAGGGCACCGCAGGGTCGTGGTACTTGTCATAGACGGCGTGGCCGAGCTCGTGCAGTTGGGTTTCCATCCAGGCCGCGTTGTCCTTGAGGTTGCAGAGGATTCGCACATCGCCTTCCTTGTCGATGTCGGTACAGAAGGCATGGGGATTCTTGCCTTCTTTTTCGTACAGATCGCTGTTTGCAAGGATCGAATCGACCGGCAGTCCGATGCTGGCGTAGAAATCGGCCGAGAGCTTCTTGATGTCTTTGCCCTTGTAATAAAGGTCGAGGTCGAGGTCGTAGACCATCGGCGTTTCCTGGAAGAAGGGATCGTGGTAGTGCCAGGGCATCAGGTCACGGGCGGAGATGCCGTACTTATCAGCCAGCCTTCGATCCAGCTCGGCCTTGACCTTAGCGTACGGTACGTTGGTCAGTTTGTAGAGTTCTTCGAAGATCCCGTCGATCTCTTTGACATCCTGCTCGCTTATTGTCAGAGACATTGTATGGTAGTTGTCGAAGCCAAGCTTTCTGGCAGCTTGGTTCCGCAGCTTCACCAGCCGGATGAGGTCGGAAGCGACGACGGGACCTACCTGCTTACTTGCAAGCCAGGCCTTTTTTCTCTCGGCCGAGTCGGTGGAGCTCTTGAGTATCTGCTTTATCTGGTTGTCGGTGACTTTCCTACCGTCTATGGTGCCGCGGAACGTGCTGAACTTCTTTTCGATTTCGGTGCTCAAATCGACGATTTGCTTGAGCAGATCCGGGTCCATCTGGTTTTCCAGATACGCATAGTAGAGTACCTGAAGCTGGCGGTTGAGAAGCGGGTCTCTTATTCGGCTGGATTTCTTGATGTCTCTTAGAAACTCGAAGTCACTGCGGTCACTGTAGATCTGTCGAACCTCGAGGGTAAGTTCGCTCGTCCTCTCATAATCTTCGGGCTTTCCACTGATGGCGGCCTCCCAGTAGGCAAGAGCGGCGGCCTTGGCCAAGGGCTTGACCGTCTCAACGTGCTCGTCGATGAACGCTTGCAGCTTTTTTTCCTGCATGTTGGGTGCACAGCCGAAAACAAGAACGGCCAAAGCAAACAGAGAGAATGTGGTAAGTACAGATTTCATAAGGTTGGCCTCCTTTCGCTTATCGAATACGACTGTAATGGGGGATATAAATATGACCGACTTGATTCATTTTCCGAGTGCACAAAGGTCATTCGACTTTATCCGAACGGTCCGGGTAAGCGGGTTTTTGGGGCTCGGGCGGCGGATTCTTCTCGAGCAACTCCAGGACGACCTCAATTGCTTTCTCGAGCTGCGGGTCCTCGCCTCGGGCCATCTTGTGAGGCTCGTTTTCGACGAAATAGTCGGGCTCGACGCCGTACCCCTCGACGTCCCACTGGCCCTGGGTATTCCAGAAACCGAAGGTCGGCGCCGAGACAAAGCCTCCATCGATCGGCTGGGGGTTGCCACTTATACCGATGAGTCCGCCCCAGGTCCTGGTTCCTACCAGCGGGCCGAGGCCGGCCTTACGGAAGTAATACGGCAAGGCGTCGCCGCCAGAGCCTGACCAGCCGTTAATGAGCATAACCTTCGGCCCGGCGTGGGCAAGGAAAGGCGTTCGCCAGTCGCGATGGTCTCTGCGTGCCCAGTAGTTGTAGATGGGCCGGTTCAGCAGCTCGATGAAACGGTCGGGAATCTGTCCGCCGCTGTTAAACCTTTCGTCGATTATCAGCGCATCCTTCGTCCACTGTGCGTTGAACTGGCGGACAAGTTCGTTCTGGCCATTTCGGCTGGTGTCGGGTACGTAAATATAGCCGACCCTGTTGTTCGTGGCCCGCTGGACCTTCTGGCGATTCTCCTCGATCCAGGCGAGGTTGCGCAGCCTGAACTCGCTTGCGAGGGGCTTGACCGTTATCCGGCGGGCATCGTTGCAGTCGGGTTTGTCGTTGATGGTCAGCTCGACCACTTCGCCCGCGAGGCCCTGGAAGGCAGCCCAGGGGTCCTTGGACGTGTCAATTTTTCGGCCGTTGACCTCGAGCAGGTAGTCTCCTTCGTTGACGTCAAGGCCCGGCTCGCGTAGCGGCGAACGGACCTCGGCATCCCACGGAGCAGCTTCGTAGATTCTGGCGATTCGGTATGCATTGTTCTCTTCGTCCAGTTGGAAATCGCAGCCCAACAGGCCGACGGGGATGGTCTCGGGCCTTTCAATATCACCGCCTCGGACGTACGTGTGAGAGGCGTTCAGCTCGGCAATCATCTCCCCGATAACGTAATTGAGGTCTTCGCGGTCCACGACGTAGTCAAGCAGGATCTCGTAGCGTTTCTTGATCGCAGGCCAATCCAGGCCGTGCATATTGGGGTCGTAAAAGAAGTCCCGCTGGATACGCCAGGCCTCGGTGAAGATCTGCCGCCACTCGGCCTTTGGGTCTATCCAGGCCTTGAGCTTGTCAGTGGCGATTTTACCGTCACCGACCTTCTTGTCGGCGGCCAGATCGATGATTCCGTAGGTAGATTTGCTCTTATAGAGGACCTTCTTGCCGTCCTGGGAGACTCGGTAGCCGTCGATGCCCGATATCACGGTTTTCACCTGGCGCTCTTTGAGGTCGTAATAAAGCAACTTGCCGGCGGGCTTGTCCCCGTCGGAGGCGCCCGCAGCCGGGTAGCGAGAGAAAAGAAGTTTACCTTTTACACTGTGTATCTTGCCGATATTGCCCGCGTCGATGGGCAGCCTGACGACGCGCTGCTCGAAACCGTCGAAATCGATCTCAACCGGCTCTGTGCCGCCGGTGCCTTGCTGGTCTTCCCCGGCATTGTTTCCACCATCCGAAGTCGCTTTGCATTTTTCCCTGCTGCTCTTGTCGGCCTGGCCGATGCGCACTCGCTGGCCGTCTTTTCCATCCCCCTCGTCTTTCTCATCCTCTTTGCCGTCTTCTCGTGCTTTTTCGGTATATTCCTCATCGCTACGCGGCGCGACCGGCGAGCCGACGTCCTCGCGAAGAGTGGCAGCGTAGATCTCGGTGGAGTTAGGGTAGATCCAGGTATAATCCATATCGCCGTACACGGGCTTGAAGGCACGGTCGGAGCGGAAGAAAAGGTAATTACCTCCGGCGTCGAAGACGGGGTCATAATCGTTATAGAAGTCGCTGGTAACTTGTCGGGTCTTATGTTCCGTCGTGTCGAAGACCATAATCACGCCGTTGCGGTTGCCCATACGCTTTGAATAGGCAAGCCATCGGCTGTCAGGGGACCAGGAATAATAAGACAATTCAGACCACTGGTCTTTGTCCACAAGCTCGACTCGACCGTCGTCAAGCTCGACCACAAAGAGGCTGCCGGTCTTGTCGGAAAAGGCGATTTTCTTGCTGTCAGGCGACCAGCGAGGCGAATAGCGAAAAGCAGAACCCCCTGTTGTTATCTGTACTTCTTCGCCCGTGCCGTCAGCTTCCCGGGTGTGCAACTCGTATTCGCCCGTCTTATCGGAGAAGTAAGCTACGAGCTTGCCGTCCGGCGACCAGGCCGGGTACCGTTCCGCGACGCCGGACGTATTGGTCAGGTTGCGGATACTGCCGTGCTTCCGGGGAACAGTGAATATCTCGCCGCGGGCCTCGAAGAGTGCCCTTTTGCCGGACGGCGAGAGCGAGTAGTTGCGGACATATTTTGAGACGCTCTTGAAACTGGTTCGCACATCAGGCAGGTCTGCTGGAACCTTTACCACCACGGGCCTGGACTGCTCTTCGGCCAGGTCGAGCAGGTGCAGTTGGCCGCCGTTCTCAAATACGA
>CAZWAP010000031.1:0-27436 GCA_964632005.1 uncultured Pirellulales bacterium | reverse complement strand
GTTCAAAATCCCCTGCTTACAACGAACGACTCCCCAAAAGTGGGTCGTCGCCAGGTTGGAAGATGGAAATGGTTTGAAAGATAAAGGGGGCGGTGGTAGAATTAGCGTTCTTGTACAGGCTTTGTTGGGCATGTAAGGATAAGTGTTTGATGGGGTTGGAGCAGTTTTTCAATCCGCGGTCGGTCGCGATTGTCGGAGCGTCCCGGCAGAAGAGCAAGGTCGGCTACGAGATATTAGCGAATATGCTCGAAGCTGGCTACCCCGGCAAGCTGTTCCCGGTAAATCCCAAGGCCGAGGAAATCGCGGGGCTGAAATGTTATCCCGACCTGGTGTCTGTCGGCGAGGTCCCGGACCTGGTGCTGATCATCGTGCCGGCCAAGGCGGTGCCCGGGGTGATGGAGCAGTGTGCGAGGACAGGCGTCAAGGCGGTCGTGATCATCACGGCGGGCTTCAGGGAGGTGGGCGCCGAAGGCAAGCTGCTGGAGCAACAGGTCATGCAGACCGCCAGGCAGGCGGGAATACGGGTGATCGGTCCGAATTGCTTAGGCGTGATAGTTCCGGCAAACAAGCTCAACGCGAGTTTCGGCGGGGATCTTCCCTGTGCCGGCGGCATTGCGTATCTATCTCAGTCAGGAGCGCTGCTCGCGGCGATCCTGGATATGGCCAATGCGAGTGAGATCGGCTTTAGCAAGCTCGTCAGCATTGGCAACAAGGCGGACGTGGACGAGATCGACTTGCTCGAGGCGATAGCCGACGACCAGGACACGAAAGTGATAGCTGGCTACCTCGAGAGCATCAGCGACGGGAACGCATTCGTCCGCTTGGCAGAGCAGGTCTCGCACGTCAAGCCCATCCTTCTTATGAAGTCGGGCGGCACGGAGGCTGGCGCCAGGGCCGCCTCGTCGCATACGGGTAGCCTGGCGGGCAGCGAAACGGCCTACGAGTCGGCGTTCGAAAGAGCCGGTATCATCCGGTGCGAATCGGTCAGGCAGCAGTTCGAGTTCGCCGGGGCCTTTGCGAATCAGCCTTTACCTGCCGGCGAACGGATCGCCGTCATTACGAACGCGGGCGGGCCGGGCATTATGGCGACCGATGCAATCGAGCGTATGGGGCTGAGTTTCGCCCGGCTTGGCGAGGAGACGATGGAGACTTTGGCCTCGAAGCTTCCGGCTGCTGCGAACCTGCAGAACCCGATAGATATCTTAGGTGATGCGCTTGCGGACCGCTACGAGTTCGCGCTGGAGGTTGTTCTGGATGACCCGAACGTGGACGTTGTGTTGGTGTTGTTGACGCCGCAGGCGATGACGGAGTGCACGGCTACGGCTGAGGCGGTGGTGCGGGTATCGCGGAAGAAGCCGACGAAGCCGGTGCTCGCGTGCTTTCTTGGCGCGGCGAAGGTGGAGGAGGGGATCAGGGTGCTGCGCGCGGGCAAAATACCGCAGTACGATTCGCCGGAGAGCGCCGTTGCCACCGTGGATGCTATGGTGCGGTACGTCAGGTGGCGGTCAAGGCCGAAAAGGGTGGTGAAGCTGTTCCCTGTGAACCGGCGGAAGGTCGAGAACATAATCGACCGGCACCTCAGGCAGGGTATGTTCGAGGTGGGGGAAGCCGACTCGAAGGAGATTCTCGAGGCTTACGGCTTCGTAACGCCGCGCGGGTCGGTAGCCACCACGGCGGACCAGGCGGCAAATATCGCACAGCAGATAGGATACCCGGTGGTGCTGAAGATATGGTCGCCGGACATACTGCACAAATCGGACGTCGGCGGGGTCAGGCTGGGGCTGAACAGCGAGGTGGAGGTGCGGGACGCCTTTGACCTTATGATGTACCGGATCCCGAAGAAGCTGCCGGAGGCGCACATCCTGGGGGTTCTCGTGCAGGAGATGTGCAGGGGGGGCAAGGAGGTGATCTTAGGGATGAACCGTGACCCTCACTTCGGCCCGTTGATGATGTTCGGGACCGGGGGCGTTATGGTTGAGGTGCTGAAGGACGTCTCGTTCTACCTGGCGCCTCTGACGGCCGAGGAGGCCAGGCAGATGCTTATGAACACCAAGACGTACCGCATACTCCAGGGGGTGCGCGGAGACGCGGGTGTGGATATAGACAGGATAGCGGAGGGGCTGCAAAGGCTCTCGCAATTGGTGACCGAGTTTCCCCAGATCAAGGAAATGGACATAAACCCGTACGTGGTGGGGCCGGAAGGTACCACACCGGTTGCCGTTGACGCCAGAATCACCTTAGAGAAGTGAGATGCACGAATCCGACTGGAAAGAGAGGTACAAGGACAAGGTTAAGACGGCCGGGGCAGCGATGAAGCTCGTCAGGTCTGGAGATAGCATTTTCATAGGGACCGGCTGCGGGCAACCCCGGCACTTAGTCAACGCTCTGGCAGAGCATTCGAGCCATATCCACGAGGCCCAGGTGCTCGCGCTATTGACTATGGGGGCAACACCCTATCTTGACGAGGCTTTGCACGGGAAGTTCAAGCTGAACTGCTTCTTCATCGGAGACAACGTGCGGGAGGCTCTTAGCAGAGGCCTGGGCGATTACACGCCGATATTCCTTTCGGAGATTCCGCAGGAATTCGAGTCCGGCCGAATCCCGATCGACGTGGCGCTTATCAGCGTCACGCCGCCCGACGCGAACGGGCTGTGCAGCCTCGGGGTTTCGGTGGACATTGTCAAGTCTGCTGCGGCCAACGCCAAGTACGTGATCGCGCAGGTGAACAGCCGGATGCCTAAAACTTTCGGCGACAGTTTTCTTCACATAAACTCCATCGACGTGCTGGTTCCCTGGGATGAGGACGTGATAGAGGTTCCGGTGCCGGAACCGGACGAAACGCTGCGCGCCATCGGGCAGAATATCTCGCGGCTCGTGGAGGACGGCAGCACCATCGAGTGCGGTATCGGGCGAGTTCCCCAGGCGCTTGTGGAGTTCCTCCGGGACAAGAAGGACCTGGGGGTGCACACCGAGATGTTCAGCGATTGGATCGTAGACCTGATAGAGTGCGGCGCGATCACGTGCACCAAGAAGAGTCTCAACCGGGGGAAGGTCGTGGCGAGCTTTTGCATGGGCTCGCGCCGGCTGTATGACTATATCGACAATAATCCGTTCTTTGAATTCTATCCGACCGAGTATGTCAACGACGTCAACATCATCAGCTCGCATGAAAAGCTGGTGGCGATCAACGTTGGGCTGGAGATCGACCTGACCGGGCAGGTGTGCTCGGACTCTCTGGGCCACAGGTTCTACAGCGGGATCGGGGGGCAGGTTGATTTCATCCGCGGGGCGGCGAGGAGCAGGGGGGGCAAGGCGATAATTGCAATGCCTTCGACGGCCAGGGACGGGCAGGTCTCCAGGATCGTTCCACACTTGAGAGAGGGGGCCGGGGTCGTCACCACCAGGGGCGACGTACACTACGTCGTCACCGAGTACGGCGTGGCCTACCTGCACGGTAATAGCATCAGGCAGCGTGTGCTGGATTTGATCAACATCGCCCATCCGAAGTTCAGAAAAGAATTGATGCGCGCCGCGAAGGCCAAGAATTACATTCACCAGGATCAGATCGAGTTAGCGTGGGACCAGTTGACCTATCCGAAGGAGTTCGAGCATTACGCGACGCTGCGGGACGGCACAGAGATATTCTTCCGACCCGTCAAGCCGACGGACGAGCCGGCGCTCGCGGAGATGCTCTATTCACTTAGCGAAGAATCGGTCCTGCGGCGGTATATGACGCGGACCCTGGCATTCGACCACCGGCACATACAGCAGCTGGTCAACATCGACTACAAGAAGGACTTTGCCTTGGTGGGGATTGTCCCGAGTGCTTCGGGAGAGGAAATCGTGGCCATCGCACAATACTTCGTCGATCCGCGGACGCAGGCAGCCGAGGTGGCATTCCTCGTGCAGGACGAGTGGCAGCAAAAGGGAATGGGCACGTTTATGTTGGACTATCTTACGCAAATCGCCAGGCAACGGGGCGTGAAGCGCTTCTATGCGAAGGTTCTGCCGAACAACAAGCCGATGCTTTCCATCTTTCACAACTCTGGTTACAAGGTGAACACTGAATTCGACGGGCAGGCCTACAACGTCTCGTACGACATAGACAAGAGCGGGGAACAGCAGCGGGGGTGATCGGTGGCAAGAGCGGTATTCGTACATTCACCGGAGCTTGAGAAGTTCAGCTATCCGGCGGATTGTCCTTTCACGACAGACCGGTCGCGGCAGCTGCGGGAGGTTCTGCAGTCGATGGGGCTGCTTGAAGGCGATGGGCGGCGACAGGTGGCGCCTGCTCCGGCTGAGCGGCTTGTTCTAAAGAAGTTTCACACCCCGCGATACCTTCACGCGCTGCGGACGGCGGGGTCGGGTCGCCGGGGTATCGATGCCCTGGATATGGGCATCGGGACGGTGGACTGTCCCGTCTTTAAGGGGATGTACGAGTACGCGGCCCTGGCCACAGGTGGGACGCTATTGGGGGCGAAGCTCATTCTGTCGGGCCAGGCGGATGTTGTGTTTAACCCGTCGGGCGGCTTTCACCACGCCCGGGCCGAGCGGGCGGCCGGCTTTTGTTATATAAACGACGTTGCGCTTGCGTGTCTGGTTCTGGCCGAGGCCGGCAAGAGGGTTGTGTATCTCGATGTGGACGTTCATCACGGAGACGGGGTGGCCTATGCGTTTTACGGGCGGCGTGACGTGATGACGATATCGCTGCACCAGAGCCCCAAGACCCTGTTTCCGGGTACGGGTTTTGAACACGAGATAGGCACGGGCGATGGCGAAGGTTATTGCGTGAACATACCGCTGCCGGTAGGGACCTACGACGAGGCATACCTCAGTGCGTTCAACGCGATAGTACCGCCGTTGATCAAAGCATACGATCCGGAAGTTTTCGTTTTCGAGCTTGGTGCCGATGCCCTTGCCGGTGACCCGCTGGCGAACTTACAGTTGACCAATAACGTTTACGTCGAGGTTGTCAACTGTCTGCTGAGCTTTAACAGGCCGATTCTTATGACGGGGGGCGGCGGCTACAACGTCGATAATACCGTGCGGGCATGGGCGCTGGCCTGGAGCGTTCTGACCGGCGGCGACACCGAGCACGAAATGGCGGCTGCGGTCGGCGGCGTGATGCTGGAAAGCACGGACTGGCAGGGGGGCTTGCGGGACAGAGCGCTGGCGGTCAGCGCCCAGCAAAAGGCGGCGGTCGAGCCTGCGATAGAGAGGGTGATACGGGTGGTTCGGACGACAGTCTTCCCTATTCACGCCCATAAGGCACAGCAGTAGTGCCCCTCGGCACCTCGAAGCACCGTGGCTTCCCGTAGACTCCGGTGCTGTTCGTTCACTTGCACTACCACAAGCGCATATGACGTCGCGGAACAGGTCGTGGGGACCGATACTTGCGTGATCAGTGGAGGTATTGGAACTTGTTAATGTAAATGTTGATGGAGACGCCAGGGCGGTGTCCGGGTACCTTCAGTACATAGCGCCCCTCAGCCAAAGCGATGTTGAATTCAACCCCACTCCCATCCTTTTTGCGCGAGAAGTCGTGCCGATGTTGGTTGTAGAACTCTTTGGGAAATACGAACCGGGTGACGTGCCCCTGCTTGTTCTCGCACAGTAAGACAAATGCGTGATAGTCCTCGAGCGGAAGTCCTAACCACCACCTCTTTTCGCAACGCTCGGAGGCATAGGCTATGCCGATTATCTTATCAGCACCATTTGTATACAAGACCCCCTTGTAGTGTTCTAGTCCGTAGCCTTTCTCCCGAGCGGTACGGACAAACTCTTCTCTGGCCATTTGGCCTCTCTTTTTGGCAGATGCCCATTGAGGCTTAGCTGGATCAAGAGGAGCAGTAGTTCCAGCTTCAATTGCGGCTAGGGCGCGGTCTATTTCCTCGTATTCCCTCTCCAGCTTATCCAGCTTTTCAACCTGCCTTGTGTGTAAGCCCAGAGCGGATATGTTTCCTAGACTTGCAGCTCGGGCAGCCTTTTCCATTTCCTGCGCCTTGATTGTTTTTATGCGAGTTCGAAGGTCCATTGTAATACCTCCTTTTGAAAAACAGGCCCGCGTGACTGTAAGTTACAGTTACTGTAACTGAAGTCATGCTTCTTGACAACACGCTTTTCATACAAATTTTTTGACGTCGTAAAGCCTTATACAACAAGAGGATGCGCACACCAGTGGCAAAGATTGCCGGATACTATTCGAAGTGGTGGCTCCTGAGAGATAGAGGGCTGGGACAAACAGTGTCGCCCAGACAGAGCCCAGTTCGCTTCGAAAAACGGGTGATTGGCGTCTTCCTCTCCCGTCAGCTAACCCTGTTCACAGGTTAGATGCTTTGCTTGTTTGCTGCGGTGGTCGGCGGCGTGATGCTGGAAAGCACGGACTGGCAGGGGGGCTTGCGGGACAGAGCGCTGGCGGTCAGCGCCCAGCAAAAGGCGGCGGTCGAGCCTGCGATAGAGAGGGTGATACGGGTGGTTCGGACGACAGTCTTCCCTATTCACACGGATAAGATGCGCGAGTAGCCGCGGCAGGCGGGGCTCGTGCGTCGGAGCGAAGGTCAAGGCGGGTTCTTGGCTTTTTTGGAAGTGATGAGGAATGAATCGGTCCGTTGACGGAGCTGTACGCTTGGAGCAATAGCGCTGTGAGAATGCATCGGGGCGATCGACTTGAGACCCTATCCTCCGAAACCTACCAGAACCTCTCCGAAGAAGAAAAGCCCATCGCCGTCGCGCGATAAGTTCACTCCACGGGCCGGTTCGATGCCGAGCCTCTCTGTTCAGCCTTCCTGGATAACCTTGAAGCCCAACAGGTGTCCTAAGTGACGGATGCTCTGGGTGTGGTCACCGTAATAGGCCACGCGGTGCAAAGAGGCGTAGTAGTCGGTGGCGCTGTCGCCGAGCGCCCCGCCGCCCCAGTTGGCCAGGAGTCTCTCGGCGTCGTCGACCTGGACGACAATCTCCGTCCGGCAACCCCGCTCCTGGCCTTTGGGTACCTTCGGCACCTCGATGATAGTCCCCGTGAATACCAGCAGTGTATCGAGGTGGACCAACTTGGTGAAGGTAACCTTCTGCCCGATGCGATAGTGAACTTCGGGGACTGCTCCACCTCGCATCTCAGCGTGTCGGCGCAGCAGATAGGGAGCCTGTGGACCTGCAGGTCCTTCCATCCTCAGAGGGGCAGAGCAGTGCGCCAGGTGGAAGGCGCTTCTTGCAGTGTCAACGCTCCCGGCATTGCCCAAGAAGCCCGGCCGATCGAGCGCGTACTGGAAGATCAGCATCGTGAGCAGGCAGTCCGTATCGCCGTCGCAGGCAGCAGGGATTCCCCGGTCGTTCAGCCGTGAAAACCCAAGACATGGGAAGCCTCGCCGCAACCATCGCATACACGTCCCGACACACAGGCCATCAGCGTGGTTCTCGGCGATGAGCTGATCCAGTGCCAGGCTGGCCCGCGCGGCCTTGAGGACGTCCTCCTTGTTCGGCTCAACGATGCCTTCTGCCTCGTCGAGCCAGCGCTTGGCCTCGGCCTTGGCGGCGCGGTCGTCCACGTTTGCTATGACTTCGTCGTAACGTCCATCAGGAATTGCTACCATTTCGACGCCCAGGCGGCTTTTCACCTGGTCCGGTGCGTGGGATTCCGGCGTGCCCTTGAAGGGCGGCGAAACGAGCACCCGGCTGCGTCGCAGCAGGGGGATCACCCTGAGCAGCGCCGCCGCACGTTCCAGATCGTCGTAGTCGCTGCTGCTAAAGAGTGTGATCCGGTTGCCCTGCTGGCGCCACGGCTGCACGAGACACCAGTCGTGGCCGGAGAGGATCGGGATGTGAAAGACGGCCGCTGGTCGTCCCTGTTTGAAAACGGTTGGCATTACGGCATCGTCTCTGTTGAAGTTGCTCAGGCCGAAGATGTGCGCAGCGGTCACCAGGACGGGCGCATCCGGCCCGGCCTTTTCGAGCAGCCGGGCCGTCTCCTCGGCCGTCGTTGCCTGCCCGATGACAAACTCCACGTTGCCGAGATTCTTCTGGGCCTTGGCCAGGCGTTTTTTCACGGAGGCAACCTCCGCCTCCGAGAGAGACCAACTGCGATCCCCCGGCTTGCCCGCGATGATCGCGCAAATCGGGACTTTCAAATCGCGTGAGGGCGACTGGGCCGAGGTGCGACCCCCAGCTGCCAGGTGGCCTGCAGCCAGGGCTAATCCGCTCATTGCGCTTGCTCCGAGAAACTCGCGCCGGTTACAGTGCGTGCACATTAGTCGTTCCTCCAGTGATGGTTGTTGAGCTTGGCCATAGGAAATCCCATTTCATCCATAATGAACCGAGGTTTCCCGTAGGTCTTCATAACAGTGATCCTGCACGAAGTAGTGTGGTAGTGTACTCGAATGACCCGCTCCAAGTCAACCGGGCTTTTTCGTTTAACGCCACAACTGCTGCTTTGCCGGTTGGGAGGTCCTGCGGAGGATGGCTGAGGCCAACCTGGATGGTCTTCACGGGCCCTTTAACATAGCAGAACACGGTTCATTTTGTCGCTCACTGCCCGGGAAGTCCGCGTTAGGGAATTCAAGCTTAAAGATCGGCTGCCTGGATGGTGTGGTGGGGCGGTCGCAGGAGAAGCGTTACTATCGCTGCGGTGACCAGCAGTGCCGAGGCCCCGTAGTAGGCGACGTTGAAGGTCTGGTACTTGTCGTACATAACGCCGGCCAACTTGGCCAACATAAATCCACCTACGCCCCAGGCGGTGAATACCAGGCCGTAGTTCATACCGAAGTTCTTGATACCGTAGTAGTCTTTGGTAATCGCCGGGAACAGGGCGAGGTTGGAGCCGTAGTTAGCCCCGACCAGGGCGGTAATAATGATAAGGGCCGGTCCGGAGGCGAGAACGCTCTGTCCCCGTGCGCGTGAGAGCAGCACCAGTAAGACAGCCTGGCATACAAAAAAGGCAAAGAGCGTGACTTTGCGTCCAAGGCTGTCCGAGACTATTCCCGCGATGATTCGGCCGGCTCCGTTGCCGAGAGCCAGCCCGATAACGGCGATAACGGCCAGCGTCTCGGAGGCCTCGAGTGCGACGATTTTCTTGGCAACGGAAATAACCATAAGGCCGGCGCCGGCACCACAAGCATACATAAACCAGATCATATAGAACTGGGCCGTACGGAGCATTTCCCTCGGGAGGAACTGCTCTTTCTTGTCACCGAGGGCAGGGCTTTGGGCGGGCTGGTCTCCAGGGGCAATGTATCCTTTTGGCGGGGACTTGAGCAGTTGGGCAAGGGCCGATACGACAAGCAGAAACGCAATGCCGAGGAGGAATATGGTACGCGAGAGCCCGAGCGCCTTGATCATCCATTCCGATAGTGGAGCCGCATACGCCGATGCCAAGCCGAAACCGGAGACCACTATTCCGGCTATCAAGCCTGTTTTGGCGGCGGGAAACCACTTGACGGCCGGGGGGGTCGCCGAAGCATAGCCGAAGCCTATTCCGGCACCGGCCAGTATGCCGAAACCGATTATGTAGCCCATCGGCGACGTGGTGAGACTGGCGATGATCATACCGGCGCCGACCAGGAGGCCGCCAATGGTGGCGACGAGTCGGGGCCCGAGCTTGTCTTGCATTCGGCCGGCGGGCACCATAACCAGGGAAAAGATCAAGCAAGCGATCGCATAGGGCATTGATTTATCAGACTGCGTCCAACCCCATTCTTCGGGGATACCCCTGCTGATTACGCTCCAGGTGTAGAGGATGCCGAGAGCAAGATTGATGCCGAGGCCCGCAAAGGCTACGCGCCACCCCTGGTTTTTTATGTTTGGTTCCGGAGAAAGCCTATCTTCGGTCATCAGTGGTTTTTCCTTTCGAAGATGGGATCCGGACGCACGGCGCTTGGCCGTACGCCCGGTTTACAGGTTGCGAAATAGCGGGTTAATCGCCTCTTCCTTTGATGAGCTGCTCGACTACGCTCGGGTCAGCAAGCGTGGTGATGTCACCGAGGTTGTCGGTGTTTTTCTCGGCGATTTTGCGCAGAATCCGCCGCATAATCTTGCCGGAGCGTGTCTTCGGCAGTGCCGGAGCGAACTGTATGGCCTCGGGTGTGGCGATCGGACCGATCTCCTTTCGCACGTGCATAATGAGCTCTTTCCTGAGCTCATCGCCTTCCTCGACGCCGCCGACGAGCGTAACAAAGGCGTAGAGAGCCTGCCCTTTTACCTCGTGGGGAATAGGTGTTACGGCGGCTTCAGCAACCTTTGGATGGCTTACAAGGGCGCTTTCCACTTCTGCGGTGCCGATGCGGTGGCCCGAGACGTTGACGACGTCGTCGATTCGGCCCATCAGCCAGTAGTCGCCATCCTGGTCGATTCTGCAGCCGTCGCCGGTGAAGTAGACATTCTCAAACATCGTGAAGTAGGTGGCGATGAATCTTTCGTGGTCGCCCCACATCGTCCGCATCATCCCCGGCCAGGGTCTGCGTATGCAAAGCTTGCCTCCCTCGTTCACATCGCACTGGGTTCCGTCGTCTCTTAATACAACGGGGTCAACGCCGAAGAATGGCCTGCCTGCGCTGCCCGGCTTGAGGGTGTGGGCGCCGGGCAGGGGGGTGATCATAAACCCGCCGGTCTCAGTCTGCCACCAGGTATCGACGATCGGACACCTGTTGCGGCCAATCTTCTCGTAGTACCACATCCAGGCCTCGGGGTTTATGGGTTCACCGACCGAACCGAGGACCCTGAGGGTATCGAGCTTGTACTTTGCGGGCCACTCGTCGCCCAGGCGCATCAGGGCGCGGATGGCAGTGGGGGCCGTATAGAAGACCGTGACGCCGAACTTGTCGCAGATATGCCAGAATCTGCCTGCATCGGGATAGGTAGGGACTCCTTCGAACATCAAAGAGGTGGCGCCGTTTGCGAGCGGCCCGTATACGATGTAGCTGTGCCCGGTCACCCAGCCGATGTCGGCGGTGCACCAGTAGATATCGTCGTCGTGGACGTTGAATACAATCTTATGGGAAAGAGTGACGTGCAGCAGGTAGCCGCCGGTAGTGTGGACGACACCTTTTGGCTTCCCGGTTGAGCCCGAGGTGTAGAGGATAAACAAGGGGTCTTCGGCATTCATTGGCTCGGGCTCACACTTGTCGGATGCATGGGCCATCTCGTCGTGGTACCAGGTATCTCGGCCCTCCTGCATATCACAGGGGTCCTCATCCACCTTTACGACTATGACGCTTTCGATGGTGGGGGTCTTTTTGAGGGCCTGATCGGCGATGCTCTTTAGCGGTATGCGTTTGCCGCCTCTGAGCGACACATTCGAGGTTATAAGGATCTTGCAGTCGGAGTCGTTGATACGCCCTTCGATAGCATCGGCGCTGAATCCGCCGAAGATCACTGAATGAATCGCGCCTATGCGTGCACAGGCCAACATAACTACTGGCAGCTCGGGGACCATCGGCAGATAGATGGCCACGCGGTCGCCCTTGGTGAGGCCCTTTGACTTGAGGACGTTAGCAAACTTGCAAACCTCCTTGTGGAGCTGCTCGTAGGTATATTTCTTAACGGCGTCTTCGCGTTCACCCTGCCAGAGCAGTGCCACCTTTTTGGCGACGGGGGTGTTCAGATGTCTGTCGAGGCAGTTGTACGAGACGTTCAACTGGCCGTCTGCGAACCAGGTGTGCTCGATTTTGCGGTTCTTCGTGTCCCAGGTGTATTCAAGGCTCTTCGTAGGCTCCCTGAACCAGGTCAGGCTCTTGGCCTGTTCGAGCCAGAAGGCGTCGGGGTCATCTATGGATTTGCGCCACATCTGCTCGTATTGCTCGACGCTGTTTACATAGGCATTGGCCTGAAGCTCCGCAGGGGGCGGAAATGTGCGCTGCTCGCTCATCAGGGAATCAATCGCCTTGTGTTCTTGTCCCATATAACACTCTCCTTTTTTCGTAGCCTTGAAGTTGCTGTGCGCCGGCGCCTCGTACACGTAGCACGCCAGGCGCTCGATATTTCGCTTGTAAAGACCAAGAGATTAGCAACTGCACCCTTGATGGGCACAATGGGTCCAACACCATATTGCGGGGTGTTAGCCCAGTCAAGAGAAAAATCCAAAAAAAAGGAATTTTTCGTTTGACTCTGAGGCAGCTTTTGGAGATGTTGTCGAGTCTTTAGCTGGTCGCTGGTTGTGATTGAGGGCCTGTGCGGCCCTCGAGGAAACCAAAGAAGGAGATTGTACAAAACAGGAGCAAGATCGGTATGAGAAAAGTGTGGTTTGTCTGCGTGGTGATTTTGCTATGGGCGGCAGGTGCGATGGGCGCCGAAGAGAAGAAACTTGGTATAACGTTCGATTTGACCTACACGAGCAAGTGGATGAGCAAAGGCATCGAGGCGTACGGCCAACAGGGCGGCCTGTTCAAGACGCTCGACTTTGACTTCTGGGGTACGGGTTTTGGGACGAAAGTTACCCACCGAAATGCGACATCATCCGGCTACGTTAACGCCGAGAGGTTCGACTACAGGCCGTATTTCAAAAGCATACTGTTCAAGGACACACCTGCTCAGACGAATTACAATATAAGCGCTGGCTACGAACATTACACCGACCATCCTCGTAAGCTGGCCAACACGACGTGGGAGTGGATATTTGCTTTTTCGTGGCCGAACTTGTTCGGCGGCAAGCTCGTTCCCAGCTATATCGCGCACTACGAATATCCGGCCGGCGTCAACCAGGCCTTCAGAAACGTCACCGGCTGGGTGCATCGTTTGATCGTGGGCTACGATGTGGATTGTCCCGAGCTGGGGGCGCCGCTGCATCTGTCCACGGAGGTTGCATACAACGACGGCCTGGCCGGGCGCGTCCACGACTGGGCGTACGTTACTCTCGGAGCCTCTACGAAGTTCGAAATCAGGGAGAATATGACCTTTGTACCGGGCCTGTACCACCAGCTCTCGATGGATGATTCGATCGCCAAGAGGGACGTTACCTACACGATGCTGAGCCTACGATACAAGTTCTGAACGGGCCCACGGATGACGAAATAAGCCCAGGGCCAAACTGGCCGCCTCGGTCCTGCGCTTGGGCGTCATTTGCTCCGGCGAGTCCAGGGTGTTTATTGCGATATTCCAGCGGCTTTCTTTGCGGACTGCACCGTGTTGTAGAGCAGCATCGTGATAGTCATCGGCCCGACCCCGCCCGGGACCGGAGTGATGAGCGAAGCCTTTTCCTTGACGGCTTCGAAATCCACGTCGCCCACCAGGCGATAGCCCTTTTTCTTGGTGGGGTCTTCGACTCGATTGACGCCCACGTCGATTACCACCACGCCATCCTTTACCATATCAGCGGTGATGGTGCCGGGCCTGCCCGCAGCGGCTATGACGATGTCGGCGCGTCTGGTGTGCTCGGCGAGGTTTCTGGTGCGCGTGTGGCAGACTGTAACGGTAGCATTGCCGGTGGGACTTTTCTGGATAAGCATATTTGCGAGCGGTTTGCCGACGATGTTGCTTCGGCCCACGATTACGACTTCCGCTCCTTCAAGCTTGACGTTGCTCCGGATCAGCAGTTGGATCACGCCGTGCGGCGTGCAGGGCAGGAATGCCTTCTCTCCGACGACCATCTTGCCCACGTTCATCGGGTGGAATCCATCGACGTCCTTGGCCGGGTCGATGGCCAGCAGGACCTCGGACTCGTCGAGTCCCTTCGGCAGGGGCAACTGTACGAGGATGCCGTTGATCTTAGGGTCGTTGTTCATCTTCTCGACGAGGGCCAGGAGGTCCCGCTGGGATGTCTCTGCGGGCAGTCGGTTGTCATCGGAGTAGATACCTATTTCCTCGCAGGCCCGCTCTTTGGCGGTGACGTAGGACTTGGAGGCGGGGTCCTCGCCGACCAGTATGACCCCGAGGCCGGGGACAATGCCCTTTTCTTTGAGTTTGGCTGTCTCTTGCTTGAGCTCGGCCCGCATATCGGCGGCCACTTGTTTTCCGTCTATAATTTGTGCTGTCATTGGTCACTCCATAATCACCGGGGGCGTTTTGCGTTCGGGCTGTTGAGAGTCCGGTTTTTGTGCATCATCAGAACAGGCCCTGCACCTTTCCGGTATTGACATCGACATCTATTCTGCGGAAGGCCGGGTTTGAGGCGGTGCCTGGCATCAGCTTGATAGCTCCGGCGACGGGGACAATAAACCCTGCTCCCTTGTACAGGAGAATGTCTCGGATCGGCAGCGTCCAGCCGGTAGGCCGGCCCTTGAGGTCCGGGTCGTGCGAAAGACTCAGGTGCGTCTTGACCATACACGTGCCGAGGGTCTTGCTGGCCGGGTCGGCTTCGAGGGCCTTGGCCTTTGCCAGTGCCTCATCGGTATAGGTAACGCCGTCGGCGCCGTAAACTTCGCTGGCGATAAGCTCGACGCGCTGGCGAAGTGGTGTCTCGAGATCGTAAAGGAATTTGAAGTGATTCTTTTCTTCGCAGGCCTGGACCACTGCCTCGGCTAATTCGATCGCACCGTCCCCGCCTTTAAGCCAGTGCTGGGAGACAGCTGCCAGGGCGCCGTTCTGTTCTGCCACCTTGCGAACAAGGTCGATTTCAGCTTTGGTATCGGTGTAGAAGCTGTTTACACAGACTACCGGCCTGACGCCGCTTTTCTTGACGGTATCAATATGGGCGATGAGGTTCTCACAGCCTTTTTCCAGCAATTCGAGGTTTTCGGTGGTATATTCGTCGGCCAGAGGTACGCCGGGCTTGACGGTGGGGCCGCCGCCGTGCATCTTCAGTGCCCGCACGGTTGCAACGATGACGACAGCATTTGGTGTTAGCCCGGACATCCGGCATTTGAGGTTCCAGAACTTCTCGAAGCCTATGTCAGCTCCGAAGCCGCTTTCGGTGACGTGGTAGTCAGCTAATTTCGTTCCGACCATATCGGCGATGATGGAGCTTTGCCCGATAGCGATATTCGCGAAGGGGCCGGCGTGCACGAAGACCGGCTGGCCTTCGATGGTCTGAAGCAGGTTTGGGTTGATTGCGTCGACCATCCAGGCGGTCATCGCGCCGTCAACCTCCAGGTCGGCAGTTGTCACCTCGTTGCCGTTCTTGTCATAGGCGAGTACGATCTTGGCGATTCTCTCGCGGAGGTCCTTGAGGTCCCTGGCGACCGAGAGAATTGCCATAACCTCGCTGGAGACGGTTATCTGGAAGCCCGAGTCCATCTCATAACCGTCCATCTTGCCGCCCATCCCGATACGGATGTTCCTGAGGGCCTGGGCGCAAAAATCCATCGCCCACTTCATTTGGACGCGTTGGGGATCTATGTCGAGCCTTTTGAGGTTGCTCTTGGCGAGGCGTTCGTCGTCGTAGTTTCTCTCGTGCTGCATACGGGATGTCAGGGCGACCATCGCCAGGTTGTGGGCGTTGGTGATGCAGTCGATGTCGCCGGTGAGGCGGATGGAGAAGGGTGTCAGGGGGATACACTGGGCCAGGCCGCCGCCCGCAGCTGAGCCTTTGATGTTGAAGGTCGGGCCTCCGCTGGGCTGGCGTATAGCGCCGACGACGCGTTTGCCGATCTTGCCGAGCCCCTCAATCAGCCCTATGGCGGTGGTGGTCTTGCCTTCACCGAGAGGAGTGGGCGTTATGGCGGTCACGTCAATGTACTTGGCCTCAGGGGCATCCTTCAGGCGGTCGAGGACCTTCATATAGTCAACCTTGGCGAGCTTGAGGCCCATCGGGATAAGCTCATCACCCTGCAGGCCCATCTCGTCAGCCAACTGACTGACGGGTTTCATCTGTTCCTCGGCTGCTTCTGCAACCTGCCAATCTTTCATTTTGGTGGGGTCTAACTTCATAGGTTCTTCCTTACTGAACTGTTTTTGAACGGGTTGTATTTACCTTACGAAAGGCTCCTGCGGTGAAATAACGGTGCCTGCGAGGAGCGACATATTATTCCCTATAACCGTGGGGGTAGTTATAACGTCAAGGCTGTTTTTTTGCACTATTTTGCTACTTCGCTATTTTAGGCCGCTTGTAAGGGAGCTCCTGTATGGCCTGTTTGAAATCAGTCCGCCGTGGAAGGCCCGCGGGCCTGCCAGGCGCGGCGCGGCCGATCCCGGGCAGGCTCCGGTTAGCGCGGGCTCTGGGGGGCCTTCGGCAGAACAAGGGGCTACCTGTTGGTAGCGGCATAGACCTTTAGGAAGGAATCCGAGTAAATCTGCTTGTTCATCAGCATTTCGGCCGTAGCCACCACGTTTATCAGGGCCTTATCGAAGACGTCTACGATAGCCGAATCCAGCCCCCTGGATATGGCCATCGCCAGGAACACGCGGTTGATGAGGCTTCGCTCGCTTGTTCCCTGCGAGAGATTCGACAGGCCGATGGTCATATGAGGGGCGGGGTCGGCCAGGTACCTTATCTGGTCCATCGCGGTGAGTATGTTGCCCGGCTGTACCTGTGCGTTCGGCACCTTGACGGGCAGGACGATCGGGTCGATGAAGAGCCGCTGGGTGTTGAATCCCCTCTCCAGGGCCTTAGATACGATCTCGGCGGCTATGGCGACGCGCGTATCGACATCCTGAGGGACGCCGTTCTTGTCCATAGTCAGGGCGATGATGCCTACCTTGGGCCCGGCTTTCTCGGCCATCTCGACGTACCTATCGAAGATTTCTTCGTCGTTTTTCTTGTTCAAGGGCGTGGAGTTGAGTATGGCGCCATTTTCGGTGTTGAGGACCTCAAGGCCCGCTGCAATAACGTCGGGCTTCTGGGAGTCAAGACAAAGGGGAGTCGAGCAGGTTTCCTGGATGGTCTCGACCAGCCACTGCATTGTTCCTTCCTGGTCGGCCGCGGCGGTTCCTACGTTGACATCAAGATACGTTGCGCCGGCCTCGGCCTGCCTTTTTGCGAGGTCCTGGATGACCTTCTTGTCCTTGTTCGCGATGGCCTGTTTGACGTCGGTGAACATTCCGTTTAGTCGCTCAGCAATCAGTATCATAATAAACCCCTTCCACAGTCCGACTGATTTGTTGTCGTTTGACTTCTTTGCCTGAGCTACGTCATTTTTTCCAGACTTGCGAGATAAAATCTTTGACGGTTGCGACGGCTTTCGGATGCCTCATACGGATGATGTCGGCGCCGGCCTGCAAGAGGCAGATGGCCGTTGCAGCTTCCCACATCGGGCCTCTGTTTTCGGCCGGTCCCCAGCCGGGTGCGTCTACCAGTTTGGCCTCCTTGGCCCGCCAGGCCTCGTAGCCCACGTCACAGATGGCGGGCATTGCCATCATCTTGTCTCCCGACAGGGCGGCAAGCCTTTGGCGCTCCTGGATGGAGTACGCGTACTCTATGCCGTATCCGAGGGCCCCGGTCGATTGGAAGGTTACGATCCGTTCGAGCGGGAAGCCCATATCCGAGGCGAGGATGTTGACCTGCTTGGCGATGTTTATGTCCAGAGGGGCGGCGGTGATGAGGAAATGGCCGTCTGCCAGGGCGATGGCAGTCAGGGATTTATAGTTGTCCTCTTCGACCACGCCGATAAGGCATTTCTCGCCCTTGGCGGCGCCGCTGACCTTCGGCATAACCTCGTTGTCCTTCTGGTCATTTCCACAGCCCCAGAGGATAAGAGGTACGCCGACGGCGCTGAGGACTTCCTTGGTGACCTTGACGGCGTGGTCGGCGTCCCTGTCACCCTTGTCGGGGTGGATTCCGTCGAATTTCAAGCAGATCAGGTCTGCACCGAACTGCTCGACGCATTTTTTTGCCCAGTCGCCTGGGTTATTGAGCACATCCTTGTAGGGTTCGGCCAGGGCTTCTGGCCAGTCTCCTGGTTCGGCGTCCAGCACATCCATAGCGATTACCGGCTTTTCGCCGGCGTCCTCGGGCGAGCCGCCATACACAACGTTCTTGGCCCCACCGATCGTTATGGTGGTGGTTCTGGTACCACCGTCATCTTTGGTTGCACCAAGCGTTATGCGGTTCACCGAGCCGGCAAAGCTCTCTGAAATTTGCGGAACTGGCATATTGAAACCTCCCAAAAATTGTTTGCACAGTTTTAGTATAGGCGTGAGTTACTCAGTATCCGGTAAAAAATCTCGCGGACAGCTAAGCAGGCCGGGCTGTCGGGCTTCAACTCGAAGGTGCTCCGACCGGACATCGAGGCTTCCAGCACGGCCTCGTCGGCCGGGACACAGCCGAGCGTTTCGACCCCGTTTAGCTGCGGCACCTGCTCAGGCGGTTTGTCCGTTCTGTTCCAGACGAGTCCGATTTTCCCAACGGCGATAGGCAGCTCCCGTGCGAGCTGGGCGATTCTTCCGGCCGTGGAGACGCCAATAGGAGTCGGATCGGCCACGATGCAGAGCAGATCGACATCGTTGGTGGTTCGGCGGGACAGGTGCTCCATTCCCGCTTCATTGTCGATGATTACGTAGTCGTACTGGCGGTTGAACTTATCCATAAATTGGCGGAGCATATTGTTGGCCGCACAATAGCAATGCGGTCCCTCAGGACGGCCCATCGTAAGCAGGTCGAAACCTTCAGCCTCGGTGACTGCCTGTTGAATCTCATACTCAAGGGCCCGGAGCTTGTCTGTCCCGGTGGTCGAAGGTCCCTTGGCGCGGGCCTGCTCGCGGACCTCAGCGATCGTGCCGGTCGGCTCGACCCCTAACATCGGTGCCAGGCAGTAGTTTGGGTCGGCATCCACGGCCAGGACGCTGGGCCGCGGGTGGCTGTCGATCAGGTTTCTGACTATCATCGCAGCGATGGTCGTCTTGCCTGATCCGCCCTTGCCGCTGATCGCGATTGTCGTGGCTCTTTTCATTCTCGCTGCCCTATTTATTATTCAGCTCAAGCAGGGCCATCCTATTCTTGCCCCGTGGTTACCGGGGCCACCGACGGGAAGAGCGACAGGTCGGTGTGGGGCAAGAAAGAGGCCCTGACAAATTCGTCCATATAGCGTGAGTGGCTCATCAGGTCGAAATACGTCATACTCTCTGCTATCCTCTCGGCGGCGGCGAGCGCCTGGCGACTGAGCAGTACGGTCTTTGCGCCGGCAATGGCGGTGTTCCCGACGAACTGGATTTTCTCAACGGGCACATCGGGGAGCATCCCGATGGTGACGGCCTGCCTGACGTCCAGGAAATTGCCGAAGCCGCCGGCAAGGTAGACTGCTTGGAGGTCCTTGAGTTCTGTCTGGGTTGCTTCCATCAGCACACGAATGGCGGCAAAGACACCGGCCTTGGAGCGGACCAGGTTGTCGATGTCGGCCTGGGTTATGAGGACCTCGTGGTGGTCATTCTCGGGGGGGACGAGCAGGAATTGCTTCCCGTCTTCGCCCTCGGTTATCCTTGGGTGGCCGTCCGCTGCGAATCGGCCGGTACGGTCTATAATACCCCGCATAAACAGGCCAGCCAGAGTATCCAGCAGGCCCGATCCGCAGATGCCGACGGGGTGAGCGTTTGCGATGGTTCTGTATTCGACACTGCCGTCTTCGCGGATTGTGAGCTTCTCGATTGCCCCGGCACCGGCCCTCATCCCGTGCCTGACGCCGCTGCCTTCGAAAGCGGGCCCTGCCGAGCTGGAGGCACAGACAAGCCAGTCGCGGTTGCCGAGAACGACTTCGCCGTTGGTTCCTATGTCGACCAGGAGCGAGACGTGTTTTTTCGTGAACATTCGGGTTGTGAGGACGCCGGCGACGATGTCACTTCCCACGTAGGCCGCGACGCTCGGCAGGCAGTAGAGCAAGCCTCGCTTGTTGATCTGTATCCCGGCTTCGGCGGCCCGGATGGGCGGGATGAAACTCGCCGAGGCGATGTAGGGCTCCCTGCGGATGCGGGTTGAATCGAGGTTGAGCAGGAAATGAACCATCGCCGTATTGCCTGCGCAGATGACGGTGGAGATGTCCTGCAGGTCGATCTTCTGCCTTGAGGCGAGCGTGACGATGAGGTTGTTGACGTCGCCGACGAGGCGATTCTGCATTTCGTCGAAGGCGTTGTTTTGTTCTGCGTAAATGATGCGGCGGATGTAGTCTTCTCCGAAGTTTATCTGGCTGTTATAGGTGGCCTCGGTGTCGATGGTGGCGGGGGCCGTCAGGTCGACGAGGTGTGCTACAACGGTGGTGGTGCCAAGGTCGACGGCGACGGCGTAGTTCTTGCCGCATTGGTCGCCCGGCTCGACCTCGATTACCTCGGTGGTCTCGCCGCGCCGGCCGATAGTGGCGGTAACTTTATAGCCCGAGCTCTGCAGGATATGTGAGAGTTTCTGCAGGATACGGTATCCGGTTTGCATAATGGGTGCTTCGATCTGCTCGCGAATGGCGACGTAGAGGCGTTCGTGGTCGGCGGTGTGGTTGTGCACGGTCGGGGGCGACATCTCAAGATAGATCTTTCTGACCAGTGGGTCGAACTCGAAGAGTCCCTCCCGCACTTCCCCGGCCAGCTCGCTGAATCGCCGGGTGTCGAGATCCATCAGGATCTGGCTGGTCTCGAGGGTGTGGAACCTGGGGATGGTGACGGTCATATCCGAGAGGATCTTGGTCTGACAGGCAAGAACGATGTTCTCGCGTATTTCGTCCTGTGTAAGCAGGGTGGTTGGCCTGGAGTGGAACTGGCCTGCGTTGATTATAACCTTGCATTTTCCGCAATAGCCATCGCCGCCGCAGATGCTGGTCAGGTAGATGCCCGCCTTATGTGCGGCCTCAAGCAGCACGGTGCCCGAGGCAACCTCGATCTTCAGGCCGTTCGGTTCGAAGCGGACGAGGCACTTTTTCTTATCTTGGCGGGGCGTCTTGCTGGACGGATGGGATTTCTTGTTGGAGTTTTCGTCCATATTGCACCCGGGGGCCTTGGCGGTGTCCTGCGGTTCGCACAGTGCCGCCGTCGGTCCTAATTCCAGACCTCCTGGAGGTATTTGGGAAGCATCGAGGACTCCCTGGGGCCGACCAGTACCTCCCAGTTGGTGGCCTCTTCAAGCTTGCCGCTCATAACCGCGACGTATCCCGGAATAACGAGCTTTCGGTGCTTGACCAGCTTTTCGACGCCGTGCTTGGTCATTGCGTCGGCGACGGTTTTCTCGTTGAGCTTGTCCCCGGAATAGGCGGTCAGCACGCTTGTTCCTTCGGTATCCACCACGAGAATGTAGCTCGGCACCCTGCTGGCCTCGACGTCCGATTCGACGGTGTAGTACGTCAGCGAGAAGTTCGTGGTGAACATCAATGGAGAGTTCTCATCGGGCTCACCGATTTCATAGACCTTCGGCTCGACCAGCACCGGCTTTTGCGGGTCGGTGAAGATATTCATTATTGCGGTCAGCATCGGCAGTATCGCCCAGGGCTCGACGGTATCAACCACGACGATTCCGGAGTATTTGCAGATAAGGCTGATAGCTGTGGCGGCCTGAACGTCGCTGTCGCCTTCGGTGGCGAAGGATATGGTCGGATATCCAAGAGGTCTGAAGACCTTCTTGAGCGCCAATACCCTCATCCTGGTTGCGTTGAACAACTGATCGCGCAGGCCCAGGCCCTCCAGGTTCAATACGATGTCCTCGACGCCGAGGCCTTTGATTTTCTCACTGAGCTCGGCAAGGGCCTCGATGGAATCGGCCTTGGCGACAAGCGGGCAGGCGTTTGCTTTGGCAATGCCGGCCATTGGCTCGGCGGTGGCGTCGGTTGCGGCGGCGAGCAGGGGGGTGCGATCCTTGACTTTCGCAACGGCAGAGGCCATCGCCTCGGGCGAGTCGCTAACCAGGATCAGCGCGAGATCACTGGCTTCCTTTGCGGCGGCGCAGGCGGACGCGAAGGCATCGGCTACGCCGCTGTCGTTGACGATCGCGATTGCTTTGACGCCGATCTTGGTTCCGACGCGCTCGAACTGCAGGGCGTTGACGGCCTCGATACGTTTTTTCAGCTCGTCGCCCTTGAGCGCATCCGAGACCTTTACCGCCACGACGGTCGGATTGTGAAATTTCTCCTCGTGCCGGAATACGACTGTTTCCTGCCCTATCTGGACCTGGTTATCGCCGGTGCCGAAGACGATTTTTCTCATCGGCGGGGCGGCGGCGGCCGCGAGCTTTTCCTTTGCCTGCTCGGAAACGTCCGGACAATCGTCGAGATTTGCCCGCTTCTGCGCCAGCGCCATCGCGAATGCCAGGCACGTGGGCATACCACATTTTTTGCAATTAGTTTTCGGCAAGAGCTTAAATATCTCCAGTCCCGTCAGTGCCATAGTATTTTTCCTTCCCAATATGTCTTGCAAGTTTCCGGCATTGAACCGCTTAGAACATCGGGTCCATCGCGGTGACCGGGTGGTTGACTTTGGCAATGAACTCCAGGACCTCCTCTTCGGTCTGCGCCGTCGTTTCGTCGGCGATCTTGGCAAGGAACTCTTCGCCGCCGAGCCCGAGTTCGTCGGCTCTCCGGACAAAGACGTCCTTGATTTCGTCCTTGAGCATTTTGGGCATCCAGACGATTCTTCTGATTCCGCCTTCGGCGGCGATAAACTTGCGGGAGCAGATGTAGTGTTTGGAGTGCCCGATGAATCCGGGTGTTTGCTGGCCGCCGCCGACCGTCCCGGCGAGGGTTGAGAACTTCATACCGCAGGGTGTCATGTCGCTGTATTCTCTGTTGACGATCATTATTCCGCCGGTCGAGGGAAGAACCGCTGCGATACATTCGAAGCAGCCGCAGGAGGTCATCGGGTCCACGATCATACTGTACTGGCTCATCCGTTCGATGTTGCCGCCGCTTGCTTTGTGTACGAACTCGTTGACGCGGTCCCACTGGCCGATGGTTGGATCCAGGCACGTTCCCTTTGCGATAGGCTGATTAGGCCCAGAGGGGACGATCTCATATGCGGCTCGGCAGTCCAGCCAGCTATAAGCACCGCAGAGTCCCGGTCGCTCCGGCGAGACCACGCAGACGTGATTGGGAGCGAAGCTCTGACACAACGTGCAGGAATAGAACGTATCAACATCCTCGTCCTGCATGCCCTCGAGCCGTGCGTCACGCTCGGCGAAGACGGCCTGGGCCTGGCGGCGTAAGTCGACGACCTTCTGCTCTTGGGTGTAAATCAAGACCTGGACCTTGTCGAGGATGCTCGAATACTCGTCGTGGTACTTGGCGTGCAGGAGCTTGCCTATGTGTTCGAGCTTGAAGCCGGCCTTTGCGGCGTCTTTGCTGATTCTTATCCAGTTGATGTCCCGCTGCCCCATATGCCAGAGCCCCTGCGCCTCGTTGAGGAAGGTATGTATCTGGCGTTCGAGGACCGGCTCGAAATCCGGCTGCATTTTTCTTCCGGCAATCTCGACGATGATGCCGAGGGGGAGTTTTCCGCCTTGTTCAAGGGAATCGACATCGGGTCCATGAACCTGGACCCTGCCATCCTCAACCTCATCGATTTCGCGTGTGCGGAGCCACTCGAAGGCCGGTGTGCGCTGGCCGCCGAACTCGCAGTGCATATCCTCCTTACGGATTCTCTCGCCCTCAAAGGCCGGACTGACGGAGACCGGGATGGGTATCTCGGTAACCTTGACCTTCAGGCCGCGGACTTCCACGGCTTTTTCGACAATCTGGTCGTGCGGTACGTTAGAGACGACGTGCTCGTAGGTGCATACGCCGGTGGGAAGGATCTGAGGGATGTCGGAATCGGCGATGGTGGGGAAGCCGTAGTTGATTGCGCCGGCGGCCGTGGCGTACCATTCATCGGTCACCTCGCCCAGGGCCATAACGAAGGCGAAGATTCTGTTCTTATTGTAAAGGAGATTGCGTCGGAAGTCGCCCGGTTGTACACCCCCAAAACTAAGGGCCGCACGGCTGGCGAACCCAAGCGCGTAGATGGCGGATGTAATTTCCCTGCCGAAGGGCACTAGGCGGGTGTCCCATCCCAACTGCACCCCTCCTTCGACAAGCTGCTCGGCGAAGGTCGTGCCGTTGTTGTGGGCGTGCATAAAGACGTAGAGGCATCGTTCCTGGAGCTTGCGGGCGATCTCGACGGCCGTTTCGACATTGGGCGCGGCCCCGACGACGGCAGCAAAACCCGGGGCGGTGCCGTCGACGAATTGTATTCCGCGTTCCCGCAGGATTATGTCGTCAGCAGCTCCGAGCCAAATTCCGTTGACGGGGTTCGGGCCGATCAGGTATCTGCACGCCTCGATTATCTCCTCGGCGAATAGGGTCGCCATCCCGGCATCAAGGGCCTGGCCAAGATAGGGCAGCCAGAAGTCATCATCCACCGGCGGCGGCAAGAGGTCTTTTATCTCCTTGATTACCTCTTCGAAGTCGGCAAGTTTTTCGACGGCTCGGCCGGTCATCGAGTAGATGATCGGGATATAGTAGCCCGTGTTCGGAAACTCGACGGGACAATCCCTGCCCTTTTGCTTGATCGCGTTGTTGAGGATGTCTTCGGCCTGCTTGGCTATCTTGTGGGCGCCGCGAATGGCTGCTGATGCAATTATCTTCGACATAAGCTAAATGTCCTTCAAATCCGGTAACCAGTACACGATATAAACCGGGGGTCGAACCTCCCTTTCGTTGTTTATGCTGTTACTCCACGGCCAGTGCCCTGCGGTCGGCCATATCGTACAGCTTGCGTTCGCGTTTCTTGTTGATTCCCAGAGCGTCGCGTTTGGACTCGATATGCTCGATCATCATGCGGGCGGCCTTGAGCGGGTCCCGCTCAAAGGCCCATTTGCCGCCCAGGTCTTTCTCGATCTCTTCGGTCAGGTAGCGGGTCAGGTTCGCAGAGCCAAGCACTGGCAACGGTTCTGCGATGACAGTGAAGACGCCCGAGGCGACGAAGTACATCCCGATTGAGACCGCCTTTTCCGACATCCACTCGGGCGCGGCCCCGGCGACCGGCAAGTCGGATATGTCCTCGCCCAGGCCGCCTTCGGCGACCACGTTCGAGAGGATGGTCAATATCCTGCTGTTGTCCACGCACGAGCCGACGTGGAGCACCGGTGGTATGCCGACAGCCTCGCAGACTTCGCGCAGGCCCGGGCCGCAGTATTTTGCCGGCGCGTCGGGCCTCATCAGGCCGGCCTTGCCCGCTGCGATCGCGCTGCACCCGGTGCTGACCACCAGGACATTGTTCTTGAGGAGCTCTTTTATCATCGTAAGGTGGCTCTCGTCGTGGGCGAATTTGGGATTGTTGCAGCCGACCACTCCGGCGGCGCCGCGGATTCTCCCGTTGATGATGTTGTCGTTGAGCGGCCGATAGCTGGCGCGGAAGCGCCCACCAAGATGGTAAAAGATGTTCTCGGTTGTAAAACCGGCGATTCCGCGCTCGGTCGCGTCCGGGACTCGAGGCTCGGCCTTTCTGTTGGCGAAATTGTCGATGGCAACCTTGATAATGCGACGCGCGGTTTCCACGGCTTTATCCTCGTGGAACTCGATGTGCTCGGCTCCGGCGATCTTGCACTTGGGCGAGGTGGTGATGAGCCTGGTATGGAAGCAGTTGGATAAGGAGCTCAGCGCGGGCATAATGCACTGCACATCCACGAGCATAACCTCGACCACGCCTGTCATAAGCGCCAGTTCCTGCTGGAGGAAGTTTCCGGCCACCGGTATTCCGTGGCGCATCAGTATTTCGTTGGCGGTGCAGCACATTCCGGCCAGGTTGATGCCGGTAGCTCCCCTGTCTTTGGCCATCTGGACCAGTTGGGGCTCCTGCGATACCGCCACCATCACGTCCGAGAGCGTAGGCTCGTGCCCGTGAACGATTATATTTACCTGCTTGGCATCGAGTACGCCCAGGTTGGAGCCGAACCGGACCGGCCAGGGGCTTCCGAACAGGATGTCGGAAAGCTCGGTGGCGATCAACGAGCCGCCCCAACCGTCAGCCAGGGAGGTCCTAATGCCCTGTTTTATCAGATTCCTGTAATCGGCGCCGACGCCTATATGGGTCCTGTGCATAATCTCGACGATTTCGCGGTCGACCGAACGAGGCGTCACACCGAACGCCTCCCAGACCTTCTGCCTGGCTGGCGGCGGGTAAGCAGCGGCACTTATCAGCGTGCCCTGCTGCTTTCCGAATTCGGCCAGTACCAGGTCTGCGAGGTCGGCAGCGATCTGTTTCGTTTCCCTGCCTTCAACCTCGACGCCGTAGTTTGCTGCAACCTCCCTCAATTTCAGTTCGTCTTTGACCATATAGTCGCAGCTATCGCTCTCGGCGACCATCTTGAAGGTCAGGGCAATGTCCCTGCCGTGATCGGAGTGCGCCGCGGCACCACCGGCGATCATCCGCAAGAGGTTCCTGGCAGCGATCGTATCCGCGTCGGCTCCACAAACTCCGAGCGGCGCCTTCTTAGTGATTCGGCAGGGTCCCATAGCACAGGTCCGACAGCATACGCCCAGTTTGCCGAAGCCGCACTGCGGCAACTGGGCTTCAAGTCTGTCCCAGGCGTTTTCTTGGCCGGCCTGGGCCATTCGTTGGATCATTTCCTGGGCGGCCTTGTCAGAACTACGTTGCTTGGCTTCCATAAAAATTCCTCACGGTGTTGATTTAACGTTTCGCAATAATACCAGATTTTCTATCTGCTCACTCTACGGTCCCGCAGCTGAGGACGCTGACCAGGCTGTCTTTTGCGCGTTTCAATTCAGCAACGATCCGCGGGTCGGCCTGGAAGACGGGTTTTCGCTCAAGGTCGGCCTGCTGGAGTGCCCGGCTTTGTGGCAAGCTGGCCAGCAACGCTACGTCCCCCAGGCGGGACTGTATGACCGTAGTCTCGGACGGTTCGCCGATCTTGTTGGCTATGGCTGCGACCTGTCGGACCCCGAGCTCCCGGGCCATCCTCGCCATATTGACGGCCGTTCGGATGCTTCGGCCTCCTGGTTCGACAACAAGGACAAGGGCGTCGATTCCCTGGATGCTGGCCCGGCCCAGGAACTCGACGCCGGCGGCGAGGTCCACCAGCACGACCTCGTCTCTCTGGAGTATCGAGTGGGTCAGCAGGGCCTTGAGGAAGGCGCCTTCCGGGCATGCACAGCCTGCTCCACCGTGCGTGATGGCCCCGAGGACCAGCAGCTTGACTTTGCCCAGTTCCAGCCAGTACTTCTCCGGCAGGTCGCTGACCTTCGGGTTCATTTTGAAATAGGTTCCCACGGCCTGTTTTCCGGTGCCGGTTCGCTCGGCGATCAGTTCCTTCATTTTGATAAGGGGCTGGGGACTTGTGTGGTCGTCCAGGCCGAAGGCCAGGGCCAGGTTGGTGTTGGGGTCTGCGTCGATAGCCAGCACATCCAAACCTTCTTCGGCCAGAATCCGCGCCCAGATGGCGCAGACGGTGGTCTTGCCTACCCCCCCCTTGCCGCCGATCGCTATCTTTGCACTTTGCATTACGAATCCATCGGGGTTTTGCCACCGTTCCCGCTGTATTCTACAGTAACCGGGGAGAGTCGTCACCGGCAATTATAAAACCACAACGATACCGGCTCTGAACGAACCTGTCAAGGATTTGTGGCGGAACGCTGGCGACGACCCACTTTTGGGGAGTCGTTCGTTGTAAGCAGGGAATTTTGAA
>CAZWAP010000030.1:0-30185 GCA_964632005.1 uncultured Pirellulales bacterium | reverse complement strand
CAGCAAATGGGTGGGAAAGCACTTGACAGAAGCGAACCTGCCGTGGTATTATTTTGTTTGGTTTCTCTCGGCTTTATTATGGAGGAAGAAAAAATGAGAAGGCCGCACTCATCACGCCGAAAACGCCCCAGTAAACACCGCAGGTTCAGGAGGCGCGCCCTTGCCGCGGGGACTGCGGCGGCGATCTCATTGGGCACGCAACTCGGCACGCAGAGAGCAGCCGCGGGGGGACCGGACCCCCACTTGCTGCCTGTACCGGCCGATACCGACGGCGACTTCCTCGCCGATACCGAGGAAGCCTTGCTCGCCTATCTCAAGGCCAATCCCGACCAGAATCGCAACGACGTGCTCGACGGCGTCGAGCTGGCCCTGCTCGTGGCTGCTGCTATCGATGACCTACCCACAGAGCCAAACGCGGCCCCCGGACAAACCTACAGAGTCGAGCATCCCGCGTTCGGCCTGGAAACCTGTGAGAGCTGCCCGACGCAGATCAATATGGGCTTCGTCGAGATAGTCAACCCCGTAAAGCACCTGACGGTCACCTGCCCCTACATCTGCCTCCACTATATGGAGCACGGCTCATTCAGCTATGCCGGCACCGAGCACGACGGCAGGGTAGACGTCCCGGCCCTGGCCGCTGCCCTCGAACTCCGCCTGCCCTCAGAGCCCGACGACCATCAACTGCCCGTCGCCGCCGACCACGATGTGGACCTTCTCAGCAGCTCCGAAGAGTCCGCCATCGGCTATCAGCCTTTCGATCCCGACCAGAACCGCAACGGAATACCCGACGGCGTCGAGCTGGCCCAAAAGTGTGCTTTAACTGTGGCCGGGCTGCCCGAATACCATCCCCCCGGCGATCCGCCCGAAGAAACCTACAAGATCGCCCACCTGCTCGACGGCCTCGAGGCGTGCCACGTCTGCGGCGCGATGATACATATGGGCGGCTGGGAGATCGTCAATCCCGCCCTCAATCTCAAGTACCCCGACCCCAACGACCCTCTCGAGAGGATGTTCCTGCCCGACCTGGCACTGCACTATATGGAGCACGGCTCGTTCGATTGTTACGGCCAGGTCCATCAGGGTAGGGTGGACATTCCCCGGCTGCTGCGGGTGCTGGGCCTGCGATTTCCCAATGACCCCAACGACCACCAACTGCCCCTCGATTATTCGGTCAAGCCCGTCGGCCAGCTCGCCCCCGATGCCAACGATTACGATGGCGACCTGCTGGCGGATACCGAAGAGCTCGCTGCCGGTTATAACCTCTACAACCCCGACCAGGACGCTAACCTTATCCCCGACGGAATCGAGCTGGCCATGCAGTTCGCCCAGGCCATCGACGCCCTGCCCGAGTATGGACCCGGCCCAGGTATTCCCGAACCGACCGGGCCCTATAAGGTCAATTACCTGCAGCGCGGCCTCGAATTGTGCGAGGTCTGCGGCGCCGCGGTGAATATGGGTTACTGGCAGGTAGTCAACCCGCGGCTCGGCCTGTCTATGGATGTACACGTCATAGCGTGCCACTATATGTCGCACGGCTCTTTCAGCTACTCCGGCCTGCGGATAGACCCGCCGCACGTGCCTTTCCACAACGGCCGAATCAAGCTCGCCGTGCTCGGCAGAATCCTCGAGCTGCCCAACCGCTGCGGGCACCTCGGCAGCCTCTACCTGCCCGGCGATTTCAACAAGGACTGCCGGCAGGACTTCATCGACCTGGCCCGGTTCGCCGAGAGATGGCTGCAGACCACCGACCCGCCAGCGGATACCCAGACGCCGGAAAACTGACGTCTCAAACCAGCAAACAACAAGCCAAGAAAAGGGCGATTGTGTGAGTTTCTATCAGCCGGAACTGGTAACCTGCATCAAGTCCCTCAAGGAGATAGATTTCGAGCTGGCTTACCTGGCGATACTTACGCACCGCGGGCTCAAACCATTGAGTCGATGGGAAAAGCCCCTCACCGACCGCGCCCTGGGCCTGCTCAACAAGATGGACCTGCTGACCGAGCAGGTCCGCCGCACGGTGAAGACCGGCAAAGAGCTCACCGAGACCATTTTCAGCCGGTCTCCCGCCTTCATCGAGCTGTACAAGCGCAGGTTCGACAACACTCCCATCGACAAGTCCCCACCGACCCTGCGATTCGAAGGCTTCCTCTTCGGCTATCCGCCCTGCTGTATCGAGTGCTACATCCGCCGCCCATACGCCCCCAACAACCTGCCCGAGCAAGACCGCCGGGTGCTCTTTCACTGGCCCTGCCCCGATTGCAGGATCACCCCCACGCTCCTCGGGCCCTACAGGGCGGTGTATGAGCTGCTTGATAGCTATTAGACAGGCACCGAGGAAATCACCTGGATCTCGTCGAGATCGCAGAAAATTTCGACCTGGCGCAGGGCCGAGGCCTACCAGGATGGTATAAGTTCTTGGGGATTCACCGCTTGCCGCCATTTGGGCTTTGCCAGACGCAGAGATGCTGGTATAATCTTTGCGACCAACCGTGGCACGTGAACTGGAGCGGCGCACAGCCGCTCTTATAGTACGCAAGAGAAGACCTATGGACTTATCCATCGTAATACCAGCTTATAACGAGAGCCCGAAGATCGCGGTAGATGTACAAAGGGCCGCCGAATTCCTGGAGTCCAACGGCTTACAGGGCGAGATCATCGTTGTGGACGACTGCAGCTCCGACAACACCTCCCGGGTCGCCGAGAGCGTCAAAGTGCCCACCTGTGTAACTCTAAAGGTCATCCGGTACGAGCCTCATCGCGGAAAGGGCTACGCCGTCCGGACGGGCATCAAGGCCTCTACGGGGCGGTATGTTATGTTCGCTGACAGCGGATACTGCGTCCCTTTTGCCAATGCCCTGCCCGCCCTGGAGATGCTCAAGGACGGAACCTGTGATATCGCGAATGCCTCGAGAAGGCTGGCCACCAGCACCATCCTCAGGGCTCAACCGTTGCGCCGGCGAATCTGCTCCAGGGCTATCAGAGGGCTGCTAAAGATCGTGCTCGGGCTTCCTCCGGGCATCACGGACACCCAGTGCGGTTTCAAAGTCTATAAAGGCGATGTCGCGCGCGAGCTTTACGGGCAGTGCGTAAGCGAAGGGTTTATGTTTGACGTCGAAATCATACTGAGGGCGCACAAGAAAGGCTACCGGATAAAGGAGTTTCCCATCGAGTGGAGCTGCGACCTGGACAGCCGACTTTCAATAATGCGAGCGCCTCTGCCAACCCTGGCCGAGCTGAGGGCCATAAAACGCGCCCTGTCGAAAGAATAACCGGCCGGCTTGCCAGCCAGGCCGCCAGTCGGTCACCGTTTCCACACGCCATAAGCCGGGGCAAAACGCAGCAGGCCGCCGGCGGTCAAATCAGGTGCTCCCTACCTGCTCCCAGCAGCCAAAACGCAGCGGCGGCGCCTGCTTTGCTCGGCCCGAGTCAGTGTCAAAGACGACCATTGCCGAGACCTCCTGGTGGTCCCGGCAGTAGTTCTCGATTTCTTCGACGCTCATCACCATAAACGCGGTGGATAGCGCGTCGGCGGTGGCTGCCTCAGGCGCCGAGGACCACGCGGCGCACTTCTTCTTTACCGGCCGACCGGTTCGTGGGTCGATTATGTGCCGGCCTTTCCGAAGACCAGAACTGCCCATTGCACGTTTCTGAAGCTGGGGTTTGGCAAGTACCTGGCCGGCCCGCTGCGGGTGAGTCAGGCTCACCGGCCAGCCCCTCCTGCCGGGCGGCGGATCCAGGGCGAGCACCGAACTGTAACCCCCGGAAATAAGGGCCGTATCAACGCCCCATTCGCGCAGCAGCTCACCCATTCGGTCGACCGCATAGCCCTTGCCTATACCCCCGAGGTCCACCTGCACACCTTCGACCAAGGCGGTAACGCTATGCTGCCCCCGGCTGAGTTCCAGCAGGCCCATACCCGTTCGCCCCTGAGCGGCCTTCAACTGTTCCTGGCTCGGTGGGCGAGCCTCGGCCCCGTCAGCCCGCCAGCATTTCAATAATGAGCCTATGGTAACGTCAAAGGCACCTTTAGTCTGGTCGTAAATCCTGCGGCTGATATCGAGACACTCAAACGCCGCCAGGCCGACCACCACGGGTTGGCCGGCGGGGCCGTGATTTATCCGCCAGATGTCACTGCTCTCGACGAACCGGCTCAACTCCAGCTCAAGCCGATCGGCAAGGTCGAACGCAGCAGCGGCGGCCTGGCGGGCATAGCGTTCGTCCGGGTGCACCACGAGCACCTCGAACGTCGTCGCCATTGCCTCGTGAGAGAATCTCTTCATCCCGGCAATCGCACCGCAATCGCTCTGTAGGTACGTGCGTTCTGAGCGCAGCTTCGCCAACTTTAACGTCCCTATTTATCCGGCTCGGCCAGGGTGGGGTCGTTGTAATAGTGCGCGTCCCAGAGGTCTTTGCGGACAAAACCAACGAGCTTGACTTTCGGCCGGAGCCATACGTAGTAAGGCTTGTCGAAAAGGTAAAGATACGTCCGGCGACTCTCAAGAGGCGTCAGCTCGTACAGCTTTTTCGCCAGGTTACCCTCGACGGCAGGAGAAGCTATGATCAGCGGAGCCAACGGCCTGTCATAGTCCACCTTGCTCGCCCAGCGTACGTGCGAGAAGCGGCGCAGGTACCACGGCAACGGCCAGTAATCATCGCCGGGACATATCACATCGATCAGCATATTATGCCCATCCCTGTGGAACCCGGCATATTCTTCAACACGCCTGGCAACCTCGAAAACCTCCGTGGTCGGGTGAGCGTAGACGTAGGGATTACGGCTGTCGGCGTAATACCTGTAGCTGGCCGAGTAAGCCTGCCAAAGCAGCAATAACGAACCTCCAAAGAGCAGGACTATCACGACCAGCCGGCTCAATCCCTTCGGCGCCAGCGCGATCAATGCCGCCGCTCCAAGCCCCGCTAAAAGGATCATCCCGTGTAGAAAACCTAACATACACCAGGGTGTCTTGTATTGGACCAGCGAATACACCACCGCCATAGAAAGACTGTAGAACACAATGAAGCGAGCCAGATGGATGTCAACCGCGCCGAGCCATCTTTTCGCCAGGACGGCAACGACCCCCACGCAGGCCAGCAACACGATGACAGCCTCAGTCCAGACGGGCCCGTCGGCGTAGCGCCAGCAGGTCAGCATCCTGAGGTAATAATACCAGGGATGCTCGTGAATCCGGCTGTTGCCGGCCCGCTCGAAGTACCTCGTGTAAGTAGTAATCGAGTCGAGGATACCCCGCGGGTTGGATAGAAACGACGAGTAGAACAGCACCGAGACGCCCACAGCGGCCACGACCCCCGCGCCCAGGTGCCACGGCCGGACAGCCCCTACGACCTCACCAAAGGACCGCCGACCTTCACAACGACGCATAATCAACACCACTCCCAGCCCCACAAGCATCGAAGCGAACGCGATGATGCACGTCTCTTTTGTTGCGTGCATCAGTCCAAGAGACAGCCCCGTCAGCACGGCCCAGGTTGCCCTTCTACTGCAAGCGTAGCGGTACCCGAATACTATCGCGGCGAACGTAAAACAAACCAGGAGCATCTCCTGGATATAGTAGCGGCTGTAGAAGACCATAGCCGGGGATACGGCCGCGAGGATCGCTGCCCAGGGACTTGCACGCGGGCCCAGCCCGGCGGTTATCGGCAGGACAAAAAAAACAAGCAATACACCGAAAAAGACCGGAACAATCCGGAGCGTCGGCTCACTGAGCTGGGCATACCTCTCTATCGAGCACAGCCGAGCCGGTATCAACGTCAGGTAGTTGAGCGTCGGGCCGTGGTATTCGTTCGGATCATAGCTGTACAGGCCACGCTCAAGCAATTCTCCGAATTTGCAGGCGTGGACGGCTTCGTCGCCGTGCATAGGGCGCTGCCCCAGTCGGGGCAAACGCAGCGCAGCTGCAACTGTTGTCGCGGCCAGTATCAGCACGCAACATTTTACAGAGCTTTTCATTCCGCGGGTTTGCCGTACACCGCAACTTCAATGTAGTGGTTCAGGTCGTTGCTGGTATTACCCCTGCTGTAAAGCCGGACGTACCTGGCTTTTACACCCTTGGCGTCGATGAGCTTGCCCTCGTTGGTCTCGGTGTAGTGCTTGTCCTTGCCGACGCCGAGGCCAGAGGAGTTATCAATATCGTTGTTGAACAGGGTCCTGACGTTGGTTATGAAGTCTGGGTCGTCGGCCACCTGAACCACCACGTCGTAATAAACCCGAGCCTGCTTGTGGTAATGCCAGACCACGATGGCGTAAATATAATGGGGCTCCTCGAGGTCGATCGTGACGTGCTGGGTGAAGGGCCCGAGCTCGACATAGCTCCCGTCGGCGGCCTCCTTGTCACCGTCGGTTATCATCTCGAGCTCGCCGATGATGGGCTCTTCGTCGCTGCTGGTAACAGGCTTTCCAAGCGCGACGTTCTTTGTACCGACCGGGGCCAGGAACGGCGGACGGGGTTTGCCTAAGGGTTTTTCCAGGTTGGGCACGCGCGTATCCTGGGGGGTGCCAACAAACATAGGCTTGGGCAGCTCAATCTCGATGGGCACGAGCTTCTCGCCCGAACCGGAGCCCGGGGATGAAGCCTCGGTGGGTTTTTCGTCGGGTACGGCCGGCCCGGACGGGCTCGTAGGTTTCTCGGCGGGCCCTTTCGCAGGTGCGAGAGCCGGAGTTTCAGTCCCAGGAGCCTCTATCTTGGCTGGAGACGGCTCATTCGGGCCGGTTGGCCCGGCTGGCTCCTCCGATTTCTTGCAGCCATACAAAAACAAGAAAGAGGCCAAAAACAGGCTTGCTACGACAGCTTTTGCGCTTGAATTGGAAGATTTTCCGATCATTTCCTTCTAACCTCAAAGATCCACAACTTGCTCTTTCACGGCCCAGCGGCCCAGCACATAGCAGGTAACCGCGACTTGACCAGCATAGACCCTGCAGTGTATTTGGCTCGGGCAAGCTTGTCAAGTACCAGCCGGCCCGATTTTTGCGGGCCCACCGCCCGGACCGCCGCTCCAGGCGAGAAAGCCTTCTCCCCGGTAGCCGTATTGGCCCGGCGGTATAGCCATACGGATGACCAGGGGCTACTATTTCAATTGCGCCGAGGCCCTCCGCGTTTCACAAAATCCGCAATTCCTGCCCTGCCGCACAGGGCCGCAAGGCCGATCTCCTGGGCGAAACTACCGCGAACCGGCAGAAAAACGGGGATCCAGGGAGCTCCTGGATCCCCACCTTCCAATCAGAAACGAAGATTGAGCGAAGTCGCGCCTGGTCTTGCCGGCTACTGGCTTTTTTCCTCGCCGCCGGACTGCTCTGCCTGGCCGGGCGTCTGCGGAGGCTGAGTCTGCGCCGGAGCCATCTCAACAACCGGCGGCTCAAGCCCGGCCTTGGCCAAAACGGCATAGAGCACAAAACCGATCACGAAGGCTATGACCGGGGCCGGCGTGATGAACTTGAATCGCTCGCCGCCCACCATTGGAAGTATCGCAACGACGAATCCGACGGCCCAGGCGATATAGCCTGCCCAGTTGATACCTTGTCGCGGCCCGGGCCATTTACGCCCGCTCAGCAGGTAGTCGGCAGCTATGGAACCGCATATCGGGCCGAACGAGGCCCCGATAATCGTGAACACGCCGACAAGGTTCAAAGCCACACCCGTCACAGCTAAGACGATGCTGACGACCGCCCCGCCGAAAACCATCGCCATCTTGTTCGTCTTGGGGAACATCGTGCCGATGCTGTTGGCCGCGATGAACGAGCTGAAGCACGCCGGCGCAAAACTCGCCGCTGCGAACAGGATAAACATAACACTCGAGAGGCCTTTTTGCTGAGCGATCACGGCATCGAAGGTGAATTTTTCCATATCCGGGTTCTTGCCGTGCGCCCCGGCCACCGCGATCAACGGCAGTCCTCCGGCGACAATAATCGCCAAAGCAATCCCGACGAGGCCGCCCAGATTGACATCCCTGGCATCACGGTTGCCCATCCCGAAGTCCACGCCAGCCGCGCCGGCCGTCGCGAAGAATCCGACCACCATCGCGATAATCCCGAGGAAGCCGAACAAAGGCTTGCCGTCCGCGGCTGGCTCGAAATCACCCACGCCGCCGATGTTCGCGAAGAAGACGATCAGGATCATAATCAACGGCACGATCGGCAGGACCGACGCCACCTTTCCTACGTACTGGATTCCCTTGACCCCCATAAAGGCGGCCGCCAGACCCCATAATATCGCCACGATAATAAAGAACGGTTTGCCTGGAGATGGATCGGCGTGGGCGGCCTGCAGAATGAAGCTCGTGGAAACGGCGACGTTCACCGCCAGCCACCCGAACTGCAGTAGGCCCATAAGCAGCCCCGGCATCAGAAAGCCGCCCTGAGCGCCGTAAGTTGACGAGCCAACCACATAGAGGGGGTATCCCGTCTTCATCCCGAGCAACCCGGGCACCAGATAGAACAGGTAGTGGCAGATGAGCGCCGCGACGACCAGCCCGAGCAGGCTCAAGCCCAGGCCGGCCTCGGAAAGCGTCCCCTTGGCGATCTCCATATAGAAGACGACCCACAGGAAGATCCCCGCATAGCTCGGTGCCGTGCTCTTGTACCAGGGGGCCCTGTTCTCTGGCGGGTTCGGCTTGGCCATACTCACATAATCTGGCAGTAGTCCGTTACTCATAATTTGGTCTCCTAACTAATCACCTCGATTATGTAATGCCGGCACCGCGCCGGTTTTCGGCGTAATATACCATCCCGATCACGATTCAACCACTTTTTTGTCTCGCCGTGCCGAATTCCTGGCTTGCCAGTCAGCTAATCAGTCCGCGGAATTTTCACCAGTCTACCGTCGTTCATCGCCTCTCGACGCCGAACTGTTCCCCTATCTCGTTGAGCTGCTTTTCGTTCCTGCGGCAGATCGCATAGCACTCGGCGTCAGGGTGCTTTTGATAAATCGGGATGAACTCCGCTCCGAAACCCAGCCCTACGACGGCTACTTTAACCTTCCGCATCTGCTTCTGCTCTTTCCCGCCCACACGCCCGTTGGCCCGGGCAGCATCACGATCTTTGCACGGATTACAGCCCCGCACAGCCCAGGGGCCGTTATTCGACGCCGGCGCGAATCAGCAGGTATGCGTGCACAATTGCAGATAGGACAAACAAGACCGCTACATACCTGTGCACGGCCAACAGTAGCTCCTGCTGGTGCGGGCCGAACACCGGAAACATACTCAGCACGACCGAGAGAATCAAAGGCAGGGCGAGACAGACGAGCAGCCAGAAAAAGAGCTTCTGGCCCAGGCCGGGGGCAGGCCCGGCCGGTCGCGCCTCTGCACCTTTTCGACCAGCCAGCCAGTCCACCAAGCGCGCCGTCACCGGGCAGTCACCCTGCTTAAAAGCGCACCTGCCGGCCCACATCACAGTCAGAACCGCCAGGCAAACAGAAAAAACCGGCGCACACGTGGCGTGTAGCATCAGAGGATACCCCGATATGTGCCTGCCCAGGACCAGCAGCGGATAGAAGCCGGTAATCGCCAGGACCACGCAACAAACCAAGGCGACAAGATAGACCAGCCTCCGCAGGATATCCAGGGGCTTTTGCTTGTCCTTGCCGAACAGCAGTGTGAGCGGATGAAGCAGCCTGCGGAGTATGCCGGGTGCCGCACACCGGCGGTCTCTGGCGCACGGAACCAACAAACAATGCAAGACCACGCCCGCAACCGTAACTCCGAAGGCGATCAGCGTGAACCTCTCAAACATATCACTCACACTCTAATCACAAAATTTTATTCTGCCCTGACAACACCGCGACAATGCACTTCAGCGCCTTCAGCCCGTAAAGCAACAGCACGCAAGACAAGACCACACACGAGCACAGCGCGACGATTTTCAGCATCGGCCGAAATACGAACGAGAACGCAAAGGCCTTTGCGTACAGGGCATCGATGTCCTGGAACTCCGCCATCTTCTTGACGGCGGTCCGCTCGGCGGCGATGGGTGTATCAACCACGACATCTCCGAAGAGGAACGCCGCATCAGCCGAGTGACAATCCGTGCAGTAGCGCACGCCCAGTGCCTGTGCTGCAGGTCTGACGGCGTGCGCGATCGGCCAGATATAAGGCCGGGCTGCAGGGTGGTCCTGCTCTTTGACCAATTCGCCCGAATCATCCAGGCTGTAGAGGCAACCACCGCTGATATAGACCGGCTTGCCCTTCACCAGAGCGGCCGACACAAGGGCCGAGAGCACCTCAGCGATGTCCTTGTCGCTCAAGGCCGGCCAATCGCCGGAAGCCGGCAAAGGCCGCCCGGCAAGGGCCTTCTTGACAACCCGCTTTACCGCATCAAAGCCGATCGGGGTGACGTTCGCGTCGGTCATATCGGCCCAGTAGGCCGGCCAGATGAGCTTATGCGGAGCAATCTTCCCGTTTTCCTGCCTGGCGAAGACCGGGGCCAGAATGTGCGGCAAGGCACCGGGCGACTTGTTGACGCCCAGCGTGCCCAAGCGGTGCGCCATCGAGGTCTTTACCAGAGAAGTCCGCTGACCAGGCCACGGGCCGCTGTGGCAGCCAGTACAGCTTATCTTCTGAAAGTGCACCGGTGGAATACCGAGGTGCTCGGGCACCGGCGCCCCCAATCGGCCTGCCCGCGGCACGCTCGAATCGCCCGGCGGAAGATGACAGCCCTCGCACGAGGAGGTCGCGGCCAGCGGGTTGTCTGAAATCTCTGCCTCGCCCTCGTACCCCCGTGTTATGTTATGGTCGATGCCGTTACGATGGCAGTCCACACACTTCAGGCCGGCCGTCAGGTGGACGTCTTCGTCCGATGTCCACTTCTCGGTGTCTTCCCGCTCAAAGTACAGGTTGGAGTGGCAAAAATAGCAGCGCTGGGAGGGTACTTCTCTTTGAATCTCGAAAGCTACTTTCTTGTCGGCATCGAAGGTGTTCGCGCGGTACTTGACGGTTGGAGGAACAAGCTTAGGGTCTTCCGGGGGCTCCGGCATTATCGGGTCGTAAGTGTCCGGCATATCCTTTGCCGAGCCCGTAACGGTGGCGAAGCTGCACGTGGCCGTCGCCGCCCATCGAAAATTCTCACGCAGCAGTTGCCCGGCGTACTCGGCCTGGTTGTGCTGCGGGTCCGCATCGTGACAGCTAAGGCAGTTTGCCTCGAGGTATCCCGAGACCATCGAGCGCATTATCTCGCGGGGGTCATCGCTGCCCAGCTCCCCTACTCCGCCGCCGGGCATATGCCTGCCGAAGAGCTTCAAGAACAATCTGGGTGTCAAACCGAGCTGTTCGGGATGGAACGCCCCCGGCCAGGGCCGATAGGAAAGAGGGATTTGAAGCCCGGCCTGCGCGTCGACCAGTATCCAAGGCTGACCGATCCGCCCATGCTTTCGGGGCTCGAGCCCGGTATCTGCCGCGTTGAAGTGCCAGCCCTTTGCTACCGTCTCGTAACTGTGGCAGGCGCCGCAGGTGGACTTGGTGGAAAACGGCAAGAGAGGGTCATCATCGGGGGCAATCTTATCGCCCTCCTCGCTCAGCAGAGGAATCCGATGGACCGGGTGTGCCCGGCTGCCGTCACTGAGGTCGCCGAGCATCCTGGGCGCCGATTCGGCCGCGCCCAGGCCTGCCGAAAACAGCAAGCACAACAAGCCTGTCAGTATCAACCCCTTTTTCAACGCTCTTGAGTCCTTTCACCAACGCTTGAATCTTGCAAAGACCTCTGACGGGTCTGTCGTGCCGACCGGCCTCAAACCTTGAAATCTTCGGGTTTGAACTCCAGTTTCTTGGCCGCGGCTACCGCCTCGTTCACTTTCAAGACAGTCACAGCGGTCTCATATCCCACCTCGGCCGGGCAATTCAGCTTCGCCTTGCCCCGGATGGCATCAAAGAAGTTTTCGAGGTGAGGCTGGTGATAAGGCTTTCCACCCATCGTAACCGGGATATCATAGCTCGGCGGCTTGGGGGACTCCCGAACGTCCAGCACTGTATCGCCGGCGACTTTCTTGTCCTCTTGCTTTCGTGGTTCCTTGATGTAACCCAGTTTGACCCATTTGTCCCAGTTGTCCGCGGGGACCCAGGCCTCACGGAAGACGCTGCCACGGGAGGCCGCCTCGGATATCTCGAGTGTTCCCTGGTCACCCATAAACCTCTCGAAATATCCGCCCGCGCTGTTGGTGGTTATCGTCTGATAGTAGGCCCTGACCACCCCTTCTTTCGTCTCGTATTCATAGATGGCCATCACGTTGTCGTACCAGTCGTGGCCTTTCCAGTAATCGGTTCCGCCGCTGGCCATCACGGATTTCGGATTCGCCCCGAGGAACCAGCTATAAATATCAATCTGGTGTGAGCCAAGGTCAACTATCGGACCGCCGCCCAGCCCCTTGTACCAGCGCCAGTTCCGGAACTGCTTCATCGTCTTGAAGCCGTATTTCTCCAGCGTGGCAGTATCCAGCTCGGCCTTTTTCGGCCAGCCTATCTCCTCGCAGGCGGCCTTGCTGCGGTTCCACTGCCCGTTGACCGTGGTGATACGCCCCAAGAGCTTGGCCTCGGTCAGGAGCTTCTCGTAGCAGTGGCGGTAGCGGGGATTGCTGCGGCGCTGATGCCCTATCTGGAGCAGCTTGCCGGTCTTCCTGGCCGTCTCAACCATCTTCCTTGCGCCCTCGAGCGTGTTGGACATCTCTTTTTCGCAGTAGACGTGGAGGCCGGCCTCGAGGGATGCCACCGTGTGCGGGCTGTGCCAGAAGTCTGGCGTGGCGATGATTACCGCGTCCAGGTCCTTTTCCTTGTCGAGCATCTCCTGGTAGTTTTCGTACTTGTTGTGCTCGTGCTTATAGGCCCGCAGGATGCCCGAGACGCGTCTCTGGTTGTAGGCCGTCCAGATGTCGCAGATGGCCTTGAAGCGGATGTTCGGAATCTTCAGGCAGGCGTTCATCAGGACCTGGCCCTGGGCACCGCAGCCGAGCAGTGCAACGTTTATATCCTCGGAGCCGCCCGCCGCGCCGAGAACCATCGGCGAAACCGCCAAGCCCGCACTGACAGCGGCGGTAGATTGTAGAAAACTGCGTCTATCCATACTCTTTTTTGTGTTGTGAGTACTCATTGTGCTTCTGTCATCTCCAGAAATCTAACCGGATCGTCAACTGATATTCGTTCGAAACTATAACCGCCCTGAGGCCGGCTTGTCAAGCTCGCCTTTCTGCCTGTTTTCACCAGGCCTGCCGGGCTACTTCAGCAGGGGGCTAACGATGATGTTGCGGTACGCCACCGGGCCGTGGTTGCCCTGGAACATCAGCGGGCCTGTGGGGGCTTCTTTGCCGGTCAGACCGCCCGGGGTCGGCTTGGCCAGTTCGAGATTCTCGTGCAGCACTTCGCCGTTGAGCTCAACCCGGACGAGCCGGGCGTTCTCGATCTTGTTGCCGGTCTCGTCGAACCGCGGTGCCCGGAAGTCGATAACGTACTTCTGCCACTGGCCCGGCCTTCTGGAGGCGTTGACGCGGGGCGGGTCGGCCCCGAAGACCGCTCCCATATCGCTGCCGCCCACCTTGACGTGGTCCCAACTGTCCAGCACCTGGATCTCGTATTCACCCATAACGTAGATGCCGGAGTTCGAGCCTGCCGGCACCATAACCTCGACCTCGATACGGCAGTCGCCGAACTTCTGCTTCGAGTATATGTCGAGGCTGTCACCGTGATGGGCGGCGAGGTTGATCATTTCCCCGAAGCCGCCCTTGTTGACCAGCAGCTTAGGGTTTTCATCCGAGATTGCGGCCTTGCCCACAACCCACTTGCTCTTGTTCCTGTCGCCCTTGACCAGCCAGTTATCTATGTCCCTGCCGTTGAAAAGCACCATGGCATCGCCGTACTTCGGCTCCAGTTGTTTGATGCGGACATCCTTGAATTCGACGAGCATCGGGGGCCCGACGTGGAGCTGCAGCGCTAGCAGGCCTTCTCTGGCGGCCCCCTTGGTGTCCTTCGGGTTCTGCGGGTCGATCACGCGGTCGTTGTCGATCAGCTCGATCATCGGGTAGCCGTTGAGATATTGTTCGATGTGGTTGCCCTGGGCGATGATGTGGTATTCGTTCCAGTCTTTCTCCTTGTAGTAGCCGGCCTTTATCAGCGCATCCACATCAGAGACGTTGCCGATAACCTGTTTTTTGCCGGTCTCGTCGATGACCATTATATCGCCCACGCTTACGAGCCAGCCTCTGCCCCTCTCGTGGTAGAGGAAACCGACCTGGCCCGGCTTATTTATGATCTCGGCCTGGTAGCCAGCGATGACCCACTTGCCGACTTCCTTGCTGCGGTACTGCACGCCCGAGTTGCCGTCTTGAATCCTGAACTTCAGCTTCAACTCGAAATCTTTGGGCTTGCCGCCCCGCCAGACGAGGAAGGTATTGCTGCGGGTGGGGTTCTCCGGTGTGGTCTGTCCGCGGATCACGCCGTCCTTGACTGACCAGAGCCGCGGGTTGCCATCCCATCCTGTCAGATCTTTGCCGTTGAATATCCATTTCCAGTCGCTCAGGCCCAACTCAGCGGCCGTCCGATCAAAAAACGCCACGCTGTCGGCTATCTCCGGCATAGAATTCAACCAGTTGTGTTCGTATTCTATCGAGAAGACCCCCTTGAAATTCTGCCGGGCCAGCTCGGCCAGTATCGCCCGGATATTGGCCTTGCCGGTGCCCCATATCACGTCGTGGGCACGGCGGACCCCGAACTGGTTGAGATCCTTGAAGTGCAGGCTGATGATCCGGCCGGCTGCGCCGAGTTTCTTGATCGCCTCGAGCGGGTCGATTCCCGATCGCATCCAGTGGCCCGTGTCGGCGCAGGCCCCGATCCGCTTGCTGAGTTTGAGATCCCTGCAGACCCTTAGAATCGTCTCAGGATTCCAGTAATGCGATGGCTTCGGGTGGTTATGGATGGCCACGTTGATCCGGTACTCCTGGCACAATTTGTCCACAAGCTCCAGGGCGTCTTCCGGGGGCTCGGAGACGATCGTCTCGATTCCCATATCGCGTGCAAAGCCGAACACCTTCCGGCACTTGGCCTCGTTGTTCGGCAGAGCAACTACCCCGTAGTTGACCAATCTCACCCCGGACTCGCGGAGCTTTTGCAGCACCAGCTTCTTGTCCTGGTTTGACATATTGTGGTCGAATCGGACGTCGGGTTTTTCCTTGGACAGTCTCTGGCCGGGATATGCCTCGATGTAATGCAGGCCCAGTTCCCTTGTCTTGTCCACCGCCTCGAAGAACGTGAACCGGTTGAAGCTGTAGGCCTGCATACCCAGCCTCCAGCAGCAATTCTCATCGGCTCCTGTAGCCCGCAGGCAGCAAGAACCCAAAACAAGTACGGACACCGCAACGGTCATTTTCGCAGATCTATTCATTTGCCTGTTCTCCTAACAACGAAATTGCGCCGAACGCGGCGGCGTTACGTTCAAAGCGTCCATCCAAGGCGGTATTTCCGCCTGAGGAATTTGTTTGCCCGGGCAATATTTGTAACCTTGAGATTCGGGCCGTCCCACGCCAGCCTGGCACCAGCCTTGGCCGCGATGTTGCCTAACAGAATTGTCTCGGTCAGTGGTCCTGCATAGTCGAAGTTCGACAGCGCCGCCGGGCCGCCCTTGCACGCCCTGATCCATTCTTGCCAGTGGTTTATGCCCCGCTCAAAGACCGGTTCGGGCGGTTTGAAGGCCTTCATTCTCGACTCCGGGATGAGCCTGGCTCCGCCGCCGTGTGGAGCGAGGATAACGCCGTCGTCGCCGTAGTACAGTCCGCCCTGGCCGGGCAGATTGCGACCTTCCTCCAGTTCCTTCGGTCGGGGTGGCTTGTTTGCCCCGTCGTACCAGGTGAGGGTAACCGGCGGCAGGTCGCCCCGGGCGGGGAATTCCCACCTGACGATCGTCTTCTGGGGGTAAGTCTCGTCGGAGAAGGGCCCCGGCTGGGCCTCTACGCTCGTCGGGTATTTCAGCTCGAGCGCCCACCAGGCAGGGTCGATTATGTGGCAGCCCATATCTCCTAATGTCCCGGTGCCGAAGTCCCACCATCGTCGCCAGTTGACCGGGACATAGACCGGATGATAAGGGCGGTAGGGTGCCGGCCCGAGCCACAGGTCCCAGTCGAGCGTCTCTGGCACAGGTGGGCTGTCGGTCGGCCGGGTGCCTCCGCCCCAGTTCTTGCCGCTCCAGAGATCCACACGCCTGACCTTGCCTATCACGCCGGCTCGGATCATCTCAACCAGTTGGCGAAGATGGGTCTCGGCGTGAAGCTGCGTCCCCATTTGCGTGACGACCTTGTGCTCGCGGGCGGCCTGTGTCATCCGGCGCACCTCGTATAGGTCGTGGGCCAGGGGCTTCTGGCAATAGACGTGCTTGCCCATCTTGATCGCCATCATCGCAGCGACCGCGTGCGTGTGGTCTGGCGTCGATACGGTTACCGCCTCGATGCTTTTTTCGTTTTCCAGCATCCTGCGGAAGTCCTTGTACTTTTTCGCCTTGGGGTGCTTGTTGAAGGAGGTGGCGGCGCGCTTCCAGTCCACATCGCACAGGGCCACGATGTTCTCAGTGGCGACCTGGCTGCAATCGGAGGCCCCCATTCCACCGACACCGATACAGGCGATGTTCAGCTTTTCGCTCGGCGGTTTGTGGCGCGGCCCTCCCAGGACCCGCCGGGGAACTATCGTAAAGACCGCGACCGCCCCGGCACCGCCCAAGAACCTGCGGCGAGATAATTTCTGTTTCATGGCATAACCCCTGATTCAAGCAGCTTGTCTCTATAACCTCCTGAGCTGGGATCAGCGCAGCGCCGGATCCCTGCCTCAGTGGAACCTCAGATTTTCACGCCGCTCCGTAGCCTCGGTGCGTATAGCCCACCGGCCGACTGGATGCAGCGATACAGCAAGCCAAACCTTCGTTGACAAATCACAGGGTCCAACCCCGGCGATACTTGCGGCGGAGGAACCTGTTCGCCTCGGGGATATTGGTTATCTCCATTTTCTGGCCATCCCAGACCAGCTTGGTGCGGTTCATATGCTCTCTGAGCTCCGGCCGAAGTGCAACGTTCCCCAGGAGAACAACCTGGGCCAGAAGGCCCGCGTGATCGGGGAAATTCGAGCCGGCGGGCTTGCCGCCCTTGCAGGCAAGTATCCATTCCTTGTGATGGCCCGGTGAGCGAGGGATCAAGCGTGGCGGCTTGCCGTATTCCTTCCTCCGGGATTCCGGGATCAGCCTGTCTTCGAGCATCTTCCCCTTGTCGCCGACGAACAGTATCCCGTTGGTGCCCAGTCGTCTGCCGTCCTCCAGTTCGGCTGGCCGGCGTGGACGCAGTCCGCCGTCGTACCAAGTCAGCTTGACCGGCGGCATATCGCCGCGGGCCGGAAACTCGTAATACACGATCGACGCCACCGGGTACGTTTCCTTGTTCACGAGGGTGCTGACGGCCGAGACACTGGTCGGGTGGCCGAGCTTCAAGGCGCGAAAGACCGGGTCGATGCGGTGACAGCCGATATCGCCGAGGGCACCGGTGCCGAAGTCCCACCACCCGCGCCACTTGAAGGGCAAGTACGCCGGATGGTAAGGCCGGTAGGGAGCGGGCCCGAGCCACAGGTTCCAGTCAAGCGCATCCGGTACCGGGGGCGTCTCGGTCGGCCGATCAACGCCCTGCGGCCAGAACACCGAGTTGAGCCCTCGCAGGGGCCTGTCGGTCCAGACGTGCACCTCACGGACCGGTCCGATGGCGCCGTCCCAGATATACTCGCACATAAGCCGGGTCTGCTCCGAGGCCTGTCCCTGGTTGCCCATCTGGGTGGCCACCTTGTACTTGCGTGCGGCCTCGGCGATCATCCGCGCCTCATAAACCGAATGGGTCAGCGGTTTCTCGCAATACACGTGTTTGCCGCGCTTGATCGCCGCCATTGACGCCACGGCGTGGACGTGGTCGGGGGTGGCCACGATGACCGCGTCGATATTTTTGTCTTCCTTGTCGAGCATCCTGCGGAAGTCTTTGTACTTGGCGGCCTTTGGATACCGTCTGAACGTCCCGGCGGCGCGGTTCCAGTCCACGTCGCAAAGGGCCACGATGTTCTCAGTTTCCACCGCGGCCAGGTCGCTGGCGCCGCGTCCGCCCACACCTATACCGGCCACGTTCAGTTTATCACTTGGGGGATCGGAGAAGACGCGGCTGGGCACCAGCGTGAACGCCATCGTCGCAGCCGCACCGCCCACAAGCCTGCGCCTTGAGATGCGAATATCTTTGTTTTGCCTGTCCATAGCCTTCTTTCCCTTCAGCGTGTCTTCTTGCTTGTTTTGTTCGCTCGGCGTTTTTCAGACCTCATCAAGCCCCCAGCCTTTGCGTGCAGGCAGCCTGACGTAGTCGTTGGCCTTGTCGTCGTTGGTAACCCTCATATTTGCCCCGTCCCATTCGAGCCTTTCTCCCAGTCGGCGCAGGGCGAGGTTGCCCATAACGACGGTCTCGGTCAAAGGTCCGGAGTAGTCGAAGTTTGAGCAGGCCGGCTCACCGCCCTTGCAGGCATCGATCCAGTTTTGCTCGTGGCTGCCCTTTACTCTGGGCAGTGTCTTCGGGGGGCGTTTATATTCTCTCATCGCCTTTTCCGGTATCAACCTGGGGCTGTCGCCGTACTCGCCGCACCGCAGGATTCCCTTGTCCCCGATAAAGAGCACATTGCTGCGGGCTTGTTCGAGTTTGCGGCCCGGCTCCAGGGCGTCCGGGCGGGGCGGCTTCATTCCGCCGTCATACCAGTGCAGTTTCACCGGGGGCATATCGCCACGCGCCGGGAATTCATAGCGGACAATCGAGGCCAGGGGGAACGTCTCCCTGTTCACCTTGGTTGCGCAGGCTTCGACGCTCTTGGGGTAACCCAGCTTCAGCGCCGAGAACACCGGGTCGATGACGTGACATGCCATATCCCCCAGCGCGCCCGAGCCGAAGTCCCACCAGCCGCGCCACTTGAAGGGCAGATACGCGGGGTGATATGGCCGCATCGGCGAGGGACCTACCCATAAATCCCAGTGGAGGCCCTTGGGGATTGGCGGCGTGTCCTTGGGGCGGTCGATACCCTGCGGCCAAATGGGCCTGTTGGTCCAGGCGTGGACCTCGCGGACTTTTCCGATAGCCCCGTCCCATATCCACTCGCATATCAGGCGAACTCCTTCACCCGAGTGGCCCTGGTTGCCCATCTGGGTGGCCACCTTGTACTTGCGGGCTGCCTCGGTCAACTGCCGGGCCTCCCAGACCGTGCGTGTCAGCGGCTTTTGTACATAGACGTGCTTGCCGCGTTTCATCGCCGCCATCGCGATCACGGCGTGCGTATTGTCGGGGGTGGCCACTATCACCGCCTCGATTTCCTTCTGCTCATCCAGCATTCGACGGAAATCGACCCACTTGCGCGCCTTGGGGTATTGCTTAAAGACCTTGCCGGCGTAATTTTCGTCCACGTCGCAAAGCGCAACGATGTTCTCCGCCCGGCACGCTCTGACGTTGTTTTTGCCCATTCCGCCGACCCCGACCGCGGCGATGTTAAGCTTGTCGCTCGGGGCCTTGTAGCCGGGCCCGCCGAGGACACGCCGGGGAACGACCGTAAACGCCGCTGCCACAGCGGTGCCGCTGATAAACCTGCGACGCGACATCCTGTCCGCTGCACCGCCCCCGCTTCTTTCTTTCTTCCGGTTCATAGTCGCGCTCCTTAACAGCAAATCAAACTTATCAAAAAGGCCCCACAAAACCGGCCTTCGAACTGGCAAGCCTTCAGACCTGCGTCTCTGCCTGAGCGGAGCGGCGGCCTCACTGCTCGACCAGCCAGATATTACGATACTCTACCTTGTTGCCGTGGTTCTGGAGGTATAATGGGCCCGGCTCGGGGGCCTCGCCGCTCAAAGAGGCCCTGGTAGCTGCGGGCACCTCTGTCTTGTCGTGAATAAGAACCCCGTTGTGCCGGACCGTCAGCGTGGCGTTGCTTGTCTTCTTGCCTGCCTTGTCGAATCGCGGCGCCCGGAAGATAATATCGTAGGTCTGCCACTGGCCCGGCGGCGCGCACATATTCACCCGCGGTGCCTTGACGCCGTAGATCCCCCCACACTCGTTGTTTTTGCCCTCCAGGCCGTAGCTGTCAAGCACCTGCACCTCGTACCTGCCCTGCAGGTAGACGCCGCTGTTGCCTCGGCCCTGGCCGCGGGCTTCGGGCATAAACGGCGTGCGGAACTCGATGTGCAGCTTGGCGTCGCCGAAATTTTTCTTGGTTATGATCGAGCCGGTACCCGGTACGACCCTCATCGCACCATCAACAATCTCCCACTTCACTTCATCCTGGCCCGGCGGCTTTTTCGCGATCTTCCATTCTCTGAAATCCTTGCCGTCGAACAGTACCACGGCTCCCTTCGGCGGCCTGGCGCCCATCGTCGGCGAGACCCTTATCGCGCGCCGCAGCGAAAACGTACCCGAAGCGTCCCCGCTGAAGGTCCCGGTTAACTTGTCGCCTTCGATGACCGCCTTGACATCGAGGTTCTTATCCTCGCACTTTGCCGGCCCTTCGAATCGAACCACCGCTCCGTGGCGTTTGCCATCCAGGACGCAGTAAGGCTCGATTCTCGCATCGAACATCTCGAGGAAATTGGCCCTATACTGGCCGTTACCCAGGGCTATGACCTGTGCCACAAGGGGCCCGGTTTCGGTCGGGTCGCTCGATTTCCAGGTCCCTTTCCAATCGCCCATTGCCGCATCGGCACTGATAATCGCCTCCCTGGCCTCCGCGACGAAGTGCTTCATCCGGGCCGAACCCCCGCAAGATGAAAGGATCACCGACGCAATCAGAAAGATCCCCGTAACCACCGGCCGGGCCCCCCAGCGCCGATATGGCCTGAGCCTATCTCCTATGTTGAACCTCTCAATCATCATAATCTTTCTCCTGTGATACGTGCCCCCACCAGGCAGGCCGGTCGCCTGCACGCCGATACTACCGACTTCACTACTGACCTCAGCCGGACAAAGCAGCAACAGTCTCCGGGCACCCTCAGCTACTCTGCCGTGTCCGGTTTGTGCTCGATCTGCTTGATTATCTCCTGGGCCTGGGCGCGCAGCGCCTGGTTTTTGGTAGTCGCCGCAACCTTCCTGAGCAACTCGGCACTTCGCTTGGGCGCCTGCTTGTGAATACTGCCGGCTATCTTTACGACCGCGACTTCGGCCTCCATCACCAGGTCTTTGTCATCAAGATAGTCAGCCGCCATCTCCAGCGCCTCGATGCTCTTCGTCGCCGAAAGCCCCGAGAGCACGCGACGCTTCTCCATCGCGTTGGGCGCCAGGCTCATTGCCTGCCTGTACATCGCAATGGTCTGTTCAGCGGGCCGATCGCTGGGAAGCCCCAACAGCCTCACCAAGCCGCGCAGCGCCAGTATCCTGTGCAGCGGACTTTTTGACTGTTGTGCGCTCTTGAGTAAGTCGGGCAGGGGCGCAGGCGTTGGCCAGATTGACAGTGCCCGAATCGCAGCGGCTTGGAGGTCGGTTTCCTTGCTGCCAAGCTCGGTGCGAAGCACCGGCAGTGCGCTGTCATCGCCGATCCTGCCGAGGGTGCTCAACAGCGCGCAGCGGGCCTTGATGTCCTTTACGGACGGCAGCCTGGCCAAGACGCTGGAGGCCCGCCGGCCCGTCTGCTCAATCTTGTGGGCGACGGCTACTATCGTCTTCTCAGCCTCGGTCCGCTCCGACGTGCTCTGAGCGTTTATCAGCAGATCGACCAAGGCGGGGAGATTTTCGGGGCCGGCGAGCGAGGCCAGGGCCTTGATGGATTCGGTCCTAACCTTACGGTCGGGGTCTCTGGCGGTCTGGAAGAGTGTCTCTACCGCGGCGCGTACATTGCGCCGGCCCAGGGCGGCTACCAGCTCGGCCTTTGCCTTTGCATCGGCCTTGCCGACAGCGGCCAGAATCGCTTGATCGACACCGGCGCCCCTGAGGCGATAGAGACTCTGGCGGGCGGCCTTTTGTTCCTCGCCGGTCGTTGTGGCGGCCCGCTCGGCCAAAAGCATCACCACCGATTCATCCCCCAGCTGTCCCAGCGCCTTGAGCGCTGCTACCCGGACCGCGGCATCGGGCGTCTTGGTCGCAGCCACCACGGCCGGCAGGGCGATCTTCTCGCCGCGGTCGCCAAGCACAGCGAGCAATTGAACCTGGATGGCCGCCGAGAGCTTGGGTAGCTCATCGGCAAGAGCCCGCGTGACCTCCGGCCCTTCCATCTCCTTGGCCATCGCTATCGCCGCGGCCTGCATCTCCTGGTCGCCGCTCCCGAGGATCTCAAGGACGATACTCAGAGCATCGGCGTCGCTCTGCTCGGCGCCCGAGCAGACGCTGGGGGTCCATACGGTCAGGACCGCCAGAAAGCTCAGCAGTATTCGCATTGTGTCCATTTGCCTTTCTTACCGCCTCGAGCGCGTCTTGGTCGTGCTGATTACGCCGCGTAAGGCCGCCGTCCGGATCGGCTTGGGCATATCGGGTTTTTGCAGTTGCCTGTAGATGGCCAGGGCCTGAGCCCTCCTGCCCTGCTCGGCCAGCTTATCGGCGCACCTGAGGTATGAATCCAGAACACGCATCCGGACCTTGCCGGTGGTTGTTCCCACGGCCTTGGCCAGTGCCTCAGCCGCGGTGGCATCTGCAATCTGGCCCAGTGCCGCAGCAGCAGCCGCAGCGAGGGTCTGGTCGCTGCTACTCAGCATCGCCGCCAGGGCCGACGAGGCCTTGCTGCACTTGCGCTGGCCGAGGGAATTGACGATGCCGATCTTTGGCTTGCCCGTGGCCTTGCCCAGGGCGCTCAACAAAGCGTCGTCGGCAGCCGGGCCCGGTATCCGTTCGAGTGCATACCGCGCCATATCCGAGGTCTCCTCGCCCGTGAGCATCCGGCCCAGCGTCGGAACCGAAGCGTCCGTGCCGATGATACTCAACTGCCTGCACGCGAATTGTTTGCCGGCCCGCTTGGCGTTGGAGTTCAGCACTCCAAGCAAACCCTTCTCAATCTTGGCCAGTTCGGCCTTGTTGCCGTGGGCCTTCTTTATGATTTCGGTTATCTGCGTCAGCGCGACACGGCTTTGCCCCCAATCGTAAGTCTTGACTTTCTCCAGCAACTGTTCCAATTGATCCATTTGAGATTTCCTTTCCAGAGCTAACTTATGGCCTTGGTTTCGTATCGACTTTGTAGTCGCCGAACGCGAACTGTATGCCTGCCAGATAATGCTGCAATATAGTCGGGTTGTACATAATGTGGTCGTTATGACCGAGCGAGCAGTAGAAGAGGCGTCCTTTACCCACCTGCTTGATCCAGCTTATGCCGGTATCGAGGTCCGTCGGCTTGGATGCCTTTGATCTGGTCGCCGGGTCGCTCATATCCAGGCTCATCAACACAAGCTGTTTGCTCCGCGAGTACACCGGCGGCTCGGTACGGTAGATTTCATCCTTTATCTTGAAGCCTTTGCCCTTGAACGGGGCGGTTAGAGGGTGGTTAGGCTGGTCGATCTTCACCGCCCAGGTACCGCCGGCACCCCAGGGATGCCCGGTGAACTTGCCCCCCATCATCTCCATCCCCTCGGGCCACTTGTAGAAATTGTCCGTCGCGGCGTGAATACCTATTATACCCTTGCCGCCCCTGACAAAATCCAGCAGGGCCTTGCACCGTTCCGGGGTTTCGGCCGGGTCGAACTCCAGTCGCGTCGTATTGTTCAGGCAAATCGCGTCGAATTCTTTGAGCTTCTCCGGGGTAAAGACCGAATAGTCGTCCGTAACCACCACGTCAAACAGGCCGGTCTTCTTGCCCATCAGCTCCAATGCCTTGTTCACCACCGGTATCGACCTGTGGTAAAACCCCTCGCACCGCCAGAACACCAGCATCTTACGGCGTTTGGCCTTGACGAAGGGTTTTGAAGGCAGGGCGGCCTTGATCTTCTCGATCTCTTCCGGCTTGAGCCGGCGCAATTTCTCTGGCGACTTCGCCTGCGCCCGACCAAGCGGAAGCGAGAGGCACACGGCGAGAACCAGCGCGACGCCGACGATTTTTCCTGTCCTGTTCATTTTCGCCCCTTTGTCTTTGCTTTGCTCAACTGTGCTGATTCCGGCAGCCACTTTCGGCCCCAACTGTCAGCACCAATACTCTTATTTACCGCTCGCCGGTCAGATGTGCCAGGGACTACGCATCGACCGGGAAAGTAGCCTGTTGGCCGCGTCGCTGTTGAGGAATACCTCCTTCTCCGGGTCCCACTTGAGCTTCTGCTCGGTGAGCATTGCAATCTCGCCCAACAGCCCGACGCTGATCGAGCGGTGGCCGACCTCGATGGGCGCCACCGTCTGCTTGCGGGTCTTGACGCAGTCGAGGAAGTTGCCGTGGTGGTCGCGGCTGTGGTATAGATGGGTCTCGTCCGGCCCGATCACTTCGTCAAGCACGCTCTTGGGCTCGGCCTCCAGCTTGCCGCGACGCACGTATATCCAGCCTTTATCTCCGTACCACTTCGTGCCCTGTGGAATCCGCTGGTTGTTCGCGACCGTCATCACTATCCCGTTGGCATACTTGCAGGTAAACTTGTAGGCCGTCGGAGCATCGAAGATGCCATCTCTTGGGTACTCTCCCTTGCCCTCGATCTCCACCGGGCCGGTATAGTCCAGGCCGAGTCCCCAGTGCGCGATATCGATGTGGTGTCCGGCCCAGTCGGTCAGTTGACCGCCGGAGTAGTCCATAATCCACCGCCAGTCCCAGTGGGGTCCGCTCCGGCCGAACCCCATATACGGCCGCCACGGAGCAGGCCCAAGCCAGAAGTCCCAATCCAGGCCCGGCGGCGGCGGCTGAACAGGCGGGTTGCCACCTGGCCGGCCGGTCGGCAGACCAACCTCAACCCGACTGACCTTGCCTATCCGGCCGTTGCGAACCAGCTCACAGGCCTTGTGGAAGTTGGCCGTTGAGCGCTGCTGGCTGCCGGTCTGCCAGACCCTGCCGTATCGTTCCACCGCCTCGACCATCGCCCGGCCCTCCCGGATCGTCCGCGCCAGCGGCTTTTCTGCGTACATATCCTTGCCGTACCGCGCGCCCATGATCGCCGGGATCGAGTGCCAGTGGTCCGGCAGGGCAAGGGACAGCGCGTCTATATCCTCGCGTACTATCACCTCGCGAAAATCCAGATACGCTTTGCAGTCGCTGTTGCCGTACTTATCGTCGACGGTTTTCTTGGCCCTATCCCGGTGATTCTTATCAACATCGCAGACGGCCAATATCTGCACCTGCTTTCTGCCCAGGAAGGCCCGCATATTCGAAGATCCCCGGCCCCCTACACCGATGCATCCCATCGTGATGCGTTCGCTGGCCGGAACGCTGCCTTCCTTACCAAGGGCGGACGAGCGAACCACATAAGGGAAACCCGCCGCGGCGGCTCCAGCCACCCTAAGGAAACCTCGCCTATCGATCGTGTACTTTTTCATGCTGGCTTCTCCAACTCAATGCTTAATATTGGTGAACACTCGCTAAAACTCGGTTCTAAATTGTGCCACGGGCTGCGCATCGCCCTGCCCAGCACGCTACAATGTCAAGGGCCTACCGGCTGTCTCAACTGCTGGCAGGCCCAATTACTATCTCGACTCTTTATCGAAGGCCGCATCAAATGCCACCTGTGAAGGCTTGAAGTCGGCCCGCTTGATGTAATCGCAGGCCTCTTTGGCTCCGTGTTCTCGGTCCATCCGTGTGTCTTCCCACTCGATCGACAACGGCCCCTGGTATCCTATGTCGTTTAGCGCGACGATAATCTCCTCGAAGTTGATATCGCCGTGCCCGATCGACCGAAAGTCCCAGTATCGCCTCGGATCGGCGAATTCGGTGTGCCCGCCGAACACTCCGATCGTCCCGTCGCCGTGTCCCCACCAGACGTCCTTCATATGGCAGTGGAAGATGCGGTCGCCGAACCTCCGGATGAACTGAATGTAGTCCACGCCCTGGTAGCCCAGATGACTCGGGTCGTAATTGAACCCGAAGGCCGGGTGATTCCTGACGGCCTTGAGCGCCCGCTCGGCCGAGGCAATATCGAACGCTATCTCGGTCGGGTGAACCTCCAGCGCGAACTTCACCCCGAGATCCTGGAATGCGTTCAAGATCGGCCGCCACCTCTTTGCAAAATCCTTGTATCCAGCCTCGATCATCTCGGGCGAGACAGGCGGAAACGAATAGACGTAATGCCAGATCGAGCTGCCTGTAAAACCGTTGACCACGTCAACACCCAACTTCTTGGCGGCCTTTGCGGTATCGATCATTTTCTCGGCCGCCCGCCTGCGAACGCCCTCGGGGTCGCCGTCGCCCCAGACATCCTCCGGCAGAATCGCCTTATGACGTTCGTCGATATTGTCACAGACAGCCTGCCCGACCAAGTGCGACGAGATCGCAAAAACCTTCAGACCGTATTTCTTGAGCAGCTCCCGCTTGGCCTTGCAGTAACTCCTGTCCTTGAGGGCCTTATCCACCTCGAAGTGGTCGCCCCAGCACGCCAGCTCCAGCCCATCGTATCCCCACTTCGCTGCCTTCTTTGCCAGCGTCGCCAGCGGCAAATCGGCCCACTGCCCTGTAAACAGCGTCACAGCTCTTGCCATTTTCAAATCTCCTTATCCAGAAAAGTGGAAGCGTTCCTTAAAGTGCATCGCTCCGTCAAGAAAAAACGCTCGCGAACACTATTTTATTGCATCTTCCTCCGGGACGAGGGTGACCAATATGTAAGCGTCTATATCAACTCAGGCCGAAAATCCGGGCCTATCCTACCACACAGCCGAAAAAGCACCCAGCCATTATAACCACAGCCGGCCGGCCGGCAATCGAAAATTCTTGCTCCTACCACCGCTGTCCTACGCTATTCGGCGTCCTGTTTTTCTGGTTTGCGCGTGCTTGTCAGCCTACTGGCCGATGAACGACCGGTATCTCCTGGCTAATTCTTCCCGGCTGGGCATCTGCCCTTTGCCGACCCAAATTCTGTATCTCAACTTCAGCGACTGGCCGGCCGGGAGAACGTGCTTAAAAAACGCCCCGAATCGGCCGTAGTCGCGGTACGCAGAGTAAATCGTGCCCTTTGGGTTGCCCGGATGGTTCATATACTCCACGGTATAACGCTTGCCGTTCAGCCCGTACTCCATCGCCACCCACGGCAGGTCCTTGTCCCTGCGAGGGTTGATCCCCTCCTTGTGGAACAGGTACTTGGCCTTGACCTCCGGTCCGCCCGATGCCACGTCGTTGTGCGCGCGGTATTGCAAGCCGGCATGTTCGGGGTCGCCGTCCAATTTGACCTCGCCTCGCACGGCCTTGAGCTCCGTCTCGACGTCCAGCAGCAAAATGGTCTTCCCGCTCGGCCGATAGACCGTCATCCGGCGTTTTTCTTCTACCATAGGTTTGCCTTGCTCGTCGTTCCAGTGAATAAGCGCGGTGAGTGTGGCTTTATCCGGCCCGGCCGTCCGTTCCAGGAACCTTTGATGCACCTGGGGGACCTGCATATGCCAGGTGTCATAGTACCGGCCGCCGAATCCGAGCCGCCTCCAGCCGATGAAAATCCCCCGATGGTGCGGATAGGTGATATTTTTCTTCGGATACGGATGCTCGCCGTCCGGGCCGTTCGTCAGCAGCTTTTCGCCGTTCTCGTCGAATACGTGGAGAAACGGCTTGTATGTCTCGAACCGCCTCTGCTCGTTCGAGGTATCATAGGCGTACATATAGCGTGTCAGTTTCCGGCCGTTATAGAGCAGGTCTATATACTCTCCTTCCTTCTGCGACCAGGAAAAACCGGCCCCGGGTGCGACGCCGCACCCACAGATCATCCAGACCGTCAACAGCCCTCCAACAATTCTCGTCCAGTTTCTCATAGCTTACCCTGCCTTTCTGTTGCCAGATTTCTCAGCCGACAACGATCTTTCTTTTGTGTTTTATGCCTGCTATCTAAGCGGCAGAATCCAGATATTTCTGAATGAGACGGCGTTGCCGTGGTCCTGCAGGAGTATCGGACCCGGCTCGGGGCCTTCCGGGCGGCCTGCGCCGGTCTTGTTCGGGACCGATACGTCATCGTGTACAAGTACACCGTTGTGCCAGAGCGTGATCCGTGCGTTGCTGACCTTTTTTTGTCCTTCGTACTTAGCTGCGTGGAAAATGATGTCGTAGCTCTGCCATTGCCCGGGCATCCTGGAGACGTTCTTGTCCGGGGCCTTGAACCTGTAAATCGATGCGGCCTCGTTATACCGCGGCGGCTGGCCGTAAGAATCAAGAATCTGCAGCTCGTAGCGCCGCTGGATGTACACCCCGCTGTTCCCGCGGCCCTGGCCCTTGACGTTAGGCGGCGACGGTGGAGTCTTGAACTCAAGATGGAGCTTGAAATCCTTGAAGTTTTCTCTGGTCATTATGCTGCCGGACTTCGGAACAATCGTCATCGCGCCGTCGGCTATCTTCCAGCCGACCTTCTTGTCGGTGCCTGTGGTCCAGTGAGAAAAATCCTTTCCGTTGAAAAGCACTATCGCTCCTCCAGGTCGGATCATATCGAGCCTCACGCCGGGCGGCTCGGCGTAATCCGCCCAGATCCGCTCGGCATCGGCGACCGTAATCTTGCCCTCGTGTACGTACATTCGATATCGAAAGACGTGGTCCTCTCCGGGTTTCATCTCCCAGTCGCCTGCCTGGCAAGGCGCCCAGTTGAAGAACACCTGGCCACTCGGCCATATCCGCATCGGTTCCGGATGGCGGAAGTTGGCGGGGTGGCTGTAAAACGTCACCCCCTCCCATTGCTTTATCTTGCCCGACGTATCGCACCACCGCGCCCGGGTGCCGTGGCCGTTCTTGCGGTTCTTGCCTTCGCTGGTCAGATACTCTGTGTTTTGCTCGTCCCACTCGGCTGCACCGCGGAAACCGAAGCCACCGTAGCGATATTGCAGCTGTCGGAGCGGACTGTCCGCAACGCATCGCTGGGTGGAGACGAGATCCCACAGCCAGTATCCTTCGGCGGCGCCGCCGACGTTGTAGACCCGAACGTCCCAGGTCTCGCCGAGCACAACCTTTTCGCCCTCGGCTGTCTTCAATGCGACGTGTTCCTGCTCGGCCAGAAAACCGCCATAGACCGGGCCGTCCGTGACCGAAAGATACCGGACAAAACGAACCGTGCCCTGGCCCTTCTTGAGATTCCAGAAATCGACCGGCTTGCCCTCGAATTCCGTGTGGGTCCAGGGCATCCATATCCCCATATGGTGAATATGGTCAGGAGGATGGATATTCGTCAGCACCGTTCCACTTGGCGACCACAATGGATGAATAAAGGCGCTTCGCTCATAAAGCTTGCTGCGTCCCGGCGGCGGAGGCACGATAGCGTGATTGTACCGCAGCACCTTCGTACCTCTGTGCCATATTTCATAATAATCGTCGCATTTTTTCACCGACACGCCGTCCGCCTTGCCGTTGTGCGTTTCCAGCAGCTCGAATACGCGTTTTGTCCCCGCCTCGGTCTTGCCCGCTAAGATAAACCACAATCTCGGCGGGCTGCCCGGCTCGAACTGAGCCGGACGGGCCGTCCGTCTGCCCCCGATCTGCTCAACCAGGATGTACTGCGTACCTGGAAAACCTATAGGCACTGCGTTGAGTGACACGCTGACCGGCGTATCAACCCGCGTGTGTGCACCAGCATCGACCGTGATCCTCGCGACAACCTGCCCCGCTGCCGCTCTCTGCGGTGCCGCGGAGACAGGTAATAAGCAGACTATCGCTGCGCCGAGAATTTCCGCAGTGAAGTTCCGCATTGTAGCGCTCCTTTTTTAACCAAACCTCAGTGAACCAGATTTGTCCTGGACAAAACCTTGATTGTATTCCCGCAGCGGCGAATAAATCAAGCACTATCCATTTGCGTTTTGTAGGCATTTTATGCTCGAATCGAAGGCGGAGACTGTGTTGAAAGTGCCATTTTTGCCGCTGCCGCGAGTTCAGAGATCAATTGAGCCAGTGTCATAGACCAAATGGGGTGTGATCTTGACGTCCTGGACAGGTTCGGCGCAAAGCCCACCAGCCCTCACCACCACAGTATCCCGTTCAGCAGCAATCAGACGGCCTGCACAAGGTTCCTGATCTTATCCTTCTGCTTGTCTTTCACTCTGTCTAACGCCATAGCCCTGCTTTTTCAAGCGTTTTTCGCGTGTGCTGTCGCTCCGGCTCGCTACGCTCGCCTTCGC
>CAZWAP010000029.1:0-31473 GCA_964632005.1 uncultured Pirellulales bacterium | reverse complement strand
TGCCGTCCGTGGAAAGGCATTGACAGAGCCGCCCGAATCGATTAGAGATGTATCGTCTGAGTCGGTACACTATCGATGATCTTCACAATCAGAGGCACAGGGTATGAGAATCATTATGGCTGCGGCTTTTTCTGTGACGGCTACGCTTATCGGAGGATGCGCCTCGGGCGAGAGCTACGTCAAGGCGGGTTTCGACTTTGAGAAGCTGGACAGGATCGCTATCGCCACAGTGGCAGGAGACCTCGAAACCGAACAGGCAAGAAACCAGATTGCCGATTTTTTTGCAACTGAACTGGAGGACAGGGGTTATACGCCGATGAGCAGGGCCGAGGTGGACGGCGAGCTCAAGAGCAGGCGGGTGGCGATCTCAGAGGAGGGCGGGATCAGGGCGGCGATTCGAGCCGGGCTGGCTCTTGACGTACCGGCGGTGCTCGCGGTTGATGTGCGGATCCTGGGCGAAGAGATAACCATTGCGGCGAAAATGATAGACGTTGAGACCGGCGGTATTCTATGGATGGCCGAAGAGCAGCAATCGCCACGGCAAGGGCCTGCCGGTATTTTCAACCCACCTGCAAAGACCGATAACCTGCGGGGCAGCGGAGGCCCCGGCCTTTCTGCGGAAAAGGTCGAGCGGGCAAGAAAGCTGATAAGAAAGATTTGCAAGACACTGCCGGCCAAGAAGCGTTGAGTTCTGCCCGCAACTGAACGTGTCGAGTTTCAGGGCACCCGGGGTTGAAATAAAGCCCCGGGTCGAAACGAGCCCCTCAAAGGCCAGGTTTTCCCGGCGACCGGGATTGAGAGCAGCGGCCCGGGCCAAGCGGCTTTTACCTGCAGGCAAAGCCGCTAAAACCCATACACCGGCTCTATTTGTCAAACGGCAACTTGACTCCGCCGGTTTTGGTCCTGATCACCTCGCTTTTCCTTCCGATGTCCCTATCATTTTTGACCCTCTTGACTCGGCAGATCAGGCCTTTTGAAATCTTGGAGGCATCGCCCTCGACGACTTCTGCGAATGAGACCTTCTGGGCGACTCTTTTGACCCTTATCGTTGCTACGAGAGCCTCCACCGTACCCAGGGACTCCTTCGTATCATGATCGAATATCTGCTCGCCCTCCTTGAACACTTCCAGAAGCATACCCTGCGAGATTCTGTCGCCGCCCTGATTCACAATGACTGTGCCGTCCTCCTGAACTGTCGCCACCCGCATCGGGTAAACCTGGTCTATGATTTTCGCAACCACTTCATTGGCGACGATAGACATAATAGCGTCGCGAAGTTGGCCGGCATCCCATTCAGCTGAGTTCTGTTCATCGGCAAGCGCCCTTATTTGATCGTTCTCGAGATACTTCTCGACAACGCCCGCCGCGACGATTTGCCTGGTAAAGCTCAGAATAAGGCGGTAGTTGAAGACGAATCTGGCTTTATACTCAATGACCGTGTAATCGGCTGCTCTTAGGTGTTTCTGTTTCTTCTCGAGCTTGGCCTGCGAGATCGTACCCACGAGCAGGTAATCTGAACCCAGTATCTCAGCCAATTTCGCCTTCTCTTCAAGCGGCGCATCATTCGAGAACAACAGGTCCTTTTCGTGCGCGAACTCGGCGATGCTTTCCCTGTCAAGGACGGCGAACTTGTTTGTTTGTGTCAGCGCGGCTGCAAGTCTTTGCGTAAACAGCGTCGAAACCACCCCGGCTGGGACTTGGACGTCGAGGAAAGGATACGACTGCTGCAGCGTCCTGACGGGCATCACGCCCACTTTGGGTCTTTGGACGTCGCCGCGGGGGGCGTAGTCGTAAACCTCCACCCTTAGCTTGACCTCGTACCCTTCTCCGTCGATCGCTCTCTCTTCGAGTACTTTGTAGGTCTTGACGGACCCTCCTATCCTCGTTGTGTGGATGGTGCCGCTTGTACCGATGGATATTGAATCGAATTGAATCTTTCTCTTGTCAGGCCCTGAGCTGTCGATGCCCACGCCGGATTCAGAGAAGCCCAGTTCATAGCGCCCGGAACCAACTTCCACACCTCTTGCCTGGCCCACAGCTACATACAGCGCGTCCTTTATAGCCTGGCTTCTGCTGCTGCCCCGGCCGATGACCTCCCGGACTACGACGTCATTTGAGCCCGCGGCGTACACGCTCGCGCAGGTCAAAAGACCGATAGCGAATACCATATATAGCCTTTTCATTTTTTGTCCCCTAAAAAGTGGAGCGGCTTAGATTCTTACCAGGCAACGGACTTATTACTGCCGCGTTTGCCGATAATCGTCTCTTTCTGCCAGTATCTCAGGCCGGTTGTCGTATCACTGAGCTTCAACTGAAAGTAGTACTCGACTTGCTGACGCTTGCTATCGTAGCGCAGATTCCTCTGGAATATCTTGCCGGAAATAGTAAGCTCAGGGGCGATGAGAGTTCCTCTCTTGCCTATCGTACTTTGGTCGAACTCTTCGGAATCTCTAAGCTCCCTCATCTCGTGGATCAGCTTGTCAGTACCACTGCCTACCGCCGAGCTCATAACCACCTGGCCGCTGTTCATGAGCTCCTCCTCGATTTTTGCCATCAACTGGTCGGTATCGATCCTCTGCATCGTATCATTGATGATTCGACCGGTAGCGACGACGTATCTGCTGCCGTCCTTCTTCTTAAGAGCACCCGAGCTGAGCAGAGACTGGACCATCTCGCTTGCCGCTCTGTCGAAATCCCTGTAGTCCAGTGCCATCACGGCCTTGCCATCGTCGTGCAAGATGTCAATGTTCGTGGTCTTTGTTCCACCGCAGCCGCCAGCCGCTATGCTAATTAACCCAACGATCAATAGCATTCTCGATTTCATAGTTTACTCCCATTTTCTTGTATCCATTCTAAAGTTCACGGCTTCCGGTCTCGGTGCGACAGCTTTAATCTGAAACGGGGATTTACCCAGCGCCGACATCGGCAGCCAGACACTCGTTTTCGTATCGATCACAAATCCATCCGCATCGAGCCACTCAACCCTGTATCTGAAGCGTTTTGTCTTCGGTGATCTGTTGTGCCCGCTGACAAAAATCTGAAGGAGACCGGAATTGTTGTTTCGGTTCATAACCGCCTTGTCGATTACGATGCCTTCTCCAATCAATGTGCTGAATGCGTCGGTTATGGGCCGAGTGATGATGTTGCTACCGAGCGTGTCACTCGCCACCCCGCGCCTCACGTTGACTCTTGCATCTTTCGAAGTAGGTCCACAGCCGACCCCGATAACTATCAATAACACGCATAAAATAATCAGGATTTTCATTGGTTTCCTCCTTCAATCAAAGACTCGCTAATACGTTATCAAATCGTAGACTGGGATTGCGTCTCTAAACGGTATCCTAACATAAACCAGTGCATTCTTGCAATTTGGAATTTTAACGACAAAGGGCGTCCCGCCTGCGGGCGCTATCTGTATCGACCTGTTGTCCGGGATGCGAAACCTGGCAACCTGGAAGTCTTTCGGCAGCGTCGTCCAGATTCTCACGTCTGCCGCGGTAGTCGCAAATGAGTACAGGGCCATGAAGATGGACGCCAGACTTCCCCCGGAAGTGTTCTGTTCCTGCAGGGCGTATTGAGCCGCCGCTTTTACCGTCGCCGAGATGATCGCCCGGGTCAGGATCCCCTTGAAATCCTTCTTGAATTCGGTCTGCACCACCCTGTCCATCGACGCCACGGGGAGAGTCTGATAGTTGGCCTGCCCGGCTTTGACCCATAAGGCTGGATACGCCTGTTCTCTAAAGGTGAGTTTGGGTAACGCAATGCCGACGTATTTCACTTTGTTCGTCGCCACGAACAGGGGCAAGTCTAGTCGAATCTCCTTCTTGATCGGTCCCAGGCCGTTCTCGAAGACCACCCAAACTGTGTCCTCCAATTTGCCCTGCCCATCCAAGAGACTTTCAGTAACAGCCAAATCTTCTGCTATATAGCGATTGTCCTGCACCATACCGTAAGCCTCTTTGAGCAAATCTACAGCTTTTGTATGGTCACCGACAAGATTGAAGTAGACCCCGGCTATGTAGGTCGTGAAGGGATTGACAAAGTCCGGGTAGGCTTCGAACTCGTTGAGACCTGGATATTTCTGGGATATTATAGCGTCAAGTTTTGGATTCTCGACGCTCTGTCTGACTTGAGGTCTTTCCTTGCTCTGTTCCCGTTCTATTTCGCTCTTGAGTTTTGCTATCTCCCTGGCGAAATTCTCTTTCGCGCGTCTTTGCCGGTCGAGCGCGCGGTTAAACTCAACCCTCGCTAAATCGTCGTTCTTTAGCACCATGAAGCTCAGGGCCTTGTACGTGTTGATCATGACGCCATCGTACTCTTCTCCCAGATAGGGAACAATATTCTCATTGACAACCGTTGAGCCAACTGCGTCCAGTGCCTTGTTCTGGAAGTCATAGCGATTCAACAGCTCTTCTGCCTGGTCGAAGTATTTGATACTCGCGTCGTGGTTCCGCCTCAATCTCTCCATTGCTCCAAGCTGCATTGTCCACAATAGCTCATTTTTCTTGCGCTTGTGCCCTCTGCCGAGCTTGGATTTGGCGAACTCGATGGATTTGGCATAATCGTTGGATGCAAAGTAGTTGTCGAACTTCTTGAGGTTGCTTTTCGGGGCGTTACACCCTATGAAAAAGAGTGCTAGTAATAGGCTCAGAAGTACGTTCCGCGCCAGCAACCTCCGCTTCATAACATCCTCCACGTACTGTCCCATTATTCCACTGTATGCAGACCACAGTTTGTAGCTACACTGGAGTATTATAGAGCGGAAACCTATCGCTATTATACGCCATAAGTCCTAATTATGCGAACTGCAGAGTAATGCAATTCTCTTTTTCCCGGTACTGTGGCCAGGCCTCAGCTAACTACAGACTACCGGGGGATCGCCGATGGTTCAAGGATAAACTTGCACCGTTTGCGAAAAAATCCCGTCCCCAGGCACAGGCTCAGACAGCCCTATACAAATGAAAAGGCCGAGGGTGAACCAAAATCCTCGGCCTTCTGTTTTTTCTGTAGGCGGCCGTGTTTAGGACGCACCACTGCGAAATGGCGTTTATCCGCGCGGCGCGCTAAAACCCATACACCGGCTGGAGCTCCTTATCTGTGGGCAGATGGTCGTAATACTCGCCCCTGGGACCAACGTAGCCGACGCCCTGCTTTCTAAGCGGGACCTGGCTCTTGGAGCCGTTGCTGTTGGTGATGGTGACAGTGACGGTGTTCATCTCGGCCCTTAGATTCTCCATCTCGGCCTTCGTTTTCTTCTTGTCTCGCTCGTTGCCGATCATATAGCCTGCACCGCCACCCACGGCGGCTCCGATGAGGGTAGACTCTGTGTCGCCTCCGGCGAGTTGGCCGACCCCGGCACCGACCAGGGCGCCAACGCCGGCCCCAGTCTGGGCATCGCTCTCACAGCCTACCATACACGACAGGGCCAAACCGCCAACAACAACTATCGCAATCACTTGTAATTGCTTAGCCATTTTTGCCTCCTTCGTCATAAAGTATGCCGTCTAAAACCGTTTCTGCCAAGCAACGGCAGCTATTATACCGCCGAGTCGGCCAGAAAACAACCAAATTATCGCCCTGGCCGAGGACAGATCGGCCTGCAGGGTACGATTTTATATCGGCCAGTTTATCTCGCAGGCCCAGCAAAAATATGGTCGCGGCCGGCTTCGACCATAAAGTAAAGACGCTGCCAGGCCAGCAGTTATTGCAGGCCACGCTGCTTGAAGCTCGCGGAGCCGGCAGGGACCTGCAGGCAGTTGCGGGCGGAAAACCGCCGCGGCGTACCGTGCAAGCTCAGCGAACGGCCGAAATAAAGGCCCGGATGTTCTCGGTCGGCACACCTGCCGGCATACCGCCGCCGCAAGAGAGAATGATCCGGGTGGTATCATCGAGTGAATCAAGGGCGGCCCTGATACTGTCGCGGACGTCTTCGGGCGAGCCGGCGGCGAGCACCTCACTGGTGGGGATGTTACCGAGCAAGGCTACCGCGTTATTCGTGAGCCGCTTCATCTCGGGCAGGGTATGATTGTAACTGAAATTGAAAAGGTTCACGCCCATCTCTTGGAGATAGGGCGCACATACGAGGCCGGCAGCGTCGTTATGAAAGAAACGAACGGAAACGTCAAACGACTGAAAGATGCGCTTGAGGTAAGGCAGGGCCATACCCTTAAAGTCGTCCTCGCCGAGAAACCCGACGATGTCGTCGAGGATTAGCAACCCATCGATCGTCTCGAAGGTACTAACCTGAAGCTCGATCCAGTCAATGAGAAACCGCGCAGTCATTTCGAGCAGCCTGCGGGCCTCGGCCGGATTGGTGCGGATCGCCGTTAGAAACTCGGTAGTGCCCATCAGGAAAGAGGCGACGTTGAGCGGTCCGCGAGCGACGGCGAACTTGATTTGGTGGCCGGCCTTTTCAATCGCGGGGCGATAATGCTTGAGGCGGTTCAATACCAACGGGGGCAGACCATCGGTCTTTGGGTTCGGCCTGGGCAGGTCATTAATCTGCGAAACCTCATTGATAACCTTGCCGGCAAAGGGCAGGTCGTGTTCCCACCAGGTACATTTTGCCCCGAAGGCCGACGGCTCCGTGCACATCCCGAATTCCGCCCAGAAGCCCGGCAGGAAAATAACTTCGGGGAATTGCAGCTCGGCCTTGAGGTTGGCCTCAAACCACATTTGTTCGCTTGAATAATAGTCGAGCGTACTGATGCCGGCCCAGCCCGGCAGCCAGGGGCTGTCGATGATAAAGCCCACCGGTACCGGCTCGATCCTTCGGCCGTTTATGACAGCCAGCAGCCTGTCCCAATCCTCACCTGTCATGCCGCCGCGGCGTTCCTACTTTTGCGGAGGAAATGGACCACCAGTATCAACCCGACGAATGCCACGATAATCGCGATACCCCATCCACCCAGCATCGACCAGAGCTTCCAGGTGCTCACCAGCGACGCCACGGCAGTGGCAATTCCCATAAGAACGTTCCAGAGCAGGCGTCTTGCCCCGCGCGGCATATTCTCTCCGAGCATAACCTTTTGATTCATCAGGAGCAGGAAGGCGAAGTAGGCGATGGGCAGCAATACGATGCAGAACGCCGAGGTCGGCATAGCCAGCCAGGGTGCAGGCTTGGTCCAGAATATGGCCGCCAGGGCGCCTACGCAGACCATCAACGAGCCGATGCGCTGGGTCCAGCCCCTCGACGGCCTGTTGAGCAGCTCGCATAGGCACAACCCGTTAATCGTCATCAGAACCGTTGCGGCGCTTATACCCATACCCAGCACGCCCAGCCCGAAGACGACCTGCGCCAGAAATGAGCCGGTAAGCGGTGTCAGAGCTTCAGCGAGGTTCATATTGTCGCGTTTGACAAGCATCGCGGCCATTTTCCGGTCGGCATAGGGCAGGGCCTGTGTCTGCCTGTCGAGTTCTTCTGCCGAGAGGGCGGCGACCGCGTCGGCACCTTTTTCGGCTTCCAGGCGTCTTTTCAAGAGCTGCTTGTAGGGTCCGACGAGATTCTTGGGCGGCTGTACCGTCACGACACCACCCGGTTCGTCGGGCACAAAGCCCGGGGCCGGGGTGACGTGAAACTGCGAGGCCGAGGCGATTACTACAAAGCTGGTCGCAAGGACAAACGGTATGAACAACCCGGTTGAAAGGTCGAAGATGGCCAGCCCGCGGAAATCCTTGTCCCAGCCCTTCCGCAGCATCGAGTAGGGTAGCAGGAAGGTCATATTGATGCCGACCGCTGCGGCGGTGGCAGCTATCATAACGTCGCGCTGCTGGGAGACGATGTGCCTGGTCCAGAAATCCTGGAATTGTGGGGCCACGGCCATAATGTAGGGTTTGACCGTATCGGCCGGCTCCGAGAGCATCCGCAGCCTCGGGACAAGACCGCGAAGTATCTGGCCCCAATCAATGACGCCTTCAATGCTCAGCTTGATAACGACGCCGCAGAACGACAGCACAATCATGCTGACGATCACCTTGATGATGATCTCGAAGATCTTCACTCCCCGCCCGCCGGCGCCGTAGAACATCGTCGTGGTAACACAGACAGCAAGCAGAAAACACACGCAAATGACCCTGCCCCAGGGGTCGGGCATTGCCTCTGGTCCGAGAATCCCGGGCAGCAGATTCTGGCGGAGTGCACGGGTCCCGAGTACGAACTGGGGCATCGACCAGACCAGATTGGCGGCCATAGATGCAAACAGCCAGCTCCAGGCCAGGACGGGGCTGACGTGGTCGTGGATAGCCTTCAAGGGCCGCTCCCTGATCGAGAGCGTTACGTAGGCGATCGCACCGAGCATAATGATGCCAAGGATCATAGCGACCGGCTGGAGCCACATAAACGCAAAACCGACGAGCACACCGAGGTACAGACTCGACGAGAAGGAAACGCCTCCGAGCGTGATGCCGCTCTGCAGCCAGCCGGGCCCCGAGAGGCGCAGGAACGCCTTGACCAATGCCCAGGTGCCCTTGCGGCGCGCCGTGGCTATAAGCTCGCGGTCTTTCTCGATTCGCGGGTTGGCATGCATCAACTGCTGCTCTGGGGTCGAGTTAGTGGTGGGGCCGGGGGGTGCTGGAGTGTTCTGGGCCATATCTTCGCCTCCTGCTGACGCTGATATCAAATGGCGTTCTTAGAGAGGATATATTCTTTCGTTCTTAGAACCATCTGCGGATCCGCCTCGTACGGCAGGCAGCCGGTCCCTATACAGGCGTCGCGCGTATTTTCTGCCAGGACAAGGACCCTGTCAACTTCCTTTTTGACGGCCTGAAAGTTTTTCGCTGTTATGGGCCGGGGATCCATATTGACCCTGACCTTCACGTTGGGGCGTGATTTCATCTTCCGCATAAAGGCGGTCTGGTCCGTAGCAGCCGGACAGCAAACATAGCCCATTCCGGTCCGGAGAATGTAATCAAGGATGGGCAACGTGTCGCCCCCGATGATGCAGGGGACCGGATGATTCACGAGCGTGGATGTTTTTCTTATGATGTCACTGAGAGCGGGCAACTCTATGTCCCGGAACTGCTGAGGCGACAACAACGGTGGCACCGCGGCGGACTCAAAAAAGGCGGCGTCCAGGCCCTGCCGGACCATATGCCTGCAGAACTCTAATTGGCCCGTCACCAGGTTTTTCAATGCCCGTGCCACCGCATCGGGCCGTGTCCTGATCTCGCAGAGGATATTCTCGAGACCCATCAGGTTTGTCGCCAGTGAGAACGGTCCGCTCAGGGGTATTCTAACGTCGGCCTTCGGGAACCGCGCGGCGAGGCGGCGGGCAGCTTCGACAACCATCGGGATTCGGCCGGCCGAGGCCGGGTCGAACGGCTCCAGCCCGGCCAATTCATCGGCCGTCGAGAAGGGATGATACAGGACTGCGGGGGTCCCATTGCCGGAAGGGCGGGTGACGGTTGCACCGTATGCCTCGGCCTCCAGGTTGTATATGTCGATGCCCACGACGACGGGGCGATGCCGGTAGAGGCGGAACGCCTCGGCGTGCGCTTCGACCAGGAGCACGGCGTCGCGCGAGACTTCCCAGGGGCTTCTACCGACGACCCTGGCGGCGTGCTCGTATATAGAAGGCGCGAACTGTATCTTTTTCACTGTGGTTGACTACAAATCCCGGCTGCCGTGACTGCGGCGGGGCCTTTCTACAAAGACATCGCCTTTGCCCGACAGTCCCTTAACAACCGCCCTACCAAGAGGCCCAAGACCAACAAGCACTATGCACCCGACCATCAAGGCCCCCTGCCTTTATTGAAGTATCGCCAGCATCACGCAAACGCATGCCAGGCAGATTCCCAGCGTCACGACGAAGCCAACCCACGACTGACGCGACGGCTTGACGATGAACAGCTCGGCCCCGGTGACCCATCGCTTTGAAGGGGGAACGACTTGTTCCAGGGGCAACTCAAGTTTTTCCTCCTGCCCGACAGGAACGTAAATCTTCGTGAAGAATCTCTCGATAACCTCTGGTTTGGGCGGCTTCGTCAGGAGGCTGCCTGCGATGCCGGCAAGTACGCCAACAAGAATCGGCGCACCGACGGTGATATCCCTGGTGCAGTTAAGAATGTAACGGGTGACAATCAGGGTGGTGCCCGCGAGAGCCGTACTGGCGAACATTCCCTGCGTATTCATCCGCCGCCACAGTATGCCCATCGCCGTTGAAATGCCCACCACGCTGAGGATGTTGAAATAATCAAGGATGGCCTTGACCAGGTTGCTGCGCATCAGGATTGCCACGCCAAGCGACAACAGGGCGATGCAAAGGCCGGTCGCGCGGGTAAAGCGTACGAGCTGGCGTTCATCGGCCTGTGGGTTGATATAGTCACAGTAGATATTCTGGGAGAAAAGACCCGCGACGGTAACCTGGACCGCATCGCCCGAGGACATCGCCGCAGCGAGCACGCAGGCGAGCATAACACCCTGGAGCGCCGGCGGGAGCAGCGTGCGAATTGAATCGCCGAATGCGGCGTCCTTGTGGACCGCCGAGCCGGAGTTGATCAAATACGCCAACCAGCACAAGCCCAGCACGCACCAGCCGACAGTACAGATCCGCTTGAGGATGTTGCCGTAGGTAAACCCAACCCGTCCTTCCCACTCGGTTCGGCCGGCCCCGCAGACCGTCATCAGGTGTGGAAAAGCCAGGGCGGTCAAGGGCGCGTTGATACTCAACAACAGCACGGTCGTCAGGCTGAAATCTCCGGGGTCGAACAGGCTCAAGAGGTCGCCGTCCTGTGCAGCCAGTGTCGCCCGCATCCCGCCCAGGCCGTCCACCTCTTTGAGGGCCAGAGCAGCGGGTATGGCTATAAACGAAAGGGCGATTATCATAAGGCCCTGAATCATATCGGTGCGGATGGCGGCCAGTATCCCGCCCCAGTAGCTATACAAGATGAACACGGCCGTGGTGACAAAGAGGATGGCGAAGAACCATATCTGGCTGTCGGTCGCTGCCTTGCCCATCAGTCCCTGAACGGTCCGCGTCGTTGCCAGTAGGACGCCGGCCAGAAAGACGATCATTCCCGTCGCCGCGACGATGATGTAGAGTATACTGGCCGCCCTGCCGAAACGCTCGCGGAAGAAATCCGCCATAGTCAGGGACCGCATTCGCCGGATCACCGGCGCGATAATCCAGTAGAAGGGCGTTCCGAACAGCCACATCCAGGAGACCCATATACTCGAGGCGCCGCTGAGGACCGCCTGACTCATCACGCCGGCCACGTTGCCCGGGTGTGTCCCTGCTCCGAAGGCGTGCATCACCATCATCGCCCAGCCGAACCGGCGGTTGCCCAGCAGATAGGCCTCCTGGTTCCTTATGCCCCGTTTGGACCACCAGCCCATCAGGAGCATCCCGGCGAAGTAAAGCCCCAGGACGACCCAAATTGCGTAGTGCAATCCGAGAATCTCCATAACAGCACCTTGATCACAGGCAGCCGTGGCCAGCCGGGCAGTTGAGGGGCGAGATCAGAAGGTCCTGATGGGGACCTCTGCGCCTTTCTTTTCCGCCGAGACGTATGCGCTGTAGATCGTAGAGATCGCATCGGCGGCCAGGTTGCTGCTGCTTTCAACCGGCTGGCCGTACGCCATAGTCCGGTAGAAAGCCTCCATCTCCTGCGGATAACCGGTGAACCAATCCTCGTCCGGAGATGGGTTTGACCAGCCCTGCTTGGTGCCGATCTTCTCCACCACGTAGATATCCTTGAAATATTCTTCGGCGGGATTGTACGTCTGCATCGCAGTGTTCGGGTTGATATTGCAGATGCTGCGATGGTTGTTGGCGGCGACCTCGAGCCAGTTGTGGATGCCGCCGAGGATGATGTCCGAAGCGAAGATATCCGCGATGGTGCCGTCCTCGAAGACAACGTGCATCAGAGAAAAATCGTCGATGTCGTGGTAATCGCAGCGTATGTGCCCTCTGTCCTGGAAGTCAGGCAGACGGGTTATCGCGTGTGTGCGGGCCGAGACGGCCTTCGGTTTGATGGGCCTGCCGTCTCTGGCCTTGCCTTCAACCCGCTTGAGGTACAAGGCGGCGGTCAGCGGGTGACATCCCTTGCCGATCATCACGCCGCCGCCCGAAAATTTCCAGTACGCATACGTATGCGCGTGTGAACCGCTGTGGGCTTCCTCCCCGTGGATCCAGAGTACCTGGGCGTCGGTCTTCTCTATGATCTCGCGTTCCTTTTGAATCGCGGGCGCATAAACCCAGTTTTCTGCGTAGAGTATTCGGCCCTTGCTTTTCTTTTCGGCCTGAAGCATTCGCTCCATACTCGCAAGCGCGTAGTCAAGCGCATCGGTTTTGGGGAAGGTATCGCCGTTGAAATCGTCCGAGCCGTCGCCGAAGTAACCGGTCAAGGGTTTTTCCACGATTGCGAACCGGTCCTGCTCAAGGGCGGCAACGGCGATCGGCTCGTGGGCGACCGGCGGCGTGCAGACATGTACGACATCGACCCGCTCAATCAGGGCCTCGAGACTATCGTAGAGCTTGATGCCGCGTTCCCGGGCGTACTCTGCGGCCTGGTCGGTGTCGATTGCATAGACACCCTCGACCTCGACATTTGTGCCGTGTACCTTCTTGAGCGACTCAAAATGGAATCTCGCGGCGAATCCCGCCCCGACGATCCCAGTTCGGATGGTCTTCTTGGTCATATACTCTGTCCTGCCTTACTTGCCGATATAGCCAAGCTGCCCAGCCGTAACGGCGCCGTTTCTTCCCCTGCGGACGGCCGAGCTTAACTGTTCAAATCGAACGGGCAGATGTAGTCGCCGTGCTCTTGGGCGGCCGCTTTGAGCCGCTCGCGGGCCCGGGCAAAGGTCTCGAAGACAATCGCTGGCGTATCCGAAACCTTCTCGGTGTAGATCTTTTCAACACGGTCGAGCTTGGCGAGGTTCTCCGGTATCCGAATGGTAAACTGGCGTATGTAATCGTCCCGGGTGTACTCGGCGTTAAGCTTATCCTTGAACAACTCGGCCAGGTCCTCGTATATCGGTATCACGCCCGTTGGTGTCGGGATGCCCTCGACATCACCGTTGACACGGAGCTCAGCCCAGAGAAGCCAGATCACCTTGTCGGCCATCCCGTTGAGGTAGTTGCCGTTCTGGTCCCTGAGAAAGTAATTGACCGAGAATATCAAGGGCGGGTGGTCCACCCCGTCGCCAAAATCCAGGTTGTTCTGGACGTAACGGCCCAACGGTATGGACAGGAAATCGAGGTTGGACATTAGATTGAACGTTCGCACGCCTTCTTTGCCGAGCGTCGCAGCGGTGGTCTCAGACTCTAAGGAAGCACCCTTGAGGATAATCCCCTCGGTCCAGTTGAAGGCCTGCTCGACCGGGACCCAGGTGTCGCTGTCGCGCCCGCCGTAGATGATGCCCCCGACCGGCACGCCCTCGGGGTCGTCGATCCGCGGGTCCTTGTTCCGCAGATCGGCGATACTCAGACAATAGCGGGCATTTTTATGGGAGGCCGTGATCTCGTTGCCCTCGGCATCGGTCTTGCCCTTGTGCCACTTGCCGGAATGATTGATCCCCTCGTCAGGCAGCTCAGAGCCCATCCTCAGCCAGTGGGGCTTTCTCTCAGCATCAATAAGGACGTTGGAAAATATCACCTCGCAGGGGCTGGTCAGGGCCTCGTATATAATCGGGTCGTCTTTGGCATTGACATCACGGATTATCCCGAAGATTCCCTTCTCGACGTTCACGCAGCGGATCTGCCCGTTTTTCCTGCGGAAATAGGCGATGTCGTCGCCGACAATTGTCTGGCCCGGGAGCATAGAGGTGGAGGTCTTGCCACAGGCCGAGGGAAACGCACCAGCGAAATACGTTACCCTTCCGCCCGGCCCGTGCGCACCCATCACAAACATGTGCTCTGCCAACCAGCCCTCCTGTGAGCCTTTCTGTATGGCCAACCGCAGCGCCAGCTTTTTCAGGCCGATCGTGTTGCCGCCGTACTGCGTGTTGACGCTGTAAACCATATTTTCTTCCAAGTCAATATACACGCGCCGCTTCTCGATATTCTTGCTGACGGCCCCCTCAAGTTCGCCGGCTGAGTGCAAGAACCTGAAAAAATCGGGCGAGCTACCTATCTTCTTGAAGTATTCGTAGCCAGGCCGGTACAGGATTGTCTCGCTGTGGGCCACATAGTACGAGTCAGTTATCTGAACAGAAGGGATGGAGAACTCCGAATCGATCGGCCCCAGACAGAAAAACAACACCAGCATCTGGCGCGAGGCCATCGAATCCTTCAAGAACGAGCGCACCTCCTCGATACCTTGCTGCCTGTCAATGGAATTGAGGCTCTCGCCGAGGTCGGAACCCGGCCGCAGCAGGTACTTTGTGCGGGCCTTGTCGCGGGCTTGGTCGTGGTATCCGTCGAAATGGCAGGTATGGCCCGGGATGTTCAAGGGTATTTCCTCGCCCTTTTCTATGGCCTGCCTGCGGATATACTCGCGGTCCTGCTCCGAATCGGTACACACGTAGACAGACTCGGGCTCGGTCAGCTTAATCGCATCAGCCACAAATGCGTGGAGCTTCGGGTTCTCCAGGCGCATCAGCCTGTCATAATGCTCGGGTGAAATCCTCTTTTTCAGCAGTTCGATTACACTATCCATCTGGCGTTATCCTATAGATTTTAAAAAACCGGCCCGAAAAGCGGGGGGATTGTAACGATCCGCCCTATGGGTGTCAATCAGTTTTTCCAGCACATCGTCATTGCCTGAACGTCTGCCAGCGTTGCTGGAAAACCATCGCCGCCAACGGCAGGCGAATGCGAACCGTATTTCGCGGGCGGCCGACCCAAAAGGGGCCGGAGAATAGGCTTGACGAGCGTTCCGGTGGCCCGAACACCAAAGACCTCCGGTCCAAGGGGTTGTGGAAAGTTGGCCTTATCCGGCGTGCCGGGGTCGCCACCGGCAGTGCCCGGCGCGGCGAGAATCAATCTGAGGGCGCAGACGCATCTAAACTGAGATTTCATATCTGACGCGGCAGCGGGGAAATGGAGGCTCCCCAAATGCGGCTGGCACCCAGCTATGACGACCCCTGTTAGTAACCTGAGACCTGCAGCGGCTTAGTCGTTATAGCCAGGAAAGTACGCTTGCGATAAAATAGGGGCTTTTGGCTTGACACGCAATGTTAATATAGGGTATAATTCGCATATGATTGGAGAAGCGGTTCAATTTTTTTGGCGAGGGGCCATTGTGGCGGCGTTTTGGGCGTTCCTGTGGTCGTTCGTCAAGCCCACAACGCAGACGGGGCGGATACTGCGAGCAGCGCTGCTTGTGCTCGGCTTACTGGGAATCTGGGCCATGCTCAGTATAGCGGAGGGGTGAATTAGCGCCCAAGTCCGTCTCGCTCACACCGGACCTATCGAGGGGTAGTTAGCCCTAATTATCAGCGCTTGGGCCGAGGGGGGCCTAAGGCAACGCGACAGCTCGATACATCGCGGAGCGTAAAGCGTGGGTATTCCACACTCGAGTAGTTTTCCGCCGGGCAGGCGGAAAACTACTCGATCCTGCTGCTTGGATTGAAGGAATCAAGGTTGAACTCGTCTGTGTTGTGACACAGGAAGGGGATTTCAGGCGACGACCCTTTTCCTGTAGAACAGGTAAAGAATGATGCTCAGCGCAATCAGGCCCACAAGCCCATTCTGGCCCAGAGTCGCCAGTAGATTCGTGAGATTCTCCACGATGCCCGCGAAGAAGGGGACGTTGGGGCCGAAAAGGATGCCAGCCACCACGCCCAGAGCCACCAGCAACAGGCCAATTTCGGTGATCTCACCAATCCATTTCTTCAATTCTTCAAGGAAGTGCATCGTAAGCTCTCCTAAAAGAGTTTTTGGAAAAGCATACTAATTTGCGATACGTTACTTGCATTTTATTTCGGTCTTTGGGCGTCGAGTACTTTAATAATATCGGTCGTAAAATCCTGCAGCGGTTTAATTTGCCAAGCCGAGACTGCGAATGGACGAGATGGGTGCAGAACTCCAACAGTGACCGATTCTCGGTTGGGAAACGCCGATTTTACTTCAATTTGTGGGCACGTCGGCCGTGATCCGCAATCTCAAGACCGCGCTGGCTGCTATGAACTTTGCGTCAGACTTTTCGTGTTGTCGTTCTTGCTGGGTTTTGGGCTAAACCGCCTTGTTTTCCGTGCCGATTACGGTAAAAACACGCTCTCGAGCTGGCACGTGAGGTTGATTGGGTATGTCGCTATTCCTTTTTGTTCTTTCGCTGGTCTTTGGCGTAATAATCTTCGTGAAGCTTATCGGGCCGGATGCCTAGCTCATCAAGGGCCTGAGGGGGGACAAGGTCAGCGCTGTGCTGGCCTTCTGCTCGATAGCACTGTCCGGGGTGGTGATTTTCTTGCTGCTCCGCTTCTCCATTTCCCTGCTGGCGGGGATGCTCAACGGCGCTGCCCACGGCTCAGAGACCGACCTGAGAGTTGATTATCCCCGGCAAATCGACGTGCTGAATGGGCTGGTTTGCCTGATGTCGTTTTGCCTGCCCATTCTCACGGGCTATCTCTTAAGCCTCTTGTACAAAGGGATTTACAAAGTCATCAGGCATTTCGCGGTGCACTAACGGGCCTCTTTGATCCACCACTTCGGGTCTCGCAGAGCTGGTTACAGCGGTTACGGTTCGCTTGGCCTGCTATAGGTACCCATTAAACATTTCAAACCGGGCAAGGTTCGGTTTGACAGTGCAGCAAGCAACCTCACAAACGCAAAGATGCAGAACCGCAACCTCGGTTGCAGTTGCAGCTTTTGGCTTTTACAATCACCACTCCAATAAGAACTTACGGCAGTTGTGGGGGGCAAAGTGGTCGGGTCGAATAGGCCGACTCTGACAAGCCAATTCCGACTTGCAGGTGGCACCCGGCGGTATGAAGTTCCCCCTAAGATGGGCACGGACGTTTCGCCATCATCCAGGGCTGATCTGGGGGCTTTACTACCAAAGGGTTAGAGCACAGGTGGGCTACCCCTATATGGATGCCCTCAACGGGTACTTTTGCTGGAGGTGCGGATACGCAATGCGACCGGATGTGAGAAGGTCGGGAATTTAAAAAAAATGCGCAATTTTCTTGAGATTTTTGTTGACAGAGGCGGGTGTTCTGTTACAATACCATTGGCTTCTATTAGGAGGAGGCCACACCTTGGTTTGTTAGGTGGTTTCAACTACCAGTTTTAAGCACGGAGGCAATTCCCGGAAGGAGGAAGGGGTATCGTCGTTGGGCGAGTACTGTGGACATATGGCGAGTTTAGTGCGGGCGCTCGCAGGAGCATTACTCGGAGTTCTTGCGGCGATTGCGGGTAATGTTGTCGTCTGCAAAATCCCTGGCTACAGGCAGCCCGATCCCCGTTGGATAGTTCCCTTGGCTCGCCGGTGGTGAGTGACAAAGGGCTTTGGGCCTCTTGGGGGTACCAAGATGGCGTCAATAGACATTTGAAGGAGAAAATGATGAAAAAGATAGTTTTCGCGTTGTTGATGTGTGCAGTATTGAGCGCGCCGGCATTGGGAGTGCCGAGCCTCGGATGGAATAGAGGCGATCCGGGGACCACGTATCAGGCGTGGACTTTTGATGACGCCGACAACCCTGCCTTACCTGAGATTGACGAGAACCCGTACGGCACGGCATCAGCCGATATTTACACGACGGGCCAGCTCTGGTGGGCATTCGGTTATGCCGATATGATGCTTGGTCGGTCAGGCGTGTGGTCGGGGAAGCCACTTGGGATCGACCTACAGATTCCCAACCAGCCGGCCCCGACGAGCTGGAAGGAGATCTGGCTCGAGATAGGTTGGCGGGGGCTGACCGTTGACGCGACAGTGGAGCCGAGTCCCAGCGGCTCGGTTGAGCTGATCTCTACAGAGACCGAGCTGGTTGATCCGACAAACCTCTGGTACAAAAGTACCTATGCGTGGCACATTGAGCCGAACCCGGATGAGGAGCTGATTGAACTTACCATCGGCGGTACGGGCGGGCAGGTCGACTACATTACGGTCGATACGATTTGCATTCCCGCGCCCGGTGCGGTGTTGTTGGGCGGTATCGGGGTCGGGATTGTCGGCTGGCTGCGCAGGCGTAAAGTGTTCTTGAGTTAAAGGAACAGAGCGTACATGTGAACACAGCGGCGGGCACAACGAAGCCTGCCGTAGGATATCTGAGCCGGATAAGGAGGATAGAAGTGGGAAAAGAAAATATATTCTTGATGATTGTTGTCGCGAGCGTGATGGTTGTCGCGAGTTCGGCGCTGGCGCTGCCGTTGGGGCCCGGCGAAACACAGCAGGAGTGGACGTTTGACGACGACGACAATCCCGCGATTCCGGAGGTCGATTTGAATCCGTACGGCACTGCAACGGCAACAATCGGCAGCTCCACAGAACCCCCAACTGCGGTGGAATGGGTTGCAGAGCTCGCAGGCCGGGAGGGTGTCTGGACAGCGGAGCAAGGACCGGAGATCGTTCTGGAAGTACCAAACCAGATGAAGCCCAATCCGTCGAAGGAGATCGTCATAGAGATAGGTTTCCTGGGGGAATTGACCGGTTTTGCAGTATATCCGGTGCCGTTCGGCGGTTTAGTAGAGCTTACGGGCCAGGTTGTGGAGGTGGTAGAGCCGGCTACCGGCTGGAAGAAGCTAACCGGCTCGTTCCATCTCGAGCCGAACCCGGATCGCGAGTACATTGTGTATCACTTCGGTATAGGTGGGGCCGTTGACTACATCAATCTTTACACAGTTTGCGTGCCCGAGCCAGCTACGCTTTCTTTGCTCGGTCTGGGTGGACTGATGCTCGCCAGAAGACGCCGAACTGCAAGATAGTCGAAGCATAGATACCGCTCTCGCGGAAAAAAAGAAGTCTTTGAGTTTTAAGGGCTCATACAGGGCCGGGATTTCAGGTTGAAGTTCCGGCCCTGTTTATGTCTATGTGCGGGCTGCTGTGGGTCGCCCCGGGGGGCCGCTTGATTGACAGCCTGTAACTTCCATTTTTCGGATTGTGCCTGCGGAGGGGACTATCATTCCACCTGCAGGGCCTGTTATGGGCGATTTTAGAGCCGCCTGCCTGAGAAATGCTCAGCGCGGAATAGCGATGAAGCGGACCGTGGGGGCAAGGGGGATGTCCAGCAGCGAAGCCGGAGGTCAAGCTTTTTTGGGGCAATTGTCGGCCGGGGGCAATTATACGCCCAGGGCGACGAGTGGGAAAGGCCGTCGGCGCGGGGGTGACGGACGGCTTGCATCCGAAATTATTCATCGAAAAGTGGACGGCAACCGTGCCTTGTGACGATGAAGGATAGTAAGGCCGGGGCCGGTGAAGTTGTACGTGCAAGTTTCAGGGGAGTTTCGGCCAGCCGGCGTTGCTGAGGATTACCGGACGGACTACAAGGGTTCTTCGGTCGGCCTGAAGTGTCCCCGGCTCCTCAGGGTGGCCCGTGTGCAACGACCAATAAGCTGATAAGGGGGAATTGTAGTGGCAGGTCGGCGTCTTTTTCTCACAGCGATCGGGGTTGTCTTGGTTTACAGTCTGGCAGCGTACGGCGGAGGGGGCGTGGGAGTGGGTATCAAGCCATTATGGAGCGTGGCGATAATCACAGATACACAGACGGCCGACGACGAGTGGATCTACGCACTCGTGGACAAGCTCAAAGAGGAACGGCCGGAGATAGTGATTCACATAGGGGACACCTATTTTGACCATGCTGATAGCTGTGCATTTGAGGCGGTGCAGGATTTAGTATGTACAGAACGGGGCAGCGTGGAATTTCATCTGGCGCCCGGGAATCACGACCTTCGCGGGGGAGCGCTGAAGCGGGAGATTAGGTGGGCTGCGACGGGCGGCTCGTACGTCCTAAAGGCCGGGCTTCGGACAGCGGTTCAGGATTTCGGTCACCCCTGGGGCCGTGACTATTCCCGTAGCCGGCAGTGGCCCGCGTGGAACCCTGACGTCGTGGACCATGCCGGGTGGCAGGGCGAGGCAGGCGGTATTCTGGCTGGCAGCGGCGGCGAGACCACCTGCCGGTACGTTTTCAAAAGGGGCGGAATTCGATTCATCGTGTGCGACCCCTACTACAGCAGGGAGCAGAAGGAGTGGCTCCGCGGCGTTATCACGGGCGCCGACGACAGCTCGGTTTCGATTGTTCTGCACCATACGCACTATGTGGGTAAGCTCAGGAAGTATTTCGAGTGGCTCGGTGGGTGGCACAATGTCCGACTGGTCTTGTCGGGACACGATCATCACTACCACCACGAGGAGCACGGCGGCATCAGTTACATCACTGGAGCGGGCATTGCCAAGGGTCGGCGCGGCGAGTGTGATGCGATGATCCTGCGGGTATACAGGGACTACCTGCGACTGGACAGGTATATCATCCCCAGGGGTCTATCCCGGCCGGAGGTTACCGGGCCGGAGCCTATATGGATGTGCAGGGGCAATTTCACCGAGTACTGGCGGCCCGAGTGGCCAAGGCGACGGTTCGTGATGCACACCAAGTCCCAGGTGCGGCTCGGCACCGGCGGCGAGGAGGCTTCTGGCGCAGAAAGCAACTGATTGACGGGGCTCCGCAAAATGGTGGCCGAACAGCTCTGAGCACTGAGTCCGGCAGGGAAGCCGGCTAAGCTTCCAGGATTTGGGGGGCGGTCATATCGCCAAGCAGGCCGTCGGCTAAGGTCAGATAATCGAGCTTTCGAGGATCGTGGCCGAGTAGTGCCGAGCCCAGAGCGTCCACGGCGACCGGATCGAAAGATGCGAGGATCAGGCCGAGCTTCTTCTTTTTGCCGGCAAGGTGCGATCCCTTTAGAACGGTGGTCGCGTCGACGACGGATTAGGTCCGGCTTTCTATAAAGGCAGACATCAACGACGGAGTTATGGGTGGATGGGGCGTGGAGCTTCGACTTGTTCCACGAGCCGGCGTAGAACCGGCCCGGGACGATCCCAAACATATTCTTCAGCGCGATCGTGGTTGTGGTGAAGCTGCGATCTTTCAGAACAGGCAGCGAGATTACGAACGCATCGAGCACGATGCTGGGTACGTAGAGCTGCTTTAGCTGGAGTGCATTGTCATTTTTCAGTAGGACGGCCTCGGCCTGGTTGAAGTCGATCAACTCAACCCCGCACTCTTCAGCCAGGTCAGTATAACCGAGGGCTTTGAAGATGTCGCCGGTTTCGCCGGAGCCGCAGCCTTCACCGATAACGACTTGAGCATTCGTATGTGCCCTGCAGTATTCATAGACGGCGCGGACGGCGGCGACAGGCGTCGTGACAGGTGGGGGCGAGGAGTTGGTGAGGTTGGGTTTGATTATGATGGGGCGGTCTTTGGGTAGCTTCGAGGCCGCTTCTATCAGGTCGAGAGCCTTGGTGACGCTGGTGCGGTAATCGGCGAGATTTACCCTGGCAATTTTGGCCATAAGTTGCTTTATCGACGTTTGTTAGATGAATTCTGCGGCACCACTGCCGCAAAGTACTTTGCCGGCGCAGGCAGCGAAACCAGGGGGTGGGCCAGCGAACAAAATAATGCGGACGAGGGTATTGACTGTCAACAGATTTTAGATAAAGTGATTCGAATTCCGTGGCAGCGGGATTTGAGGTATGGGCACCGCGTCGAGCATACAGGAGAAAGATATGATGATAGAGGCCAAGGAACTTCGGCGCAGTTTTGGGCCGGTAATTGCCGTTGACGGCATATCATTTGAGGCGCAAAAGGGAGAGGTGTTGGGCCTTCTTGGGCCGAACGGGGCAGGCAAGACAACGGCCATGCGGATGCTGACTTGTTTCATCACTCCCGACAGCGGCACCGCCACAGTCTGCGGGTACGACATCCTGAAAGACCCGATAGGAGTGCGCAGGTCGTTGGGGTATCTGGCGGAGAACTCACCGGCTTACAACGAGATGACCGTAGGGAGCTTTTTGAACTTCGTCTGCGACGCGAGGCAGATCAAGGGGCCGGCCCGCAAGAAAGCGCTCGACCGAATAGTCCCGATGTGCTCGATTGAGTCGGTCTACCACCAGACGATCGAGACGCTCTCGAAGGGGTACAAGCGGCGTGTCGGTCTGGCCCAGGCGCTTATTCACGACCCGGAGGTTCTTATCCTCGATGAACCGACCGACGGGCTGGACCCGAATCAAAAACACGAGGTCCGCAGGCTTATAAGCAAGATGGCAAAGGACAAGTGCATAATTGTGTCCACCCACATCCTCGAAGAGGTCGAGGCGGTCTGCTCGCGGACGATAATCATCGCCAGAGGCCGGATACTGGTTGATTCGACACCCGCAAAATTGAAGCAGGAGTATGGTTGCAGCCTTGATGCCGTCTTCCGCAAGATCACCAAGGGCAACGGCGATCGAAGGACAGCTAAGAATTGAACATAAGTAGTAAGGAGTTGAACATGCTCGGTGCAACTTCTTTTAAGAACCCCTGCGGGCCGTACAGGTGCGGGATGCTGCAGCGGTGAGGGGCGGTTTATCGGGCCGGCAGTCAACCGGGCCAGCCAAACAAGTTGAAGTTTATCGGGGCACTATTGTTCTGCGTGGATAAGACAGGAGCAGAAATATGAACAGTTTCAAGGCGGTCTTCAAGAGGGAATTGAAGAGCTACTTCACCACGCCCCTTGCTTACGTGTTCCTCGTGATATTTCTGTTCTTTGCGGGGTATTTGACATTCAAGCAGGGGTTCTATGAGATGCGTCAGGCGGATATGAGGACGTTTTTTATGAACCTACCGCTGTTGTTTGTGTTTATGGTTCCGTCGGTTGCGATGCGGCTGTGGGCGGAGGAGCGCAAGGTCGGTTCGATAGAGCTTTTGTTTACGCTGCCGATCACGATACGACAGGCCGTCTTGGGGAAGTTCTTTGCCGCGTGGGTTTTTCTGGCGATAGCGCTTGGGTTGACATTCCCGATGGTGATAACGGTCTGCTATCTGGGCGATCCGGACATCGGGTTGATAATCACGGGCTACATCGGGAGCCTGCTGATGGCCGGCGGCTTCCTGGCGATAGGGTGTTTCTTTTCCGCGGTCAGCAAGAACCAGGTGATCAGCTTCGTGCTCTCGGTGGTGGCCTGCGCGGTCTTCGTCTTCGCGGGTATGCCTACGACGCTGAACTACCTGGCGGGCTTTCTGCCGGCCGGCCTGGTCGAGGCGATCGAGGGAATGAGCTTCCAGATACATTTCGAGTCGATTCAAAAGGGTGTGCTCGAGTTCAAGGACCTTTCTTACTTCATACTGATGATCGTTGGGTGGATTGCGGCCTGTACCATTATCCTGGATGAAAGGAAGGCATGCTGATGAACCGAACGGTAAGGGCAATTGTCGGTGCGATTCTCGTTCTGGTGATAACCCTGTCGGCGATTACCATCTGCCAGAATATAGGTAAAGGTCTGAAGGTTGACGTGACGGACCAGCGCCTGTACACACTCTCGGCAGGGACAAAGGCGATACTGGCGAAGCTGAACCAACCTATCACCGCCAGGCTGTATTACGCCAAGACGGCGGCACTAAAGGGGCCGGACCAGATCCGCTTCTTCAACAATTACTACGAATTCGTCAAGGCGCTGCTGGAGGAGTACGTTGCGGCCTCGAACGGCATGGTCAAGCTCGAGGTGATCGACCCGAGACCCTTCTCCGACGAGGAGGCCGAGGCGATCAGGTACGGGTTGAAAAAATTCCCGATAACCAAAGAAGAGAACTTCTTCTTCGGGCTTGTAGTACGCACCCAGTTCGGGGTGGAGAAGGTCATCGAGTTTTTCTCTCCGGACCGGCAGAACTTCGTGGAATACGATATAAGTTACCTGATCGATACGGCGATCACGCGACAGAAAAAAAAGATCGGCATACTAAGCTCGCTGCCGGTAATGGGTGAGGATATCAGTGGTTATATGGCACAGATGTTGCGGATGCAGGGACAACAGCCGAGGGGCCCGTGGACGATTGTGGAGCAGCTCCGCAAACAGTACGAGGTGGTAAGTGTACCGACTGATACGAACGACATAAACGACATCGACATTCTGTTGGTCATACATCCCAAGAACCTCTCGGAAGAAACCCTCTTTGCAATAGACCAGTTTGTGCTGAAAGGGGGCAGGATGATAGTCTGCGTTGATCCGCACTGCCTGGTCGACAGGCCGAGGTTTCAACCGCCGATGGGTCAGCCCCCCCAGTCGCAGAGCTCGGATTTGAATCGACTGCTGCGGACGTGGGGACTTGAGATGCCCGAGAACACCTTCGCAGGCGATATGACGCTGGCGCTTTCGGCCCAGTTCGGGGAGGACCCGGTCGTCGGCTTCCTGGGGCTGCGGCCTCCGGGATGTTTCAACAAGGACAATGTCATCACCGCGGAGCTCAATCAGGTTACGATGCTCTTTGCCGGAGTACTCAGAGAGGTCGCCGAGCCTAACGATCCGAACCAGGCCGAAAGCGCGATCCAGCGGACCGCCCTTATTACCACCACCGCCAGGGGCAACGCGTTTTCGATCGACAGTCCCTATGAGTTTATGTTTATGGACCCAAAGAATTTTGCCAGGAAGTTCCACCCCGGGGTCAAGCCGGTCGCGATGGGCTACCTGCTTACCGGCCGTTTCAAGAGCAGCTTTCCGAATGGTATTTCCGTCGAGGTCGAGGTGGAAGAGCAGGATTCGGGCGAGTCCGACAGCGAGAAAAAGGTAAAGGAAGATGATAAGCCCAAGACCAGGACCGAGCATATTACGGGCCTGACGCAGGCGACCGAGGACTGCGCGGTCGTGGTCTTTGCAGACGTCGATTTTCTCAGCGATAACGTTGCATACCGGAACGTGTTCTTCGGGAAGATGATCGTCGGTGACAACAGCGCCTTGCTGTTGAACACGATAGACGATTTAAGCGGGTCGAGCGACCTGATTTCTATCAGGTCGCGAGGCAATTTCAGGCGCCCGTTCCACGTCGTGAACAGGATTGAAAGGGAAGCGGAAGAACAAACGGCAGCGGAGATGGAGGCCTTAGAGCTTGCGATTTCCGGTTACAACTCGGAGCTCCAGAAGATCGTCGCCTCGGCCAAGGAAGGCGAAGAAGAGGTGGTCGGCAGCGCCATAATCCAGCAGCGCCGTGCATTGGAACGCAAGATTTACGAGGCGGAGCGCCAGAAACGCAAGATACGTATGAAAAGACGCGAGCGCATCGACGCTCTGGGCAGACGATTGCAACGGGCAAATACGCTGGCAGCACCGGCGGTTATCCTGCTCGTGGCGGTGGTGCTGGGGCTGCGTCGGAGCATACGCAGGCGGCACTACATCAGCCACGCAAGTGACGCCTGAGGTCTGCTTCCGGATGAATGGCCGGCCAGGCAAGATGGAATACGGATGCAAAACCGAAATGCTCGAAGCGCCAACGACCCAATCCGGCGGACATATATTTGGCCGGCCTGAAAAGGACTTCGAATTGGTGAACTCGGTTTGGAGCAAACTTTCATCATAGGAGTTTTGTATGAGCAACAGGACTCTGGCAATATTGGGCATTGTTGCCGCAGTGATGGTTATCCTTGCCGTTGTGATATCGGGGGTATCGAGTGGACCTGCGGAAAGGGGCGGCGGCCCGGCGTACCTTATCCAGGGGCTTGACCCTGGCCGGGTGGGCAAGATCGTTGTCGGCAGCGGCGAGGACGCGGTTACACTTCAGCGGCGCGGCAGGTTGTTCGTTGTCGTCAACAAGGACAACTACCCGGCAGATACAAAAGAGATTAACGAGCTGTTCAAGAAATGCCTGGATATCAAGACTACCGGCGCGCCGTATACGAGCAATCCGGCCAATCATGAGGATCTGGAGGTAACCGAGGAAAAGGCCCACAGCCTGGTGAGGTTTTACTCTACCGATGCGAATTCGCCGCTGTTGGCCGGCGTGGCCCTGGGCAAGAGTGCCGAGGCCGGGCAGGGAACGTACGTGCGGTTACTCCCCGGAGACAAGGTGTATCTCACACTGGATTCGCCGTGGATCAGGGACCGCGCGATAGATTACGTCGACCAGGACCTCATCACCGTCGCGGAAAAGGATGTTAACTCCGTCACCGTCGGCGTGGGTGGCGAAACGTACACCCTTAAGAAGAACCAGGATGATAACATAACCCTCGAAAATATGCCTGCTGGCAAAAAACTCAAGACCAACGAGGCCAAGAGCGTCTGGCGTGCGCTGACAGACCTGAGGTTCGACGAGGTCACCAGGAACGTAGGAGGCCTGGCATTCAACGACCACTACATTTGCAGGCTGAACGATTCGGTCGTCTATACCCTCAATATCGCCAAGAAGGACGACAAGACTTACATTACCTGCACCGCCGAGTTCACCGGCGAAAGGCCCAAGAAAGAGCGGAAGGTGGAGTCTGAAGAAGAGCTGAAAAAGAAGGAAGCCAAGCTGCTCGCTTACGACAGGGCCCAGGCCTTCGCACTCAAGCACAAAGGCTGGATCTACGAAATACCCAGTTGGAAGGCGAGGAGTCTGACCAAGAAGCTCTCCGATCTGCTTGAGGACGAAAAGAAGGCCGAAGAGAAGAGCCAAACCAAGACAGCCCCCACGGAACAGGCAAAACAAGCGGAGCCTGCCGAACCGAACGTACCCTCGGACCAGAAGGCTGAATCGCCACCGGCCGACCGATCGGAGCCCGAGGACCCGAATACGCCCGAACCGGCAGAGCCTAATACCGCCGGTTCCTAAGACCACCCGGAGCACTTGAGGAGGGGGCCATATCCGGTTACGTCCCTCCAGCCGGCGGCATCAGGCTGGCGGCTGCGGAAGGATTATTGCGGTTAATCAAGGCGCTGCGGCGAGAATGAGGTCGCCAAGGAATTCCTTGCGGCCGAATCGCCTGGGTCGTCATACGCCTTATCCTCTGTTGATGTTGCTTGGAGATCCCATCCGGGGTGAATTAGCACATTGACGGCGGTCGGGCTATTATCGATAATCCGGCGATATGGGCTTTTACAATCTAATAAGTTTTGCCGGGATATTCATTCTTTTGGGGGTGGGGTGGTTGATGTCGGCGGACAGGCGGAGGATGAACTGGCGGGTTATCGGCTGGGGGATCGCGCTGCAACTGCTGATGGGGTTATTCATTTTCGTCGTGCCGGTCGGGGGGCAGGTCTTTGAGGTGGTCAACGAGGCGGTTGTGAAGGTTCTGGACTCAGCCGGTGCCGGGGCGCGGTTTATATTCGGCCGGCTGGCACTGGGGCCGGGCCAGGTGAACGAGCAGGGAGAAGAATCGTTGGGGTTTATACTGGCGTTCCAGGCGTTTCCGACGATCATCTTCTTTTCTGCGTTGATCGGAATTCTGTACCAGCTCAACATAATGCCGGTGGTCGTACGCGGGTTTGCATACGTCTTTACTCGATTGATGCGGGTCTCAGGCGCCGAGTCGCTCGTCGCCGCCAGCAATATCTTCGTCGGGGTCGAGTCGACGCTAACCGTCAAGCCTTACCTGCAGCGGATGACGCAGTCGGAGTTGTGCACGGTCTTGACGGCGGGGATGGCGACGGTTGCATCCAACGTTCTGGCGTTGTACGTGTTGTGCTTACGGGAACGGTTCGGAGCGATAGCCGGGCACCTGGTCTCGGCGTCGCTGCTGTCGGCACCGGCGGCGCTGGCCGTCTCCAAAGTGCTGCTGCCTGAGCTCGGCGAGCCAGAAACGTTGGGAGTGGACGTTCGGCCCTATTACCAGAAAGACAACAGCGTTTTCGAGGCGGTGATCAACGGGGCAAACGCGGGTGTGAAGATGATCGCCGGGATAGTGGCGCTGCTGGTGGCGGTGCTGGGGCTGGTGGCGTTGGTTGACCTGATACTTGGAGGGGTGGGTGGGTTGGTAAATTCGGTCCTGGGCGTCGAGTTCGACTGGACACTGAAAGGGCTGCTGGGTTATGCGTTCTATCCGGTGACGCTGGTTATAGGGGTTCCGGTTTCGGATGCAGCGGAGATCTCGCGGATTATCGGGGAGCGGGTAGTTGTGACGGAGGTTGTCTCGTATCGGGATCTCGCCGCCGCTATGGAACAGGGCGCGATAGCAGAGGAGCGGTCGGTGGTGATAGCGACGTACGCATTGTGTGGCTTTGCACACGTAGCATCTGTGGCGATCTTTGTGGGTGGGGTATGTGGACTTGCACCACAGCGCACGCGCGACGCAGCAAAGGTAGCGGCGAGGGCGCTTGTGGCGGCGACTCTTGCGTGCCTGATGACAGCATGCGTGGCCGGGACGTTCTACCGGGGCGGCGGGTCGATCCTGTTGGGGCGGTGAGAGGGGCAGCGGTATTTTTCTTTTGCTTCGGGTTGGCGCAGATAGTTGGGGGTCAGTGTCAGCGGATCGGTGAAAGTACCGGCCAGGGCGAGCTGCCATCCGAGAGCGTGGACATTGGCGGCGCGGGGACTCCAGAATTCCTGGTCGAGGAAGCGCGTGCCGGGGGATCGGAACTTGTCTTTGTGGTAGAGCAGGCCGTCCCCGAGTAGATAAACGGGCTCGTGCGGGTCGGCGAATCTCTGGAGAAATTCGGCTGCGGTCAGCAGCGAGGCGGGCAGTACCTTGCGCCAGGTCTCCAGGGCGCAGGGGGTCGGGCGATCCTGGGCCGGTCTTGGTAGGGTAGGAGGGCACGTGCAGCGGTGGTAAAGGGCGACGAAGAACTGGTTGCGCTTTGCGTCCAGAACAGGTGCGATTCTGCAGACGGTGCCTTGGGGGTCGGCGACGTTCGCGGCGATGACGTCGAGGGTATCGACCGCGACTATCTTTACGGGATTTGCCAGATGCATTACCTTTGCGATTGTAACGGCGATTCTAAGGCCGGTAAAGCTGCCGGGGCCGATCGAGAGGTAGACGTGGCGGATCTGTGCGGGCTTCAGGCTGAAACGGTCCATCAGGCGGGTGATTGTGGGAAAGATCTCGGCTGAGTGCCTCAGCGGCGCCGAGAAGGTGGATTCGGCCAGGACTTTGGGGCCGCGGCCGAGCGCGACAGAGCCGATTCTGCTGGAGGTTTCCAGCGCCAATATCAGGGGTTCTTCGGTGGTCAGGGGGCTTTCCATAGGCGGTTGTTCGGCTGTGAGCGACAAGGCGCTCTGAGTCCGGGCTGGATGGACTTGTTTTTGCCGGCCAATTTTGCGAGTTTTCTTTCGTTTTTTTGTTGAGCAGTACAGAAAACCCTGATATTATCGGGTGCTTTGGCCTAATGCAAATTTTTCGCTTGAAAAAGAGGGCAGATTTCACTAAACTAAGGTCGTAGCGTAAGCTACACCAATCACGTAACTGGAGGCTGAAAAAGAAGGAAGAATAATAGAAGGTTCCTCCCGAAGGGGTGATCCCAAAGGGATTATTCTCAAACGAGGGGGGTTCATTTAGGCAGGAGGTTAGCTTTGAACAGGCCGAGCATTTTTCTCAAGCTATGTCGGAGAAGGTCTTTGTCGACGGTGGCTGCGCTTCTGGCATTGGCGGTCATCGCCGTCTTGGGGGTAGCTTCTCCCTCTGAAGGGGGCATCGATGATTCGATGCGTCAGCTCGTTGAGACGTACATCCGCAACGGTAAGCAACAGTTGGACAGTGGTCTGTACTCCGAAGCTGAGAAGACGTTCAGGACTGCGCACACTTACCAGGAGTATTTGTCCGATGCGGCCAAGCTGCAACTCCAGGAGCTTATGGAAAAGGCCCGGATCGGTGCGGTCAACAGAAAACGCGTTGATGATACTCTGGCCGAGGCAAACGAGCTGATCAAACAGGGCCAGCTGGAGGCGGCGAAGTCGCGTCTGGAGCAGATATGGAACGACGAGGTGCTCACCGAGGAAGAAAGGAAGGTGCTTCCGGAGGCCTTAAAGCAGTTGAACGATGCGATCCGCGCTGAACGTACCGCCGCGCGTAGCAGGCGGGCGCAGGTGCCATCCCAGCCGAGCCAGCGGGAGCCCGTTGACAGGTCCAAAGAAGCAGCTGGCGGAGCAAAGGCAAAGAGCGAGCTTATCAAACGGCAGGAGGCGGTAGCCCGGCTTTACTATCGAAGCTTAGGCTACTACGAGATGGGTGAACTTGAGAAGGCACGCGACGGGTTCTCAAGGGTTATACGCAGCGGTCTTATTCCTGCGAAGATGGTTGAAAGCTTGCGGCGTGATATCACCGAAATTGATGCCAGACTGGCCAAGCGGCGATCGGCCGAGGCGAAGATAATTGATATAGCCAGGCCAGAAGTTCCGGGTTCTGGCACAGCCTGGACCGAGACCCCTAAGCTGGAAACAAAACCGGCCGAGATCCCCCAGGAAGCGAAGAAGCTCCAGGCAGAGCAAGCGCCGCCGGGTCAGGTCGAACTAACGGGGCCCGAGAGAGTAGAGGTCTCGCGGGGACAGAGCAGTTTTATCGATGTTATCCTCCGCAAGAGGAATATTCTTCGAAGCCATACAAAGGCGGTCGTTGAAAACGCTCTTCGTAAGGCAGATGAATATGCCAACAAGGCAGAGTTCGACAAGGCCAAGAGGGCCATCGCCAGCGCACTATCAACGGTGAACGAGAACGAAATACACCTGGGCGATGTCCTTTTCAAGGAGTACACCGATAAACTCAAAGCCAAGAGCGAGGAGATTTCGGCGGCCCAGACTGCTGCGGACCAACAGATGGAGGAAAAGAGGCGCATCGAAGCGATCGAGGCTGAGCGCAAGCTTCGAGACGAAATGGAGCGTGACAGGCAGAGACGGATTGCCGAGCTGCTTGGCAGCGCCAAGGCCTTTGCCAAGCAGGGTCGTTACGAGGCCGCTCTCGACCAGCTGGACGGTCTTCTGGCGTTGGATCCACAACACGACGGCGCGCTGACCCTGAAAGATCAGCTTGAGGATATGGTGTATTTCCGCAAGGCCCGTGAGATTGAGAAGGAATCGAATAGACAGCGTGCGGACATCTTGTTGGAGACCGACGAGACGGGGATTCCGTATGCAAAGGAAGTGACTTATCCGAAGAACTGGCGGGAGATTATCGAGAGGCCGACGAGGAAGCCTGACGAGCCGATCGGGTTAGACCCCGAAGATATGGCGGTGTATGAGCAACTGGACAAGGTTGTGGACCTTTCGTCGCTTACCCGGACGATGCCTCTGAGCGAGGCTATCGAGGTGATAAGGAATGCGGTTGATCCGCCCCTGCGGATAGTGGTTCTGTGGCGTGACCTCTACGAAAACGGGGGAGAGATCGAGCCGACGACTCCGATAAATATGGATGGTCTTCCGGCGGTTCGCCTGGGAACAGGTCTTGAGAATCTGCTCAAGGCCGTTACGGGCGGCTTCGGAGAGGAGATCGGCTATGTGGTTGAGAACGGGGTAATAACGGTCGCCACGGTGACATCACTTCCGAGCAAGCTCGAGACGCGCGTTTACGATGTCAGCGACCTCGTTGGTCAGCAGGCGAACTTTGTCGGAATGGGCCGACGAATTGGCTTTGGTGGTGGCGGCTACGGTGGTTTTGGCGGCGGCTACGGCGGTTACGGTGGCGGCTACGGTGGTTACGGTGGCTACGGCGGCTATGGCGGCGGCTACGGCGG
>CAZWAP010000028.1:0-31493 GCA_964632005.1 uncultured Pirellulales bacterium | reverse complement strand
GGGGGCGCCAAAAAATTGCCCGCCAAGTCAACAACTGTTGTATAATCTGTGTCCCGGATTCATTGTAAACGACGTGGGTCGATATTGCAAGGAGAAGCAAGATGGCAACGGGATACACAACCGACAACCCTGTTGGTGCTGGACGTACATCATTTGTTGGGCGAGCCGGGTTTCGCCGGGTGGCAAATGCGCTGGTACTTACCAGCCTGGTTGGCCTGATAGGGTGTCCTCCGTCCGGCCGCCGCCAGACCACGGGGGCCGGGACTACGACAGAGGTTATCACCGCCGAGACCAGTCTTTTTGACGGCAAGTCGCTGGGTAAATGGAAAATTACGGATTTCGGCGGGCAGGGGGACGTCTACGTTAAGGACGGGGCGATATATATGACAATGGGCAACGATATGACCGGGATAACCTGGACCGGCCCGCTGATCCGCCAGAATTACGAGATAACGCTCGAGGCGATGCGGGTCGAGGGCAGTGACTTTTTTTGCGGCCTGACGTTTCCCGTCGGAGATAGACCCTGTTCGCTGATACTCGGCGGCTGGGGCGGTGAACTCTGCGGCCTCTCGAACATCGACTACTACGATGCGGCCAACAACGAGACGACCCGTTTTGTCTCCTTCGAGAACGGCAAATGGTACCACGTTCGGCTGCGTGTCACACCCAAGAAGATCCAGGCCTGGTTGGACGGAGAACCGCTGGTTGATATCGGGATCGAGGGCAGGCACATCGACATCAGGCCCGAGGTAGATCTATCCCAGCCGTTGGGAATAGCCACGTGGCAGACGACCGGCGCAGTGCGGAACATCAAGATCAAGCCGATAACCGACTGATAGGTGCGGCCCCACCGGCCACAGAGGTGATTACTCCACCGGTGCGCCATTTTGGGCCGGCACCGCGATCGGTGGCCGCCTGAATAGATCTATCTCCATCCACCGGTTACTCTTGAACCGCCAGCGGTTTGCCAGGCCCACGCCGGCAATGCTTACCGCCGCCATAAGCCACGGGCCCATATAACCGACCTGCGGAAAGATCTTGACGATCAGCCAGCCCCCGAAGCCCAGTATCAGGGCAGCACCGACGGCGGAAATCAGCGCCAACCACAGCGTGTCACCGGCCCCGCGGAGCGAGCCGCTGTAGATGATTCGCGCAGCGTGGAAAACCTGGTAGAAAGCCGCACAAACCAGGATTTTCGCGCCGGCCTCGATCACCTTCTGGTCGCTCGACCAGAACCGCATCAGTTGATGTCGGAACAGCAGGAAACACACGCTCACCAGCCCCATATAAGCCAGTCCCACCCGCAAGCACACACTGGTCTGCCTGGGTGCGAGGTCCTTGCGGCCCTGACCTATTGTCTTGCCCACGGCCGCTGAGAGAGCGGTCCCTATCCCTACGACCGGCATCACCGCTATCCCTCCGTAGGAAAGAACGGCACTGGTTGCAGCGAGTGCCTCCTTGCCGTGTCTGCCGACCAGAGCGATGAGAATCATTCCCCAGAAGGCAACGTTCATCATAAGCCCGAACCCTGCGGGCAGCCCGACTGCCAGGAGGTTGTACATCTTGCTCGGGTCGATTCCGAGCGAGCGTCTCGGTGTGAATTGTCGGTTGATCCGCCCGGTCAAGAAGACCGCCAGGTTTACGACCGCAGCCACCGTTATGCCCGTGAATGTGCCCCAGCCGGCTCCTGCGATTCCCAGTCGGGGAAAGCCGAACTTGCCGAAAATCAGTGCATAATTCGCCGCGACGTTGACCACCTGCCCGCAGAACGATGCGCACATCGTGATAATGGGCCGGTGTATACCCATAAAGAACTGGTTGCAGGACCAGTTAACCACGGCGACGATATGGGCATAAAGCATTATGCGAAGGTATATAACCTCCATTTCGATCACGCCTTCGGGCTGGCCCATCATCCTGAATATCCACGGTGCGCTCGGCCACATCAGAAGCGCCACGGCCACAAAATATGCCAGTCCCATCCACATTACCTGCCAGAAGTAGCTGGAGCACTCGGTTTTTTCTCCTCTGCCGAGGCTCTGGCTGACAAAAGTATTGAGGCTTGCCATCGCGCCTATTGCAAAGCCGCTCGGTAGAAAGCTCACGAAGCCGGCCGGCAGAATCGCGGCCAGCGCATCGGTGCCGAGCCGTGAGACCATAAACCTGTCGACGAATTGCATAATCGTGAAGGATATGGTCGTTACGACCATCGGCGCGGCCAGCCGCAGCATATATCTCAGGGAAGTCGGGTCCTGTTCTGCCGGTTTAAGTACAGACGAGTCGCGAGTCATTGGCTACCATCCTGCTTGTTCAAATTCAGTCTGTCTAACAACATTTCCGGCGTAATGCCCCTGACCTCTATTTGCTTTGTGGGCTTGCGCGAGCCTGATACGATGCTGACGGCATTCTTCTTGACGCCGAGTCTATCGGCCAGGAATCCGACCAGAGATTGGTTGGCTCTTCCTTTTTCGGGAGCCGCGGAGATCTTGACCTTCAGCATCCCGTCAAGCACTCCCGCGACGCCCGTGCGGCTGCTGCCCGGCACCACCTTCGCGACGAAAGCAACACCCCTATTGGTCTTCCTGATGGATAGTTCACACATACAAGGTCACGAGGGCAAAGACCTTCGCTCTCGTCGGTGGTTGCTACGGCTCTCTGATATTTCTGCCGATCGCCGCCTGGACATATTTCTCAATCTGCTCGGCAAGCTCACCTAAGGTCGCTAACTTGAAGTCCTCGTAGTGGCCACCGATGTACTCACCGTCGATAGTTTTCTTGAAGATCTTAACGCGTATGGTGGAAGGCTCGGCGTCCGATTTGCTGAAATCTTTATCCTTGTGTTCTGTGAGCTCTACTCGCCAGTCCTCGCTGATAAACACGAGGCCGTTGCCGGTAAACACCGCCGTCGGAAGATAGTCCCGTAACAGCTCGAGAGTTTCCATCTGTCTTTCAGCTGAAGCTAATTATCCGTCAAAAAGACACGTGAGAGCTTTTTCCAGGCATCCATTGTCCGCTTGAGGTTGTCGTAGGCGTCACCGCCGATGCCATAACCCTGGAACCCTACCGGGCCTGTATAGCCGCAGTCAGCCAGCGTCCTGAGGAACCCACGCACATCGAACGTACCCCGGTCGAGAGTCTGAATGAGGCTCTTCCAATCATTCCCGTCGGCGTCGGCGCCGTTGATCGTAACGACGAAAAGATAAGGCATCGCCATCTTGATCAGCGGCTCGGGATCCCGCCGGTCGTCCACCTTGAGCCAGTGGCACAGATTGAACGTCACTCCGACGTTTTTCCTCTCGGCCTTCTTCGCTACGCGGATGGCGTCCTCGAGGCGTTCGAGCCAGAAACCCGCGTGGGGATATAGCGCGACCCGAACGTTCTTCTCGGCTGCCATATCCGCGACTTCCCGGACCAGCTCGACGGCTTCTCGGTCGCCTTGTGGCGATGAAGGCTTGTAGGTCTTGCTCCGGATAAAGAGCCAGAGTATGGAGTTCGTCCCCTTGAGGATTTCAAGGGCCTCGGTTAGCTCCGGGCCGTATTCCCGTTGTCCGGGCCCGATATAGGTACCGACATAGGCCGCCACGACCGTCAAACCGTTTTTCCACGCCTCCTCGGCCATTTCCGCCAGGCCCTTGCCCGCGCTCGGGGCTATCCCCGCGTAGCCCAGTTCCTTAACCATCGAGACCTGTGCTTTTGCGCTGCGGTGCTTTGCGTCCTTGGTTGCGGTATCCAGCGCAAAAAATGGATTTGGCCCGGCCGGCTCAAGCCATATATTGCGATACGCCACGGGGCCGTGGTCCCCCTGCAGCATTAGAGGACCGCGCGGTTGCTCATCGTCAAATACGCTGGCCCGCGTCGGCCCGCTCAGCTCCACATCTTCATGCACCACAACCCCGTTGTGGATGACCTTCTCGAAGCGAGCCTTAGCGACCTTGTTGCCTCTCCGGTCAAACCGCGGCGCCCGGAAAATGACGTCGAAGCTCTGCCACTGGCCCGGCGGACGGGAGGCATTGACGCGGGGCGGGTGACCCTCGAAGCCCTTCGGCGTTCTGTTGTTATCCCAACGCTGGTAGATCCCGCCGCAGTCGGAGAACTTCGGGCTGGCCACTGACCAGCTATCGAGGATCTGAATCTCATAGCGCCCCATAAAATATACGCCCGAATTGGAGCCCTTGGGTACCATAAACTCAACGTGGGCGCGGACATCGCCGAACTCGGCTTTGCTCAGGAGGTTGGTTGTCCTGCCCGTCGGACCGTTGATTATGACACCGCTGCCCGGCTTGGAGCTCAGCAGCCTTTCATTCGATGGATTTACAATGGCGTCGCCCGCGATTTGCCAGTCGCCCGTGTTCCCCCGCCACCCGGAAAAATCCGCGCCGACCAGGTACACCCTGCCTTTGGTTTGTTCTGCTCGGGCATTCACCACCGCTGGCAGGGTGGCAGCAACGGCGAGCAGCGCTAACAGCCGAATCCAGCTACCTTGAACCTTCATAATAATGCCTTCCTTTCTATCTGTGTGGTTCTTCTCGGGCCGTAGCCGACTCATGAGGCCCGACCAAAACAATCTCAAGATCGCTCTTACAGGCACCAGGGGCTCCGCATCGCCCTTGAGAGCATGCGATTAGCCTGGTCGTCATTGGTAAAACGCTCGTTGACCGGGTCCCATTTCAGCCTTTTGCCCAACATCATCGATATATTTCCTATGTGCGTGATGGTAAATGTCCGGTGGCCGGCTTCAGCAGGATAGAAGCACTTTTTGCGTGACTTGACGCAATCCAGGAAATTGCGCTGCTCGCCGGCCGGACAGGTATAAACGTGCTTTTCATCCGGCCGGATAACCTCGTCCAGCAGCGACTCGGGCTTGGCTTTTAATTGCGTGAGCCCCGTGCCCAGGTCGCCGATCCATCCCTTATCGCCTTCGATCTGGACGCCGGGTCGTCCGGAGGTAACGATCAATTTCGTGCCGTCGGCGTACGTGTAGTGGATTTCGTACTCTTTGGCCGTGTTGTAAAGCCCCTCCGAGCAGAACACGCCTTTGCCTTCGACTTCCACCGGGCCCGTATCGTCGCTGTCGTTCACCCACTGGGCTATTCCCACCAGGTGCGCCCCCCAGTCGGTCAACTGGCCGCCGGAGTAGTCGAGTATCCAGCGCCAATGATAGTGGAGCCGGTCCCTGGTAAAAGGCGTCCACGGTGCCGGGCCTAGCCACAAATCGTAATCCAGCCAATCCGGCACGGGCATAGGCGCCGGGTCGCCCGGGCGATGCGGGCCGCTGGGCAGGACAACCCGGAGCGTATGGAGCCGACCGAGTCGGCCGTTGCGGGCCAGCTCACACATCCTGTGGTAGCCGGCCGCGGCCCGCACGCCCGAAGCGGTCTGGAAGACCCGTCCGTATCGCTCCATCGTGTCGCTGAGAACGCGTCCTTCCTGGACCGTGAGCGTCGGCTTCTCGCAGAAGACGTCCTTGCCTGCCCTGGCTGCCATGACCGACATCAGTGCGTGCCAGTGATCCGGCGTGGAGATAACAACGGCATCGATGTCGTCGCGGTTGATAATTTCACGGAAGTCGGTGTACGCCGCACAGCCATCGGTGCCATAGCTTGTATTGACCATCGCCTGTGCGGCTTCGCGCCTGCGGCTGTCCACGTCACAGACCGCGAGGACCTGCGCATCCGAATAACCCAGGAAGCTCTTCAGATTGACTTTGGTTCCGTGGTCGCCGACGCCGATGCAGCCGAGGGTAACCCTATTACTCGGTGCGACAACCCCGTCCTTGCCGAGGGCCCTTGACGGCACAAAGTACGGAAGCACCGCGGCGGTCCCGGCCGCTCCGAGCGCGCCCCTAAGAAAACCCCTCCGTGTGATACGGCGCCGAGCTTTCATACGCTATCGCTCCCATTCGACATACAAAATGACCGTGCCCTGTACAAACGACGCTCAGAATGACAGCAGGCACTGCCATATATAGACGTATCCCAGCGCGTCGATATCTTCCCAGACCTTTCTGACGAACTCTTGGTCGCCCTTGATCTGGCCAAGCTCCTTGACTTTTTCCTCCCACGGGATACAGACCCCTGGTTTTCTCTTGGATTTCTTTTGCTCCGGCATACCAATACCTCCATCGTTATCAGCTGCAAATTGCAGTCGGCTGCCTCAATAGACTCCATATTCTCGGGTAAAATCGGTCATCGCCTTGATATTCTCGACCCTGGCATCGTTCTGTACGATAGCGGCCGCATCCATAATGTAACCGCCGTCGCGTGCGACCCCGTCGATGACCTTCTTGCAGTAGGCCCGCACCTCGTCCGGTGTGCCATAGCTCAAGAGCAGGTTCGGGATACCCCCGCTGATGCAGAATTTTTCTCCGAGTTTTCTGTGCACCTCGAAGATATCGCCGTGGTCGACGTGGTAAACGATCGAGCCTTCGGGCAGCTCGGCGAACGAGTCCAGGTGGGCATCCCAGTTGCCCTCGGCGTAGAACAACGTTTGGTGGCCCTGGCTCCACAGCTCCTCGATTATCGGCTTGAGCGTCGGCCAGTAGAACTTCGCAAACTGCTCTTTTGAGAAGAACGGCACGCAGCCCCTGTGCATCCATAGTCCGATGGGCACATTTTTCTCCGGATCCGCGCCGGAAAGAGCAACGTAGGTCAGGTGAGGAACCAAGGCCTCGCAGGCCGCCAGGACCTTCTCCGGGCGCTCTATCACGTCGATGGCCAGGCCCACATATCCCCGCAGCTTGTCGGCGATGATGTCGAACGGGGCCTTGAGAATTCCTGAAATCGCCGAGACCGTCCCTGATTCCTTCCGCAGCAGCTCGTTTTGCCTGCCGAAGGCGTTGAAGTAGCTCAGCATAGCCATCCCACCCTTGAGGAAAGACAGGTTATTCCGCATCGAGGTTTTCTCGTCCATCGCCCTGACATCGGCCGATACGCGGGGAAGCCAGACGTTGAACAAGAAACCCGTGGGGTCCTCGATAAACTGGTCGTATTCATCGGACTTCATGAACGCGTCCTGTTCGGGCGGCTCTTTGTATTGAAAACCGATATCCGGTTCCACGTCGATGCCGGGAACACCGTAGTACTTTAGCCCGATGGCCTCGGTAAGACCCGTCCAGACGTATACCATATTGCCCACCACGGCGTCCCAATCGAAATCGGCTGCGCACTTGCGTGCTGCCGCAAAGGCCTTCTCATAGTCGCCGGTTACCTCCTGGCAGGTGTACCCGGCGTATTTCGCTGTAAACTCCGCAACAAAAGGGCGGATCGGAACCATATCCGGCTTTTCGTTGCGCATCGCCGTGACGTAGCGCTTGAGCCGTTCGTTGTAAAGTTTCTCCATATCGCCTGGCATGCCGGTTCGCTCCCAAAAAAGGCGTCAAACTTATCTGCGCAGCTTCTTCAAACGACACCCGCGCAAGACGTACAGCACAAACATACCGGAACAGCCGTGAAACGTCAAGAAGGCCTTGCCGAATCAGGTTACTCGGCAATTCGGAAAGGCCGCTTGCAGGTGTTTTGCGGCAGGGCGGCTCGGCCGCTTCGGCGACTTTGCAGCTGAGCTGCCGGAGTGCGTAATCGCCCTCGAGTGAGCAATCGAACTTGCCGGGTCGATGGGTTTACTTGCTCCTTTTCTCCGGGATGAGAGCCTTTGCCGTGAGGTTTGCAGCCGTCCAGAGGGCATCAAGGGGCAGGTGTTCGGCGGCTGTCTTGTCGAAGAGCATCGAAGAACGGGCCTCGAATTCATCGTCGCCGGCCCAGATGACTATCGTAGTTGGTATGCGAGGTAGCACCAGCAACTCGACCGATGCGTCGCCGAATTCGCGCGGTTTCGGGTTGAGTGGTTCTGCGGCCTCGAACAGCAGCTTCGGGTTTGCCCCGAAGGCCGCCCCCAGCGCTGCGGTCGGCAGGCTGTGAGGGCCCCGGAAAAAGAACTGGCCGCCGGGCAGCGACTCGGCCTTGACGAGCTTGTGGGCAAGCGGGATGTCCCTGGCATTGATCAGGTACGCCAGAAGGCAGAGCTGTTCGAGAAAGCTGGCGGGGTTGGGGCTTCCAGCCGGCCTGATCCGGCCAGCAGCAAGATCGATCGAGTATTCGGTATTGAGCATCGTAAGGGCGAAGCAGGCTTCTTTGCGCAGGTAACGGCACTTCGCTCGTACAGCGGTTTCAACTGGGTCGAGCTCTTGGAGCTGTTTCCACAGGCCGTCATGTGCCATAGCCGGTTCCTTCTACCCGGGGGCGGCCGAGCGTTTTTTCTCGTGTCTATCGTGCCCCCGACCCTGCAGCATATCACAGGCGTGGGGCAGGAGCTCGAGGATCGCTTCGAGGGATTCAGCTGCGCCTTTTGGGCTGCCCGGCAGGTTGATTATCACGGTCTTGCCCCGGATTCCAGCTACGCCGCGGGAGAGTGCGGCTGTCTTGGTCTTTTTCGCTCCTTCTATGCGGATAAGTTCGGCGAGGCCGGGGACCAACCTGTCACAGACCGCGATGGTGGCTTCGGGTGTAACGTCCCGCGGGCCGAGACCGGTGCCGCCGGTGGTCAATATTACCTCTGCCTTGCCGTTATCGGCGTAATCTATAAGGTGTCTCTGGATAGCGTCTTGCTCGTCGGGAACGACTGCATATTCGGCCAGCTCGAATTTATTGCCGCTCAGTGCCTGCTGTAGGAGCGGACCGCTGGCGTCCTTTCGAACACCGGCCGCGCAGCTATCGCTTATCGTCAGGACGGCGACCTTAACCATCGTCTATTACCTTGATACAATCGCCGGCGCGAATCTCACCGCCCTTGAGGACCTTCGCAAAGATACCCTCTCTGGGCATAATGCAGTCGCCGACGCGTTTGAAGATTTCACAGCGGTCGTGGCAGACCTTGCCGAGCTGCGTTACCTCGATCTCGCATTCGGCCCCCAGCCTCAGGCGGGTTCCTACGGGAAGCCTTAGCAGGTCGATTCCTTCGGTAGTGATGTTCTCGGCGAAATCGCCGGGCCCGACCTCGGCCCCCCGGGTGTTCATTTTAGCGATCGACTCGATGCCCAGCAGGCTCAGCTGCCTGTGCCAGCGGCCGGCATGCGCGTCACCTTCGATGCCCAGGCCGACGCTCAGCCGAACGGCCGGGACATTCGACTTGGGCGTGCCGCGCTGCTCCGATATTGAGATAGCCTTAACCTTCCCTTCTGTAGTCGCCGCTCTTGCCACCGGTCTTCTCCAGGAGTTTTATATCGGTTATGACCATAGCCTTACCTTTATACTTGAGCATATCGTATATTGTCAAACAGGCCGCACTTACGCCGGTCATTGCCTCCATCTCTACCCCCGTTTTGCCGGAGGACTTGACGGTAACGGTCGTGGTGACGGCCTTTGCCTTGTCGTCCGGGGCAAAGTCCACGCCCACCGCCTCGATGGCGATAGGGTGGCACATAGGTATTATCGACGGCGTGGCTTTGACGGCGTTTATGGCGGCGATCTTGGCCGTCTCCAGGACGTTGCCTTTCGGGCATTCGCCCTTTTGCAGCGCCTCGAAAAGCTCGCCGCCTATGATGATACATCCGCTTGCCGTAGCGGTCCTCACCGTAACGTCCTTGCCGCTTATATCCGCCATCTGTTCCATATTCTACGTCTGTGTTGTCAGCCCCCGATCTCCCTCATAATGCGATTTCTGCATGACTTTCCGCTTTGAGGCTTGCTCATAACGGCCCTGAGGATGGACCCTTTGATCTCGTCGAAGTCCACACGTATCTCCTTATCCGAGAACAGACAGGGCTTGAGAAAGCCGTCGGCGGTAAGTCTTAACCTGTTGCAGTCCTGGCAGTCGGGCGGCCTGTCGGCTTGAAAACGCCTGCTCAACTCGGCCCGGTCGTATAGCGAGAACTGCATAATCTTTTGGAGTTGCAGGCCCTTGTGCTGACAGAATTCCTTCATCGCTTCGATCTCCTCCTCGACCGTTTGGTCGAGGATCACCATATTTATCTTGACCGGCGTCAGGCCGGCTTGCAGGGCGGCGTCTATCCCTGCCAGGACTGCGTTGAGGTCCCCGCCGCCCGTGATTCGGCGGTATTGTTCGGGGTCGAGGCAGTCCAGAGAGATGTTGACCCTTCGCAGCCCTTTCGTCTTTAGCAGCAAGGCTTTCGGGGCGAGCAGTGAGCCGTTGGTGGTCATACAGACCTCATCGACCCCTTCTATACCGGCCAGGCGCGAAACGAGATTCTCGATGTTGCTTCGCACGAGCGGCTCGCCACCGGTCAGTCTTACCTTGGATATGCCGAGGCTTGCGGCGACCCTGACGATGTTCTCTATTTGTTCGTAGGAAAGTATCCCGCTGGCGTGCTTGTGCGCGAAGTGCATCGCCGGCGTGCAGTACACGCAGCGGTGGTTGCATCGGTCGGTGACCGATATTCGCAGGTAGTTGATCTGCCGGTTAAATGCGTCTAAGAGCAACGATCTGTCCTTTCTTCAGTTCGGCGACTCCAGCCGGGAAGCAAAGCAGGGCCTCAGCTGCGCACAGCGCGGTTATGTGGGCCGAGCCATGGTATTCGACACGCCTGGCTTTTCCGTCGCCGGTCAGCACGACCGGTATCCAGGCGGTCCTGTCGGCCTTTTTTCTGGTGATGCCCTTTTCCAAACGGGCGCAGATGACGGGGGGCTTGAAATCGTGGCCCATCAATTTCAAGAGGAACGGCTTTATGAGCAGCTCGAACATAATAAAGGTGGAGACGGGATTTCCGGGCAGGCCGAAGCAGTAGGTTCGCCTGGGCTGCTTGGTAATTCCGAAGACGGCGGGTCGGCCGGGCTTTACAGCGACCTTTTCGAAGAGCAGTTCTACCCTGTTCTGCCTCAATACGTCTCGGACGAAATCATAGTCTCCCACGGAGACGCCCCCGGAGACCAAGACAACGTCGTTTTCGGCAAGGGCCCTTTTCAGGGCGGCATTGATCCTGTCTTTCTTGTCTTCTGCGATGCCGTAGTTGGTCGGGGTGGCTCCGGCCCCGGCGGCCTGCGCAGCTAACTGGTAGCCGTTGCTGTTGCGTATCTGGCCGCGCCCGGGCTTGAGGTCGGGTGCGACGAGCTCGTCTCCGGTGGCGATGATGCCCACTCTCGGCCGGACCGACACGAGCGGCTCGAAACAGCCCACGCTCGCCAGCACAGCGATGTGCTGGGCCTTTATGAGCTGCCCGGCCGACAGCACCACCTCGCCTTTGCTCACGTCCTCACCCTTGAGGCATATGTTGTCGTTCGTCTCGGTGCCGGTGAACCGAATCCTCTCGGCAGCGGTGTTTTCGGTATGCTCGACCATTACGACGCAGTCGGCCCCCTCGGGCACGACGGCACCGGTCATAATCCTGGCGCACTGGCCGGGACCGATCTTATTCCTGGGTTGTGAGCCGGCGGGAATCGTCTCGATGACCGTAAGCTCTTTGTCGAGATCGGCCCGGCGGCAAGCAAAGCCATCCATCGCAGACTTGTCAAAGGGCGGCATATCGATGTCGGAGACCACATCTTGAGCGAGCACGCGGTTCAGCACGGCCTGGTGAAGGATGTTCACTCGCTCTGTACCGAGGCGACCGGCGGCATTGAGAACCGTCTCACAGGCCTGGTCGAAACTGAGCATCGGTTGCTTTTCGGAAATCCTCATATTCAGCCATCGTGTTAAGGTTGATAATCCGTTCGTTCTCGGCTATGTCGAAGTAACTGACGCTGTCCGCCTCGAAGGCCTCTACGATTCTGCGGCGGCCAGCGGCCAGGGCCCTGTTGATTGTCGGCAGGGCGGATTTGCGATAGACGGCAAAGAGCGGTTCAGATCTGCCGGCCTCTGGCCTCGGCAGAACGAGATCCGCGCCGCTTTCAACGGCTTGCTGGAGCATCCGCCGGACCAGTGCCAGGTCGATCAGGGGGATATCACAGGCAACGACGAAGTTCAGCTCGTTGACGGACGCCTCGAGGGCCGAGGCGATGCCCATAAGTGGGCCTTGCCCGGCAATCCTGTCCGTGACGACCTCAAGCCCGAGAAAATCGAACGTTCCCGGCTCGTTGGTGCTTATGAGGATCTGGTCGAAGCGTCCGCAGAGCTGCCGGCGGATCTTCTCAATCATCGGTAGCCCATCGATCGGCAGCAGCGCCTTGTCGGTTCCCATTCGGCGGCTGTCTCCGCCGGCCATAATTATGGCGGTGGTCTCGGCAAGCAGCCCCAGGTGGTCAGCGGCTCCGGGCCCTGTCTCCTGCAGGCTCCATCTGCTCTGGTGCAGTTGGAGGCTGTCCAAGTCAAGGTCGAAGCTCTTGCCGTCGGAGCTGACAATCCTGTCGGCGAGGCCCCGGATGGCCCTGGCGGAATCCTTCCAGGCTGCTGCACCCTTATTCTTGGTCATAAGGAATACCGCAGGCTCGATTACCTCGCGGGCAGAATTGGATTCACAGATGCAGGGCAAGTGCCGACCGACGGCTGCGAGAAGGCTCGCAAGGCCCTGGGCAAGGTGAGATTGCCTTACTCGCAGCCAGAACACTTCGAATGCGCCGGCTGCAAGCAGCCTGGTAGTGTCTTTGTGGGAGTGCCTGTCGGTTTCGCGGGTAATGTCGAAATCTCCTTTGAATTCCGCACAGAGGCCGCAGCCTTCGCCCCCGCGGGGGCATCGATCAGAGCTTGGCCTGATCGTGGTAACCTTAATCGCCGTTATCCTGTGGTTCTTTCCGAACTTGCGCAGGACGGCGCACGCCAGTTGCGTCTTACCGGCGTTTGACCCGGCCGAGCCTACCAACAGCATGTTGTCGAGTTTTATCATTTACGATTCGAGGTACTTAACGGCGGAGGTCTTGAAACTGGCGCAGAGTTTTTTCCCACATCGCAGTCCCAGCCGCTCGGTCGATTGGGCTGTGACCACGGCGGCGAGCTCCACGGGCCTGCCTCGGCCGATACCGACGATGACTTCTACAGCCTGGCCGGCGGGTACGATATCCAGCACCGTCGCGGGAAGGATGTTCACTTCGCCGGAGCCACTCCGCTGCTTTACCGCCTCGCGGTCGCCGTCGGGTCCGTCCAGCAGCGTAATATCCTCGCCCCGGATGCAAACAAGGCCGTTTGTCGCAGTCTTCTCGGCGGGGACGTAGAACTCGATACCATCGGCCCTGAATCGCTTAAGGCCGTTTTTGCCGCCGTCGGCTTGCTCGATGGTGCCCTTGAAGAAGTTCTTGATTCCGACGAATCGCGCGACAAACTCGGATCTGGGACGCCGGAGGACCTCGTCCACGGTGCCGGTCTGCACAACTGTGCCCTGTTCCATCACTGCTACGTGAGTTGCGAGGGATACGGCTTCGGTGTAGTCGTGGGTGACGTGCACTATGGCCTGGTCGGCCCGGCGATGGATTCTGCGGAGCAGAGTTCGCATTTGTGCCCGTGCCTTTGTATCGAGCGAAGATAGAGGCTCGTCGAGGAGCAGACATCTCGGCCCGCTGGCCAGGGCGCGGGCGAGAGAAACCCGCTGGATTTCGCCTCCGGATAGTGTCGTGGGGCTGCGCCAAAGCAGGCCCGAGGCGCCCACCTCGTCGGCTAGTTGCATCACCCGCGTGCGAATCGACGAAGCATCGAGCCTCTTACAGCGGAGGGGATAGGCGATGTTGTCATATACGCTCATATGAGGAAACAGCGCGTGGGCCTGGAAGACCAGGCCGATGTTCCGGCTCTGGATTTTTTCGTCGGTGATGTCCTCGCCGTCGAGCAACACCCGCCCGGAGTCCGGGCTTGTCAGGCCCGCTATGATCTCCAGCAGTACGCTTTTCCCCGCGCCGGATTCGCCGAGCAGGACGAGATAGGAGCGCCGCCGGACCTCGAACGAGATGTCCTTCAGGGCCAGGTCGCCGAGTTTCTTGCAAAGCTTCTCAACGCTGAGCATATTGCCTCCTTCCAGCCAGCACCCTGAAGGCGATGAAGAAGAGCAGACAGACGGCAATGAATGTGACCGCTGCGGGTCTGGCGTATCTCAGGCCGAACGCCCCGAATCGTTCGTAGATCAATATAGGGGTCGTCATCGGGTGGTAGGCAATTATCAGGACGGCTCCGAACTCGCTCATTCCCCGGGCCCACATCAGGATGAGCCCGGAGAGGATCGGCCGCCATGCCAGCGGGACAGAGACGGTAAAAAACACCCTCAGGGGATTCGCACCGAGATTGAGGGCAGCTTTTTCGAGACGGATAGGGACTGCGAGAAAGCCGTCACGTGCCGAGTTGACCAGGTAAGGCAGACTGACGAACGCCATAGCCAGGGCGATGCCTGCGCCGGAGCCGACAAAGCTGAAACCGATCCTCTCGGCGATTCTGCCGAGAAACCCTGCTCGAGAAAGCACTCCGAAAAGGGCGATACCGGCGGCGGAGTGCGGGATTACGATGGGCACGTCAATCAGGCCGGTAACCAGGGCTTTGAGCGGGAAGTTCTTCCTGGCCAGCAGGTATGCGAACGGTATCGCGGCGACGGCAAAGACGAGCGTCGCAGCCATTGAGGTCGCCAGCGTCAACCATATGCTGTTGCCCAGCTCGGTGTCTTTGAGCGTGGCCAGCATCTCCGGCCCGGAGCAATGGATGCACAGGCTTACCAGCGGCGCGATGATAAAGAGCAGGATCAATCCGCCGAGGGCAGCGAACACGAGCGAGAGTGCATCGTACCTGATTCTTGCGGAGGTCTTCATTTTTTTCTGACCTTGGTTCCGTCCGGCAGGGCGAAGGCTTTCAGAGAGGCGGGGATCCTCTCGTACGTAGCGGTCGTGGCGGGGACCACGCAGGTCTGTCCGTTCTTATTGAGGATGACGCCGCCCTTATCGGGTGAGAGTAAGAAACGCAAGAAGGCCTCTGCAAGCCCAGGATTGGGCGAGTTGCGCGGTATTGTAACTCCATAGATTATAGGCTCACCGGTCTTGGTGATGAAACTGCCGGGCTTGTCGCCGACCAGGCGGATTGAGGCCGTGCGGTAAAACCTGGCGTACTTTTGGCTCTTGAGATTGATCTGGTCCGGCAGTGTAAGGTACCCGAGATTGTGCTGCTTGGCCACGGAAAGGTAGATGAAGATACAATCGATCTGGCCTACCTCCAACAGCGCTAGCAAATCGACCTCTTTGGGGCGGATGTATTTGAGGTCTTTGGCCAGGAGCTGCGCAGCCAGGGCCGGCTTGTTGTAGAACTTCTCGGCGAGCTTCATGACCAGTACCGAGCGGTAGCCGCAGGGGTCGGAGTTCGGGTCGGACCTGCCGAATGTCACGCCCGGTTGCAGCAGCAGGTCGGGCCAGTTTTGAGCATCGAGACGCTCAGCCAGCCAGGAGTTGCGCGCGAAGGCGATGACCATCTCATTGCTTGCGAACTTGATTACCCAATCTGCGTACCTGCGGGGTTTTCGATTTATCAAGAGGTCCTCTATGACGGTATAGTCCGCGGAGGCGAGGATATCGCACGGCTTGTTCAGGGCTGTAACCTTGCGGGCACACATCCGACTGCCGGCGACCTCTCTGGCGATCTTGACGTCGGGATAGAGCTTGTTGAACTCTTCGGCTATTTGTTGAAATGGCACGCTCAGGCTGCCGGCGTGGAAGATAATCAATTTGCCGGTTTCGGTTCGCCTTGCAGCGGTTGCAGGCAATGCCGCTGCGAAGGCCAGAGCGCAGCTCAAAACTGCCCCGAACAGCCTGTTCATCTAACCAGTCCCTTGAAATGCCGCCTGAAAGCCGTTTCAACTGCCTTTTCCACCTCGCTGCGGAACATTCCGTAGGCGCCGAGCCACTTGTGGCCCTGAGCAGTCAAAACGCTGCAGCCGCCCTTGCTGCCGCCCCGCTCCTTCTTTACCAGCTCAGCACCCAGGGCCTCCTGAGCCTTTTCGAGGTCGCCCCAGGCCTTTCGGTAGCTTATTTGAAGCGATTCGCAGGCCCGTCGGAGCGAGCCTTCGGTGTGTATCGCCCGGAGCAGCCGCCACTTGCCGTCTCCAAAAGCACCCTCGATGTCTCGGGTGTTCAGCCAGAGCTTGAATCTTGGTTTGAACCTTCGCACGGCACTATCTCCCTGTGGGGTTTATTTGAAGCAGCCGAGCTGACAGTTCGAGATTCGGATGCCTTGCTCGTTGCATATCCGGCCGATCTCGGCGGCAGAGAGACCTAGCTCTGCGGCGAGCATCAGTGCATCGGCGCAGCTCAATATCCTTCTTCCATCGGACTGGGTGGCCCGTTCTGCGACGGCGTCGACGATTTTGTCCCGGTCCATTTGTCGTTCTCCGTCAGCGTTTCACCGGATATGTATAGCTCGACATATCCCTGTAAAACCATTAGAGCGTCCAATAACAACTCCGTCAACAAAATTCTGGGCCGGCGGTCCCTTGAGTGGATGAGCCGAGCCAATTTCTTTTCAACGTCGTCCCGAGCGGCGTCGATAAGACCAGTTGAGGCCGTCGGAATTGGCCTGGGCGCAGGGCCTGGAAAAGTCGGAGTTTAGGATGGCGATACAGCACTGGTCGGATCGTATTATCATCGTGGATCTGCCGAGCGGCTCAGAGATGGGCGAGGAGCTTGCTGCGGTTGTAAATTTCCTCTCGGAGCGGAAGATTCACGATGTGGTCATTGATCTTGCCGGCGTCGAGCAGATAAGCTCGTCGGATCTCGCGGGGCTTTTAAGGCTGCGGCAGCTTGCCGAAAGTGGGGGGCGACGGCTGGTCCTGTGTGGTGTCACACCGGCTGCGGAGGGCATTTTCCTTCTTACCGGGCTCGACGCGGTTTTCGAGATCACCCACGACAAATTCACCGCCCTGGCCACGCTGGAGATGACGGGATAACGTCCCAAGATCTCCCCTGACTGTTCTTGTCCGCTTACGGCCTATCCCCGGGGCTGGCTGTTGTCGGCCTGCGGCGGACCCACGGCGACAGCTCCTGTGCACGTCTGTATCCTGGCCTTGAAAAATCCGCCTGCAGATCTGAGACGCTGCCCATCGCGACATCGCGAGGAGAAATAATTCGGTTTGTGCTTGCAGGGTGCATCAGAGATGGTAAACTACAGGTTTCCGGGTGATTCAAATAGGCCTATGAGTGCGTGTAGAGCCCAAAGGAGCATATTGAATGGCGAGAGTGTGTTACTTTACAGGCAAGCGGACGAGGTTCGGCAGGAGCATCGCCCGGCGGGGTAAGGCCAAGTATCTCGGCGGCGTCGGGCGGAAAGTTACGGGGGTGAGCAAGAGAAAGTTCAAGCCGAACATCCAGAAGGTCCGGGCGATAGTTGACGGGAAGGTCTGCCGGATAAAGGTCTCTGCCAAGGCTATCCGGAACGGCCTTGTTCAAAAGCCCGCCAAGCGCAACTACAAACCCGCAAAGCCGTCGAGCAGCTGATCCGACTGTTTCTCAATGGTGTGGGTATCGGAGCGTGCGAGGTGGGCAACACCTCGCTTTTTGTTAGAGCAGAGTAACAGATGGACAGGAAGATCGACGAGGCAGAAGTGCGGAAGGTTGCGAAACTGTCGCGCCTGGAGCTCAGCGACGAGGAGGTGGAGGAGTTTACGGTGCAGCTTGGGGCGATTCTGGGGTACGTCGAGAAGATGAACGAGGTGGATACGGAGGGTGTTGAGCCGCTGGCGCACTGTCTGCCGATTACGAACGTGCTGCGGGCGGATTGCGTGCGGGAGTCGATCGGGACGGACGCGGCGCTTGCGAACGCGCCGGCTCGTGACGGTTGCTTCTTTAAGGTTCCGAAGGTACTGGATTCGGGGTCGGGTGCTTAGGGGGCTATAAGGCTGTGCCGGGATGTCTGCGACCAGGCCGAAGGGCATTCCGGCGCCAGGTGTTTCACGGCACAAAGGACAGTGTTGCTGCGGTGGCCGAGTCGGAGCGGACGGTAAAGGGGGCACAGGCGACGTTTGCAAATGGAACAGCTGAGCGCAAGAGAGCTTCGGGACAGGATAATTGGCGGCCAGACCAGCAGCGTCGAGGCGACCGAGTGGGTCTTTGAGCGTATAGAGAGGCTCGACGGCGTTGTCGGTGCGTACATAACCACCTATCAGCAGCGGGCCTTGGAGCGAGCGGCCCAGATCGACCGGCGGATCGCGGCAGGGGACAAGGTGGGGCGGTTGGCGGGAGTGCCGCTTGCCGTCAAAGATAATATCTGTACAAGGTTCGGGCGGACGACCTGTGGTTCCCGGATCCTGGAGGATTTCCACTCGCCGTACGATGCGACTGTCATCGAAAGGTTAGAGTCAGCCGGTGCGGTGATCGTGGGCAAGACGAATCTGGATGAATTCGCTATGGGTTCGAGCACGGAGAACTCGGGCCTGCAGCGGACGGTAAATCCGTGGGATACCAGCCGGGTGCCGGGCGGCAGCAGCGGTGGTTCTGCGGTGGCTGTGGCCGCGGGGCTGTGCTACGCGGCCCTGGGATCGGACACAGGGGGATCTATCAGACAGCCCGCGGGTTTTTGCGGAGTTGTCGGGCTCAAGCCGACCTACGGGCGGGTGTCCCGGTATGGGCTGGTGGCCTACGGTTCGAGCTTGGACCAGATTGGGCCGATCAGCAGAACCGTGGAGGATGCGGCGCTTCTGCTTAGCGTGATAGCCGGTCACGACCCGGCGGACAGCACCAGCGTGGATGAGGCGACATCGGCGGCGCGCGATTATCTCGACAAGCTGGATGAGCCGGTGGAGCCGTTGAGGATCGGCGTTGTTCCGGGACTTACCGCGGGAGCGGAGGCGTCGGTTCAGCAGGCAGTGAGCCGGGCGATAGAGCAGTACACGGACATAGGGGCCGAGGTTGTAGAGGTGGAGCTGGCTCACAGTGAGTACGCGATCGCTGCGTACTACGTTATCGCCACGGCGGAGGCCTCGAGCAACCTGGCGCGGTATGACGGGGTGCATTACGGATATCGCAGCGAGACGGCGGAGGACTACGTGGCGGTGTATTCGAGGTCACGGGCGGAGGCGTTCGGCAAAGAGGTCAAGCGGCGGATAATGTTGGGCACTTACGCGCTGTCCAGCGGGTACTACGATGCGTATTACCTCAAGGCGCTGAGAGTGCGAAATCTGATCCGGAGCGACTTTGCCGAGGCATTTAAGCGGTGCGATTGTATTGTGATGCCCGTTTCGCCGACGACGGCGTTCAGGCTGGGGCAGAAGGTTGACGATCCGCTGACGATGTACCTTTCGGATGTGTACACGATATCGGCGAACCTGGCGGGTATTCCGGGGCTGAGTATTCCGTGCGGTTTCGACGAGCAGGGGCTGCCGATCGGCTTGCAGATATTGGGGCCGACGTTCAGCGAGGACAGGCTGCTGCGGATAGCCCGGATGTACGAGAAGGAGACCGACTGGCACACCAGAAGGCCGAGGCTGGAGGCTCGAGGGCCGGATGGACCGTAAGCTCGATTACAAGGTGATAGTCGGGTTGGAGATTCACGTGCAGTTGTGCACGAGGAGCAAGATGTTCTGCGGCTGCGCGGTGGAGTTCGGGGCGGAGCCGAACAGCCTGGTGTGTCCGGTGTGCCTTGGTATGCCCGGTGTTCTGCCGGTGATGAACAAGCAGGCGGTTGAGTACGCCGTGCTGGTGGGCCTGGCGTTGAACTGTAAGGTCGCGTCTTTTACGAAGTGGGATCGAAAGAGCTATTACTACCCTGATCTGCCGAAGAATTACCAGATCAGCCAGTACGATCTGCCGCTTGCACGGGACGGTTACATCGAGATAGGCCTGGGGGGGGCGTCGGGGGCAGGACGAACGAAGAAGGTGGGGATAATCCGGGTTCACCTGGAGGAAGATGCCGGCAAGAATCTGCACACGGCGGGTAATTTCACGCAGGTGGATTTGAATCGGACCGGCACTCCGCTGCTGGAGATCGTGACCAAGCCGGACATCAACAGCGGTGCCGAGGCGAGGGCCCTCGCCATAGAGCTTCAGCGCATTGTGCAGTACCTCGGTGTTTCCGAGGGTGATATGCAGAAGGGCCATATGCGGTTTGAGCCCAACGTTAACCTGTTGATTACCAGGGACGGGCGCGAGTTCGCCACGCCGATAGTCGAGATCAAGAACCTCAACAGCTTCAGGGCGCTGGAGAGAAGTATCGACTATGAAGAGCACAGGCAGCTCGATGAGTTCTTGGAGACCGGGCAGGTGATGGAGCCGGGCACTAAGACGACGCGCGGGTGGGATGCAGATCGCGAGGTGACGGTGCTTCAGCGGGAGAAGGAAGAAGCACACGACTACAGGTATTTTCCCGATCCAGACCTTGTGCCGCTGGAGTTGAGCGAACAGTGGGTGGAGGATATCCGCGGGCGGTTGTGTGAGTTGCCGCTGGCAAGGCAGACGCGGTACGTTCAGCAGTACGGGTTGAGCGAGTACGACGCGGGGGTTCTGACCGGTGAGAGGGCCACTGCGGATTTCTTTGAGGCAGTGGTCGAGGCCGGGGGCGAGCCCAAGCGGGTCTGTAACCTGCTTACGCAGGTTGGGCTGAAGCTGGCTAACGAGCGGGGCTGCGGGGTGGACGGTCTTGGTCTGACGGCCGGCCGGGTTGCGGAGCTGGCGAAAATGGTTGAGGCGGGCCAGGTAAGCGCCGGCGCATCCGCGACAATATTCGAGGCAATGACAAAGAGTGAGAAAGAGCCGTGTGTGCTGGCCGAAGAGCTGGACCTAAAACAGAAAAGTGATGCGGGCGAACTGGAGGCGATAATCGAGCAGGTACTGGCTGAGAATCCGCAGGCCGTGCAGGATGTCAAGAGCGGCGGGAAAAAGAGCAAAAAGGCCGCAGGATACTTACTGGGACAGGTTATGCAGAAGACCGGGGGACGAGCAAATCCAAAGGTAGCTTCCGAGATCCTCGGCCGCAAGTTGCGATGATGCTTTGAAAAGGGGCCGTGAACTTGCCAGCATATCTTCACGTGACGTTTGTCGGGGTTCCTGGATGTTTTAGGGGGTCTCGTTTTTCGTAGTTGCAGGGGGGCGGCAGGAGGGAATAGGGTGGGGAGTCTTGATGGCTATCATGGTGTTTCGGGGTAAAAGGGCTTTCGGACAATGAATGAAAGGGCGGAAAGTTGAAGGTAGCAAGAAGCAGCGATATTGAGAAGTCGGTGGTGGAGGCTGAAGGAGCCGAACGCGTCGGGGTCAGGTGGCTTATAAGCAGGCAGGATGGAGCTGAGCACTTTGCTATGCGGTTATTTGAGGTTGAGCCGGGAGGACACACCCCGCTGCATACGCATCCGCATGAGCACGGCGTGTTTGTGGTGGAGGGCGAAGGGGTCCTTGTCTGCGAGGCAGCCGAACACGGTTTTCGTGCCGAGGACGTGATCTTCGTACCTGGTGGGCAGGAGCACTGCTTCAAGAACACGGGCCAGTCGCTTTTGAGATTGCTGTGCATTATTCCGGCCGATGCCAGCTGAGTGGCAGATGGGGATGGGCCGGGTTTGTCGTGTTTGTCGGGGCGGAGGAGAAAGTGATGGACAATGAGCGGGTATATTGCTATCATAGCGGGCGTGATACCGCGACAGGAGGGGCTGGTTGACGATGACAATTTAACAGAAGCGAAAAGAAAGGGAAGATGATTATGAAAGACGAGCAACTTTCACGCAGGAAGTTTATCCAGAGGACTTCTCTGGTGGCGGCCGGGACGATCGCCGGGGCCTTGGCAAAAGGCGGGTCGGCCTCAGGTAAGACGGCGGATGCCGCGGTGCGGAAAACGCTGTGCTACAACGAGAATATGGAGTACCGGCGGTTGGGGAAAACGGGCCTGTGGATATCCGCAGTGGCCCTGGGCGGTCACTGGAAACGGATCAACGTGATGAAGCAGGACTTCGACAAGAACCGGCGCGACGTCGTCAGACGGTGTATGGACGTAGGGATCAACTATATCGACGCCTGTTGCCGGGCGGAGGTGCTTGCGTACAGCCGGGCGCTGAAAGGGCGGCGGGACAAGATGTATATGGCGCTTTCGTATTGCGGGCGCGAGGCGCGTAACGAGAAGTACCGGACTGCAAAGAAGCTGTTAGAAAGCCTGGATGCGCTGCTGAAGGAGTCGAAGCAGGAATACACGGACCTGTGGCGTATTACTTGCTTCGAGCCTGGCGGCAGGCACTCTTTCAACACTTCGTGCGAAATAGTCGAGGCCCTGGAGACGGCAAAGAAACAGGGCAAGGCGCGGTTTATCGGGTTTTCGTCGCACGACCGACGGTGGATCAAGTTTATGATAGAGTACTTCCCACAGGTGGAGGTTGTGCTGTTCCCATACACGGCTATGAGCAAGGCGCTGCCGAAAGACAGCGTTTTTGATGCCCTGAAGAAGTGCGATGTGGGTGCGTTCGGGATAAAGCCGTTTGCGAGCAACTCCCTGTTCAAGGGGACCAGCGCGCCGGACGATCCGCACGCCGAGGAGGACGATCGGCGCGCGAGATTGGCGATTCGGTACATACTGTGCAATCCGCTGATCATTCCTATACCCGGCCTGGTTAGCACGCACCAGGTGGACAACGTGGCGCGGGCAGTCAAGGAGCGTCGGCAGTTGGATGTGGCCGAGGCCGAGGAGCTCGACAACCTGATGAAGGAGACCTGGGCGAAGCTGCCGGCGAGCTACCAGTGGTTGAAGCAGTGGGAATACGTGTAGGATAGGGCTGCTGCGGAGAGATTAAGGAATGGTGCGCCAGAGAAGGGGCCGGCTGCGACGGGCCGGGGAAAGGAGGTCTTGCGTGAAGGGCATCAGGGCCTGTATTGCACTGTTAGCATCTGTGGGGTTGATCTGGGGGGTAGCTTGTCGAGAGCGGGCTACAGAACGAGGTAAGGAGGAACCGTTGCTGTTGCTTGAAGATGAAGGAGACGCCGGTTCCGGTGATACTTCGGGTGGGCCGACCGTGGATAACAGCCGATGCTACGTATGCCATATCAACTTCGATGGAGAAGGGCTTACGAAGATACATAGCAAGGTAGGGGTGGGTTGCGAGGATTGTCACGGCTCGTCCGACGCCCACTGCTCGGACGAAGACAACATCACGCCGCCAGACAGGATGTTTGCGAAAGAGGCGATCAACTCCTTCTGTAAGGGTTGCCATCCGGATGCCAAACTTAAGGGTGGAAAGAAGTACTGCACGGACTGTCACGGCAAGCACCAACTGGAACATCGAACCCGCCGGTGGGACAAGCGGACGGGCGAGCTGCTCGAAGACGATAAGGTTCGGATGCTGACCGACGAAATGCTGAACCAAAGATAGGTTTTTTACCATCGTTGATGTGGGGCCCGACGGATATACGCGGAGTGGCGAAGCGCGCGTGGTCAGGGGTGTTTGTTGGAGGTCGTGCCCAACTTGATTCTGCTCTCGGTGCCCTCGAGGAGCCTCTTGATGTTCTGGCGGTGGCGGAATGTAACCATCAGGGCAATCGCGGTCGCAACGACCAGGAGGGGCCAGAGGTTAGCGAGATGCCAGCCAGGCAGCGCAGCGATTGCGGTGGCGAGGGTTATCGGAAAGGCGAGGGCAGCTGCAATCGAGGCCAGGGAGACGTAGCGCCATATCAGTGCGACGACCAACCAGGTCAGCAGCGCCAGGACCGCCGGTACGGTGTAGTAAGGCCAGAGGCCCAGGGCCACCCCGAAGCTGGTCGCGACGCCCTTGCCGCCCTTGAATCGCAGATAGAGGGGGAAGATGTGGCCGAGGACGGCGGCACAGCCGACCGCCAGAGATAACCACAGCATAACCACTCTTTCCGCATACGGTTGCTGCGATGAGGGCGCGGCAAGAAACGTGGCCGTAAGCGTTGGAATCAGGCCCTTGAGTGCGTCGAGGACGAAGCAGACGTAGGCCCACTTTCTACCCAGGGCGCGCGATACGTTGGTCGCGCCAATGTTGCCCGAGCCGATGGTGCGGAGGTCCTTTCCATGCGCTTTTGCGATCAGCAGGCCGAACGGCACTGAGCCGAGCAGATAGGCCGCAAGAGCGAGAAGTATGAGCGCTGCGTAGGTCATTTTCGTCTTTTCCTTTGTAGTATTGATTCGTAGAGCTCTACAAGGTTGGCGGCGACCCGGTCGATGGATATTTCTTCCGCGAGATTATCCGCGATAATCGCTTGCGAGGCATTCCGGATGTTGTCCGCATCCGTGAAATAGATGACAGCCTGTGCCAGGGCAGGGATGTTTTCGGGCGTGTCGATGACAATTCCGTGGCGGTTCTGGGTGAATAGCTCGGCAGCTCCGTTGAAGGCCGTGGTGATTACGGGTTTTGCGGCGGCGAGGGCCTCGAGGATGAACCTGCTGGCCGGGTCGTAAAAGGTTGGCAGAACGGCCACGTCGGTTGCGGCGAGTGCATCCTGGATGTTCGCAAGCGGGCCCAGAAAGGTTACCCTGTGATCGATCTCGAGGGCCCGGGCCATTCGGCGGAATTTCCAGGTGTTATCCGCGCCGACGACGACGAGGTAGCTGCCGCAGCCGGCCCCGAGATAGCTGAAGGCCTCAAGCAGGGGCGCAAGGCCCTTCAGGCGGAAATTGTTTGCGGTAAACAGAAAAAGTACAGGCTCGATGTCTTTCCTGACGTCGAAGGCGGCGAGTATTCTACGGCGGAGCTCGGCGGCCCTTCCTGCGTCGGCCGGCGTGTCGGTGCGGACGCCGTTGCGGATGATGACTATGCGCCCGGGATTTGTGTTGTAGTGTTGCTTTAGCTGCTCGGCGACATAGCCGGACAGGGCGGCGATGACCGGGCCCTCCGGGCTGGTGCAGAGGCGACGCTCGGCACGGCCGAGCCTGAAGCGGCGGATGTTGCAGGCAGCGGTGAAGGTTTTGCAGGTTCGGATGAGGCTGTTGCGGTAGCTTACGGCGTTGCGGAGGACGGCCTCAGGGTAGGTTCCCCCGCGGGGCTGATAGACGTCGGCGAAGTCGAAGGGCAGGACACTGTGGACGATGTCGTAGTGATGGTTGCGGAGGTATTGGACCAGAGCGCGGGCGAAGGCGGCAAGTGGGACGCGTTTGCCCGGCCAGTGCGGGCAGAGCAGCCGGACGCCGGGGCCGGCGTTGCCCCTGGCGGCGAGGATCTCAACGTGCAGACTCGCGGCCGCCAGGGCCCCGGAAAGCTCGCAGACGGAGCGTTCTGCTCCACCGAGCGTGATGTCCGCGCGTTCGATGATGATTGCGACTTTTAGAGGCATCGCCGGATTATAACTTCAACAGCGGACAGGTGCAAACGGGGCGCTTCGGCCGTGTTTTCTGTCGTGACGGGCCATCCGGCGGGCCTTTGCGATTACTTTTCGAATCAGGACCTTATGTTGCGGGCTCAGGCGCCCCGCTGCGGCGTAGGTCAGATAGAAGCGGAGTCTGTCTGTGTTGGAGAACGCCCCGGCCGGGGCTGAGTAGTGTAGCTGGGCCAGATCTTTTACGAGGAAGCGGCCGGCTAGAAGGGTCGGCCTGAAGGCACGGGCGAGGTCTATCAGGTAGAACCTCCCGTCGTCGGTGCAAAAGATGTGGGAGAGGTAGAGGTCGCGATGACGGTAGCCGGTATCGTGGAATCTTCTTACAAAAGCGGCGAGGCGGGCGATGAAGTGCCTTCGGGACTTGAGGTTTTCCGGGGTCGGCGGGGCGGCGAAGCAGGGGGGCAGTTTTCTTTCGAGGGCGTCGGCGTGGGGGATTTTTTCGGTGATGATGAAGCTTCTTTTTTCAAAGAGACGGCCCCATTCGCAACCGTAGCAGATGACTCGCGGTGTATCGAGGCCGGCGGCCGGCAGTTCGAGGGTGGGTGTAAATTCGCAGGCTGCGCAGCTTTTGCGTGCTCGGTGGCAAAACCAGTTTTTCAGCTGGATGGAGACAGGCGGCCTGTCATAGCGTTTCAGGAAGGCGATGGTCGGCGAGGAGGATTCGTCGGGGTGGATTTCGAACTGGAGGCGGGCACGGAACGGGGCGAGGTTGCTCTTGGCGAGGTTGCGGGCTGCGGAGAAGGTGAAAACGGCGGGGGTGGAAGTCAGGCCGAGCTTTGCGAGTGCAGCCTCATAGCGGGGGTCAACGAGGAAGGATTCGGAGAGCCGGCGGTAGCGGGGTTGTGTGAACAGGGTGGTTGTTGTTTTGCAGTTCAGCAGGAGTTGTTTTGCAGCGGCACAGACCGTCTCAACGGTGATCGATTCCATGCAGAGCTTTTGTTTTCTGCTGCAGGTGGGCTTTGCGCAGGGCGCGCAGGGGACATTGCCGATGATTTTGATTTCGTCCGGGCAGTCGGTTTCGGTCCAGGCCGGGTCGTTCGGGCCGAACAAGGTGATGAGCTTTCGACCGAGAGCAATGGCTATGTGCCGCGGGCCGGTATCGTTGGTGATGACCAGGTCAGCAAGGCCGAAGAGGGCCTTTAGCTCGCCGAGTGCGAGCGGATGGTCGGCGAGGTTGAGCAGGTTGCCTCGGGCTGAGGCGCATATTTCGGCGGCAATTTGCTTTTCGGTGGGATTTGGGGCTGCGGATACGACAACCATCGCGTTGTATTCGGCGATGAGGTTGTCGGCGGTTCGGGCGAAGTTGAGTGCGGCCCAGCACTTGCTCGGGCCGAACGCGCCGCCTGGCACGAGGATGACAAGAGGCCCGCGGGACTTACGCAGCTTCGGCAGCTTGGCATAGAGGGACTCACGATCGCCCGGGTCGATATGGAGCTCGAGCGTCCTATCGGCGGTCTCGGCGCCGAGCCAGGATGCCAGGGCGAGGTAGTAGTCGATCATCGAGATGGGCTTGTACCGGCCCGTGGGTAGCTTTGGGGGATGGAGCTTCTCGGAAAGCAGGAAGCCGCGTCCTTCGCGGGCGTAGCCGACGCGGATGGGTATTCGCGCTGCGGCGACGGCCAGGGCCGAGGCGTAGGAGTTTTTCAGGAGCACTGCGCAGGTGAAGTTGTAAGCTCTTAGGAGGCGGGCGATCCCGACCGGGCCGGTCTGCCGGGGTACGAGCCAGGCGTCGTTGAAAGCACAGGGCTGGAGCAGGTCGCGCACGCCGGCTGTGGCGAGGAACGTGATCTTAGCCGAGCAAAAGCGATTTCGGATCGCGCGGAGGGCGGGTGTGGACAGGACTGCGTCGCCCAGGGGGGATGGCAGCCAGACCAGGATGTTGTCGCAGGTATCTTGCATTTGCTATCCCGGTTTCGGCAAAACAGACCCCGCGCGAGGGGCGGTGCTATTTGCGGCTTTGCATAACAAAAAAGGTTAGTGACATAAGCTGGAGTACCGCGGCGAATCCCAGTGCGATCAGTACCGAGGTGCCGGATCTTTGTGGGCTCAGAAGGAGCCAGACGGTTATGATAAGACAGAGGAGGACGAGCATCTGCACTATCCCGGCGATGAAGCGGAGGCTGGAGAATTCTTCGAACATACTGGAGCGCTGGATGGACTTGATCTGCTCAAGTATCTCTGCGAGCAGCTCTTCTTGGGTCGTGGGCGGTTCGGCCGGCGCAGCCGCGTCGGTCGGTTGGGGTTGGACCTCAGGGGGCGAAGATTGGTCCTGGCCGTCGGATTGAGGTTGGTCGAGAGGGGCGCCGGCGTTCGGCTGGTAAGCTGGCTCTGGAAGCGGGGCGGCCTGTTCGGCGGTGCTCGGTTGGTCGGGTTCGCTGGGTTGGTCCGTCCCGGATGTCCGCGGCGCGTCGGCGGCGGCATCAGGGGCTCGGTGATATTTTTTTATGATGTTGACTGCCTCTGTTATGTTGACCGCCTTGTGGTGGGGGACGGGTCGGTCCGGCTCGAGCTGCCGGCGGCGCCAGGGAGGCTCGACCAATATGGTCCTGCAGCCTGCGCGCAGGCCGGCCTCTACATCACTATCGCTGTTGCCTATTACCCAGGATTGAGCCAGATCGATGTCCATTTCGTCGGCGGCCTTGAGGAGCATTCCGGGGTTGGGTTTTCTGCAGTCGCTTTGCCTGCGGTATCTGGGGATTGCACCTTCGGGGTGGTAGGGGCAATAGTAGATCGCATCGAGGCACGCATTTTGCTCGGCCAGCAGCGCTTTGAGGCGGTCATGGATTTCGCTGAGAACCTTCTCTGTAACTATTCCGCGGGCGACGGCGGACTGATTGGTGACCACGACGAGCTTGTAGCCCATAGACCGTAGCTCGATGAGGGCCTTTGGGACGCCGCTGAGCAGCTTGACCTGCTCGGGGCTGCTTATGTAGCCGGGGTCCTCGATCAAGGTATCGTCACGGTCCAGGAATACTGCTTTGTTTGGCATAGCAATCAATCCATCGTTCGCTCAGCCGTCGGCAAAGCGCTGTTCGACGAGGTCGCAGATTATGTGGTAAGCAAGCTGGTGGATTTCCTGGCTGCGTGCGGTGGAGTCGTCGGCTGCGCAGAGGCACAGATCTGCGAGGTCCTCGAGGGTGGTGCTGGACCTGCCGGTAAAGGCGATGACCCTGGCCCCCTTTTGCCTGGCGAGTCTGGCGGCAGCGACGACATTCGCCGAGGTTCCGCTGGTCGAAAAGGCCCAGAGGATATCACCCTGGCGGACAAGGGCCTCGACCTGGCGTTCGAAGACTCTCTGATAGGTGTAGTCGTTGGCGATGGAGGTGAGTATGGAAGTGTCGGTCGAGAGAGCCACAGCGGGCAGGGCCCTTCGCTCGCGGGTGAACCTTCCTATAAGTTCGCCCGCGATATGCTGTGCGTCAGCGGCGGAGCCGCCGTTGCCGCAGATGTAAACCGTGCCGCCGTTTTTCAAGGCACCGGCGATCATCTCGGCTGCGCGGGCGATGGTCGCGACGGCGGACTCGCCAAGGCGGGTAACCAGCCGCTGGTGCGCCTCGATGGTTTGGAGGATTGTCCGTTCGGTGGTTTGAGCTGTCATAGTTCGGCCTGCGATGATTTTATTTTCTGTATTGTAGCTGTGGAACTCTTACCAGGTACCAGAGGTGCGAGGACGACCTTGCCCCCGTACGATTCGACGAACTCGCGCCCGACGACGCCTTTTTCGGCCCAGTCTTCGCCCTTGACCAGGATGTCGGGCTTGACTGCCCGGATCAGGTCGATGGGGGTGGGGGCGTCGAAGATGACGATGTAGTCGACGGACTCGAGGGCCGAGAGGACCGCAACGCGGTCGCGCTGGTTATTTATGGGTCGGCCGGGGCCCTTGATGGCTCGGACGGAACTATCACTGTTGAGCCCGACGACCACTATATCACCCTGACTCCTGGTGAACTTGAGGTACTCGATGTGGCCCCTGTGGATGACGTCGAAACAGCCGTTGGTAAAGACAATGGTCTTGTTGTTTCTTCGGTGCCAGGCGAGCTCGTTGCGGAGCTCTTCGAGTGTGTGGAGTTTGCCGCTCTTGCGATCTTCCAGGGCCATTATTTCGCTGATTATCTCCTCGACGGAGACTGTCGCGGTACCGAATTTCTGGACTTCAAGTCCTCCAGCGATGTTGGAAAGGTGGACGGCTGGCTCGTAATCGGCGCCCGCGGCGAGGGCTACGGTCAGGGCGGCCAGGACCATGTCGCCTGCGCCGGTGACATCATAGACGCTTCGGGGCCTGGTCGGGATGAGGCGACCGATACGCGGGGTCCTTAGATAAGCGCCTTGCTTGTCGAGCGTGATGACGACGGCCTCAAGGGCGAGCTTGTGGAGGAGCCGGCCGGCTGCCCGCGCGGCATCGTCGGCGTTGCATATCTCGAAGCCGGCTGCGCACGAGGCCTCCTTGCGGTTGGGCGTTATCACGGTGGCGCCGCGGTATTTTGAGTAGTCGTCGGTCATCGAGGGATCGACCAGGACCATTTTCCCTGCGGCGCGGGCCAGCTCTATCATCTTGGTGCAGATCAGGTGATTGAGCAGGCCCTTGTTGTAGTCCTGCAGGCATACGACATCGGCGCGCTCGATGAGTCGAGTGAAGTCGTCGAGTAATCGCCGTGAAAGCTCATCGGGGACGGGATCGCTGCACTCGCGGTCGATTCTCATCAACTGCTGAGGGTGGCGGTGCTGGGCGAGCCCTATGAGCCGCTGCTTAGTGGTGGTGGGGCGGTCAGCCGTGTGGATGAGGGCGGTGACCTCGGCGCCGGCGTCAGTGAGCAGCTTAGTGAGGATTTCGCCGTTCTGGTCGGACCCGATGGTGCCGAGACACAGGGGCGCGGCGCCGAGGGCTGCGAGGTTGGCGGCAACGGCGCCGGCGCCGCCACAGCGGTGCTCAGTGTGGGCGACTCTAAGAACAGGGACGGGGGCCTCCGGGCTTATGCGGACAGCGTCGCCGTAGGTGTAGATATCAAGCATAAAGTCGCCTACGAGCAGAACCCGCGGCGAGCCGAGCTGCGTCAATATTTGCAGCAGGTTTTGCTGCATCTGGTCTTGTTCCTCTGCCATAATGCTATTCCCCGGAGATTTTAGCAGCGAGTACGGTCTGAATCAAGTGTGTGAGCTCTTCGAGGCCGGCGATGAATCTTATCTCAGTGAGCAAATAGGCCAGGACCGGCCGATCCCGGAGGGGCAGGATATCGGCGATCTTGGTCCAGTCTTTCGTTGTTGTCAGGGCGATTTCTGCGGCGAGCTGGTCGGCTTCTTCGCAGATGCGGGTAATGCAGCGGGGGCTGTAATGGTGGTGGTCGTCGAAGATTTCCGAGCCGACCAGCTCTGCCCCAAGGCTCCTGACGGTGCCCAGAAAGGCCTCAGGGTTCCCTATGCCGCAGAAGGCGAACAGCCTCTTGCCCTTGAGCCGATCGAGTTCTATGCAGTTGCCGTGGCGGTCTCTGGCACAGATCGGGACGTGCGCGGACCTTGCGATTACCAGATCGGCCTTGTAACGGCGGATTCGCCGCTCAATCTGGCCCAGTTCGGATTCGCAGACCTGGTCGCATCGGGTTATTACCACCGCGCCGGCACGCTTGAGGCCACAAGCCGGTTCTCGGAGCAGCCCTGCGGGCAGAACCTTATCGTATCCAAAGGGCCTTGTAGCGTCGATTGCCACGATATCGAGGTCCCTGGCGAGGCGGCGATGCTGGAAGCCGTCATCCAGGATCAGGACGTTTGCTCCGAAGGCGATGGCCTGGGCGGCGCCCGCGGCGCGGTCAGGGTCCACGACTATTCTGGCCTGGCCACAGCTCTCTGCGAGGACGGCAGGCTCATCAAGCAGGGGGCCGTCGCCGGTCCTGTAGCCCCTGGTTAGGACCGCGCAGAGCAGGTGCTGGGCATTGCGGGGTGGGTTCCGCGCAAGGTAGTTGCACAGCCAGATAACCAGGGGTGTTTTGCCGGTTCCGCCAACCGTTATATTCCCGATGCTTATGACCGGGATACTGGTCTGGTAGGGTCTGAACAGGCCGGCTGAGTAGAGCAGGTTGCGAAGGCACACGACCAGATAGTAGACGCAGCCAGCCAAGCGCAGGAGCCATCGCAACAGTACAGCTGCCGGGCCGCTGGTCCGGCCGGAAACCAGGTTTTGCCAATCCCTGTGAGTCAACGCAGGTGCCCCTTAATGCCGCTGGGTAACTGCCCGCCGAGCTTCGGTGTAAGGTCTTATACCAGCTTTGCGGCGGCCTGTCAGGGATTATCCAGCCGCGGCCGTGAGTTGCCTGGAGGCTCTCGGGCTCGTGCACAAACCAAAAAGCACGGGGACAGCTAAGATGCGCT
>CAZWAP010000027.1:31095-31506 GCA_964632005.1 uncultured Pirellulales bacterium | reverse complement strand
GAGCGGTGGCAATGGCAATATGATCGAGTCGGTCCCTCTGGGTAACAGCGTACCCGGTGCCATCTATAGGCTCTCGGCTATGGTTAACGGATCCGGGGGCCCTGTGGTACTCGATCTCCTGGTAGATGGCGAACCAGTCACCCCTACTACCTCGGTAGATCCGATAGGCCCGGGTGACCCTACCGATGGGTGGGAGGAGATCTCCAGGACGTATGCTAACGTCCCAAGTGGAGAGCTGAAGATTCGCGTTGGTACCCCGGCGCTGGGCGACGAGCTTTACGGCACACGGACCCGCATCGACAACATTGAGCTTACCTACGAAATCAAGTCGCAGGCAACTGGCCCGACCCCGGACGATGAGGCGACGGATGTCTGTCGCGATGTTGTCCTTACCTGGGGTCCTGGAGAATA
>CAZWAP010000027.1:0-30995 GCA_964632005.1 uncultured Pirellulales bacterium | reverse complement strand
CCGCGAATTGCCTGGCTCTGGCTTGCAGCCGGAGTGAAGTCCAGTTTTACTCTTAATTTGCGAAGGAGGACGTACTATGTGCAAAAAATTGATCTATTCAGTTTCTTTTGTCTTGGTGTTGGGTGTGACGGCAAGCGTCATGAGGGCAGACCTGGTGGCATACTGGCCGCTTGACGAGGGCGCCGGATCCGTAGCCCATGACGCCGTCGGCGACCACGATGGAGAGCTCGTTGGTGGCCCCACTTGGATTTCACCGGGCCAAGTAGGTGCTGGGGCGCTTAGCTTCAGCGGCGGCAATTATGTGAACTGTGGGACCGGGGTAACCGCCGCTCCCGATATGACAGTTGCCTTTTGGATGAACGCTAACGCGCACGGGTACCAGAGACCCATCGCTTGTAGCGCTGGCGACTACTCCGAGAGTCCCGGCTGGATCGTTATGCTGCGAATCGACGACCCCCCGGGAGGCGTGTGGTTCCGGATAAATGGCACCGGAGGCGGTTGGGCTGACGGCGACGTTCAAGTTAACGAAACTCTGTATGAAGCCAACACGTGGGTCCACATGCTCTTCACATTTGACAGCGTCACTCGTGAAGAAAAGGTCTATATCAATGGTGAGCTGAGAGGAACAGACACGGCGGCCGAAGGGCGCAGCGTAGCCAATATGGTGAACGATTTAAGATTTGGCAGTGATACTGGGGCCGGTGAGCCGTACACCGGGATGCTGGACGAGGTGGCCATCTGGGATAACGCATTGACGGCCGAGGAGGTGCTTGACGTTTACACCCTCGGAGTGTTAGCCTTAGATCCAAGACAGGCCAGCACTCCTGATCCTTCACATGAGGCGACGGATGTCTGTCGCGATGTTGTCCTTACCTGGGGTCCTGGAGAATACGCCGCCGCACACGACGTGTATTTCGGCACCAGTTTTGAGGATGTCAACGACGCCACGAAGTCCGACCCGGAGTTCAAGACCACCAAGACGCTCGGTGAGGAGACCTATGCTCCCGGGCGCCTCGATTTCGGGACGACCTACTACTGGCGGATAGACGAGGTCAATGGCCCGCCTGACTATACACGATTCAAAGGGGATGTCTGGTGGTTTAAGACCGAGGCTTACTCTTACCCTGTTACGAACGTGACGGCCACGGCGGACAGCAACGATCCTGGTAAGGGGCCGGAGAAGACCCTGGACCTTGAAGGCGACCTGCATTCTACGGACCAGTACGAGATGTGGCTGAGCACCTCGGGTACGGGGGCATGGATCGAGTATGCATTCGACAAGGTTTATAAACTGGACAAGATGGAGGTATGGAACCACAACACGGAGTTCGAGAGCCTGCTGAATTTTGGGGTGCAGAACGCGACTATCGAGTACTCCAGTGATGGAGTTGACTACGAGGCGCTGGGTACGACGCACAATTTCAACCAGGCTCCTGGGGCGGCTGATTACGCGGCCAATACCACGATTGATCTTGAGGGCATCGCCGCGCGCTACGTCAAGATTACCGTCAACAGCACTTTTGGAGGGCCGCAGGCGGGTCTGAGCGAGGTTCGTTTCTACTACGTACCTGTATCGCCGCGGGATCCTTCCCCCGATCCTGGTGCAACGGAAGTGGGCCCGGATGTGGTGCTTAGCTGGACGCCGGGCAGAGAGGTAGCCACGCACGAGCTTTACCTGGACACGGATCCGCAGGCGGTTGCCGAAGGCTCGGTCGAGCCGGTGGTAATTGCCGCAGACGGGAGCTGCACGGCCAGCTACTCCCCGCCGTCGCTGGATTTGGGACGCACCTATTACTGGAAGGTTAACGAGGTCAACGTGGCCGAGGACCCGACCACGTGGGCAGGTGAGCTCTGGAGCTTCAGCACGCCAGCGTATCTGGTGGTGGACGATATGAGTTCGTATGGTGATGAGAACGTGATTGGGGAGCCTGGCGGCAGGATATGGTACACCTGGAAAGATGGAGAGGGCTGGCCGGCTCCGCCGGAGCCGGCTTATCCGGGCAACGGGACCGGGTCGGTGGTTGACCTCAACTCTGTAACGATCTACGAGACTCCTCAGTCGCTGGAATATCACTACAGCAGCAACGGCACGAACGCTCTGGGCACCACGGGCAAGGCGTACTATTCCGAGGCGACCGCGCTTGTAAGCGATCTTGCGATTGGCAACGACTGGACGGAGTACGGGGTCAAGGCCTTGAGGCTGTACTTCTATGGCAGGCCGGGGAACGCGGCGGGCCAGACCGAGCAGATGTACGTGAAGCTGAACGGGTCGAAGGTGGTTTACGACGGCGATATGAACGACATCACCGAGCCTTCCTGGCACGAGTGGAGCATTCCTCTTGCCGACTTTGGCATTGACTTGCAGAACGTCACGGAGATCAGCATTGGCTTTGGCGACGAGGACAATACGATTCCCGGCGGGTCGGGGATGGTGCTCTTCGACGATATAAGGCTGTATCCGTCGGGCTGTGTACTGGAGCGTCGCTCGGCCGAGTTGGCCAGGGTTGATTTTGAGCAGGATTGCGTGATTGACTACAAAGAGGTTGAGGTACTGGCTGCGAACTGGTTGGCTGCGTCGGCGGCCCCTGGGACGGTTCCCAACGGTGATTTTGAGGAGCTGTACAAGCCTGGTTCGGTTATGATCACCGCGGATCTCGGCGGGGGCTGGACTGAGGGCGTAGGGCCGGATGCGCCGATGGATAACGGCACGGCGAGCTACTCTGATGGTACTACTGGCGACTGGGTTGATATACCTGGCTGGATTGGAGCCGACCCCGAAGGGTGGGTTGCTGGTGGAGGCTCATACGATCGGGACACGAATTTTCCGAACCGTCAGGGCGCTGTAGCACGGCAAATCGATACGCCGGATGGTCAGTATTACTACCTGGCCAATGGCGGCGAGTGGGGCAATCCGGCCGGCGGTCTGATCGTCTCGGAGTCCCCTGTGGGCGTTGTCGAGGATGGCAGCTATACGCTCTCGATGATAGCGACGGGTGCTGCGACCCCTGTGGTGCTGGAGCTGCTGGCGGGCGGCGTCCCGCTGACGCCTTCTTCGTCGGTAGATCCGAACTTGAGCGGGGACTGGCAGGAATTCTCCAGGACATACGACTCTGGTAGTCTTGCTGGGTTCCTTGGCGAGCCTCTGACGATTCGCCTGGGCGTTGGCCGGGACGCCAGCGGCACGCAGACCCGCTTTGACAGGGTACAGCTGTTCCACAGTCCAGAGCCGCTTCCGACGGATCTGCTGCGTCTTGCAGGCCGGCGGGCGGACCTGAACGACGATGGGCGGATTGACTTCAAGGATTTCGCCGAGCTGTCTGTACACTGGCTTGACGAGGAGTTGTGGCCGTAAGGCGGGTTTTGGAAATTGGAGCCTTCCGCGCTGGTTCTTTTCGGCCTGTGGTTGTGATGATGGGCATCTATTGGGGCCTGTACTCGACGGTACAGGCCCCATTCGACGGTGTATGGCATCGTTATGTCAGGGCCGGCTCTTTCGCCTTTGGCTCAACATAACCCCCAGGGAATCGGTCAGTTTGAGTAGAAATTAGTTGGCGCGTACAGGTGCTCTAAACTCACGATGCTTGTCAGGAACAGTACCGCGAATTGCCTGGCTCTGGCTTGCAGCCGGAGTGAAGTCCAGTTTTACTCTTACTGTGACGCGCCCGGCAGGACTCGAACCTGCGACCTACGGATTAGAAATCCGTTGCTCTGTCCGGCTGAGCTACGGGCGCTTGAATTCTACGCCGTTTTAGTGTAACGACTTACGCCGACAATAATCAAGAATTCTTGTCTCTTATCTCACCCGCGCAACAGATTTGCAACAGTTTTTAACTTACCGACCGGGTCGTTGCTTGCCTTGCGCGGTCCACCAGATCGCTGGCCACGGCGAGGTAAAACCGGTGGGTCGTCGAGAAACTTGCGTGTCCGGCAAGGGTCATAACGTCATATTCGCTCAGCCCGTTGGCAAACCAATTGCTCAAAGCCGTGTTTCTGATGTCATGAAACTTTCCATCTCTGACATGGGCCCTCTGCAGGATCAGCCTGAACTTGGACGAGAAATTGTTCGCCACCTTCAGTCTCGAATTGGTCAACGTCCACTTACCGGCGGGCCGGAGCTGGCATGCAATTCCTGCCGAAGCATAAAGCATTCAAGGCTGTGATTGAAGCCACAGGTACCCGTCGCTGGATTTACGAGTTGCTTATCGAGCATGGGGAAGCGATCCTGGCTCATCCTTATCGTCTGCGAGCGATATGGTCAGGTAAAGCAAAAACAGATAAGCTCGATGCGAAGGTGCCATAGACTGTGAAAAACGGAGTGGCCCGCCAAACCTCCGACTACGACAGGCGCATCCTCTAAAAACGGCGATAATGGATGCATACAACGCAAGGCAAACAGCCAATTACACAGCCAAGCGAACGCGCCCAATTACGGTGAGTATCCAAGTTTGCCAAATATCCCTTTTTGCATCATAATAAGATCTTCGTTGCCCGGTTGCGATGGGTCTGTAGTTATTCCCTCACTAAGTTCAATGGTGCGTTTATCTCTCCATTTAACGAAACCAGAATGTCCGTCTGCATAACCAAGTGTAATACCATTATTGTGCCTGTTTGGGGGGCGGTCCCACCAGGAGGGCCGATCATAGTAAATGGTATACCCACCATAGGTTACGTATCCCTCATCGAGGAATATAATTCGGTCACCTGGCATTTTAATTTGCGTGGTTTTGGTCAATGCTTTTAGGCCCCCTAAGGTTACATGCCCGTTAATTAATTCGTTTCCATAATAATCGGGGATTGAATAGCATCGAAGTTCGATTCTTTTGCTTTCCGGGCACCGATAGGCCTTAGGCGTTCCTACATAAGGGTACAGTACGCCTTGCTTGATAGCCTTGATCTGCCTCTCCGTGTTGGTGGAACTCTCTGTTGGATATCCCGCCCAATCGACCCATGGGTTGGGGCATAGTAATGGGCTCTTGGACAAATGAGTAAAAAAGTCTGAATAACCTGTCATAGAGGAAACCATCTTACTGTCGTTATCTGACGCATACGTGGCCCATGCTGTACTTAGGCTTCTGCAACCAGCCACACACACAGCTGTTTTGGCCAATGACTTAGCCTTTTGCAAGGCGGGCATAAGGATCGCGAGCAGCAAGGCAATGATCGCGATCACAACCAAGAGTTCCACTAACGTAAAAGCTCTTGCCTTCATGGTTATCTAATCCTTTCAAGCAACCTACAATTCCTCATATACCGCTATATAGCTCAGCCCGGCTACCCCCTCGGCCTGTCTTCTAATAGCATATCAAATCTGTCTCGAAACTCAAGTACATCGTGTTGTAAACCGCCAAAAAGTCAAGCATATGCGTCCGAGACCCGCTTTTTTTGCGGTCCGCGCTCTTACCTCCGGTTCTCCGACCCGATGCCCGGCAGCTCAAGCGAGTTCTGGAACGTCGGTTGGACGATCTGGATTTGTGTATAATCCTGCTGGACGGCAAGGAATTCCACGATTATACGCTCATAGTGGCCCTCGGGGTCGATTCGGCAGGCTCCAAGCACGTTCTGGGGCTTATTGCCCGGGGCCACAGAGAATGCCGAGCTCTGCGGGGTCTTGCTGGATGAGTTGATTGAACGGGGACTGTCAACGGACAGACGCTATCTGTATCGTGCTGGACGGCTCCAAGGCCCTCAAGAAGGCAGTGAGCCGGCGTTTTGGCGATGAGGTGTTGATCCAGCGGTGCCGTGTGCACAAAGAGCGAAACATCCGTAAGTATCTTCCGACCATAGGTTCTATTCTCACGTATTGTGCCTCTTTTGTATAACTTCACCCTGGGCAATACGGCTTTAATAGATTCCCACAACTATGGTTTGATTATCGCCCCTGCCAACTTGCCATTTTCAAGCCAGGCAGCCCCCATAACAGCCAGGTCCCCCAGGTCCGTAATGCAGTTTCCATCTATATCTGTTAAGTGATCTGCTGCAAACCCTTTGCCAATCGCTGCCTTGCAGGCGTCGTCGTATACGTCGATCGTCATGGTGTCCGTTACTGGCGGCCCAATTCCGCCTTTGGTGTTGACCGCGACGGTCAACGTAACCACGGACGGATTCTCCGTGGCTTTGGTAATCGTAACCGTCGGAGCTTCAACGTTGGCGTTAGGATCAAACACGACCCCATCTACAGGCTCGGCAGTCCAGGCGTAGGTCAGGGGCGAGAACGGCTCGGAGTTATTCACAACATTCGGATCCAACCGGACCGGCTGGCCCGACCAGGTGATCATGTCGACCCCCGCATCCACAAAAGGCGCCGACGGTCCGCGACCATTCACGACGCGCAGTTGCAGCTCGGGATCACCGAAAAGAGTCAGTTCAAAGTATACATAACGAAGCCAGCTCATGCTATTCAGCCGCCAGATACAGCTTTCTTTGGCCTCCTGGTGTGCCCGGCCGAGTTCAAGAATCCCTTCACCAAGTACACTCTCAAAGAATTCACGTGTCATCTGGGTTGACGGCGAATCCAGGGTGTTCCCATCGGCTCCCAAGCCATCTCTGGAATTCAGTATGCAGGCAAAAGCCCCGTGCTCCATTGTAGTTATCACCTCGCCAAAACAGTCGGCGTAGTCGAATGCCCCTACGTAGCACGAATCATCATAGAAGAAAAACGGCCTCGTGTTGTGCAGTTTCGACAGATCATCACAATTGTACCAGCTCGTCGGTTTCGTACAGAGCTTCACCATTCCCCATTCCACATCACCGTGATCGGAAATATAAAGCAAGTGCGGTGTCGTATGTCCGTCTTCGCCGTTCAAGAAAGGCAGCAGATCGTCTGTGGCGGACCATCCCATGGAGTTCCAATCCCATTTCACGCCGTCCTTAGGCCCGGCGGTGGAAGAATCATAATACGGGGTTCGGTTGGCGTTCCACCAGTCCTCGTCGTAGAGCGTCGCCACCGCAAAATCCCTTGCATTGGGAACACCCGGATCTTCCAGCCCGTGCGTGTAATGGCCGAGGTAAAGGTCCGATCCGAGCCTTATCAATTCAGCGAAAGGTTTCGTAAATTCCTGTATTCCTCCAAAGCCGAGCCAGCTGCCCATAGTTCCGGCCTGGTTCAAGTAAGGATCGTCAATGGTTTGATAGACAAGCGTCTTCTTGACAAAGTTTACCACTTCCGATTCATTTTCCACCGCCGCCCGGCCTACGAATATCTCCGCCACCAGATCCACTTCACCTCCGCCAGGACCATCGTTGCTCTCACCGAATTTCCCATCACCATCCTCGTCAAATGTACATTCGGGCGGGTCGACACAGCCGTAATACAGGTCGGCCGGCACATCATAACGCCCATCGTATAACAGCCGAACGGGAATAATATCCCGGTTTCCGCCGAGTAGGGCGTATTCCGTTCCCCATATCTGGTAGGCATCCATCAGGAAGTTCCGGATTCGCGTCGCATCGTCGCTGTTGCCGGACGGCGTAGTGCCGTCGTAGTTCGCGTAAATCCATTCCGTGGTAACGATGCCCGCGGAAATGCCTCGAGCCACCTTCGAATCACAAAGCGACTGGAAACTGTGAGGGCCCGGTACATTAGCAAGAGAGTTGTTGGTAATGACGACGTATTTGTAGTTTGCCCCGTAATACGGGGACCCCGGGTTGTCCAATGGCGACCCGGTGCCTCCGCGTTCGGCCGGAGCCGAAATCGCTTCCGCTGAATAAGCGTCGTACGCAGCCAGGGTTTCGGGGTTTTCGATTCTTCGTTTCAGCTTTTTCTTCAACTGTCTCGTGGGTCTGGCCCGGCCTTGCAGACCCTTCTCGCTAAAGCGTATTGTCAGGCGCAACCTCGTTGCCATTCTTATTTTGCCGGATTTTGGCGCATACTGGAGCGGCAATAGGTTGATATACGCTATGTTATAACCGCGATTTGTCTGCACCGTTACTAACTCGTGATGTTTCTTGGGCCAGAAGCCACCCGTTTCATAAATCTCGGGATCCGGTCTCGTCGGCGTCGCCGGTCCGGTTTCGGTCCTACGGCGCGGCTTCTGCGCCTGAGCGAGTCTGTGTGTCCCGGACAAGTCTGAAATGTGTAGTCCCTTGCTGCTGACTGCTTGAATCCTCATCCCGGGGGGCACAAGAATTTCGATGGGCTTGACAGGAATCACCGGCGCACCTGTCCTGCTGTATCTTTCACACCCGTCGATTGTGACAAAATCAATATCGCCTCTTCTGACGATATCAGGCTCTTCAAAATCATATTCCAGAATCATAACACCGTTGCCTGCCGTCACGCGCAACCTGCTGTGGTCAGCAGCAGCGGAACTGGTGAAGGGGATTGCTGTAAGGGCTAATACGGCTACGGCGAGAGTCGCCATCCGTCGTGCAGGCGCGCTTTTGTTCACAATTTCTGCTCCTTCCTTACTCCTCGGAGGTAACTGTTTAGACCCCGCGTGACGACAGAGCTGCCAAACTTAACCACCAAGTGCTTCCTGATTCATACTATCAGATGCGGTGCCTTCTGTCAACCGCTGTTCGCGCGCCGAGTCATCCCCGGCTTTGATTTCCAGGCAAGAGAAATGATCGACTCTTTGTTGATGTTGATAATAGAAGCTCCACAAAGGCGGGTGTATGCATACCAGGTGCGTTCGGTCCGCTCGGCCAGCTTATATGTTGGCGGGATTTCGTAGCCTTCCGGGACTGAAAAAATACACATTGCCAACAAGCCGGTATCCAAGGTAACGGGCCAGGCCGTCTCCGCGTCCTGGGATATAGCTCAAGCAGACCACCAGGCAGTTCAAGTTCCTACAGAGTCGCGGCGTCGAAGGAGCGAAGTGTCTCTGTCACGGCCGGCGTTTCCTCTATCCCTCAGCCCGAGGCCCCTGGACTGTGGGCAGCTCTGAAATCCGGCGGTCTCAAATGCGATGCCTGGTGAGCCGGCCTTTTCTAAGGGCACGGGAACGTTACGCCGCTCCAGCAGTATATAGACTATACGGTTTAGCGGCGAGATGAAGGGCTGCCAGTTCCCCGACGAACCTGGGTTGTTCGTAAGCGGAATATTTCCGGCCGGCCGCCTATAGCCGGTGGAAGAGGGCCCACCCATCCCGTCCAGGTCACCCCATACTGTGAAATCCGTGGGTAGCCGCCACTACAGATAGGTCTGAGCGCCTGTAAAATTGAGCCAGAAGAGGGGTTTTAAGGCCCTGGTAAGCTGGATTTTGCGGTTTTGGGGGCGTTTTTGCTTGACATCGGGGGTTATTTTCGCTATACTGCCTCTAAATACGGCAAGGTAAGGAGGGTGGTGAGAAGCACGGCAGCCTCTCTCACTGCGGCCTTGTTTTTCGACAATTTGGCTTGTCCGTGCGCAGAGCAAAGCAGGGGGGATATGCTGGCGAGCGGGGAGGGATCCGAATTTCCATTATCGAGGTGGTGTAGCTGCCTGGGATTGCAGCTTTTCGATTTAGGAGGTGGGGTGATGACTGACCGAAGGAAGGAGAACACGCTGGTCGAGCAGACGATCGCCCGGCTTTTGGAATTCAGGGGGATGGAGATTCCGGCTGAAGGCTCGGCGGAGAAGCCCGGTACGTTGAGGGCGCCTTCACCCGAGCATCTGGACTTCAGCGGAGCCCATTCTCAGGCCGGCCAGGGTGATGCGGACAGGGACGCGGCTGAAGAGACACAATGGACGCAGCCGGATAGTTGCCTCCGGCGCGACCTGCTTACGGCCGGGCCTCGAGTCAGCTCGGCAAGGCAGAAGACAATGGCAATGTTGGTGCCGATATTGTCGCTGATCCTGCTTGTTGTTCTCAACAGATTTCACGGTGTACCTTTCCTGGGCAGCGAGTGGCTACGTCTCGGCATGTACCGCACGATGGTCGGGCATATTATCGAGCCGGCAGGTCAGCTGCCGAGCGTGAGCGACAAAGAAGGCCAACACCCGGTCCGCCTGAAGGTCCGGGGGATAGCATACAGCCAGGATAAGCCTGCCGCCGTGATAGGCACGACAATAGTGCACGAGGGCGACTTGGTGCTGGGGGCGACCGTACTGCGGATAACCAGGGATGAGGTCGAGTTCGAGGTAAACGGAGAGCGCTGGGTGCAGAAGGTCCAGTGAGGACCCGCCGGACTGTGGCAGCATTGCTGAACGGAGGGAGGCAAGACGCTTCGGCGTAGGGGGTTGGATTCCTCTGCGGGTGGGTAATAATTTCGCAAATGCAAATACTCTCAAGCCGGTCCAGGTTGAGCGGGCGTCGGGCTTGCTATTTCGGAGATATGCATATAGGATCTCGGGTGTGTGGCGGTTTTGACGTGGCAGCGGCTGTTCAGGGCCGGGAGGCGGCACGATGAAACGGACGAACAAAGAATCATTCAAGGTAACTCTCCCGGGGAGTTTGTACTGCAAGAACGGCCGGTGGTGGTGGAAAGTGAAGCTGCCTGGCGAGAGCAAGACCCGCGCGCGGGGCCTGAAGCCCGAGGGTTCCCGCTATGCAACCACGGACCGTGACCAGGCCGAGGATATAGCCCGCGGGTTGTGGGAGTCAGCGATACGGTCGCTGGTGCGGGCCGAGGCCGAGGCCGAGGCGGACCAAAAGGTCAAGGCGATGAAGAAGAGGCTGGCCGAGGTGGAGGCTGAATCGACTGAGACGGTTACCAGGACCAAGGCGGAGGTCCTGGAGATGATAGCAAGGGCCAAGGCCGAGTGTGAAGAGAAGCTCCGGCTTTGCAACGCGAGGATTGCCGACGCCGAGCAGCGACTGCAGGCGGAATCCATCAAACGCGCCGAGGCCGAAGAGCTGGCCAAGGCCCAGTCCCAAAGACGCGCCGAGGCGGAGATGAAGCTGCAGGAGCTCCTAAGCAGGGCATCTCAGACCGGGAAGTGCGATTGTTGTGGAAAGACAGGTTTGGCGCAGACCGACCTTTCGAGGATTGATTCGGGGCATTTGCTGTGCCCGGAGTGCTTGGCAGCGTTGAGGGCCGGGCATTAAGGCGGCGTGCGTGCGGTATTATATCGCGGCACAGCCGGGCGGAAGCGATTTCGGCAACGCACGGTGAGGCTATTTGGCGCTCGGCGGTCTGAGATTGAGGGAAAATTCTCGAGCGCGGGCGGAAAAGTGCTATAATAAAATTAGGATTTTCTGTTTCTTTCCTCTGCCCCTGCCGGATGCAGGGGCTTTTTACAGCTGTTCATTTCCCCGCTCTCATTCCCACCCTGCCGTGCTCGCTGCGCCCAGGCAATTCTGGAGTCTCTTGGGGTCGGCGCAGTTAGCGAACGCCTGGCTGCGCCCTATGATCCCGTGGGCAAGAAGCTGGGCGATACTCTGATCGAGGCTCTGCATGCCCGATCGCTGCCCGGTTTCAATGATGTTTGGTATCTCGCAAATCCTGTTCTCGCGGATGCAGTTTCTCACGGCGGAGTTGCAGATCATCACCTCGACGGCGGGTACCATACCCGGCTGGTCGACGCGCTTGAAGAGGGTCTGGGAGATGACGGCCTTGTGGTTAGGGTTCTTGCGGGGCAGCGGGCAGTTCCGGTATTATTGAGAGTTCAGGTGGCAACAACGAGATATTCCTTCGGACAGGATATGAGGACTCTTGCCTGATGAAAAATGAGGTTGCAAAGATGGAGACAGGATCGGCAGATGGCCTGGACAGACGCAAATTTATTGCGACAGCGGCGACGACAACGTTTAGCATCGTCAGTGCCTCCGCGGTTCGCCGAACGCAGGCAAACTCTCGGATCGAGGTCGGATGCATCGGACTGGGTGGACGCGGGCGGCTGATCGCCGGGATGCTGAGGGAGCATAAGGCTTACCAGATCGTCGCTGTCGCCGACTACTTCGAGCGGGTCGCAAACTCCGCAGGGCAGCGGTATGGCGTCGCGCCGGAGCGGCGTTTTTCGGGACTTCTGGGCTATGAACGGCTGATCAGCAGTGGGGTGGACGCGGTGTTTCTCGAGACGCCGCCGTGTTTTTTCCCCCAGCACGCCGCTGCGGCCGTGGAGGCAGGCTGCCACGTCTACCTTGCCAAGCCTGTGGCCGTGGACGTGCCGGGATGCCAGTCGATAGCTGAGTCGGGCAAGAAGGCCACCGAAAAAGAGCTGGTATTCCTGGTGGATTTCCAGCTGCCCACGCATCCATACAATATCGAGACGGTCGAGCGGTGCCGAGAAGGGCTTATCGGGAAGATAGGACTGTTAAGCTCAATCTACACGGACGAGGGGTTTTCCGACCCGCCAAAGACAGGCACGATAGAAAGCAGGCTGCAGCGGCTGATCTGGGTGAACGACCTTGAGCTTGGTGGTGGTATGCTGGTGAACTCAGGGATTCACGCGATAGATGCAGCGTTGTGGCTGGCAGGTGCCCGGCCGATAAGTGCAACCGGCAGCGCAAGAACGGTCAAGCCGGCCCCCCACGGAGATACGTGCGACGTGTACTCCATAACATACCGGTTCGCGGACGGCCTGATACTAAATCATCGGGGCGAGCACCTGAGAAACACCCACGGATTTGCGTGCAGTTGCACGGCCTATGGGCAGTACGGTTTCGCTGAGGTTACTTACCAGGGCAAAGCGTGGGTCCGGTCCAACAGGGGCGGTTACCGCGGGGGCGAGATAAACGGCCTTTACAACGAAGGGATTCGGCGCAACCTCGAGACCTTCGCCAGGTGTATAACTGAGCGCATATTTGATAATCCGACAGTGAAAACGGGTGTCAACAGCACCCTTGCGACAATCCTTGGACGCCAGGCATGCAGGAGAAATGCAACTGTGAGCTGGCAGCAGATGATGGCCGACAATGAGCGGCTCGATGTGGACCTGACAGGCCTGAAGGAATGACGCCCGGACGATCTCAAGCTGGTTACTCCCGCCGGCAAACCAGCAGAGAACCTCAGTTGCAGATTGGTGCTTTGTGCCGGGAAGTCCGCCGCGCCGTTTTTAATCGGGTGATTCGATCTGTTCCCAGGCGGGGTTCGGCCGTTCTCGCACTCGCTGCTGCCATCTGATGTTGCCGTTCTCGAAAACTACCATGGACTTGCTTATCTCGACGATCTTCACGCCATATATCTGATCTCCTACTGTGAGGACCTGCCCATCCACCAGGGCCGACGGTTTTTCACGGCTGTAGAGGATCCCGTCAACGACGCCGTATGACGCAACAGTGCGCCGCGGCTTAACGTAGAACCACGCAAAAAGGATGGCGATTGTGATGGCGCAAAGCTGGAGCCAGGTCAAGACCTTTACATTGTAGGCAGTTCTCATTTCCACTCCATCTACGCCCGTCCGTTTGTACCCTGTTTCGGTCCAACCGGACCGCCCGCGCGGACTGCAAGGCAATATCCGTAGGTTTTACTTCGGTCAAATCTGGGCGCAAATTAAGCCCGAGCTCGAAGAAGCGCAGAGGGCGTCCGCTGATTATCGGCCCTATGGAGCTGAGTGGTTTTCGGCAGAGGCAACCTGGGCGGCGGTTGGTCGAGAATTGTCCTGCGATCGCGTCATAAAGTCGAGCACATCACGTCGGCTGATGATACCGACGACCTTGCCCCCGGATGTGACCGGGACGCGACGGAAGAAGTTCTTCATAAGGCAGTCGCAGACTTTTTCCAGATCATCTTCCTGGTCGAAGTGGACGGCCGGCGTGCTCATAAAGTCGCTGACAGTTCGGTTTGTCACGTTTCCGCTGGCGTAGAACAGGCGCAGAACGTCTTTCTCAGTGATCACGCCCACCAGAGTCATATCTTCCTCGACAACCGGTATGCCGGTGATGTTCTTTTGCATCAGAAGCTCTGTGACCCGGCTTACGGGCGTATCCTTTGTTACGGTAACCACATCCGTAGTCATCACGTGTTTTACCTTGACCACGGCTCGACCTCCTTTTGAAGCTTAGCGAGTCTTATTTTTTGAATCTGGCGACAACCCCGCCGGTGAATATACGTTGATTTATTCGGTGCAAAACGGACGGGACTTATCAAAAAAACGAGAAAAACTTTTGTCCGGGGGCCGATAAAATGGAGCAACGCCGTGCGGACCGGCCGTGCTGAGATGCTTTTTCGGGCGATTCGGGCCCAGCGACCTTGAATTCGCACGCGGTTTCTGATATAGTAAGGGCGGTCAGAAAAATGGGGGATGGACTATGAAAGCACTGCGCAGATTCCTGAAATGGTGGCGTCGGTTCTGGCGCCCGGGCGGCCGCGTAGCCAGAAGCATCGACTCGCACAAGTGGGAGAGCAAAATCGAGCTGTTCCGCCAGCTGTGAGTGGACCTTTACCGCCGCTCTACGGCGGAGATGCTCCCGGCGCAAGGACCCTCAGGACCCGAGTATTCTCCTGGTCCGCAGGATGTGATGGTAGTGCTGGGCAAAGCGATGGGCCTCATCGCGGACGTGTTGTAGGAGCTTGCGGGCAGGTGAGCTGGCGGGCAATTTCAGGGGCTTGCTGCTGCCCCCGATGTAAATCAGCTCCTCCTTCTTGGCGATTGCAGCGATTTTTGTGTTGCGGCTCGGCGGGCTTTCTGCCGCCTTCTTGGCGGACCCTGTTTTCGACGTGCATTCGTCCGTGTGTATCATTTGATCGAGAGCTCTCTGGGCAGCCCTTAGATGGCCGAGCCCTCCGTCTATCAGAATCAGGTCTGGCCAGAGCTCCTCACCCCGGAGGGCGTACTTGTATCTTCGCCTAACTATCTCTCCAATCATCGCGTAATCGTCTATCCCCTTGACGGTCTTGACCTTGAACCGGCGGTACCCGCTCTTGAAGGGCCTGCCGTCGATGAACTTTACCAGGGCACCCACGGCCTCTTGACCGGCGATGTTGGCAACATCGATGCCCTCGATGATGCGGATAGGCTCGGCGGCTCCGAGCAAGTTGCGCAGTTCCGGTAGTGCCTCGGTGGGATCTGCAGCGAAGACTTCGGGCTGGACATCCTGATCGGGACTGCCCCTGCGGTCGAGCCGTTCGATTAGTCGAATCCGATCGCGTAATAAGGCGGCCTTTTCGTATTCGAGGGCGCCGGCGGCTTCGTCCATCTGCTTTCTGAGCCTTCGCAGGACCACCGAGCGCTTTGATCGCAGGAACCTGACAAGTTCGCCTATGACGACTTTTCTGTATTCCTGCCTGTCGATCTTGGCAGCGCAGGGAGCCGTGCACTGCTTGATGCTGTAGAGGATACAAGGCCTGAAGAATTTTCGCTTGGTGTCGTCGTCCTTTATATTGAGCTTGCAGGTTCGAAACCTGAAGATCTTCTGGAGGACGGTAAGTACCTGCCTGAGGTCTTTTGCCCCGGTGAAAGGGCCGAAGAGCCTGCTGCCTTTAGCACGGGGCTTGCGGGTGATGTACACACCGGGGAAGTCGTCGGCGGTTGTGATTTCCAGGTAGGGGAAGGTCTTGTCGTCGACAAGGTCGGTATTGTAGGGCGGACGGATGTCCTTGATCAGACGTGCTTCCTGAAGCATTGCGTCGACCTCGGTTTCGGTTTCGAGGTAGTCGACGGTCTTGACCTTGGCGAGCATTTCGGCGATTTTCGGCCCTCTGGTGGTGATCGCCTCGCCGGCGGGCTGGAAGTAGCTGGCGACACGGGCACGGAGGTTCTTGGCCTTGCCGATATAGAGGACCTGGTCCGCAGGTCCCTTCATAAAGTAGAGGCCCGGTCCGGTGGGAAAGGTCTTTATTCGGCGTCGAATGGCCTTGCGGCTGTCTTCTTGTTCTCCTGGAGCGGACATATAGCAAGCCTCAATGAACTCCCCAGCCGTCTTTTTCCGCTGGTTTTCAAGACAGCATCCATCATTTTAGCTGTACGGTGTTATTGGAAAAAGGTTTTTATGGGTTCTGGGGTTTCATCCCGCCGCCGAGTAATACCTCCCTATGTTATGCGCTCTATCCGTGGCGGTGCGAATTAACATATAGACGGTTACTTTCGCCAGCGAAGAAAACGTGCGGTTGCCAGTTTACCTTGATGGGGCGCTTCGCTGCTTTACGGTCAGGTAAGGGACGCCAGATCCAGCAGTTGTGGTGGTATCCATACTGGGGCTGTATGCGGGCAGCACGGGCCTTTGGGGTCGCTACGGCTCGCCTGCCAGGCGCGATCGGATAGAAGCTGCGTATGTTTGTCTCGAGCGTTGACCGGCGGATATCGTTCAACCATATCCATAAGGACACGCCTGGATAGGGCAACGGCAGATTGCTGTGATGTGGTTGTGAGCAATTTTTGGAGGGCGTGAAAAATTTTTGCCACCTCATAGCTCCCATAGATTCAGCAACTACAAGGACTAAGAGCAGCAGGAGAAAATTTGCGGCGAAAAAAACAGAATTTGCCCTTTACAGCTGGCTGGCTCAGGGGTAATTTGCCGATAGTTTCTTTACGGGCTTTGCCACAATATCTGGCGTAATTCCCGGTGGTCTTTTCTATATGTTGTGGTATCATTATTTGCACGGAGGCGCATAAATGGCTTATAACTTCGACCCTGAGAATCCGTTCAAGCCAGAGCAGGGGGGCGCCAAAATGAGTACGAACGAGGCTCAGAAACGCGGTTTGAAGATAGAGCATTTCTTTTCGAGTGAAGGGATCCATCCTTTCGACCAGCTCGAGTGGGAGAAGCGTTCGGCCAAGATTACCAATGACAACGGCGAGGTTATCTTCGAGCAGAACGACATTGAGGTGCCGGCCGGTTGGAGCCAGCTCGCCACGAAGGTTGTAGCGAGCAAGTACTTCTACGGGGACGTCGAGACAGGACAGCGCGAGCACTCCGTCAAGCAGCTCATACACCGGGTTTGCAAGACCATCGCGGATCGCGGCAGAAAAGACGGATACTTTGCGACCGACAAGGACGCAGAGGCGTTTTACCAGGAGCTGGTCTGGCTGTGCGTGAATCAGTATGGATCATTCAACTCTCCTGTGTGGTTCAACGTTGGCCTCTATGATGTGTATGGGATCGCGGGCAGCAGGCATAACTATCGCTGGGACGAGCAGGAACAGACGGCCCTGCCGTGTGAGAACAGCTACGAGTATCCCCAGGCTTCGGCGTGCTTTATCCAGTCCGTGAAGGACTCGATGGAGGACATAATGCGCCTGGCAACAAGCGAGGCAATGCTTTTCAAGCACGGCTCCGGCACCGGGACCGACCTCTCGACGCTTCGCAGCAGCAAGGAGAAACTTTCCGGGGGTGGCAAGCCGTCGGGCCCCTTGAGCTTTATGCGGGTTTACGACCAGATTGCGGCGGTGATTAAGTCGGGCGGCAAGACACGCCGCGCCGCGAAGATGCAGTCTTTGAGGATCGACCACCCGGATATCAAGGAGTTTATCACGTGCAAGAGCGAGGAGGAGAAAAAAGCCTGGGCCCTTATCGAGGCTGGCTACACCGGTGAATACAACAGCGAGGCGTATGGCAGCGTGATGTTCCAGAATTCAAACCTGTCGGTGCGCGTAACGGATGAGTTTATGCAGTGCGTCGAGAAGGACCGGAACTGGGCCACGTACGCCGTTACCACCGGAGAGAAGCTCGGCGAGCACCCGGCGCGCGAGCTTATGGAGCTGATCGCCGAGAGCACGCGGATTTGCGGAGACCCGGGTTTGCAATACCACAGCACGATAAACCGCTGGCATACGTGTCCAAATTCCGGGCCCATAAACGCCTCGAATCCCTGTAGCGAGTATATGTTCCTGGACGATTCCGCTTGCAATCTCGCTTCTGTGAATTTGATGAAGTTCCGCAAGGATGACGGTTCTTTCGACGTTGAGGCCTTCAAGAAGGCGATTCGCATATTCATCATCGCCCAGGAGATTCTGGTTGACAACGGAAGCTATCCGGACAGGTCGATAACGATAAACAGCCACCTATTCCGGCCTCTGGGACTCGGGTATGCCAACCTCGGTTCCCTGATAATGAGCCTCGCGCTGCCGTATGATTCGGACCAGGCCCGGGCGATTGCGGGGGCGATCAGCGCACTGTTGACCGGGACGGCGTACTTGGCCAGCGCGGAGATCGCCTCGGTCAAAGGACCCTTCCAGGAGTTCGCCAAGAATACCGAGCCGATGCTGAGGGTGATAAATATGCACCGTAAGCATGCCTACGAGATCCCAGAATCGCAGTGTCCGGGGTATTTGTGTAACGCAGCAAAGGATGCATGGGACCAGGCCTTTGATGCAGGCTCAAAGGTGGGCTTCCGCAACGCGCAGACAACGGTGATCGCCCCGACCGGGACGATCGGATTTATGATGGACTGCGACACGACGGGCATCGAGCCAGATATTGCGCTTGTCAAGTACAAGCTGTTGGCGGGCGGCGGTATGCTCAAGCTCGTCAACAGGACGGTTCCAATGGCCCTGGAACGGCTGGGCTACAGCGTAGAAGAGATCAAGGCGATCTGCGACTACGTTGATGAGCACGAAACTATCGAGGGTGCTCTGGGACTGAATCCCGACCATCTGCCGGTATTTGACTGCGCATTCAAGCCACGGCAGGGTAAGAGGTGCATTCATTACACCGCCCACTTGAAAATGATGGCCGCCGTCCAGCCGTTTATCTCGGGGGCGATAAGCAAGACGATCAATATGCCCAAGGACAGCACCACCGAGGAGATAATGGCGGCATATATGGAGGGATGGAAGCTGGGCCTAAAAGCGGTGGCCATATACCGCGACGGCTCGAAGAAGCTGCAGCCTGTTTCAACGAAGAAACACGAGGACTCCAAGGCCAAGGCCGCCGCCGAGCCGACGCCCCAGCCGAGACCCTTCCGCCGCCGGCTGCCCGACACACGGCAGAGCATAACGCACAAGTTCTCCGTTGCCGGACACGAGGGATACCTGACGGTCGGGCTTTACGAGGACGGCCAGCCGGGCGAGCTGTTTATCACGATGGCCAAGGAAGGCAGCACGGTAGGGGGGTTGATGGACGTAATCGGGACCTGTACGTCGATGGCGCTGCAGTACGGCGTGCCGTTAATCACGCTGGTCGATAAGTTCAGGCATGCCCGGTTCGAGCCTTCGGGGATGACCTCCAACAAGGATATGCCGTTTGCCAAGAGCCTGATAGACTACATTTTCTGTTGGTTGGGCTGCCAGTTTATCCCGGGTTACGCCGAGAAGAATCTTCCGAATCGTGCTGCGGTGCCGGGCCCGCCCGAAAATAAGACCACGACGACCGCGCGACAGCTCGTGGAGAAGACCAAGGACCTGGCGAAGAAGATAGCCGAGGCAAGAGAAGGGGCCAGGGCCGAGGTGCAGGCACTGGGGCGCAGCGCAGCGGAGCTTTCTTCGGCCTCGAGGAGCGATGGCCCGGAGTCCGGGACCGTCGCCGGCGGGAGATTCTCACGGCCGGCAGACCGGGTCGTCACGCTGGTGGAGCCCGGCGACGGCGCAGGCCAGTTGCACTCCGAAGCGACGGTGATGCAGCAGTTCAACGCCCAGTTCGAGCATTTTCTCGACGACGCCCCGGCCTGCGATGTGTGCGGGTCGATCACGGTTCGCAACGGCACATGCTACAAGTGCTTCAACTGCGGTAACTCGATGGGTTGCTCATAAGGCTCCAGCCTGCGGTTGGAGGCACGACCGGCTGCGATAGTATGAGCAGAAGCAAACTTCGCAAACGAGTAAAATCAAGGCGAAGGCGCAGAGCCGTCGTCGAACGGTTCCGTCCTGAGCCGCCGTTGCCGCCGAGGAAACTGTCGGAGGTCCTTCTGGAGTTCGCCAAACCGCTCTTGGATGAGCTGGACGACGCAGAGAGCTGCGAACGTGCGATCGAACTTGTGGCGCTGAGCTGGAACTTGTCACTTCTCGATGAAAGGGAGAGATGGAGGATTCTGCACGATTTTGCGGCCGATATGGGTCAGCGTGACGCGCTGGTTCAACAGCAAACGGAGCAGATGGTCCGCGAGCTGGTGGAGCGCAAGAAGGCCCTCTATCCGGAGGACCGCCGGATGGTAGTGGACTTTAAGCTGATAAGTCTACCTGACACTTGGCGCCTGCTCGTGGTATCGGCCCTGGTAAAATAGAGGTCCTGCGCGTGGCACGTGGGACACCGGGGTCGGGCAAGGGCCGCAGCGGCAGGTCACGGTTCCTTTCTCGCCGACGGGCCGGTGTAAATTTTCTTCGCGCCGGCGCCCGAAATCGGTTGACAGGCCCGGCTCGTTCGCTAAAATACGGCCTTTCGCAGCGGCAAACGGGGCTGTTGTATGAAAAGCTTTATGGCCAAGAAGAACGAAGTCGAGCGGAAGTGGCTGCTGGTTGACGCCGATGGGGTGCCCCTCGGCCGGATGGCCGCGAGGATCGCCCCTATACTGATGGGCAAGACCAAGCCGACGTACACGCCGCACGTGGACGTCGGTGATTACGTCGTCGTGGTCAACGCCGAGAAGGTAAGGCTCACCGGTAAAAAGGCCCAGACAAAGCAGTACGACTACTATACCCATTATCCAGGGGGGCATAAGTTTGTCAGTTTCGCCGATATGCTGGCAAAGAAGCCGGAGAAGGTCGTAGAACTGGCGGTTCGCCGGATGCTGCCGAAGAACAGGCTCGGCAGAAAGATGCTCAAGAAGCTGAAGGTTTATCGCGGGCCGGACCACGAGCACCAGGCCCAAAAACCGCAGAAGATAGAACTTTTTTGATGGGACCGGCCCGGCACGGTATTCCGGGCCTGTTGGACCGGGAAGAAATTAAATTATGACAGAAACGAAGAACAATGCTGGTCCCGCCCGGCCGGGGATAAGGGCCGCGTCGCCGCAGCCCTCGGCCAAGTCGACCGGGAAAGGCCCGGACAGGGGGGGCTTCTACTGGGGAACGGGAAGGCGAAAAAGCGCGGTGGCCAGGGTGCGGATAAGGCCGGGCAGCGGGAAATTGGTGATCAACAAGCGGGAACTGGATGATTACTTCAAGAGAGAGCAGGATCGCAAGGCCGTCCTGGCTCCCCTACAGGCCCTCGGCGTCGAGAAATCCTTTGACGTCTATATCAACGTCAGAGGCGGCGGCATGACGGGCCAGGCCGGCGCCTCGCTCCTGGGGATCGCGCGGGCCCTGAAGAATTACGACGAGAACTACGTACAGGTGCTACGGGAAGGTGGACACCTCACACGCGACCCGCGGATGGTCGAGCGCAAGAAGCCGGGCCAGCGGGGCGCAAGACGTAGATTCCAGTTCTCCAAGCGTTGATTTGCGGAGGAATCTCAGGATCATTACAATGGCCGCCGAGGCAGTCCTGGCGGCCTTTTTTGTGGGGCTGAGAGTATGATACGGGTAGCGATAATCGGAGCCACGGGCTATACCGGGGCAGAGTCGATACGGATTCTGTTAGGGCATCGTGGGGCCCAGCTTACTTACCTGACGGCGATACCGGAGGAATGCGGGCCGGCGGAGGAGGTTTTTCCGCAGTTCAAGGGGCGCTGCAGGTTGGACGTACAGCCCCTGGACATCGAGGAGGCAGCGGATCTGGCGGACGTTGCGTTGTGCTGTTTGCCGCACAAGGTCTCGATGGGCTTTGTACCGAAGCTGCTGGAGGCGGGGCTGAAGGTTGTCGATTTCAGCGCGGACTACCGGCTCAAAGACGTGAAGCTCTATGAGCAGTACTACGAGGTTGAGCACACGGATACTGCTAACCTTGCCGGTGCGGTGTACGGTCTGCCAGAGTTGTTCCGCGACCAGATAGCCCAGACGGACCTGGTGGCCAACCCCGGCTGCTTCCCGACGGGAGCATTGCTGGCGGTGGCACCCCTCCTGAAAGCCGGGCTGATCGAGACGGATTCGATCATCGTCAATTCGGTGACGGGCGCTTCGGGCGCGGGTAAGACCCCCGCCAGGAGGTTCCATTTCCCGAATATGAATGAGAACCTTCTTGCCTATGGTATAGGCTCGCACCGGCATATGCCCGAGATGGAACAGGTTGCCGCCGAACTGGCGGGCCGCGAGGTCAGGATACTCTTTCAGCCACACGTCGGACCCTTCGACAGGGGCATACTCTCCACGGTGTACTGCCGGCCGACCGAGAAAGTCGGTGAGGCGCAGTTGCGGGCACTTTATGAGGATTTGTACAGGCCCGAGCCTTTTATCCAGGTCTGCAAAGCTGCGCCGGGTCTCAAGCAGGTATCCGGGACGAACTACTGCCATATCTTCGCAACCTGCGTGAAGGGCCGAATCGTCTGTTTTTCGGCGATAGACAACCTTGTCAAGGGGGCCTCGGGCCAGGCCGTCCAGAATATGAACATCCTCTTCGGCCTCGATGAGACCGAAGGGCTGTTGTAGGATGGAGACGTGAGGTGTTGTCTCAATAGGAGCAGATGGGCGTACGGCAGGGCGTGCTTACAGGTGCGTGTTGCTGGCGGCGCGGAGGTGCAGTGGCCGAACGGACCGGTGGTTTGTCTGTGTTAACCACGGCAGCAGATAAGATTAGTCTATAGATATGTTGAAAATTGCGACGTGCCAGTTTGCTGTCGGCCGCTCAATAAGGCGGAACTCGCGGGCAATCTGTGAGTTTATCCGCAGGGCTGGTGAGGCCGGGGCGGACATTGTGCATTTCAGCGAGTGTGCGCTGAGCGGCTACGTCGGCACGGATTTTCCGAGCTTCGAAGGATACGACTGGGACCTTCTCAGGGCCGAGACCGAAAAGATTATCACGCTGGCCGGCGAGGTGGGGCTGTGGGTCGTTCTCGGCAGTACGCACAGGCTCACACAGCCGAATAAGCCGCACAACTGCCTGTACCTGATCAGCCCCGAAGGGAAGATCGTCGATCGTTACGACAAGCGCTTCTGCACGCCGGGCGACCTGCGCCGACTGACACCGGGCAACCGCTTTGTGAACTTTACGGTCAAGGGCGTGAAGTGCTCACTGCTGATATGTTTTGATTTGCGGTTTCCGGAGCTTTACCGGGAGCTCTACAGGCAGGGTGTCAACTGCATCCTCCAATCTTTCTATAACGCCAGGCAGAAAGGGCCGAGCGTTCATACGCATATCATCCGCCAGACGATGCAGTGCCGGGCCGCGACGAACCATTTCTGGGCCAGTTGCGCCAATTCGAGCGGCTACTACTCGCCTTATCCATCGTGCTTTATCCAGCCCGACGGCGTGATCGCCGGGCAGTTAAGGCCTAATCGCTCCGGGATGATGGTCAATACAGTGGATTTGAGCAGGAAGTTCTACGATCCGATGGCTGAATACCGAGATCTGGCGGTAAGCGGGGCCCTGTCCAACGGCCCAGGTCCGCTCCAGGACCCTCGATCGCGAGAGGTTACAATCCTGTAGCAGCGCTGCCGAAAAGGGCGTTGTCGGCGGTCGAGTACAACTTGGCACAGCAGGCACGGGCCGCTAAAATGGCACGCGGTGGACCCGAAAGATTCCGCGAAATTGCACGGTAAACAGCGGGGTCTGACCGGCCGGGCAAGGACGGCGGCGCAGTTAGCTCGACCGGCCTTTGATAAGTAACAAGCGAGGGCAGAAGAGATTATGGCAAATGAGACTGTTACAGCGCCTCGGGGGTTTCTTGCGGCCGGTATTCACTGCGGGATCAAGCAATCGGGCGACCCGGACATCGCCCTGATGGTTTGCCCGACGGGCGCTAAAGCGGCAGGGGTTTTTACGACCAACAAGGTTAGCTCGGCGGCCGTGCAGGTCTGCAAGAGCCATCTCAACAGCCGCGAGGTCCAGGCGGTGGTGGTCAACTCTGGCAACGCCAATGCGTGCACCGGGCCGAAAGGCATCAACAACGCGGTCAAGATGTGTGCGGCCACCGCCGAGCTGATCGACTCTGAGCCGAAAAACGTCTTGGTCGCCTCGACGGGGATCATCGGCCAGCAGTTGCCGATGCGAAAAGTCCTCGCCGGGATCGCAAAGGCGGCCTCGAGGCTTTCTGCTTCGGCCTCGGCGGGCCTGGATTTCGCCAGGGCGATAATGACAACGGATACAAGACCCAAGCAGGGGGCCCGTCGCCTGGAGGTATCAGGCAGAGAGGTTACCATAGCAGGGGCGATCAAGGGGGCCGGGATGATTGGGCCTAATATGGCCACGACATTGTCGTTTATTACGACCGATGCAGCGATAAGCAAGCCCCTGCTTGCAGCGGCGTTGAGGGCGGCCGTGGGTGAATCGCTGAACAAGGTAACAGTGGACGGGCACCAGAGCACGAACGATACCTGCCTTATCTTGGCGTCGGGGCTGGCTGGCAATCGGGGGATAGTGGGGCGGGGCCCGCGGTATAAGCGCTTCGCGAAGGTGCTGGCGGAACTGTGCGATGACCTGGCCAGGCAGATGATGCACGACGCCGAGGGTGCGCGGCGGATATTCAAGGTGGTTGTCAAGGGGGCCGCCAGCCGGTCCGAGGCGGCCAGGGCGGCCAGGGCCGTCGCGGACTATCCCCTCGTCAAGTGTGCGGTGCACGGGGCAGACCCGAACTGGGGCAGGATAATTTGCGCGGTCGGCTCGGCCGGAGTAAAGCTGAATCCAGAGAGGCTCTCCTGCATGCTCGACGATGTAACGGTGTTCAAGAACGGGGTCCCGAGCAGGTTCAACGCGAGCAAGGCCAGACGGATCGTCTCGCAGGCCGAGCACACGATTACCGTGGACTTAGGAGCGGGCAGGGCGAGTGATTTTTGTTACGGGTGCGAGTTGAGCGCTGCATACGTCAGAATCAATGCCGACTACCACACATAGCAGCCATTTTCCACTGGCCCACGAGACCCCGCAGCACGTAGGGGTCATCAAGGGCGGGATCGAGTGGCGGCTGGACCGGACACTCTGGCGAGCCGTGCCTTTATGTGAGTCATTTCCGTTCTGTCGCGTGGTTCGGGTAAGTTTGCCTGCATTGTGGCGGAGAATTTGTTGAACTTGCAGTCCTCTTTGGTTAGACTGCTGGCGATTTGCGCAGACAGAAGCACGGTACAGCATCGAAAGGAGAAGAAAAGTGAACATTTGCAAGCGAACCATAGGACTCTCGACGTTGTTTCTTGCGTTTGGCACGGTTGCTATGGCGACGGAGGGGGCCGCGCCGGGCCAGCCAAGCGGGACGCCTTTGAGCTGGTGGATTGCGCCGATAGCGGCGCTTTCGGCGTTGGGCTTCGCGTATTATTTCTACAAGAACGTAATGAAGGCGCCCGAGGGGACGGAGAAGATGATCGAGATCGCCCGCTACGTGCGGGAGGGGGCCTACGCGTATCTTTACCGGCAGTACAGTGTGGTTGCGCTGGTTTTCTTTGCTCTGCTGGCGATTCTTGCAGTCTGCGCCTACAAGGGGGTGCAGAACCCCTTTGTTCCGGTGGCGTTTTTGACGGGTGGATTTTTCAGTGGTCTCTGCGGATTTCTGGGTATGAAGACGGCGACGAATGCCTCTGCCCGCACCGCCCAGGGGGCCAGCCAGAGCCTCAACCGTGGCCTGCAGGTGGCATTCAGGTCGGGGGCGGTTATGGGCCTCGTGGTGGTGGGATTCGGGTTGCTGGATATTTCGCTGTGGTACCTGATTCTCGACAAGCTCGTCTATACCGCGGAGAACATGAAGAACGGACTTACCTTCCTGGGGCTGACGCTGGTTCAGCCCGGGATGAGCCCGGAGCACAAGCTGGTTGAGATCACTACCACGATGATAACGTTCGGGATGGGGGCCTCCACGCAGGCGCTGTTTGCGCGCGTGGGGGGGGGCATCTATACCAAGGCGGCCGACGTCGGGGCGGACCTGGTCGGCAAGGTCGAGGCTGGGATCCCAGAGGACGACCCGCGGAATCCAGCGACAATTGCAGATAACGTGGGCGATAATGTCGGGGATGTAGCCGGGATGGGAGCGGACCTCTACGAGAGTTACTGCAGCTCGATATTGGCAACCGCTTCGCTGGGGGCGGCTTTGACGTTGTCCTCGCAGCACGTGCTCAAGGCCGTCCTTTCCCCGATGCTCGTAGCAGGGATGGGGATCATACTCTCGATTCTGGGTATCTTCCTGGTTCGCTGCAAGGAAGATGCAAGCCAGAAGAATCTGCTGCGCGCTCTGTTGCTCGGTACTCTCAGCAGCTCGGTGCTTATCATTGTGGCGGTGGCGGGTCTGGCCCTTACAGGCTGGATTACGTGGGGGGTGTTCGGTTCCGTTGTTTCCGGGTTGGTTGCCGGTGTGCTGATAGGGCAGTTCACGGAGTATTATACCTCGGATCAGTACAAGCCGACCCGTGGGATCGCCGCCCAGGCGAATACGGGCCCTGCGACGACGATTATCGACGGGTTTGCGACGGGGATGTACTCGGCCGGCCTTCCAGTAATAACGATCGTCGTCGGCATCCTGTGCGCGTTCGGCTTTGCCGGTGGTTTTAGCAACCTGTCGATGGGCCTTTACGGTGTAGGGTTCGCAGCCGTAGGCATGTTGGCGACCCTCGGCATTACGCTGGCAACGGATGCGTACGGGCCCATAGCGGACAATGCCGGCGGCAACGCAGAGATGAGCGGTCTTGGCCCGGAGGTCAGAAGGAGGACTGATGCCCTGGATGCCCTGGGCAATACGACCGCGGCGACGGGCAAGGGCTTTGCGATAGGCTCGGCGGCGTTGACTGCGATGGCGCTGCTCGCGGCGTACATAGAAGAGGTGCGCATCTGGATTGCACGGCTTGCCGCCGAAGCGGGGGGGATCTTTGCAGTGGGCGATGTTACGTTCACGCCCCAAACCGCCAGGGCCGCCAGCGTGACGGACTTCGTGGCGGCCTATGACCTTACGATAATGAACCCGAAGTTGATAGGGGGGCTTTTCATCGGAGGGATGATGGCATTCGTTTTCTGCGCGATGACGATGAAGGCGGTGGGCAGGGCGGCCGGCGCAATGGTGAACGAAGTCCGCAGGCAATTCAGAGAAATCGAGGGGATTATGGAAGGTTGGGGTAAGCCCGACTACGCCAGGTGTGTGTCGATATCGACCCGCGGTGCGCAGAGGGAGATGATTTTGCCGTCGCTTCTGGCCATAATCATACCCGTTTTGACGGGGCTTTTCCTCGGCGTCGCCGGTGTGATGGGCTTGCTGGCGGGGGGGCTTAGCTGCGGGTTCGTGCTGGCGATTACCCTGAACAACGCCGGCGGTGCCTGGGACAACGCCAAGAAATACATCGAGAAGGGTGCCTTCGGGGGCAGAGGTTCGGACGCGCATAAGGCGGCGGTGGTAGGTGATACGGTTGGCGACCCGTTCAAGGATACCTCCGGGCCGAGCCTGAATATTCTGATAAAGCTGATGACGATGGTAAGCGTGGTTTTCGCCGGTGTTGTTGTAAAGTTCGCACCGGTAGTCAGCAACTGGTTGGGGTTGGGTGGCAAATAAGTGGACGTGCTGGGGGGCATCGAGGCTGTGGCGGGCCGGGCAGTGGAGCAGTTGACGCAAATGGCGTATGTATGTAAGTTATCAGGGCAGCGGGGTCGGCTGCCCTTTCTTGCTTCTTGAGGTGTTCGGCTTTGGCGACCAGAAGGCAGGCAAACGCAAAGGCGTTCGCGCTGGCCGCGGCAAGGGTCGCGGCGGGGCGCCATTGCAGCGATGTCGTGGTGCTGGACTTGAAGGGCAAGTCGCCGGCGACTGACTATTTTGTCATTGCGACAGGCAGCAGCGACAGGCAGATGCGCACCGTCGCGGACGAGATTTCCGAGGCCGCCAGAGAGCAGGGGCTACAGCGGTTCGGAAGGGCCGGCTACGAGCAGGCCCGCTGGATTCTGTTGGATTTTATCGACGTTGTAGTGCACATTTTCGACAGCGACTACCGCGACTACTACAACCTGGAGATGCTCTGGGGCGATGCAAGGAGGCTCAAAATCGACTGAAATGGGGGTTGTTCTATGAAGCCGACGCTCGACGTACTTGAGCAGCGGGTCAGCGCCGCAATGCAGGAGGTTGCCGGACAGGAGGGCTGCGCGGCCATTGTACGCCCGGCGACGGACCCGGCATTCGGCGATTACCAGGTGAACGGCGTGATGCCCCTGGCCAAGAAGCTCAAGACCGACGCTCGCAAGCTTGCCGAGCAGGTGGTCGCCCGGCTGGATGTCAACGATATCTGCGAGCAGCCCGAGGTCGCCGGCCCCGGCTTTATCAACCTACGGCTTAGAGCCGATTTCGTGGGCGCAAGATTGCTGGAGGTCAGCAAGGACAAAACCGGCCTGGGCGTCGATAAGGCTGAGACACCCAGAACCGTGGTGGTCGATTTTTCGAGCCCGAACGTCGCCAAGCAGATGCACGTTGGACACCTGCGAAGCACCATAATCGGCGATTGCATCTGTCGGCTGCTCGAATTCCTCGGCCACAAGGTCATCCGCCAGAACCACATCGGCGACTGGGGCACGCAATTCGGTATGCTCATAGAATATCTGGAGCGCCATGCCGGCGGGCGGCTTACCGACCCGGCCGGCCAATTGGGCCCCATCTCCGACCAGGAGGCACTCTACCGGGCCGCCAAGGCCGAGTTCGACAGCGACCCCGAATTCGCCGAACGCGCGCGAAAACACGTCGTCAACCTCCACAAGCACGACCCCTACACCTGTGGAATCCTGAACTACATCATCGCCGAATCCCGCAGACACTACTGCTCGATATACAACCGCCTCGGCGTCAATCTTACCGAAAAGGACGAGCGCGGAGAGAGCTACTATTCGCGGTTCCTGCCGGGTATCGTCGCAGAGCTAAGAGAAAAAGGAATCGCCGTGGACTCCGACGGCGCGATTTGCGTATTTCCGCCGGGCTTTCAAAATAAGCAAGGGCAGCCCTTGCCGTTTATTGTTCAAAAATCCGACGGGGCGTATCTGTATGCCACTACTGACTTGGCTGCGTTGCGTTATCGCGTGGATGAGCTCAAGGCCGATGAGATCGTCTACGTGACCGACTCGAGGCAGAAGCTGCATTTCGAGATGCTCTTTGCGGTTGCCAGGATGGCCGGCTGGGCGAGCGAGGCCGTCAGCCTCACGCACGTGATGTTCGGCAGCGTCCTTGGCGAGGATGGCAGGCCGTTGAAGACGCGCGAGGGCCAAAACGTCAAGCTGGAGGACCTGCTCGACGAGGCCGTCGAGCGGGCGCGGGCGGTCGTCGAGCAGAAGAACCCGGACTTGCCGGCCGACAAGAAAGAGCAAATCGCAAGGGCCGTCGGAATCGGCGCCGTCAAATACGCCGACTACTCCAACAACCGCACCAGCGACTACGTATTCAGCTTCGAGAAGATGCTGGCGATGGACGGCAATACCGCGCCGTATATGCAGTATGCCTATGCCCGCATAAGGTCCATCGAGCGTAAGGCCCAGACCAAGGATGTGGATATCGAAACCGAGCTTGCCAACGTCAGGGAGCTTGATTTGAGTGAGCCAGCCGAGCTCGACCTTGCCAAGCACCTGATTCGTTACGGCCAGGCAGTTGAGGCGGCCGCGGCTGATTACAGGCCCAATTACCTGACCGCTTATCTCTACGAATTGGCCCAGAAGTTCAGCGTTTTTTATACCAACTGCCCGGTCCTGGCGGCCCAGCCAGCAAAAAGGCCAACCCGCCTGATGCTCAGCGACCTGACCGCCAGGACGATAAGGCACGGGCTAAGCAGGCTTTTGGGTATCGAGGTTGTGGACCAGATGTGAAAGGTCGTATCGATGAAAATCGTGCAGGAGGACCTTACTATCAGCACGCGACAGCGCAGCGAAATGATCGACATTACGGGCCGAGTAAGCTCCATAGTGAAGAAAGCGGCGATTACATCCGGCCACGTTATTGTCTACTGTCCTCACACGACCGCCGCCATCACAATAAATGAAAACGCCGACGCAACCGTTCAGGCGGACATACTGATGAAACTCGCGGAGCTAATTCCGCGATCGCAGCAGGGCTACCGTCATTTCGAGGGCAATTCAGACGCACATTGCAAAAGTTCATTGATCGGCTGCAGTGAGCAGGTTCTGGTAAGAGGTGGTGTGCTGCAGCTTGGCTCCTGGCAGGGGATCTTTTTTTGTGAGTTCGACGGCCCGCGCAGTCGGAAGGTGTGGGTTCAGGTACAGGGCCAGTAGGACCGGCCGACTCGTTCTGTCTATGGTTCAGGCAAGAAGCAATCTTGGGCGCTTGTGCGCGCAAAAAATTGGCGAGGTGGTGGGACCGGCTGGGGGGGAGACCGGTGTACCACGCTGCCTCGCCGAGGTTCGTCAACTGCCCGGGGGCAGCAGTTTGTCACACCCTCAAGTAATACACGAGTGTAAAATAGCCTCGCACCAAAGTCAAGCAAAAAAACGAAAACGACACACCCTGGGGTTATCCACACCCCTTTCCGAATTATAATTATACAGGCTGGAAGACGTAATTGCAAGCAAAAATTGTCCTGCCCGGCAAATCGGCGGGTTTCCTGAACGTAAGTGATTGATTTGCAAGGACTTACCTGAATTGCCCGATTTCAAAAACCGCCTGCAAAGGGCTCTGCAGGCCGGCATCCGGGTGGCCAGGCACTTTGTTGGGCCGAGCCTGGAGCGATGGGTTAGTGTTGTTTCGCAGGTTCGTTCCACCGGGCCTCGGCTTTTTTTATCCGGTCTCCGCGATTTATGCCCAGAGGCTGGCCTGCAGGCTGAATCGGGCTGGATCGTAGATGGTGGTGGCGAAATTTCTGGAGATCCCAAGAGAACGTTCGGGACCCTGGATACGAGACAGACCAGACCGGACTGCCGGAATAAGCAGCGGGACACCGGCGAGAAAGCATCGCAGTGGAAGGGGCTTACCATTGAAGCTATCGGTATTTGTGGCAGCGCCGGTTGAGCAAACACAAAGGTTGCTTGAAAAGGGCGGACAGTTCGGTTTTGTGCTGGCAAAAGTACCGCGGGGCTGTTATCTTTGAGCAGTGGTTGTCCAGTGGTGCCAGTTTTATATGTGAGGCTCGAAAATGTTTGTCTTGTCGAAAATTCCCGAGCGATTACAGACTGTCAGGGAGAACATCAATCGTGCCTGTGACCGGGCCGGCAGGGACCCGAGCGAGGTGAAACTCGTGGTGGTGACCAAGTCGGCGGACCTCGACGCCGTCAAAGAGGTGATCCGCTTGGGGTGCAGCGACCTTGGCGAGAACCGGGTGCAGCAATTGAGGAAGGTTTCGGCAG
>CAZWAP010000026.1:0-31764 GCA_964632005.1 uncultured Pirellulales bacterium | reverse complement strand
ACCCTCGTCCATTTGAACCGGCTCTCGTCCAGGCTCATCGAGATAGACGATGTTCCTCACCAGGCAATGCTCGACGCACTCGCCACAGCCGGTACACTTGTCCGGGTCAACCGAGCGCGCCTTCTTGCGGACGCGGACCTTGAAATTACCCGCCTCGCCTTCGATCGACTCTATCTCCGAGTACGTGAGCTTTTCGATGTTGAGGTGCCCGCCGCAATCCACCATCCGCGGCGCAAGCGTACACATCGCGCAGTCGTTCGTGGGAAAGGTCTTGTCGAGCTGCGCCATCACCCCGCCTATGGACGGACCTTTTTCGACGAGATAAACCTTGTAGCCGGCCTCAGCCAGATCGAGCGACGCCTGCATACCCCCGACGCCGCCGCCAACCACCAGAACCGCGCCAACTTTTTCACCGTTTCCCTTAGCCATCGAATCTCCACCCTGTGCCTGCTTGCGATACCAACTATCCCTCGCCGACGCCGGATAGCACCGCCTCGGCGCTGACAAAATGCTTCTCTAACCCCAATTCCTGCCGCGGTACCCCCAGTGCAAGAGCCATCAGTTGCGTAAAATAGAATATCGGCAGGCCATAGCTGACCCCGTACTCGGCCTCCACCTCCTCCTGCCGGGTGTCCAGGTTCACGTGGCACAGAGGACAGGCCACCGCAATCGCGTTCGCCCCGACCGCTTTAGCCTCCTCGAATATATCGCGAGTCAGCTTGAGCACCACGTCAGTCCGCGTCATAGCCAGCGCCCCGCCGCAGCACTCGGTCTTGTACGACCAGTCCAGCGTCTCGATACCCATCTTCCTGAGCAGCTCGTCCATCTCCATCGGGTACTCGCACTCGTCGAACTGCATAACCTTCGACGGCCTGGTGAGCAAACACCCGTAATAGCAGGCCACCTTCAGGCCCGGCAGCGCCGTCGTCGCCGCCTCGGAAAGGCCCTCCACCTTGGCGAACACCTCGAGCGGATTGAGAACCTTCATCGACTTGGGCAAAGGCCTCTCGATGGCCTCGCTTACCTGCCGGGCAATCTGCGGATCCTCGGCCACTTCGTGTACCGCGGTCTTCAGCCGGGCGAAACAGGCTGCACAAGGAGCCACGATCTCGCTGGCCCCCATCTGCTCGGCTAAGCAAATGTTTTCGTAAGGAAGTGCCAGTGACAGCAACCTCGACGTGCAATGCGCAGGAGATGTCCCGCAGCATATCCAGCCCTTCAGCTCTTCGATCTCCACGCCGAGCTTCGCACAAACAGCCCGGAATGAGACATCATACTCCGAACCCGTCGAGTGTAGTGAACAGCCCGGATAATAGGCTAACTTCGAAGGCATTGTGTGCCGACCTCCCGGATAATACAAAGAAAATTACACCCCTCGAACCAAATGTCGATCCTATTGCTTACGATTGTCCTTTGTGTTACGCCCCACGACCTTTCTTCTCGATGCTCTTAACCCGGCTGAATATCTTCCACGTCCGCACCGCGCCGGTAAGACTCGGAATCATCTTGAGCTTGCCCTTCTTGAACATCTTCATCCCCAGTTGTGCATCCTTGAAGAACTCAAACGTCCGCAGCTTCAGCCCGATTATCATCCCCAACTCGTACATCCGCCCGCACTTCTTGATATTGGCCAAAGCCGCCCGGTAGAACGACGCTACCTGCGGAACGGTCGGTTTTATCCCCCGCCGCAACGCTACGATCTTGACCGCGTCCATCACCTTGGCCACGTCCACCTCCTGCGGGCATCGCGTCGTGCACGTCTCGCACGACGCGCAGAGCCACATCGTCTTGCTGTTGAATACCACATCTTCCATCCCCAGGCGGATCGCGTGTATGATCTGGGACGGCTTGTAGTCCATCGCAAAGGACACAGGACAGCCGGCCGCACACTTCCTGCACTGATAGCAAAGGTTCACATCCTGGCCGCTTTCTTCGAATACCTCCCGAGCCAGTTGCGACCGTGGCCTGATCGTCGCGTCTGTCTTCATTGCCTGATACTCCATTTCTTGCCAGAGAACAATAGCTGCGGCAGCGCCCCGGGCAGATACGCTGGCTCCCGACGCTTGGCAAGCCTTTACAGAACTTGGAACATGACGGCTACACCCGGCTCCCGCTGGAACCTTGCCGTCAACCCCTCAGGCGATAATATCTTTGGTAGCTCCGTCAAACAGCTACCCGATTCCACGGCCAAAATCACCACACACACAAACAAACAACTCGCTCCAGATCCCATCTGCCGGAACCGGGCCATCGCTACCCTCTATACGTTCAAAAAACGCCTTTATTCTTTTCGCTCGGAGCAAAAAGGCAAACAAATTTTTCCCAATTCTAAAAAAAATGAGCACGCCCACAGCCACCGCACAATCCTAAAGCCTTGAATAGACTGAAGTTACGGGCAAACAGCAGCACGCAAACCGCCAACAGATTTGTGAGCACTTTCACAATCTTATCCCTTCGCTTCGTTTACTCCTCAGCCGAAGCTCCACCGAAAATTACCGCCGAGCCTCTCCGCCCGGCCGGCTGCATCTGGCCTGCCCGCTAAAGCTGCCGACCGCACAAGCTATTGCCACCGGGGCAAACCTCGCATACTATGTCCCCACAGAGCAGCTTCTGGCCCTGCAATCGGACGGGCGACCCCCGGCGACAACACGCGCAGGCTAAAACAACAACGAATACCAAGTAAGGAGTGGTCCGGCAATGAAAAAAATCCTGCTGCTGGCTCTGGCAGGAGCACTGGCGATCCCGCTGTTCGCCACCCTGGCCGGATGTCGCAAGAAAACGAGCGACCCAAACGAGATCGTCATCGGCCTGGCCGTGCCCTCACTGGCACACCCGTTCTTCATATACCTCCAGAAAAACGTGATGGACGAAGCCCGAAAACTCGGCGTCCGACTCATCCCTGCCGACGCCGAAGACAGCGCCGCCAAGCAGATGGCCAGCGTCGAAGACTTCATCGTCAGAGGTCTCGACGGGGTCTTGATCTCTCCCGTCGGCGCCGACGCCCTCGTCCCGGCCGTGGAGTCCCTCAACCGGGCCGGAATCCCCGTCGCTACGGTGGACAGAAAGGTTAACGGTGGAGACGTCCTCGTGCACGTCGGGGCCGACAACGTCGAGGGCGGCAGGGTGGCGGCGAGGTATCTGCTCGAGCGCCTCGCACCCAATGCACGCGTGATTCAGCTTGAAGGAACACCGGGCGCCTCACCGGCTATCGACCGCAAGAAAGGCTTCGAACAAGAAATCGCCAAATCCCCTATCAAGATCATCGCCAGCCAGACAGCCGAGTTCAGCAGGGCCAAGGGTATGGCCGTGATGGAGAACCTGCTCCAGGCCCACAAGGACTTCCAGGCCGTCTATGCTGCAAACGACGAAATGATCCTCGGCGCAGCCGAGGCCATACAGGGACACGGCCTCGACCCTTCAAAAATCCTGCTGGTCGGGTACGACGCAATACCAGATGCACTCAATTACATCAAGCTCGGCAAACTCGACGCAACCATCGAGCAGTTCCCCGGCCGGCAGGCCCGAGAAGCGCTGAGACTCCTCGTCGACTACATAAGGTACAAAAAGATGCCGCCGGCAAAAGAAATCTACATAACGCCCATCGCAATCGATGCGAACAATCTGGACCAGGCCGAGCAAAAAGCACAGTAACCCCTCAGATTCGCCTGAGTCCTCCGGGCCGAGCCTGAGAACCTACCGGGCAATTGTATGCAACGCTTCGTTGAAAAAACCTTGCCCATTGTTATGAAGAGATACGGCATATTTGCCGGCTTCCTTCTGGTCGTCGCGGGCATCTCCATACTCCATCCGTCGTTTCTCAGCACGGCGAACATCCTCAACATCATCCGGCAAAGTTCCGTACACGGCGTTATGGCCGTCGGGATGACATTTGTAATATTGACCGGCGGGATCGACCTTTCGGTCGGCTCGATCCTCGCCCTGACGGGCGTTATCTGCGCCAGCCTTGAGCACGCCGGCTGGCCCGTCACACTCACCGTCCTCGCCACCGCCCTGGCGGGGGCGGCAATCGGGCTGGCAAACGGCCTTGTGATTACCAAAGGCAGGGTCACGCCTTTCGTGGTTACCCTGGGCACTATGAGCATCGCAAGGGGGTTTGCCCACATTTACACGGCCGGCCAGCCAATAAGCGGCTTCCAACGCGACTTCCTCTACATCGGAGCCGGATCCATCCTGGGCATACCCCTACCGGTCGCAATCTTTTTCGCCACCCTCGCAAGCGCCGCGTTCGTACTGCGATATACACGCCTGGGTAGGTACATTTACGCTATAGGGTCAAACGAGCGCGCCGCCAGGCTCGCAGGCGTGAACGTCGATATCTTCAAAACCACCGCCTATGTCGCATCGGGCCTGACCGCAGCTATTGCCGCGGTAATACTGACCTCAAGGCTAAATGCCGGCGAATCCGTCGCCGGGACCGGCTACGAGCTCGACGTGATCGCATCGGTTGTCATCGGCGGCACCAGCCTTATGGGAGGAAGAGGAAGCGTCTGGGGCACCCTGGTAGGGGCCCTGCTGATAGGAACAGTCAACAACGCGATGAATCTCCTGGAGATATCATCCTACTGGCAATTGGTCGTTCGGGGCCTGATCATCGTCGGAGCAGTCCTGGCCGACCGCCTCAGAGAAACCTGAGCCGTGTCTTTTTTCCGCCGGTGGGCGTCTGTGGGCCGGCCGACCGCGAAGTCGGCTTTATCGGAGCACACAAACGCGAACCAGCGGGCCGGTACGGCTTTTTTTTGTTGAACCGACCGCCGCGCTGTGCCGATAAAACCTCTGAAACGCCTTTACGGAATTGTAATTCACACTAATAAGGAAATAGGAGGCTGCTATGGGGATTCAAGAGTGGTCTGAAGACATTATTCTGGTGGACCTACCTGCAGAGCCGGATATGGGCGAGGAGCTAAAGACTGTCACCACCCTGGTCCGCGATAGAGGCGATTGCGACGTCGTGATCGATTTTTCCAATGTCGATATCGTGACCTCCTCAAGCCTCTCGAAGCTGCTGAAACTACGCAAGCTCCTGAGCGACTGCGGGCACAGGCTCGTCTTCTGCAGCGTGGCCCCGGCCACAAAGGGCATCTTTACGGTAACCGGCCTTGATGGCATCTTCGAGCTGGCCGACGACAAGTTCATCGCCCTGGCAAGTCTCCAGATGGTCGGTTAGCCCCGACCACCAGAACCACGCATTTTGTGCTTGGCCGAAGGCCCGGCCGGCTGTAAACTTGAGCTGTTCGCCCTGTGGAGCCGGCTACGAAGATCGCCGCCAAAAGGCGATATTCGTAATCTGCTCGCAGGTCGCAGTATAGTCAAGGCGACACGTATGGACGACAAAACTCTGCAGAAAGCCGAGCAGATAGCAGGTTACAAGTTCTCCGACAGGAAACTCCTGCGCAGGGCACTCACCCACGCATCCTCGGTGGAAAATCGGCTGCTCAGCAACGAACGGCTGGAATTCCTCGGCGACGCGGTCCTGGCCCTGGTGATCTGCGAAGTCCTCTTCGAGCAATTCGGCGACTACCTCGAGGGCGACTTGACCAAGATCAAGAGCATGCTGGTATCACGCGGTACCTGCGCCCGACTGTGCCGAGAGCTCAAGCTGAACAAACTGCTTAAGGTGGGCAAGGGAATGGTCTCCAGTCGGGCGCTGTCCGGCTCACTTGCAGCCGGCCTCTTTGAGGCCCTTATCGCCGCGATTTACCTGGACGGCGGATACAAGGCGGCAAAGGACTTCGTGCTCCGGACTTTCGGCCCGCTGATCGAGCGGGCCGACGCCAACCAATCGCAGGGCAACTTCAAATCGGTGCTCCAACAATACGCCCAGGAAAAGCTCGACACCACGCCCGTCTATGTCCTGCTCGACGAGAAAGGGCCCGACCACGACAAGTGCTTCGAGCTAACGGTGATGCTGGACGACCGCCAGTTCCCCAGCGCGTGGGGCTCGAACAAAAAAGAGGCCGAGCAAAAGGCCGCCTTTAACGCCCTGGTGCAACTTGGTGTCATAAGCCCCTCCTCCACCGACGACCAGCGCTGAGACGGCCCGCCGCCTCCCCTACGTAACCACCCACGTCAACGCCAGCAGCGCAATAGCCGTGATGACCATAAAGACCACGATCGAGCCGAACAGAAAGACACATTCCTTGAGGAAGTCCAGCGCCTTGACCTCCGGGACCTTGGTCGCCTTATAGACAACCGCAATGGAAGCGACCAGCGGAAACAGCCACAGAACCGACTGGGGATTCACGCCGACCCTCTCCGGCGCGGTGAAGCTCGCCAGTATTATCGCTCCCGATAGATACACTTCACTCTCCGCGGGGCTTCCTGCTTTTCAGGTGGGCCAGGTAAACAGCATTGACGATGCACAAAAGGTTAAGCAGCCCGGCAATTCCCGTGTATATCTGGCCGATTTCATTAGGTTTACCGTACACGGTATAATCGTTTTTTACGCTCACACGCCCGATTACCGCCACCGCGGGCGAATTCAAAATCTGCGCAGCATAGGCTATCTTCGCCCGGACCGGGTTCACCACCCCTATCGAGCCTACGTACAGCCCCACCACGAAGGTCAGCACGATGCTAACAAATATGATGACGGCCCGCCGTCGCTCCTTCAGGACAAAGTGCCCCCCGCCGGGTACAAGCCACGCACAGAACCCGACCGTCAACAACAGGGCCAGATGGGTGTCTCGTGAACGCGATACCATCACGAACTGGCCTCCGAATCCGGCGGGGCGTTGGCGTCCCCGGCCTTCTCTTTCGGCTCAGCAGGCCTGAACCTCAGCCGTTCGAGTATGTTGTCGGGCTTGAAGTGAACCGGCGCAAGGCTCTGAAGCCGCACAACCGCCTGCCTGTAAAAGCGCAGCGGCCTGAGCCGCTCGAAATCTTCCCTCCATAGCCGCTTAAGCGCCAGACTCTTGATGCAAAAAAAGCTCAAAGTGGGTTCAAACTCCACGACGACCGGCAGAGTCTCGGGCGTATTACTGTCACTGGGCACGAGTGAATAGAGCTTCTCGGTAAGCTGCGCTTCGACCTTGGCCTGGTTGAGAAAGAACTTTGCAGCGGGGTTGCCCTCGTTCTGGACGGCCAGGGTGCTCAGCTCCATAGCTGACGTCCTTGCGATGCGCGTGAAAAAGTCGAGCCTGAATACGTTGGGCTCGTTCGGCCCACCCCCATAGAGCTGGTTGAACCTGTTAAGAGCAGTGTCCCAGTCGGTGCTCGCGGCCAGGTCGATGAACTGCTCGGCCTTCGTCCGGGTGGTATCGAGGGCGGCCAGCTCCTTCAGGTCCTCTGTCACCTTCTGCCTTACCGAATAGAAATCGTCCTCGTTCTTATCCTGGTTCGGATCAAAGATGATGCCGTGCGTGCTGAAGGCCTCGTTGATATCGGCCGGTTCGCCTTCCTTGTAGGCTTCGACCACGCGCACCACCGCGCTGATCCGGCCGGAGGTCGGCAGGCCGGACCTCCCAAAAGCCATCGCGTCCTTCGCCGGACCTATTGTCTCGTACAGCCTCGGTTTCGGCGCGTCAAAGGGACCCAGCTTGCTCGTCCCGACCTCATCAACCGCAAAGGCCATCTGAGTCAGACCCACCGGCCGATACCCGTAACCCTCCACAGCCAGCCTGCCGAGGTATCTGTCCAGCTGCATCGCCTCTGCGCTCAGCAGGCCCGTCCGACCGACGTACAGCTTCACGTTGTGCTGCTCGCTGAGCTTCTCGGCGATGCTGTTGTAATCGACCAGCCGCTCTTTGAACTGCTCGCTGGTAAGCTCCTCAAGCTCCAGGCCGGTACCCGCAAGGTTAGGCTCGGCAAGCGTCTTGGCCTGCTGCAGGATAAGCTCGGCCTTCGAACTTATCTTCGAATTGAGCAACCGCTGCCTGATGGCATCGACGACCTCCGCGTAGCTACGCAGCTCCTCCACCTTCGGCGAGTTGGGATCGTTGGGGTCTGAGGGCACCTGCCTGGTGAACAGGTCCTTGTTTTTCCGGTAGAACTCCCCGGTCTCCTCGTGGGTGGGCGGCTCGACAATCGAGGCCACGTCATCAAGCTTCACCGCAATATACTCCAGGCCGACCCGGGCCGGCAGCCTGTACCCGAAACCGTGCGGATTCTCCTCGCTTACGCTCGCAGGCAGGTACCTCTTGTACTTGTTGAACTGCTCAATCAGCTTGTCCTCAGGCGGGTCGGCCAGATCTCTTGCGAAGACCTCCGAGTCAAACTCGACGAATTCTACGTCCATCGTCTCGCTCTGCCGGCTCGCCAGGTGCATCACCTCGCGGGTCGTGAGATTCTCGGTGCCGCAGACCAGCTGAGCGTATTGCAATACCCCCATCAGGTCTCCAAACGCCGCCAGCGCCTCATCTTCGGAGATGCCCGACCGCACGAGTTGGCCAATCACCTGCGCGTATGTTACTCCGGGCGTGCCGAGCTGCTCATACAATCGCGGTATTGCAGCCGCAAGCACCTTGCCAGCATCCGCGTTGGCGACCCTGACACCACAGCGGTGTGCCTCTTCCTTCAATAACAGCCAGAATACCGTCGGATGCGCAGATCGCCGGTACACGCTGGCTATATCCTCCGGGCTGATTCTGTACCGGTTCCTCGCAATCGCCCTTCTTACGTACTCGATCACCGCTGCCGAGCCGCCCCGCCCGGAGCCCTCCGAAAAAAGCAGCTCGGCAAGAAAAATCCCCTGCATATCCTGGTTCCGCAGGAGCATATCGGCCCGCAAAGACCGGAGGATCTCAAGCTCCCGGGCAGCCGCCTGCAGGTCCGACCTGGTTATCTTCCGATCATCCAGGAAATAGGCCACCGTGTCCCGTGGACGCGGGCCCGAACGAGCAAGATACGATAGGTACGACCCCGCCACGAACCCGAACATTATAACAATGACCACCACGGCCATTATCTTCGTGTTGTTCTTCCTGAACCACCTTACCAAACTCATCTGTACACTCCAGAGCCGCAGCCCTCATTAAGCCTAAACTCTCAAACTATAGTCAGCTTTCCCGCGTTTGCAAGAAAAATAGGCCGCCGAGAGGCCCTCCCGGGGACCCTGGCCAGCAAGTTTGAGATTGCCATATCCGCGCAGGGCCGGTACGATATGCCCCTGGAGCCGGCCGCGCGTGCACCGGGCTGCATAACTTATAGGCGGTGGACGACTGGTTTTGAAAATGCGATTGCCTAAAGCCGGAACAATTGAGGTTGCCCCTTCTATACTCAGCGCCGATTTTGCCAGGTTGGCCGACGAGATCGCCGAGGTAGCCGCAGCGGGCGTCAAGATCCTGCACCTGGACGTTATGGACGGCCACTTCGTGCCGAACATCACTATCGGCCCCGCCGTGATCGCCAGCCTGCGAAAGCATAGCGACCTGATCTTAGACTGCCACCTGATGATAAGCGACCCGGCCGAATACGCTGAGCGCTTCGTCGAGGCCGGCGCCGATAACGTAACCTTCCACATCGAGGCAGCCGAAAAGCCGCGAGAGCTGATCGAGAAGCTCCACCGGCTGGGCTGCAGCGCGGGCGTCACGTTGAACCCGGAGACCCCGGTCGAAGCGATAGAGGAGTACGCACCGCTTTGCGAGATGGTGCTGGTAATGACGGTTCGCCCGGGCTTCGGCGCGCAGAAGTTCATACCAAAGGCGGCAGAGAAGATTATCCGGGTCAGGCAGATCGTCGGCCCCAATGTGCGGGTGGAAGTCGATGGAGGGATAGACCCCGAAACCGCCCCGATTGTGGTCTCGTATGGGGCCGACACGCTCGTTGCAGGAAACGCGATCTTCTCGAAAACAGACCGCCTCGCCGCCATAAACGCGATTCGGGAGGCATCGGCATCGGGTCGGAACGGCAAAATATCGCTTGACCAGCCGGACCCGGCGTAATATGTTCACGGATTTGTTTCGGGGCCGCATCCAGGAGTATTACCGTGCAAGAGGCTATTGCCAAGGCCGGCGCCTTGATTGAGGCGATGGAGTATATCCGGGGCTTCCGTGGGCGGATCGTGGTCGTAAAGCTCGGCGGCAGCGTCCTGGATGACGCTTCCCTGCGCAGGAAGCTGCTGACGGACATCGCGTTTATGGCGACGGTCGGGATGCGCCCGATCATCGTCCACGGCGGCGGAAAGGCGATTACGCGGGCGATGAGCAAGGCCGGCATCGAGCCGATCTGGGTGCAAGGCAGGCGCTACACCGACGAGCGGACCCTCAGAATTGTCGAGCATACCCTGGTGAACGAGATCAACGGGCCGATCTGCGAGGCGCTCGGCGAATTAGGTTGCCCGGCGATGGGGCTGCATTCCCTCAGTAGCTGTGTCCTCTTTGCCGAGTTGCTCAGGCTCGCCGGCCCGGACGGCCGAAAGCTCGACCTGGGATTCGTCGGACGCGCCACGAAGGTCAACGCCGACCTGCTAAAAAAGCTCTGCGCCGACGGCACGATACCCGTGATTGCCTCGGTCGCGCTGGACAAGGCCGGCGGCAAGCTCAACGTAAACGCCGACAGCGCAGCAGGGATGGTGGCCGCGGCGATACACGCCGAGAAGCTGGTGGTGGTCAGCGATACCCACGGGATCCGCCGGGACATCAACGACCCCGACAGCTGGATCTCGAGCCTCAACGAAACCCAGATCAAGGAGATGGTAAAGGCCGGCATCATCACCGACGCGATGTTTCCAAAGGTCGAGGCCTGCATAACCGCCCTGGAGGCCGGCGTGAAGAAGGCACACATCATCGACGGACGCATCGCCCACTCGCTGCTTCTCGAGATATACACAGACAAGGGAATCGGGACCGAGATCGTACGGAGCTGAAAACTCGCATTGCAAAACCAACTGCCCGGAACACTCGCTATGACCACAAAGCAGACCATAGAATTGTTCGACAAATACGTCATCGCAAACTACGCCCGCCTGCCGCGCGTCATCCTCAAGGGCCGTGGCTGCTACCTCTACGATGCCGAGGGCAACGAGATACTGGATATGTTTCCCGGCTGGGCGGTCAGCGGCCTCGGACACTGCCACCCCAGGGTCGTCGAGGCCATTCGCAGACAGGCCGGCGAGCTGCTGCATATCGACAACACCTTCTACTCCGAACCGCAGGGCATACTGGCCCAGCTCCTCAGTGAGCGGGCCTTCGGCGGCAAGTGCTTCTTCTGCAACAGCGGCGCCGAGGCAAACGAGGCGGCGCTGAAACTGGCGCGCCTCCATACCTCGAAGGAAAAATACAAGTTCATCACCGCCGAGGGCAGTTTCCACGGCCGAACCTTCGCAACCGTAACCGCCACGGCCCAGCCCAGGTACCACGAGGGCTTCCTGCCGCTGCTGCCGGGCTTCTCCTACATACCCTTCAACGACGTCGCGGCCCTGGAGTCGGCGTTCAGCGATGACGTTGCCGCCGTAATGGTTGAGCCGATCCAGGGCGAAGGAGGAATAAACGTCGCCACCAAGGAGTTCCTCCAGGCCATCCGCCGCCTCTGTGACGAGAACGGCGCCTTGATGATCCTCGACGAGGTACAGACCGGGGTCGGCCGGACAGGCAAGTGGTTCGGCTATCAGCACTTCGACGTCGAGCCCGACATCATCACGATGGCCAAGGCCCTCGGCGGCGGCGTCGCCATAGGCGCGATGATGGCCAATGAAGAAGTCGCCGCCTCCCTGGTCCCCGGCAAACACGCCTCGACCTTCGGCGGAAACTGCCTGGCCTGCGCCGCCGGCATCGCCGTCATAGAGGCCATCGAGCAAGACCACCTCCTCGAAAACGCCGCCGAGTTGGGCCGCTACACCACCGACAAGCTGCTCCAATTGAAGCAAAAACACCCCATCATCCAGGAGGTCCGCGGCATCGGGCTGATGATAGGCGTCCAGTTGAACAGGCCCGGCGCCCGGATAGTCGATACCTGCCTCGACAGGGGACTGCGAATAAACTGCACCAACCAGAACGTCCTGCGCTTTATGCCGCCTATGATCACAACCGAAGAGCAGATCGACCGAGCCATCGAGATACTCGACGAGGTCCTCAGCCAGAATGCACCACAAGCCGATTGAGATGGTCGCCGTTGGAACCTCGCCAGCCAGGGGAAAAAAATGAAGGATTTTCTTTCCATAATCGATTGTCCGGCCGAGCTGCTCGGCGAGTTGCTCGAATTGAGCGCGACGCTGAAGGAGCACTACAAGGCCGGCCGTAGGGACCTGTGCCTCTCGGGCAAGGTCCTGGCGATGCTGTTTGAGAAGCCCAGCCTGCGGACGCGCGTCAGCTTCCAGGTCGCAATGACCGACTTGGGCGGCAGCGCGATCTACGTCAAGCCCGAAGATATCGGTGGCATCGGCAAACGCGAGCCGGTCAAGGATATGGCCCGCGTCTTCAGCAGGTACGTCGATGGCATAATGGCGCGAACCTTCGAGCACCAAACCGTCACCGAGCTCGCCCGGTACGCCAGCGTCCCCGTCATCAACGCCCTGACCGACTGGTCCCACCCCTGCCAGGCGATGGCCGACATCCTGACCATCAGGGAGCACCTCGGACGCATCGAGGGAGTCAAGCTCGCCTACGTCGGCGATGGCAACAACGTCGCCCGCTCGCTCGCTTTCGCCTCGGCCAAGTTGGGGCTGCAGATGGTGCTCGCCTCGCCGCCAAGCTATGAACTCGACCCCGAGACGATCGACCGGGCCAACGCGATAAGGCCCACGAGCGTCCGCCAGATCGCCGAGCCGGCCTCAGCCGTCGCCGATGCCGACGTGATCTACACCGATACCTGGGTAAGCATGGGCCAGGAAGCCGAAAAGGAAAAAAGGGTCGCGGATTTCGCCGGCTTTCAAGTAAACAGCGAACTGCTCCACGCCGCGCCGCCGGGCGTAAAGATAATGCACTGCCTGCCCGCCAAACGTGGCTACGAGATCACCGACGAGGTAGCAGAGTCCGAAGGCTCCATTATCTTCGACCAAGCAGAGAACCGACTGCACTTCCAGCGGGCCCTGCTAAAAAAGCTGGTGAGCTAGTGCCACTTGTTGGTGCTGGCCTTCGCACAAGAGTAAAAAGCATGACCTTTAAAATTAGCCACGTGGAGCATTACGTCCCACCAGATGGACAGAAAGGCGATCCAGCCGAAATATCACACTATGCCTGAGTACCGCAAGTGCGTACAAACCGTCAAGGAGCTAGGAGCCGATTGTCCTACGCCGGTTATGGGCCTCAATGGCAGATGGGTGTGAGGCAGGAAAAGAATATGGCCGGTCCCGGAAAAAATAGTAGCCCCCCTCGCCTAATCAATAATGAATCGAACTACAGTGACCCCTACCGTAAAACAATCCTCGTCGCCACCACCAACCCGGCTAAGCTCGCCGAACTGCGGGCCATGCTGGATGCCGATGTCGATTGGGTGAGCCTGGCGGACTTCCCCCACATCGACCCGGTCGCGGAAGACGGCGCCACCTTCGCCGAAAACGCCCGCAAAAAGGCCTTGGGCTATGCAAAGGCGACCGGCCTGTGGACCATCGCCGACGACTCGGGGCTCGTCGTCGATGCGTTGGGCGGCGAGCCGGGGGTGAGGTCCGCGAGATACTCGGGCGAGAAGCTGCCCGCCGAAGACCGGACCCTGCTCGACCATCGCAATACAAAGAAGGTACTGGAGCTGCTCGAAGGGGTGCCGCAGGAAAAGAGGACTGCCAGATTCGTATGCTGCCTCTGCTTGGCCTCGCCGCAGAAAGTCCTGCTTGAGACCACGGGAACGCTCGAGGGTCTCATATCTGATAGAGAGATCGGCACCAACGGCTTCGGCTACGACCCGATTGTCTTCGTGCCCCAGCTCGGCAAGACCGTCGCCCAGCTGACGCCCGACCAAAAAAACGCAATATCGCACCGCGGCAACGCGATAACAAAACTAAGACCCCTGCTCGAGCGATTACTCGCCGGCCGCAAGGCGCCCTGACAAACCCGCCGACCGAGCAACCAGCGAAAATCACCTGGCCCGCACTGCTGCGGCGCGGTATCATCTCCTGATCCTGAAGAACAACCGCCCGAACCCGATGTGCCACGGAGGATTGACTATGACCGCCATCAATCGCAGAAACCTGCTGAAGAGCTCACTGGCCGCTGGAACCTTGGCCCTGACCTCCAGCTGCGTGACGCGCCGGCCGACCGGCCGAACCGCCCGCCGCCGCCGGCCCAACGTCGTCGTAATACTCACCGACGACCAGCGGTGGGATATGGCCGGCTGCGCAGGACATCCCTTCCTGCACACCCCGAACATAGACCGCCTCGCCGCAGAAGGCGCGCGATTCAAAAATATGTTCGTCACCACCTCCCTCTGCTCGCCCAGTAGGGCCTCGATGCTCTCAGGCCTCTACGCCCACGCCCACCACGTCACCAACAACTTCACCGACTACCCCGCGGATCTGGCCAGCTATCCCTTGCAACTCCAGCGGGCCGGCTACGAAACCGCCTACATCGGCAAATGGCATATGGGCGAGCAGAGCGACGAGAAACGCCCCGGCTTCGACTACTGGGTGACGCACAAGGGACAGGGCAAGTACTACGACACAACCTTCAACGTCAACGGCACCCGCACCGTCAAGGAAGGCTACTACACCCACCGCGTCACCGATATGGCCGTCGAGTGGCTCCGGGCCGAACACCAAAGGCCGTTCCTGTTGATCCTCGGACACAAGGCTCCACACACCCCTTTCACCCCCGAAAAGAAATACGAGCACATATACGACCATATCGAGATCCGCTACCCCTGGACGGCCTTCCACCTCGAAGGAAAGCCCCGCTGGATCACCGAACGCCTCAACACCTGGCACGGAATCTACGGGCCCATCTTCGGATTCCGCAACAACTTCCCCGACACCAGCGCCAGAGGAGTCCTCGAGTTCGCCCGCTTCGTCCGGGCCTACACCGCCACCATCAAGTCCATCGACGACAGCGTCGGCCGCCTCTACCAGACGCTCAAGCAAACAGGCCAGCTCGATAACACGCTGATAATATTTACCAGCGACAACGGCTTCTTCCTCGGCGAGCACGGAATGACCGACAAGCGCACGATGCACGAGCCCAGCATTCGTGTCCCCCTGTTCGCCCGCTACCCAAGCCTCATCAAGCCCGGCACCGTCATCGAAGAAATGGTCCTCAACATCGACATCGCCCCAAGCATCCTCGATATCTGCGGCGCAGAACCCCTCGAGAACATCCACGGCCGATCCTGGAAACCCCTGCTCAAGGGCGACGCCGCCGGCTGGCGCAAATCCTGGTACTACGCCTACAACTACGAAAAGCAGTTCCCCTACACCCCGAACGTCCGCGGCGTCCGCACCGACGACTGGAAGTACGTCCACTACCCCAACGGCGACGGCAAGCCGGACATCTACAAGGCCGAGCTGTACAACCTCAAAGATGACCCCGGCGAGACACGCAACCTCATCGATGACGCCCGCTATGCCGCCAAGGTCAGCGAGCTCCAGGCCGAGCTGATTCGCCTGATGGCCCAGGCCGGAGCACTGCCAGACACGATGCCGCTCTACGAGGGAATCAAGGCGGAGCTGCCGGACGAAAAAATCAGGTAGCCCGGCCGAAAAAACCGGCCGACAACTCCGCGATTACCCCCGAGCTTCCCAGCCGGCTTAATAAATCGCTTGACCTCAGCCCCGCCGCAAGGTATTTCATAGTCCACCGGCTGAACGACACGTGCAGAATGGATTGTGCGGTATCAGGGATGAAACAATATCAGGAGCGACGGTCGGAACGTAGGCTGCGCTATCGCTGGCCGGTCCGCTTCGCCAGGGACGCCAGAGAGACGCCCGCCGCCGGGCAAATCTTCGACATATCCAGTGAGGGGATGAGCTTTCTGTGTAAGGCCGATGCGAAGTGTCCCCGGCTCGACCACCCCATCAGGGCCAGCTTCGGCGTGCCCCTCTTCGGCCCGAAGGATTCCGAGCAGCCCTTCGACACGGTCCTATTCGAGCGCTTCGGGAGGGTCTGCCGCATCGACCGGATCGGCGCCTCGATACGCCGGGTAGCCGTGCAGTTCGCCCAACCGTTGTTCTTTCGGCCCGGTGAGCAGGACATCAGCGAAGCCGACCTTACCCAGAGACTCAGGGCCAAGGCCAGGTCCATCGTGCAGGCCAGGGAAAAGCTCCAGGCCGAGGCCGAGGCCAGGAGACGGGCCGAGGCAAGAGCACAGGCCGAACACCGCGCACGGCGGGAACTCGAGCAGCAGCTCGGCGACCTGCAAGAAGCGCTGGCCAGCGCCGAGGACAAACTGAACGTCCAAGCCGAGGCCTTGGCCGAGTTGGACCGCAGGCTCCGCGCCGAGATCCAGGCACGCTGCCGCGCCGAGGCCGAAGCCCAGGCCCAGGCCAACGCCGTCGAGACCGCAAAGCAGGCCATCCAGGCCGAGACCGACGAGAAGGTCAGGCTCTACAGGGAGGCGCTCCGAATCGCCGCCGACCAGGCCGAGGCCGAGGCCGAGCAGCACCGTAAGGCTCAAGCAAAAACCCAGGCTGATCTCCACGCCAGCCAGCAGGCCGCCCAGCACGCCAAGGCCGAGGCCGAACGCCTCGCCGAGGCCCTGGCCGAGGCCCACGAACAACTCAACGCCGAGCGCTCAGCCAGAAACCAGCTCGAGAAAAAGCTCAACGAGCAAACAAAGGCCCGCCGCAAAGCCGAGAAAAGGCTACAGGCCACCACGGAGATGCTCAAAACGGCCCGGCAATCCGCCCAGATCGAGAAAAACGCCCTGCGCCAGACATACGCCAGAGCGCACGCCGAGCTGAAGCGAGCCCTGGATTCCCAGCGCGCCGCCAGGGCCAGCGCCGAACAAGAAGCCGCAGCCGCTCGTGAAGCACTGGCAAAGACCGAACGGGCGCTCCGGCCCCACCTCGAAGCCAGGGACCGCGCCGAAAAACAACTTCAAGCAGAACTTGAAGCCAGAGTCAGGGCCCAGGAGCGCGCGAAGCTCGAGGCCGAAAAACGCCTTCAAGCCGAAGCCAAGGCAGCCGCCGAGGAAAGGTCGCGAGCTAAGGCAGACAGAAAGCTCAAGGCAGAGGCAAAAAGGCGGGCCAAAATTGAGGAAAATGCAGCCCAGCAGGCCAAGGCCCACGCCGCCGAGATAGCCGCTCTCCACGCCGAGGCCGAAGCGGCCATCGCCAAGATCCAGGCCGAACTCGCACATAAAACGCAGGAAATAGCAAACCTCACTGCCCAACTGCAGGCCACAGCCCAACCACCCGACAAACAAGACCCCCACCGCGCCCAAAAGGCCCGCCCCGCAAAACCAAAGCCCAAGAGCAAGTCGCCAGGTATCCCCAAGTCCGGCACCCGGCAAAGAAAAAAGGCCAATGCGGGCCTCTTGAAAAAGATCGACACGTTTGTCACCGACAGGAACAAGATCTTTTAGCAAGCCAGCCGACAACGCCGCACCCCCGCCGCTCACGAACGATGGACCCACCCCGAACCGACGCCAAAGCCCAAAAGACAGCTCCTCACTCGCCAGCGCCTCGATCGTCCTAATTTGCCGCCCCGCTGACGGTTTCTGTCAGCCCAGTCCCACGACCCTGGAAATTCCTTGCCCGTACCTGCCAGCTGAGCTTAGAATGCCCCTGTCAATTCAACCGAAGAGGACTGCTATTATGTTGGCGCGGCTGCACAGTGTCACGCTCGAAGGCATCGACGGCGTCATTTGCGAGGTCGAGGTGGATGTCGCCCGTGGCGGGTTCGACAAGGCCGTCATCGTCGGCCTGCCTGATACGGCCGTCAAGGAGAGCATCGAGCGGGTCCGCAGCGCGATCCTCAACTGCGGCTACAGCTACCCCAAGACGCAGTCCGTCATAAACCTGGCACCGGCCGACGTCAAAAAGGTCGGCCCCGCGTTCGACCTGCCGATAGCGCTGGGAATCCTAATGGGCCAGGGCACGCTGGCAAAGCCAGACCTCCACGGCACCGTCGTGCTCGGCGAGCTGGCCCTGGACGGCAGGGTAAGACCGGTCAACGGCGTCCTGAGCATGGCTATGACCGCCGCGGCTGAGGGCTTCACGAGGATGATAGTACCTCTGGAAAACGCCGGAGAGGCCGCCGTCGTCGATGGTATGGAGGTCTTTGCCGTCGGCTCGCTCACCCAGGCGGTGGCCTTCCTCGCTGGTCAGCTCGCCCTGGAAACCACAACTGTGGACATCGAAGCCCTCTTGCAGGACTCATCGACCTACGAGGTGGACTTCGGCGAGGTCAAGGGCCAGGAAAACGTCAAGCGCGCCCTGACGGTCGCGGCGGCCGGCGGCCACAACATCATGATGATTGGGCCCCCCGGCGCGGGCAAAACAATGCTCGCCCAGAGACTGGCGACGATTCTGCCACCCTTGAGCCTGCCCGAGTCGCTCGAGACCACCCGTATCTACTCTTCGGTGGGCCTGCTTGAAAAAGGCAAGGCCCTGCTCGCCACCAGGCCGGTGCGTATGCCCCACCACTCCGCCAGCGGGCCGGCCCTGATCGGCGGCGGAACCACGCCACGCCCCGGAGAATTGTCGCTCGCCCACTACGGCATCCTGTTCCTCGATGAGTTCGTCGAGTTCCCGCGGCACGTCCTCGAAATGATCCGCCAGCCGCTTGAGGATGGCTTCGTCATAGTCTCCCGCGCCAAAAAGACGATCAGGTTCCCGGCCAGCTTTATGCTCGTCGCAGCTATGAACCCGTGCCCCTGCGGCTACTTCGGCAGCCACGCCCAGCGCTGCAAGTGCACGCCCGGCCAGATAGCCAGATACCTGTCAAAGGTGTCCGGCCCTCTCGTTGACCGCATCGATATCCACATCGAGGTACCAGCGATAAGCTTCGCCAGGCTCCGCTCCAGCTCGGCCCAGCTGGATTCAGCAGCGATGCGCCAGTCAGTAATGAAAGCAAGACAGATCCAGGCAGCGAGGTTCGGTCGTCTGAAGATACTGACAAACGCCAGGATGACCCACAAGCAGACTGAGCGGTACTGCAGGCTCGATGCGCCAGCAGAGCTTATCCTCAGGCAGGCGATGATGGAATTCGGCCTTAGCGCGCGGGCACACGATAAGGTGTGCAAGGTTGCAAGGACAATAGCCGACCTCGAAGGCAGCGATGATATCCGCCCCGAACACGTAGCCGAAGCGATTAGCTACCGTAAACTTGACAGAAAGTTACAGTAGTTCAAAAAAGGCAGAGGAGCCAGGAAAAACCAAGCAACTGAAAGTTGCTTGGTTACCACTTCTATGAGGATTTTATCTCATATTCGTATTCGTCTTAAGGCCGGTTATATTGTTGGTTCCTTCCGAGTCTCGTCGGCTAACAGTCCTCAAGCAAAGCCGTTAGCGCAATCCGTGATGTCCTTTGACGTGTTGAAAAGCTGTTGAACCGTATGTGAAACAACGGCGTCAAACTAACGGGTTGACTTACCGGTCCGGTTCATGCTGTTGGATTCCACAGTAAGTAACATCTTTTCCAACAGGTTTCCGCACACGGTGGGATACTTTGCCTTGTGTACCTACCGGCCCCGCCTGGCGCCCCTGATTATGCGTGGGCAGCTTAAGCCCAATAGCAAGAGCGTCACTGTCGCCGGCTCCGGGACGTTGAGAATCAGCGTGACCTCTTCGAGCCGCCCCGTGTCGCCGTGCCACCAATCGTAGATTTGCAGCTTCCATTCGCCGTGCGCGTCGAGCCCGTCGTACACGTCGAGCCGGCCCGGAGCACGCGGCCGGTACCTCCCGCTGAAGGGAGCCGAGCCTGATTCTATTGGCCGCTCTGCTTCGTCGTCGAAGATCGTGCCCTCGTAGTTTTCGCCCTTAAAAAACTCGTCCGTCGGCTCGTACCAGTTCAGGCGTAATCGCGTGCCGTCCGGCCCTTCTAAGATGAGTTCTAGGTCGAATACGCTGGTGTGTGTGATGACGACGCCCACGTCGAGGTCCAGGATAGTAACGTGATCCGGCACTTCGACAACAGCGTCATCCATCCAGGCTTGGCCGCTGCCTGTTGCCGGGATCCGCAGGTCGAATGCCCCCCCGTAGATAAGCCCGGGCACAGCCGCCGCCCAGGCAGGACCCAACGCCGCGATAAAACCCAGGCAGGCTGCAATCCGTTTTCGTCGTCCGTGAGCACCCATTTCTTCTCCCGCGTATCACATAGGTGAATCGCGGGCCGTCCTCCTTGCATCCCGGCTGCTTTGCAGGCCGATTAGAGTTCTTATCGGACGGTGCTGTCAAGGAAAAACTCGGCCGCAAAGCGGGATTTCCGGCAGCCCCTAAGCTGCTTCTGCCAGGAAGGCCAGCTCGGTATGCACGTAGCCTGCGGTGGCCCCGCCTCTCGACCGTTATGCGGAGCGAGGCTACTTGACTTCCACCACGGAGTTGTACTCGCCGAAGGGGTTCAGCTCGGTATGCTCGTTGTAGGGGTCCTGCTGCCACTGACCATCGACCACGAGCCGGTAGCGGTATCGGCCGCGGGGCAGCTTCAGTTCTGTCTGCCAGACCCCGCTCTGACCAACCTTCTGCATAGGGGTCTGGCTTGGTTGCCAGTTGTTGAAGTCGCCGGCGATCTGGACGCTCGTCGCCCGTGGATAAAGTGTTACAAACACAACCGCATCGCTTATCTGGTTGACCCCGTAATAATCGGCCAGCTTTGCGCCCGTGTCCATTGGTTGTTGCTCGGGCTGGCGCGGCGCCTCCGGCTGCTCTGCTGGCTCGGCGGGCGTTGCTGCGGGTGTCATATCAGGTTGAGGTTGCTCGGTCGGCGCTGTCGCCGCTGCCGAGGGCGCGGTCGTTTCCAACTGCGCGGTTGACTGAGAAAACTCAGGGGCCTGCTCCTGCAGCGCCGGCTGGGCCTGCTCCTGTGCAGCAGGCACAGCGGTGGCGCCGCTGGCCTGGCCCTGCTCGGTGTCGGTGGCAGCGGCGGGTTCCTCGCTGGCTGGCGAGGCCACCTCTATCGGAGCCTTCGCGGTTCGCAGCAGCTCGTCTGCGGTCGCGCTTATCGATTCGAGTTGGTCGGCCAACGAGTTTACGAACTCGTGTCGTTGTTGCGTGGTGCTCGCGCCGATCACCTCCTCGGCCAGGGCCTGGAAGTCCCGCTGCCCCTTGCTTGCCGGGTCGTACTCGGTGATGGGCTGGCCGAAACTTGCGGCCTCCTTGAGCTTGGTGTTGAAATTGACGACCGTCCTGAACATCTTGTCGCCGAAGTGTTCGCGCAGCTCGGCCAGTATCTCGCGGGCCATCTTCGTGCGGATGTCATACATACTCGCAAGAACCCGCACTTCAACGTGCTGGCTGCATCGCTTGCACAGTATGCTCAGTGTCTCGAGCTGCTTGCTCAAGCCGTGCAGCGCGAAGTACCCCGTCTCGACCGGCACGATGACATCCGTGGCCGCCCGCAAAGCGTTGAACGTTAGCAGCCCGACCGCGGGAGGGCAGTCCACCACGGTGTAGTCATAGTCGTTCTTTACGGCCTCCAGGGCATTCTTCAGGCAGCATTCGCGCTCCGCGATGCCCGCCGTTTGCTGCTCGAAGGCGGACAGGTCGATACTCGCCGGCGCCAGCTCGAGCTTGTCACTGATCTGCCAGAGAATCTCGGTGAGCTTGACCGGCTCATTCCTGCTCGCGCTGATAAGAACGTCGTATATGCTCTGCTCGATCTGCTGTTCCGGCACGGCCAAGCCCACGGCGCAGTGGGATTGTGGGTCCATATCTACCAGCAGCACCTTCTGTCCCGCTTCGGCCAGTGCACTTGCGAGATTTATCGATACAGTTGTCTTGCCGCAACCGCCCTTCTGGTTGACGATAGCTATCGTTCTCATAGTTTATCTCTCCAGCCCTTGCCGGTCAGCCCGAATACCATTTTCTGTCCCTGTCAGACGGCCTTTCGACACTATAAAAGGGGTGAGCACCCACTTTGTTATTCGGCAAGCAGACGAAAAAAACTTTATCTTTTATTGGACCGGCCGATAAAAAACGCCGGCCAGCCCCTCGCGCAAATCCTTTTTCGGTCGTATCCCACGCTGACTCCGGCCATACCACTACATATTGCGTGCCTGGTATATTCAACCCCCTATAACTGGGCTTCGGAGTGCTTGCGCCCGCCGCCCTGCTCCCGCACTCGGCCGCTGCAGTGAGCCTTGCGGGCCCGGCTGGCCCTTGGAGCTTGGATTGTCCGGCCCGAGCGGATATACTTCCGATAGGTGGCCCGCCGGCGGTACCCGTTCGTAGGGTTGCCCCTGCGGCCTTCGGTCGTCGAACCAGACTATGATTGCATTGATGGAGACCAAAGATATGGAGCGTCGTGATTTTCTCAAGTACGGTATGGCTGTAGGATTGGGTATGACTGTTCCTGGCCGGGGGCCGGCCGGCGCGCCTAAGACTGCGACGCTGCGCAAGGCCCTGCAGATAGGTATGCTGCCTAAGGGCCTTTCGGATGCCGAGAAGTTCGAGCTGGCCAAGAAGTGCGGCTTCGAGGGCATCGAAGGCCACCCGATACGGGACCTCAAGGCGGCCGAGCGGCTCGGCGAGCTGGCAAAGCGCACCGGCGTGCCGATCCATTCGATAGTTTACGGCGGGTGGCACGCCCCGTTTTCAGACCCGAATCCGAGGACCATCGAGAAGGGCCTGGCGGGGATGGAGACCGCCCTGCGCAGCGCAAAGGCACAGGGCGCCGATACGGTCCTGCTGGTGCCGGCGGTGGTCACCGAGAACGTCCGCTATATCGACGCCTACAAGCGCTCGCAAAAGCATATCCGCAAACTGCTGCCTTTGGCCGAGCAGTTGCAGGTGGTGATCGCGGTCGAGAACGTCTGGAATATGTTTTTGCTGAGCCCGCTCGAGTTCGCCCGCTACGTCGATGAGTTCGAGAGTCCCTGGCTCAAGGCCTATTTCGACGTGGGCAACGTCGTCATCTACGGCTACCCGCAGGACTGGATTCGCACGCTCGGCAAGAGGATCGTCAGGATTCATCTAAAAGACTTCAAGCGCCAGGGATACCAGTGGAAGTCTCTGCTGGAAGGCGACGTGAACTGGGCGGAAGTCCAGCAGGCACTCGATGAGATCGGCTACGACGGATTTGTAACGCCTGAGCTGCGGGGCGGCGATGAGGCCTATCTAAAAGACCTGTCCGCCCGCGTGGACAAGATTATCGGGATGGTGTAGCTTCTGCCGACCGACGCCGATGGTATAATGGGCCTGTCGCTCGCGCCGGCGGCCGTGGTCGCCGAGACGCAGGCCAACCGCACGCAGTGCGGTAAACGCTTCGACGGGAGCCCGCTATGCAGCAGCTAAAGCCCAAAAGCCCCAAAGACAGCGCCGTCGAGACCCGCTACCTGGTTATGCCCAGCCACGCCAATCCGCAGGGCACGGCCTTCGGCGGAACGATACTCGCCTGGATCGACGTGGTAGCCGCGATGGCCGCCCAGCGCCACTGTGGAAAAGAAGTCGTCACCGCGCAAATAGATTCAATCATCTTCAAGCAGCCGATCCGCGTCGGCGACCAGGTCTGCCTCAAGGCCTCGGTCAACTACGTCGGACGAACCTCAATGGAAGTCGGCGTCCAGGTCACCCGCGAGGACCCTTACGGCGATAGCAGCGTCGTCGCCACCACCGCCCACCTGACCTTTGTCGCCCTCGACCAGAACAAGCGCCCCACCCCCGTCCCGCCGGTCCTCCCTCAGACCGACGCCGAGAAGCGACGCTACGAGAACGCCAAGCTCCGCGTCCAGGCCAGAAAGGCCCTGCTCAAAAACCTCACCTGATACCTGCGCCCGAATGTCTGCCTGCACGACCCGGCGCCCGCCGCTGCTGGCTCCGGTCGGCCCGTCACGGGCAGCGAGTATCACGAAATGCTCTCCGGCGAATGGCCGGCGGCTATTTATTATGACGGTATAGGAACGCCGGGGAATAAGGCTATGTGGTTGACGGGCAGGTTCTTCTCTCCCAATTGGACCACGAACAGTCAATTCATCATAGACTCAGACCCGGTGTCATCGGATAATGAGAGCAATCCGGTTGTCGGGCTTGATACTGGGTATTCGAGAATCAAGAATGCAGAGGTTCGAATTACGATTGACTACGAGATGGTCGATTTGGGCGAGCAGGGGCCAGATGGCGAGGGCGGCTCGCCGATGTCGTTCGGCGGTTTCGGAACATGTTTCCTCCTAACGACGCGGCCCGATTGACGGATGTGCGGTGTGTAGATTTTCTGATCTGGCATTGGGTTGGCTTTTGGAGGCAACACAATAATTTGGTGGGTTGCTGCGGTCGAGTGCGCTACTAATAGGCATAACTGCGGAGGTTTCGCAGCTTTTGTGCGGCTATAGAGGGGGCTTGCACGGCGGCTATGCGTATTGTTCCTCCAATAGTTTTTTCCGCTGGTAGCACTGTTCTGTGAAGACGGCTATCTCGGAATCGAGGTTTGCGCTGGGCGAATCACCGAAGAAGGCGTGCACGATCGGGAAGACCAGGTCGGGCTTTTTCTTTCGCAGCTCTTTGGCCATCGCCTCGATCTTGGCCGTCGCCACCCCCTCTTGCATACACGTGAACGGGCCGACGTGGAATATCCCCGAGATGCACGCCTGGCCGTGCGGCCTGATCATCTCGTGCATAAAGTGATACGCGATGCCCGTGCTCAGAGGTGATTCCCCCTCGATGCTGCCGTGGCATTCGTGGTTCTTCTCGAGCGTCTCGATTATCTCCATCGGGCTGGGCAGGACGTGCCTGTCTCCGAGGACTTCACGGAAAGGCTCGGTGATTTTCTGCTCGGCGTAGGCCATATATTCGCTTTTGAGCAGCGATTTCAGGAACTTGCCGAACGTCTTGGCACCGCGGCGCCAATCAAGCTGCTTGATTCGCAGCGCCAGGTCCCGCATTGAGTTGCGCAGGTTGACCTTGTTGACGTACTCGAGCCAGTCGCTCACCGGGTCGCGCACGACCTCCAGGCCCTGCTGCTGCAACTGCTCGATCACAAAGCCCGTGTAAGGGTCGTGCATCCTCATGTAGATCTCGCCTATGTACAGCACCACCGGGAAGCGCTGCGAGTCGTCCACGTCCAGGGCCTTGAATCTACGCACCGTCTCTTTCGCCCATTCGACAAGCTCTTTTGTCGCCGCGCCCGCTTCGACTATCTGCTCCAGCGCTCGCAGTCTGTCTTGTTTCAGTTGCTCGATCCGGGCCTTGTCGTCGGTGTAGGGACGGTATCGCAGGTAAATGTCTTCGAGCAGATCGGAGGCCTTGATTCCTTTGAAGAGCATTTGTTGTATCTTGATTTTGTCGGCTCTGCGCAGACCTTTCGGCAGGGGTATGTCGAAGTAGTCGGTTTCCGATGAGGGCCCGGCCACGGGAACCCGCCCGAGGCCCTCCGCATCGAGGAACTCCCGCATCAGCTCGGTGTACTTGCCGAACCTGCACGGGCCGCTCGTCGTCGGCAGCATCACGAGGTAGTTGTTCTCGACGTACTCCTTGCCGTGCTTGTCGATCTGCTCCTGCAGAAAACCGATTGCGTCACCGACCACCCCTTTGAGCGGATGGCAGACCTCCGTGTAGATGTGACGCCGCGCCGCCTCGTAGCCCCTGGCCGTGTTGGTCGGCAGGACCCGGGCATCCACGCCAAAGTACCGCAGGCCCGCCGCACCGACATAGCTGGCGTCGCCCATGTACGGCAGCAGCCAGGTCCGCCCGTCCGTGTTCAGCCGGGCCTCTCTGCGCAGGCGGTCCAGACGGAGCTTGCAAGACTTGTTTTGGTTGACCACCCGCTCGTGGGCCTCGGTGCGGGTGACGAATGGGGCATTGTTGGTCTGCGCGTCGGTCAGGAGCACGAGCATCGGCTTGCCCGCTGCCTGCTGGATCTTTTCCTCCTGGTATATCTTGAGACTGTCCGGCCCGCAGGCGAAATTCATCATCCTGATCGCGAACAGGTTCGGGTGGTCGGCGACAAAAACGTTCGCCTTGAGGATCTTTACGCTCTGTACCCAGAACTCGTTCTCGACGATTCCGCTCAGGTCGATTCCCTCGAACCTGTGTTCGAGGAAGACCTGCGGGATGTAGTCCAGGCCCCTGACCTGGGAGAACATCGACCCCGAGTTCGAGCTTGCCTCACCGTCGAGCAGGACGTAATCCCTGCCGATCCCAACGTAGGCCTTTAGCTGTCCCTGCTCGATTCGCCGCAGGAATTCGTCACCCACGGCGTACAACTCCGCCTTGAACTCCTGCTCCATCTGGTCCGCGTACCGGACCGCGCGCTTTATCTGCTTCTTGGAGAAAGCAAAGCCGAGCCTGTCGAACTCGCGCTTGAAGGCCTGGATGATGAGCTCTTCCTCGCCGAAGTGCAGGATGGGATTTATCTGCTTGCTCTTGTCCAGCGAGAGCACGTCGTTGAGCACGTAGCCCTCGGACTCCGTGTAGATGCAGTATTTCAGGTCTGGCGGCTCGCCGGTTCTCTGCTCGATAAAGCTCGGGTTGAAGAGGTACTCGATGTCGGGATCGTCGTTGAGCACTGCGGCATGGCCGGTGGCTAACTTGCGGGCGATGCAGAACTCCGTCCGGGAATTATCAACGCCTACCTTTGCAATCTCCTTGTTGCTCCTCGGTGAGACCACCGGGTAGAAGCCCAGCTTCCGCAGCAGTGCCGCGCTCCATATCCCCTTTTCCCCGAGCGTGGCAGTGCTCCTCTTGATGCCCACCGTCACGGCGCCTTCGGGTAGCTCGGCCCGGTCCAGATCGGTCTGCACGCAGCCGAACTTCCTGAAGTGCTTCTCGTAGATGCGGTGGTATTTCTCGACGTAGTTCGTCTTGGCTTTCCGCGAGGCCTCGGAGTTGCCGCGCGGGCAGAAGCCCCCCGTGATGATCTCGTCGTCTTCGATCGAGAAGATTTCCAGCCCGCAGTCCCTGATGCCGCACGATTTTTCGCCGAAGAGCTCTCTGCACGAGACCCGGCGTTTCTGCAGCGGCATATCGACGATCTCCCAGCCCCGAAAAGCCGTGCCGTGCTCCTTGCCCTGCCGTTCGAGTTGCTTGATGTGTTCGATGATGTCGAGCCCCTGGCCCCACGCGCCGAACATCTCGCGATGCGGATAGGCCTCGATCTCCATATTCGTGACCTGGGCCAGGGCCGCCAGGAAGGCCTTGCCCAACGGCGGACCGCCCTGCGCCGAGCACTTCTTGCCGACGTGCTGCGAGCCGCCGACAAACTTGTAATAATAGCTCGCCGCGGTCCCCCGCACTATCGCTGCGGCGATCTCGTCCTTGCTGAAGCCCTCGGCAATCAGGCGGTTCTCGTCCATCTCCATAAACACGCCGCAGGTGGAGTCTATTATTGGCACCCGCTCGGCCCGCAACGCCGCTTCCTGCAGCGTGTTCTCGACGTTGAGGTTGATGACGTCGGCCATATTCTCGAGGGTCTGGCCCGAGCCGGCCTGGCAGCTATAGTTCATCTTCGCTTCCTTGACGCTCCCGTCCGGCGCGAAGCTCGTGAACTTCATATCCTGCCCGCCCACCTCGAAGATCGTGTCTATCTCGGGGTTGTAGTGCTTGACGCCCAGGGCGTGACAGGTGATCTCGTCGGTGATCCGGTCGGTCAGCTCGATACCTTTCTCCGCTAGCTCCCGAGCCCTTCTCTTGCTTAATAGGATCCGCTCGTAGAGCTTCCTCGCCGAGCCTGTCGCACCGACACCCCTGACTATTACGTTGTCTCTGTGCCGGCCGAGGTACTTGAGCACCTGCTTGAGCGACTGCTCCGGGTTGCCGTGCGTCTTGATGTAGAGCTTGTCCAGCAGCCTGCCGGTCTTGACCTCGACCAGTGCGCCCTTGGTCGTCGTGCTGCCGCCGTCGATGCCGATGACCACCTCGGTGCCCGGCGGGATCTCTTCGACCAACTCCTCGGTCCTTTCGTGGACCCGCTGGAGAGACTCGGCCAGCGGCGGGGCGAACTGACGTTTTTCTCTGCTGTAGCGCGCGACCTCGTCCAGCTGTTCGAGCCTGAAGACAAAGCTGTTGTCCTCTTCGAGTCCTTTCAGCGCCGCCCCGATCGCCGCGACGTTCCGAAAGTGCTTGGGCCTGGTGACCTCGATCCCCAGGAACTCGGCCAGGGCCTTTCTTATCAGCTCGTTGCTCATAACGCCTCCGGTCGCTACGGCCCTGCCGGACTTCTCTGCCGGCTCGAACTGCCGCGAGCCGAGCACGTCTATCTTGTAGTTCCTCGCGACTGTCCGGAACATCCCCGCCAGGTTGTCCTGCCGGGTGGCCCCCTCGTTCTGCTTGTGAATCAGGTCTGACTGGATGACCACGCCGCAGCGCGCCAGGAACTCGCTCGGCTCTTTGGAGCCGGCCGCCTCGGCCTCGGCCAGGGCGAAAATCTGTTCCATTCTTTCCTGGAGCTTTTTTCGATTACGTGCGGCGATCTGATCCCTGGCCCTGAGGTCTCTTGCCCGTCCGGCATCCTCCAGGTGCGCCTGCGGGACCTCGGCCTCCAGCAGTCTCCTGCACTGCTTTTCAATCAGCGTCCCCGAGCCCCCGCCGCACTTCGTGCCGGTTTTCCACTCCTGGATGATCTTCTTGCCGTTGATCTGGCGGACGTTGAAGAAATAGGAGTCTTTGGCACCGATGTGGAAGATATATTGCGCATCCGGCTCGATCAGCCCGACGCCCTTGGGAATTGCGACGCTGTCATAGACGTAGGTCACGCCATCCATTACCTTCGGGAAGGCCTCGGCCCCGCTGCCCGTAAAAGCCGTGTTGGCCACAGCGCGTTCGCCAAATCTCGCCACCACGTCCTCCCACGCCTCCTTGAGCGCGCCGATCGGGTTGGCGAAGTGCATAATCGGTTCCGGGCAATACAGAATTTCACCGCTGTGATCGAGAACCGCGTAGTGCAAAAGGCTGCTGCCTACGTCGAATCCTGCGTACAGGCTGGCTGGCGACTCGCGCGTTTGTCTGTTCTCGGCGCTGTCCATAGTTTCGCTTTCTACTCCTCGCGGGCCCGGAGCCCTGGGCCCCGGGCCAGATTCCACTGCGATCAGCAACGGTGGACCACAATTATAATCGCTGTGCCTGGACTTTCAAGCGTTCAGACATCTTGCAGGCGCAGGGCCCTTGGTATCCCCAGATGGCCGGCTTCTCCGCAGGGGCTGCACGTCCCTTGGCCGGCCTTACCCGACGAACCAGGCCCCTGCAGCAAACCGGCGCACATGCAGTTCGTCGATTACCGCGTTGCCGCTGTGCGTTGCGAGGTACAGGACAAGCTCGGCGATCTCTTCAGGCCTTATCAGATCTTCTTTCTTAATGTCGGGACGCACCGCCCTTACCATCTCCGTGTCGACCCCGCCCGGGCAGACCAGGTGAACGCGGACCGTTGAGCCCCTGAGCTCCTCGGCCAGTGATATCGTCATCCCCCGCAGTGCGTGTTTCGAGCTTGTGTATGCGCTCTGCAGCGGATACCCCTTGACCGCTACCACCGAGCCGACGTTGATTATGCGCCCGGACGGCGCCTTTCTTAGAAGCCCAAGCGCCTCCCTGCAGAGGATAAAAGGCGCCCTCGCGTTGACCTGCATGCACCGCTCCCAGTCCTCGGTTGCGGTCCGCTCCAACTTCGCCGAATGAGTTACCCCGGCGTTATTCACGAGGATGTCCAGCCTGCCGAATTTCTCCCGCGTCAGGTTAACGAGGTTCTTGATCGACCGCTCCTCGGTCAGTTCCGTGGGGACTGTCTCCGCATCTCCGCCCGCCTGTCGTACCTGCTCGGCTGTCCGCTCCAGTCTCTCGACCGACCGGCCGGCCAGAACCACCGTCGCACCTTCCCTTCCCAGCGCGACGCTTATCGCTCGGCCGATCCCCCTGCTGGCTCCCGTCACGATCGCCACCTTGCCTTCGAGTTTGCCCGACATAATGCTACCTTTCTCTTAATGCTTCGCAGAAGTGTAATAACGAAGACCCTGTTTTTGAACTAAAATCCAGAGCACGCAGTCTTCAATCCAAGACAATACCAACTGTTCGATATGCAGGCTGTCGGAACAAGCACCTTCTGGGCCGAGTCGCGGTTGTCTTGCAATCGTTGTGATTTCAGATACAATTGGCCCGGCGGCGGGGCTGCCGACCGGGTCGCCTCAGGCACCCGCGGGCCAAAGGGTCTGTGCGGGGTGTAGCTCAGCTTGGCTAGAGCGCCTGCTTTGGGAGCAGGAGGTCGCTGGTTCGAATCCAGTCACCCCGATTCGCGCCGGCCCCTGCAGGGGGTGCCCCTCCGGCCTGGGCAAGCCCCTGGCCTTTCTGATCAATACCAGCTACGGCCCGTTCATTGACGGGCCGGCTCCGGGCGCTGACTCCTGCCCGGGGATTCATCGCGGGCGTGATTGCAGCGGCCGTTATCAGTAGCCAACGGAACCCCATACTGCCTTGGTGACTCTGATCAGGTCCGGGTTGTCGGGCTGGACGGATTCGGGGTAGGACCTCGCCTCCGGGGTGCTGGCCTCGTAACACTTGATCGCCAGGTCAATCGTTCGCCGGTCCTGCCACTTCCACCATTCCGAATGACCATCCGCAAAGGAGAAGACATTGCCGTATCCGTGTCTTATGGGAGTGGTGTTCCACCACTTGGGCTGGCTCCAGTAGAGCATCCAGCATGCGTCCCAGTCGCGAATGAAATCGTCGAGAAAGACGATCCTGTTTGCTGGATGGTTTATAGCGGTGCGCCGCCTGACGATCGTGCCGCCATCGGAGGCGTAGCCATTCATAGCGTGCGGGATGCCGTACGTGCGCGATTCGTCTCTCGGTGCAACGGGGCAGCGGAAAATCTTCGTTGTCTTGAGGTACGGGAATAGCGTCCCGCCTCTGAGTGCCTTGAGCTGCAGGTCGACAGGAGCCTGTTCCGGGTTTGTGCGATAGCCCGGGATGTGCTGTATCCAGCCGTCGGTATCGGTATAGGCCTTCGGCAGGCGCTCGTCGTTGTCGTCGCAGTACATCATCCACGCCAGCGTGAGCGTATGGACGTTGTTGAGGCAGACGGCTCGCTTGCCCTGCTCTCTGGCACGGCTGAGGGCCGGCAGAAGGATCGCCATCAGCAGAGCAATTATCGCAATGACAACCAGCAACTCGACGAGGGTAAAGGCTCTTGCTCTGGACCTGCCCATTAGCACAGCATCCTCAGGGGAAAGTAAACCACTGTCGAACTCATTTTACCGCGTTCGGCACGGCTGTTTCAAGAGGAAATCGCCGGCGCCCCGGAGAAAGCCGTTGTCCTCGTCTTGCCCGGGCAGTGGGGGTGTGCGGCCCGCCGGCAAAAGGAAAAAGGGGGAAGCCGCGTCAACAGCTTCCCCCTTCTGTGTGCTGTCTTAAATTGTAGCCTGCTTGCAGCTATCAGCCGTTACGACGGCGACGCACCAATGCCAATCCGCCAAGAGCCAGAAGCCCGATCGTGGCCGGCTCGGGAACGACGGTCAGAGGCTCCGACATAGCGTACAACGGCAGCTGAGTCGCAGGCGGATCAGCGGTCCACACCCGCCAGATCCAGTTGGTGGTTACGGCTGCCTGGCCCTGATGAATCTGACTGGTCCCACCCAGGGGCTCGAATGTTCCATACTGCCCCGCGGCTTTGGTACCATCCTTGTACGTGCCGGTGAAAGGCCAATGCAGAAACGCAGTTCCCAGCTCGGTAATGCCGATTGGATTCTGAATCTCCCCATCCCACAGGTCTGCGTTGTTGCTGGCCACCAGAGTGCTGCCGTCCAACAGATATATGGCGCAGCCGACCCCGTCAACCTCTGGATTGGTCGAGGTGTTGTCTCTTGCATCCACCT
>CAZWAP010000025.1:0-31864 GCA_964632005.1 uncultured Pirellulales bacterium | reverse complement strand
GCAATTCGGCACCTGCGGCAGCCGTGGGCGCAACGGCCCATAAGAGCAACGCGGTACACCGAGAAGCGAGCCTGCCAAGCCGGCCTAAGGCAGGAACGTCCCCAAAAAATGCTGCGAAGGCGGAATCTGGTTGACATCGAGGCAATATTCGTCCAACATCTTGGCAGTACGCACGTACGAGGTCGAGGTTAAAGGCTCAGCGACTCCGCACTGACAGCCAACCTGATGGCTTCGTGGCTTTTCAGGCACAGATTTGTTGGAGGAAGAGCTTGGGCCAGCTGCAGAAAGGTCACCCAGGGATATTGCAATTCGCGCGGCGGTTGAAGCCCTGGAGAAATGCCTGCGGCGTTGCGAGGTTCCTGATTGCCAGGAGCTTTGCGAGCGACACGCCCGCAAGATTATGGAGGTCTGTCTGGAAGCCGGCGGCTCGGAACAAGAGTGCAGGGCGAAGGCAACTGAGGTTCTCGAGAGCTGTCTGGGGCGCTGCGAACCGCCCGCATCTCCACCAGGCTGCGAGGGAATGTGCGAACATCTTGCCGAGAGGATCATAGAGGGCTGCCTGGCGCAAGACGGCTCGGAGGAGGGCTGCCAGGTCAGAGCAGATAAGATCCTCGAGGATTGCCTGGCGCGGTGCGAGCCGAGAGACTGCGAGGGACTGTGCAAGCCGCACGCAGAGAGCGTCTTGAACTTTTGCCTGGAACAAGGCGGCTCGCAAGAGGATTGTCGGGCGAAGGCCGAGGAGATCCTCAGGCGGTGCCTGCGGCGCTGCAGGCGGAGGCGGATCTGGGATCTGGACCTGGACAACAGAACCCGTGGGTCGGATTTTGCGATCCTCGCCTCGGCGTGGCTGACGGGGCCCGGCCAGGCTGAGTGGAACCCGGCCTGTGACATAAGGATGCCGTTTGACGGCCTTATCGACATGAGAGACCTGCTCGTGCTGGCCAGGAACTGGCTGGCCGAAAGTGAGTGATATTGCCCGGGCGGCTGCGCGTTCGACCGATAAGGACCGTGAGCCTGCGGTTGGCGGCCCTGTTTGCAACGGACCGCAGCGTCAACCAAGCCAGGTAAGCAAGCGGGCCTGCGGGAGAATTCTCCAAGCGCTCAAGAATGCGCAACACGGGTGGATTTGCTACTTTTGCAGGTGTAACGAGGGGACTTATCGGACTAAGGAGCAAACCGGATATACGGCCGGGTTGAAATTGGTGGACATAGCAGGCGGAAAAATGTATAATATTGTGCACAGAGGCTTTCCAGGCTCTGGGTGTGCATAGCAAGCTCGGTCTCGGGCTTGCAGGAGGAAAGCAAAGATGGCCGGTATGTTTTACTCGTTGAAAGAAGCCGCCGAAAGACTTGGCAAGACCGAAGATGAACTCAAGGAACTGATTAAACAGCGCCGGTTGCGTGAATTCCGAGATGGCCCGAACCTGCTGTTGAAGGTCAACGAGGTGGAGGCCGTGGCACGCGAGGAAGGTATCGAGCTTGCACCTGAGGCCCCGGAGCGCGAAGCGCCCCCGCCCCTGGCGACAGTGCCATCGGCTGAGCAGGCGCAGGCTGAACCTGAGATGCCAGAGCCGGCGGCACCCGAGGCGGAGGCACCGGAACTCGAAGCATCAACCCTTGATGAGAATGAAGTGGAGTTGGAGATGTCTGATTTAGCAGATCTGGAACCAAGCGGAGAAGAAATCGGAGAGCCGAAGCTTGATTTATCAGAGCTCGGGCCGCCCGAGCCGGAGGAGCAAGCACCTGCAGCCGAGGGCAAAGAGCCTGCGGCGGCGGATGCAGCCCCCGGTAAAACTCCGGCGGCCGAGGAGGTTTCCGTCAAGAAGAAACCGGCCAAGAAGAAGCGTGCCCGCAAACCCAAGCCGCCGAGGGCCAAGGCGGTCGCCGCTGCCCCGAGCCACTCGTTCACAGAATGGCTGCTCAGAGGTCTGCAAGAGGACGACATCGTAGCGGTCTTCGTATTTGTTGTGCTGCTGGTCGTGATAATCGGGGCCTGCGTGGGAGCAGGCTACCTGATATCGACGCTGGTGTAAGCCGACCAGCACCGAGCACGTCAGATCATTCACATTTCTCTTTGCGCGCCACCGAGACGCCAAGGGCACCGCAGCTCTGCGCAGGTCCGGTACAACGCGACTTTTCTGTGTAAACCGATTGTAAAAAACCGCCGCAGGTATTTTACAGACAATTTACTTCGCCCGGCACGGGGACATTCGTACTATTAAGTGCAGCTACACCGTTGAGCCGGTGGGCGTGGAAGTCATTGTCAAGAGCAACGGGAAGTGCAGGATGATTTACTGGCTCGAAAGAAAACGATCAGGGATTGCAGGCCGGAGGCGGCTTTCAACCGCACCGCCCTTGCCGCCCGGCAATTGCAAATGTGAACATGGCTGGCCAGCGGCACAGCCGTTTCTTAGTTTAAGGAGGCCCCCACAATGCAAAGGTGCGCGATAATCCTTTTATCGGTGGCGATGTTTGTGATATGCACGTCGGAGGCGCCGGCTCAGGTCGACGCCGCCTCGGCCTACGTGCAGGGCAAGAAGGCCTATACCGCAGGCGAGTTCGCCGCAGCGAGGGACCTGTTCATCAAGGCCTCACAAACCGACAGGCATAACCCGGAAGTTTTTCTCTGGTTGGGCAAGGCTGAATACCAGCTTGGACAGGTGGAAAAGGCAATGGCGGCGTGGACGAAGACGCTCAAACTCGCGCCCGAGGAACCCTACGCTAAGAAGATGCTCGATGTGCTGCGGGACCAGATTATCGAGACCGCCGAGATAAGGATCAGCCTGGTCGAGACGCTGCTCAAAGAGAAGCTCTACAGCTCGGCCAAGCAGGAATGCAGCAATCTGCTGGCCAGGAAAGTTCTGACCGATGGCCAGCGGGTGAAGCTCAAGACGCTGCAGGCCGAGCTGCTTCTGGCGACCGGACAGATCGAGGGAACCCGAAGAGTAGTGCAGGAGCTTCTGGCCGAGCACCCGGAACTCGTAGACAGGCCGAGGATGTCGCTGCTGCTCGGCCGGGCCAAGATGCGGACGCCGGGCAAGCTCAGAGAAGGTTTGCGACTACTGGAGAAGGTAGCGAAGGATTTCAAGGACACGCCGGCCGGCCAAACTGCCAGCTACCATATCATCGCGTTCAACCTCGACCAGTCTGTGGATACAGCCGGCGCCGAGAAGCTGGCCAAATGGATACAGGCCAATCCGGATCACCCCGAGGCCAATCAGGCCAGGCGGCGACTGCTGGAGGCCTATTTTTCTATATCCCGGCAACGGGCAAGGCTGGGCAGCGAGCTGAGTGAAGCGGACAAGGCAGCCCTGGGTATCGCTGCCGAGCTTTTCGCGCGCACCGTTCGGGCCGAGGAGGCCCTGAAACTTACCAGGCGGATAATCGCCCACCTGGACGGCCTTTGTGCAGAAGCAGGCATGGAGGGAGCAGCAGCAGCGGGCTGCGAAACGCTGCTCAAGGCTGCGTTGCCCCCGTCGAGTCGTCTTTTCGCACTGCGGGCAATGTCCAGGTACCAGAGCAGTCTTGCGCTTCGAGATTTGCGGACCAAGGCCCCAGCCGGACGGCTCGTCAAGGGGCCGGTGCCCAAGAGCATTGTGGCTGTCCTAAGCACATACGCGACGATAACCAGGGAATTCCCCGCGGAGTCGGCCTGGCCAGACCAAGCCAAGCTGGCTGAGGATCTCCGCCAGCTGGCAGTCATAACGGGCTGGCCCGCCGAGGCAAACGAGCCGAAGGCCTGTTACCTCTGGGCGGTGGAGGTCGCCTTGCCGGTGGTCGAGGCTGACAGCGACCCATCTGCTGTCGCCGCGGCAGTCAAGACCGTTACCAGCATTATCAACGACTGCGCGAAACGACAGGCAGAAAGACCGTCGGCCCGCGGAATGGCCTCGGCGATCAGCCGTAGGCTTGTAGAGGCCCTGAAACCCAGCAAGCCGCACCGGACAAGTGCGATGTTGAAGCACATCGGCCTGCTGACCACCGATGCGACGGCCGAGTTCAACGAGAATCTCTCAGCCGGGCGGATAGAGCAGAACGCCACCCTGAGCGAAACGCAAAAAGAGCTACTGGCCAGGCTCAAGGAGCTGGCAACACAAGGCCCCAACTACGCCTCGATAGCAGTGGAAAAACTCGACGCGCATCTTCAGCCGTGGATCAGGCACAAGTACTACCGGCTTGCCGAGCAGGCATATACCCAACTGGCCGAATGCCTGCCGAAGACCCCACGAATCCGGGTGCAACTGGCGATAGCAAGATTGTGGAAACAGCGGGTCTTCGATGAGCACAATCGCTTGAGTTCCGCGGGGCTTACCATTGAGCGCCGGCTCGACCCGACCCTCAGCAAGGCCCTGGCGCTTTGCTACGAGCTTCAGGGACAGCTGGACGAGCAAGTTGCCCTGCTAAGGCAAGTTCGGGGCGTCTGGGACGATATCATCGCCCATTACAAGGACCTGGAATACTACGACGTCGCACGGCAGGCCGCGATGGTCAGGCCCGCCGAGGCTGCGGAGGCCGGCGAGACGCACGCCAGCTTTGCGCTTGCCGAGCTCCAATCCGAGCTCGCCCATCGAGAGCTTCAATTGTTGCTCAAGCAATACGACGCCGGAGAACAGATTACGCTCACCCCGGCCTTCAAGACGGCCATCGAGGCCTATATGAAGCTCATATCCGACTATCCAGCCAGACCCCAGAGCTCAAGAGCGGCCGCGGGCATATTCGCGATCGCCCAGACATTCGAAAAGCACCAGGCCTACGATATCGCCGCGCAGATCTATGGCGACTTTGCAGCATTTGCAGCTGGCCAGAAGAGCCTATCACAGGCGGAACCCGGGCAAAGCAGCTGCGCCGAGCGTGCCGCAATGGCCGCGGCGATTGCACTGGACGGCAAGGCCCGCACGGCCTTAACAGAGCAAGCAAGGCAACTCAGCAAGCAGGGTCTGGTCCCGAGTAAGCTCAGCGACGAATTCGCCGCGGCGCTCAAGGCCTACCGCGATTTCATAGAGGTACACCCGAACAGTATCCTGGTGGGCACGGCAATCAACAGGATCATGGCAATAGGGCTCGAGTATGCCAAGGTCGATGCGTGGGACGTCGCCGAGGGCCTCTTTGCCGAGTTGATAAGCAAGGGTCCCGAACTTCGGCGGATCGAGCGGATCGAATTCTGTCGAGGTCTGTGCCGCCTGGGAAAGGCGATGCCCGACCACGCCAGGGCGGCGCTCGAGGCCGTAGCCAAACCGTCCGAGCGCGCGGAGGGGCCCAAGCAAGAGCGTGCCCTGGCGGCTGTGACCGAGCCGTCGGATTCGCCCACGCGCACAGGGCAACTCAGGCCCACTTTACCCCCGCTGGGGACGGGCACCGCCGGGCCCCAGGAAAAGCGGCCCGAAGTATATGATGGGTACGCCGACGATCTGAAGTCCGAGGATACGCGTCTCTTTGCGGCAATTCGCAGACACCAGGCCGGCCAGGCAGCGCGAGTTGCACAACTACGCGAGCAATTACACTATCAAGCTGTGCGGCAAAAGCCCACCAATGCTCAAGTGACTAACCTCCGGCAGGGCCCGCCTGTGCTCTCGGAGGCCGAGGTCGCCCGCCAGGAAAAGGCAATAAACGGAGCCTATGAGATCTTCCAGGGCATCCGCGAGAAGCACCCGGCAAGTGCGACGGCCGAGCAGTCCCGCGGGGAGATAAAGCTGATGATCGGCCACTGGAGGGGCCTCGAGCAGTGGAAGCGGGCGGCGCTGCTGGCAGAGCGATTCCTCGAGGACAACCCGACCGACCCGCAGCTGCCGCAACTGCGACTGGGCATCGCCCGCGACTACCTGGCCTGGGCGGCCAGGCCGGTCAAGACAAAGCTGTCCGTCCAGCTTATGCTCAGCGAGGTAGCACGGAGGTTCTCCACTGCCCGGCGGGAGCTTGCGGAAATCATCGCTGATTTCCCGGATGAGCAGGACTTGCTCCACGAGGCTCAGTGGGACCTTGCCAACAGCTTCCTGATGCAGGCCAGGGTGGTTGATGCCTCCAGTCGGACGCTGGCCCGTGGCCAATACGTCCGTGCGGCCGGGGAACTGCTTGCCGTGGCCGACAAGTATTCCGAGCACCCAAAGATCGGAGCGATTCCGCAGATGCTGTGGGACCTCTCAGCCGAGCTTGCAGGCAAGCAGTATCACGAGGAGGCCATCGAGGTCTGGACCAGTCTTTCGGTGCGGTATCCGACACATCGGCTTGCACAAGAGGCAGCGTTGCGGATCGCCCAGACCTACCAGCAGAACCTGGGTCAGCCGTTGCGTGCCGCCGAGGCCTACCAGGAGGTGAATATCGCCCGCGGCGGCAACGACGTGGGTATACAGAACACCATCTACCAGATCGGCGTCTCGCTCAAGGACCAGAAACGCTGGATCGAAGCGCTGCACGTACTGGAGATGTTCGTGGAGAGTTTCCCGCGGCATCCACAGGCCGGGCAGGCCCTTACGACGATCGGGCGGATCCACCAGACCAACCAGGCCTGGGATGAGGCGATCGCCGCATATCAACGGGTCATTGCGGAGTTCCCGAACGGCGACTGGGTCAAGCAGGCCAAGTGGTCCATAGCCGAATGCGTCCTCAACCTCAGCCGGTGGCGCCAGGCCCTGGAAAGCTATGCATCGTACATCCGCGATTATCCACAGGATTCCCGCAAGGCCGAGGCCGAGCGCCGGGTCACGATCCTCAAGGACCTGGCCAGGTACCAGAGTTTGGTCGACGAAAAAGACCAGCGTAAGGCCTTCGACGCACAATACCAGATTGCAACTATCGTGCTGAACAAATTGTCCAACCACGTCAAGGCCATTATCGAATATAAGAAGGTCACAGAGCACTGGCCGAACAGCCACCTGGCCGACGACGCCCTCTATGCCGTGGGCACGACGTACCTGGCGCTGGGCGAGCCGGAGAAGGCACGCGAGGCAGCCAGGGCGGTAGCCAGCCGGTATCCGAACAGCCCGCTGGCCGACGACGCCCTGTTCCTGGTGGGCAAGAGCTACGAAGACGAGGCCAACAAGCTCGCCTCGGTTACCCGCCTACAAACCCTGGCAAAGGCCGAGGAGATCGCACAGTTCGAGGCCTATCGACAGGTCCAGACGGCCCGCAGCCGCCAGAAAACCAAGCAGGATATGCTCATACAATCGCTGAAAAAAGGCGGCGAGACGGATGAGGCCGAATTGCAGGAGGCCAGATACGCCGGCAGGAATGTGGTATTCAACGCAGCGAATGCCGCGCTGGCCGCGGACAAGGTCAGCCAGATGGTTGAGACGCTCACGGCGGTGCAACTGGCCAACCGGCAGGATAAGATCAACGCTGCCCTGCGAAAGGCCGTCGAGGCATATGCCCAGACCTCGAAGATAGCCGGGGCGGACAAGGCCGGCGACGCCCTGCTGAGAATGGCAACCATCTACGACGAACGCCTCAAGGACTCGCAGGCGGCGATGACGGCCTGGCTGGAGATCGTAAAGCAGTTCAGCGGTACGACTGTCGCCGAGGACGCAAGCTGGCGGATCGCAAAGCATTACGAGGACGCGGGCCAATACAAAGAGGCCGTCGAGGCGTACAAGGCCTTCTTGAGGAATTACCGACGCAGTCCAAAGGCCGGCCAGGCCCAGTTCGCCATAGCAGAGAGCTACGAACACCTCGGCCGGTGGGTCGACGCAATGGACGCCTACACCAACTACATCAACAACTTCCCGCAAGGCCCGCTGGCCGAAAAGGCACGCGAACAGATTACCTGGATCAAGGCCTACAGGCTCTAACACGTAGTCATCAGATTTGACAAGGAGATATGACCATGGCAACACGAACTTCAATCTCAACGTCGATTATCATCCTGCTGCTGGCAAGCTGGCCTGCATACTCGGCGACCGGGGTAGACCCCAACACGCAACCCGCCTCGAACTCGAAGGCTCAGGAACAGTTCGAGCTGGGGCGCAGGGCCCTCTTCCAGGGCAACTATCACCAGGCGGTAGAACTGCTGAAAAAGGCGGCCCAGCAAGACCCCTCCAAGACCGGCTACCGCCTCCACCTCGCCAGGGCCTACTACTACGCCCACAATGAAAAACAGGCCGAGCAGCTCTTGGCCGAAATCCTTAAAACAACGCCCGACCACGTCGAAGCCGGGCAACTCCTGGCGGAGATCTACAACATGCAAAACAAGTCCAAACAACTCGTCGATTTGCTCGAACCGCTGCTCCAGTACCGCCACGACTATGCAACCTACCACCTGCTGGCCGAGGCCAAGTACAACCTCAACGACTATCCCAGCGCCCGCAAGTACTTCGAGCAAGCGATAAAGCTCAATCCCAACAGCGGGCCCGATCACTACCAGCTCGGCAACATCTACCTCGCGGGCAATTTCTTCGCGCTGGCGGCGGAGTCTTACGAGTCGGCAATGCGCCTGGGGATCGAACTACCAGTGCTGCACTATAAGCTGGGCTCGGCTTACTTCAACCTGCGTAACTACTTCGGCAAAGTCGCCCGCGTCAGGGTCAAGTCGGGCAAGCCGGGGGCGATAAATGGACAGTGGTACTTGATCGAGCCGGTCCCCGGCACTAAAGACGCGTTCTACGCCGCCCCGGCTAAGTCCGCGGTATACCAGGTCGCCAAGGCAATCACCGGCGGGCTTTCCGAAACGCCTGACATCAAGTTCCTCCTGGCGAACATATACCTCAACGCCAAACGCTACCAGCAGGCACACGAGATGCTCAAGGAGATCGAAGCCGTTGTGCCCGAAGAAGACAAGGCACTTTTCTACTACTACTACGCCCAGTCAGCCTTCGGCATACACCGCTACGGCGAATACCTCGCCCTGCTGGCCGAGGCGATCAAGATAGACGAAGCCACCTACGGCTCGGCCCTCGTCGATGCGTATCTGAAAGTCGCCGACCGTTACAACCAGGCCGGCCAGCTCGACAAGTACATCGAGTACCTCGAAAAGGCCGTCCAGCAAAGCCCTGAAACAGCCTCGCTGCACCTCAAGCTCGGCTACGCCTACGAACAGGCCCGGCTATACCCCCAGGCAGTCGTGCAATGGCGGATGGTACTCGACCTTGAACCCGACCACCCCGACGGAATGCACCTCCTCAACCTGATCGGCAAGTATGACAACTCCCCGGCCGAGCCGCCTGAGCCTGAGCCGGCTGGAGAACGGAATCAGCCGGGCACAAGGCTGCAAGATCCCCGGCCTAACCAGTCTTGAGCTGTGCAACGATCTGCCGCGTCTGCGGCGACTGGTTCGCATGGGCCTGCTTGAAGGCCTCGACCTGGGGCTGGTTGTTCTTCTTGAATAGCTCGTTGCCCGCGATGATCTCTTTGAGGGCCCTGGACTTGGCGCGTGCGTCCTTCAAGAACTTCGCCGCTCTGGCGCCGTAGACCCCGCCGAGCAGCGCAGAGATCCCGATGCCGAGCTCCAGCACTGCGTCGGCCAGGTCCCAGGGGTTCGGCCGGGCCCTCGAATCCTCAATGGCCAGGGCAGCAACCTGACGGTTCGACTCGCTCAGAATATCATCGACCGTCTCAGCGGCGGGAAACTCCCTCGGCAGTCCAAAGTAGGCGGTAAAGGCCCGGCTCTGCAATTCGGCAAGCCCGGTCAAATCCTGAAGCTCAGCCGATGCGCCCTCCGACCTGGCAGTCCGTGCTGCCGCCAGAGCAGTGCGATTGTGCAACCAGGCAAGCTGCTTCTGCCTCTGGCTCGGTGCAAAGCGAAAACTCTCACAACCAAGAAACAAAAACACAAATGCCAAAATGCAAAATGAAAGAGACGCTCTAAAGCTACCCCAAAAAACCCTTCTCATCTTACGCTTCCCTCCCGTCAAAAATTCTCATCCACCCTGTCATTCGCTCTCGGAACTCTCTCTAACGCACGCAGACGATACTCATACGAGATACTCTTGGCTGAGAGGTCTTCGAGCTTTCGGCTGAAGTCCTTCTGGCACTGCAGCAGCATTGTGACGTCGCGCTGGAGCAGGTCGAGTTGTCTTTGCAAGTTGATATAGCTGCCGATGATCAGGCCGGCCAGCAGCACCAGCTGGACCAGCGTTGAAACGTTGATCTGGCGATTCAACTGCCACGATCTGGAATTGCCGTCCCCCATTGCCAGGCACCTCCCCAGCCGCCGCGACGCTCACGGCACCGCGTAGAAAACGTTCTTATCTCCCACCCTGAACATAACCGCGTATGTCCCTGCCGCCAGGACCCCCTCGGTCTCGAAGGATTCGGCCAGGTTCACCGCCTCGGTCTGCTGGCCTATCTCAAGGGGCCACGTGCCGGCCTCGCCCACCACGACCGTAACGACGTTGTACACATTGTAAGACAAGTGGCTCTTGACCTTTATGGCCCACGCAGCCGCCCTGGCGCCAGGCGAAGTCACCGCCGATACCTCCCCCACGCCGCCGGTGCCCTCACGGACGAGCCTTCCGAGAAGCTGCCGGCTCTCACCTCCATCAAGCCCGCTGCTCATAATCGCCTGCCCCTCCTGCGAATGATCCTCAAATCCGTCCGCTGCTCTCGAAAATCCATCCGCACCCGCTCGATCCAACTGACGCTGCGGTTGTCAGTCCTTGTGGAAAACAGGTCTCTGCTTTCAGGACTTGCCACGACCCTGTCGCCCAGCTCATAGTTCAGTAGAACAAAAGGCGTCTGCACGTCGATCGTTTCGATAACCCGACCCGAAGCGTTCGCTACGTGCCGGATATACTCGTACAGGGCCTCGGTATCATCGACCTGGTCGGCAGCACCCAACCCCTCATCCGAGCCGTTTGCAAAGATGCTGTTGCTGGAGACCTTGCGATACTTGAATCGGCGGGGCACTGTGATAACCTGCTCAATCACCGGAGCCGTCGAGTTAACCGGGCCATCGGCGACAGTGCACCAGAGCCGTTCATCGCCGACTACCGAGGCGGTGATCCTGAACTTCAACAACCCCTTCAGCGCCGCCACCCACGTGTTCATATCGAGCCGGTCACTGCTGAGCCATACTCCACATTCATCCAGCAGGATGTTGAAAGCGTGGAGATACTGCCACCAGTTATCGCCCCCATCGTACGAGACTTCCAAAAAGTAGCCCAACGACTTGCCCTGCTTATCCGCTGTCAGGGCCGGCCGGAAGCGCCTTCGCCGGGGCGCATAGTCCTCCGTCCCAAATATCTTAGAGAAGTCGAACGCATCACCCTGGTTGTACGGTTGGCCGGCGTAGTCGCCCGCTTCATTAAGACACCACTTGCGATATACATCTTTTACCCTGTAGAAGTGGGGATTCGTCGAGGGTGAAAACGTATCATAAACGGTGTCCTCCAGGTTGGGGTCCCACGCCTTTACCAGATCGAACGTCGCCTCGAATACCTTGAAGTCCCCCTGCCCGATGTACTTGTGTGTAACCGGCTGGAAGCTGCGCCGACTGTGCAACTGCGCTACGTTCGTCCCGGATATGCTGAGCTGCCTGCCAGCAGGCTGACAGTTCAACTCCACGGCCCTGCCGGCCCCGGCTCTATAGAACACCATCGCCTCTGCAGGACCCGTAGGAACAAGAGCCGGTACAAACTTGAATCGCAGGCCCAGCCTCTCACAGCAGCGATGCAGTGCCTCGAGCACACTCAGGCCTGTAACATCGAGGTCCCGAACCACGAGCCCTTCGGTCAAGGCTTCTAACCGCTCGAGGCTCGGTCTTTGCAGCTGCCGGCCGGACAGGTACTCCCCAAGCAAGTAATCGATTACCTCGGCATATCGCCACGGCCTGCCCCCCGAATCGTCGGCGCAGAACACCGTATAGCTTCGTCCACCGTACCGAACCGGAACCGGGTAGGCGTTCGGCAACCCATCCGGATTGAAAACGGTGTCAAGGCCGGCCAGGAATACTGTCCCATCCTCCGCCCGAGCCACACGCCGGCCGTACACCGTAATACGCTCCAGGTGAGCACTAAAGTCCCTGGCGGTGATCTCAACCAGCGGCCCCTCAGGCCCAAGTGTGGTCTCGATACGCTCTACATGGCCGCAGAATATCGGCAGACCGCTAACTCCCGGACGCGGTGCGGTACCATTGTAGTAATGCTCGATGCGAACGGATGCGCCCATAGCAAACTCACCTGCAATTTCTTCGACGGCCCGCAGCCGACCCCCTGCATAAGCCGCCGGATTACAAGCCAGCCTTGCCCAGCCAAACTCGGGCCAGCCGCTCCGAACGATCTCCACCGGCTCGAGAACCGCAGATAATGAACCATCAACTTCGACTGACACAGATGCGGCCGGCAGTGCAAGTCGGCTCGCAGCAGATTGGTAGAAGTCAACCCTGTTGCACATCCCGAGGAACTCCCGAGCTTTCAAAGTGCTCCAACATTCAAAATCCCAGCCGAATTCGGCCCATCACCAGAAAGCTCAATCGCCACCGGACACGTAGAACCATCTTCGGCCCCCTCGGCATCCCGCGCTCTGACTGCAAAAAGGTATCGGCCGGGACTCAACCCATCACTTACGTAACTGTAGTAACAGCAGCCCCGATACGAAACCATCGCCAGCGGATCGGCGTAGTCAACCTGCCCCGTCCCGCCGTCAGAGTACACGTTAAAACAGGTCGGCTCGGATTGCTGGCCCAGCGGGCTGTAAAACCAGACGACTCGAACCTTCTCACCCTCCACTACCTCCGCCCTCACACTGAAAACCTTGTTTGGTTCTCGCTCGGCCAGCCCACCATCGCCACCTATCGAAACCGCCACCGCAGCACCAAGGCTCTGCTCCGGAATGCCGCAGCGGTTGAACCGCCGAAGGACGTAGAAGTACCTCGAGCCGCTCTCGTGCTCAACCCAGTCGGGCGGCGAGACGGTCTCAGCATCAGGGCCGTCCACGCTTAATATCCGCCCGAACTCGATACCGTCCATTCCAGGGCCGCGGTAAAGTGCGGAGCAGCCCCCCAGGCGGACCCAGAACCACCCCAGGCCCAGCGTAGTGCCCAGCTTGAATGCGTTGGCCGTCATACCGGCAAACAGGGCGTCTCTAAGCCAGGCCCGACCCAGCATATCCTCGGTAACCTCATCTGCAAGTCGGATGCTCCCGCCCGTGCAGCCCAGTCGGCCCCCAGCCGCACCGCAGAGGCTCACAACCGCCTGCCCTGGTATGTACATCAACACTGACCGGGCACGACTGTCGAACATCGCGAAGGGCTCGCGGTAAAGCCAGGCCACTTCACCATCGGATAAAGCGCGCCTCCAGACCATCACATGGTCAATGACGCCGTCGTAAAAAGTGGACCCGTTACCCCTCGCCGCAATATAGAAATTCCCGCCAAAACTCGACCAGTTGTCCGCCGAATATCCCCCGGAACCTATCAAAACTCCATCGAGATAAAGCCTATTTTCTAAGCTTTTCATACTCGCGACAACGTGATACCAATCGCCCGGCTCGATAGCCGTGTAGTACCGGCCACTGTCGGCATTATCAATATCATCATAGATGCCAAGATAATTGGCGGCGCTTTTGTAGAGGCCCCACCCGTCGGCGGTAGAATAAAATTTATTGAACACCCATCCAGCAATGCCCGTCCCGGCATCCTTCACCCAAAGGCTAACCGTTACGTCACCGATTGTGTTCCACGGCTTCGGTCCTCCACAATCGACATAGCCATCACTTTCAAATTCTACACCCAGGCCGAATCTTGAGGGCCCCCAGGTCGTCCCGTCATTCAAACTGCCGTTATTTCGCTGGCCGCTTGCATCGTGTACAGTATATCCGCTCCTCTCGTTAAACAGCCAACAGCCGATCAGCCCCTGCGCAAGCGGATGACCAGGTTGCACCCGCCCTACCAACGGTGGTTTTAGCTTGTAATCAGTAACAAAAAGCATCGCTATACCGACTGTGCCAGAACGCCCACGTATTTCTTGACGTGATTGGCCTCGGCCGAATCGAGAGCCGAACCGGTTCTGTTCTCAACGATAATCCCCCACTCGCCAGGCAAAACACCGCCAAAAGCCGCTGCCACGCTCATAAGATCAGATTCGTAAGCTGTCGCCGCCACCGGCGTGCTGATAATCCCTATGAGCTTCGTGTTATCCAGCGTGCCCGAAAAGGCAGAATCGCTGCCAGATGCGCCGCCGCTATAGCCCAAACCGGATGAGTCAACAGTAGCATAGGCATAAACGAGCACCTGAAGATCTCCGCTGACCGTCGTGCCGGTCTTTACCTTCAGCTGCACGAGGGCATCAAGATAAAGATTGGCCGTATTGTCAATCGCATCCGACTGCCGTGTCGCGCCGTTGGCCAACGACGCCAGGGTTATCGTTACATCCGATGCAGTCACATATTTGCTCTTAATATCTGCCATGGCAAAATCCTCCTCGCTGCCTTAATCCAGCGAAATCTGCAGACTACCGGCCGCAAACTCCGGCTGATCACCACTACCGATAGACCTTGATACATCCAGCGCCCCGTAAATCAGCATATTACCTCCCGATGCGGCATCCATAAGAGCAAAGTGTGTTATACTCCCCCACTCGCCGGTCGCCTCGTTGAAGGTTACCGCCCCGGCATTTTCAGTTGTCCCACTGCAGGCCGCACTCCAGTCGGCCGCAGACGTCTGAGCCCGGGAATAACCATCGCCGCTCGGCTCGGACAACCCCGAACCGTCATCCAGAGGATCTGCCGTTGATAAAGCTACATAGATAGTCGGCGGCGTGTAACCCGCCTTGCCGAAAATATGGTCCAAAACCCTGTCCTCCAGATACCCGCCAAAACCGCCCATTGATCGTCTCCCCTGAACGCAAGACCGCCATTCTCATCCCGGCGTCCTCGTTATCGTGGTTTCCGCCTCGCTCGGTGTGTGCGTCATAAACACTGTCTGACCGTCGTCGTCGTAATACGAGATCGCTCCACTTAGCTTGTTCTGAACGGCCTTGTTCACGAGAACCTTCGCCGCTCTATCAACCCTCAAGCCCCTCAATGCCGCGTCAGCTTCAGCCTTGACCGCCTCGGCCCAGCCGCTGCCTGCCTGCTCGATCGAACCGCTGCTGGTCTCATACGCGCATCCGCACACTACGAGCCTCCCGTCCACCTGCCAGAGATCATAAGGCCCGGAACCAGCATTCGCCGAAGACGACGTTATCGCACAGCCTTCAAGCACCACCGCCGCACCCGAACCGCTGACCAGTATCCCGTATGCCTGCCCGGTATGACCGGCCCCGGCAGTGGCCTCGAGGATGCAGCCCCTGAACACAACCAGGCTGCCCGACGCACAGTAAACAGCCCCGTTAGCCCTGTCGGATGTATCGTTCCGCTCAGCCTTGAAGACGCAATCAGTGTAAACGCCTGCACCGGCTCCGAACAGGGCTCGACAGTCCATGCTGCTGCTGTACGTCCCGTAGGCGACAAATACACAATCGGCCACAACAACCTGCTCGGCCGAACTCAAGCTGCAACCGTTATATTTGCCCCGGATACCGCAGTCCCGCAGAAAAAGGTGCGACGCACCGTACGCATACAACCCGTGATACCCGCCGTAGAAATCGCAGCCCTCGATGACGACGTTTGTCTTGTCCGACGCGTCCACAGCTTTTGCGCCCGGCGCCAGGGCCTCCACCGACAGGCCCAGAAGTACGCTGTTGTCACCCACTACGACCCCTGAGCCGCTCGCAGGAATGATCCGCGACCTGTATCGACCGGTCCCGACCAATGTCAGAGCCTTCGTCCCGAAATTCACATTCTCGGTGTAGTCACCCGGCCAGATAACGACCGTGTCGCCGTCGCCCGCCGCTGATACCGCCGCTCCGATCGTCAACTTGGCATCGTTCACAAGATCAACCGGATACTGACCCGCATGACCGCTGTTGGAATCATCTCCGCTCTTCGCAACGTGCCAGACGTGACTTGAATCCAGTGAATACATTTTCGCTCCTTAGCGCAAGTGCGCTCGAGACGCTCTCTCAGCCCACCTTATGCCTCTTCCGTCCACGTTCCATTTTTCGCTACTGTCACCCAGTCACCATTGCTATCGGCCACGAGTGTGATACACTGCCCTATGGAATCCGCCGACTTGTACTTGCCCGCTGTCTGGCCGCTGTCGTCGCGAATCGTCGCAGCGCCGGGGTCGATACGAAGCTCCTCTGCTGCCTGGACCGCAAAGCTAAATACCGTGCCCGATGGCGCCGATGACGGCAGCGTCAGCGTGACAACACCCCCCGCCCCGAGATTCGTATGGATACTGCCAGACTCCGAAACGGCGAGCGTCTCATCACTGCTGTGGGCCTCTATCGTCTTGCTTATCCCGCCCGCCCCGTACGGCACAACAATATTGTGACCGGACCGACAGTCCGTAATCGAGTCGATCTGGCCCGCGGAGGTACTCACCACGGCCAGCCGAACGTGAGCTGTGCTCGCCATGTCCGGAAAACCGCCGTACTCGTCGGTAACCAGACTGCCCGAGGAGTCCAGGTATATGTAGATGCCGCTCTTGTCGTCCGCCAGCGTATTCCCCGAAGACCCCCCGTAGCTCACCAACTGCGTGCCGAGCCAGAACTTCCCTGGCTTGACGCCGATATCCAGCCCACCCTCATCGTACACCCGCAGGTCGTTCGCCCGCCGCGTCGCAAGCAACAGCCGGTACAGAAGCTTGCGAAACTCCAGGTAATACGGAGCCGTGCCCGTCGCTATGTACTCAACCCCGGTCTCACTATCCCACTGCAAGTTCAGTAACTCATTATCTGATGGGTATACTTCCGCCATGACACTCTCCTGCAAATGCTCTACGGAACGCTCAAGACCAATCGATTCGTCTGCCTCTCATACGCCGAGACGCTCATACTCTCCGCAGGCTTGGCCCCGGGGATCACCGCCACCTCGTCGCTCTCGGTGGCCGAACTCTCATTCCCCGCCGAGTCAAAGACCTTGACCGCAAACCTGTAAACACCCTCCTGCAGTGGAGGGCTTATCCATTCGATCACGTCCGCATCCAGACCAAACTGCCCATTGCCGAAACTGCCCATCCCGAATCCGACCGCAGCCGACGAGTCGTATCCGAAGTCCCCCCTGCCGAATCGGCTCATTCCAAAGCCGGCCTTATCCTGCCGCGCAGGCCATATCCTGATCGGCTCGTCCGTCAGCGACGTAGTGTAGTCGATCACGCCCGTACCAGCATCGTAGTAGATATGTGCTGTCCCATCCATCGGCAGCTCCTGGCTCCGCAGAAGCACCACCCCAACGCGCCCGCTACCAACCCGCAGCCCACCCAACCTTTCGCTAAAATCTATGTGAGCCTCGCAGGCCTCTACACCGAAAACCTCGATGCGCACAGCCGCCTCCGTGAACGTGGGCATCTGCACCACCATCTGTCTTTGGGAACTGTCGCTCGTCGTCCCCGCATATCGACCATTCACGTAAACCTGATGAAACCTGCCGCCCAGCCCCGAACGCCACCTCACCAAAGCCAAACGCGGCTCAGCAACCCACTCCCCGTCGGACCCGACCCCTGCCGGCAGCCCCACGGCCCTAACCGAATCAATCCCGCTCCTGATAAGCCCCATCCTACCAAACCTTCAACTGCGTATACGTTATCTCATAATCCACCACAATGCCGCCGCCGCTCGTCCGCTGCCCGCTCGTCCTCAAACTATCCATCCGGAGTGAGCCGATTTGACCGCCGTCGCTTAACAGCAACGTATGCTCCTTGCCGTCCATGTAGGCCAGGATACCCTCGATCTTCGCGCCAAGCTGCTTACGACTCCCCGCTCGCAGCATGCCCTTCTGTCTGATCTGCCTGCCTCGCCTGCCCAAATCGATGCTCAGTACACCGTCCAGCCCGGCTATCCTCCTCTCTACCGACTCCCGCACAAAAGCCCCGTACTCGAGCTCCAGATGCTCCGCACCAAATAATGCCTGCCCATCTAAAGTAGCGCTCATTCAATCGCCCCCGGCTGGTCAATCCCGCACCAACTTCCCCGATGCACCCGTCCTCGTCACGTCCGCAACACCATCCAACCCGACATCCACACTAAACCTGCACCGCTCCCGCGCCTTCTCAAACAGCCCTTGGTAATATAGGCTCTTCTGCCAGAAATTCTCATCACGGGAAGTGCTGGCCAGCATCGCGTATACACTCGATACAACCCCGAAAACCGACGCCCGCCTCAGGGCCTCGGTATCAAGAACGTCCTCCGCAGCAACGCTGCTTGCCGGATTGCCCGGCCTGATCCCGAAGTACTCGGTCAACCGGAAACCAACCTCGGACGCCTGAGGCCCGAACGTGCTGACACGGTACGTTATCTCGCTCGCGCCCGGCGGCGCAAGCGGATCCTCACTCGAATCACGCCTGATTACCGAGACCGTAAGCTGCGTGGCCGAGTCAACGGAGACTATCTCATAGACCCCGTCCAAAGAGCCATCTGAGGACCGCAAATATACTGCCCCCCCGCCCGATATGCCCGCCCCCACAAAATCCTCGCCGCTCACGCTGAACGTCGTCCCACTCAGAGTCCCACCAGACCCCGAAGCCAACACCTGCCACGGCAAATGCAGCTCCCCGAACAGAACTGGCTCGTATCTAAGAATGTCTGCGTCGCTGGAGAAACAGACCATCTTCTCAACTCCTTCCACTCACGCAGGGCCGGGCAAAAGTGCCCAAAGAACTCACGCCCTTTGGGCACCAGCCCAGGACGCATCGTTACGTCCCCCTGACGCCCCCGCCAATTAGCTCGTACTCAGGTCCCGAATCAACCCGTGTGCAGCCTCGTTCTTCAACTCGAGCGTATACTCTCCGATCAGTTCACCGCACTCGTAGTCACCTCCGCTGGCCAGAGGCTTGAAATGGAAACTACGCCCCGCCAACGGTAGTACGCTGATACGAGACGAATCGAGCAGAAGAACCGCATCCTGCGGCACCCACCGCGTCGTGATGATCCTGCACACCCCGAAGTCACTCTCGTAAATGCTGATCAGATCGGTGAACGTCGTGTCGTTCGGCCCGTATGTACGGCTGCCGGCACTGAAGGCGTTTATCTTCCGCTTCTGAAAACCGCCCACCACAATCAGGTCCACATTGCCGCTGCTGTTCTCCCAAATCTTTCTGAGCACATAGTTGATCTTCGCCTCGTCAAGATCCGTCCCCGCCGGAAAGCCGCTGTCACCCGTATGGAAGACGTTGGTCGCCAGATGCTGAATAATCCCTTTCATAGACCGCCGGACCGACCCGCTGCCTTCGGGGCTGCTCACCGGTTCCCCACCGTTAATCACCGTATTCTCAAGGTCACGAAGCAGCTCCCGCAGTCTCTCCTGCTTCTGGAAGTCCAGCTCGTCAGCCAGACCCAGCTGGCTCGCCGCAAGGTCCGTACCGCTAACCTCCACCGCCGCCGTGAATATCTGCGTGTAGTTACCACGCCTGGTCCGGTTTGTGAATCTGACCTCCGGCTTGTCCGACCCCTCTAAGGCCGCGTTCCCAAGAATATTGATCACCTGGTTGTCCCCCAGGTACTCGGGCGTCGTCCCCGCATAACCGCGAATCACCGTCAGCGTGTCCCCGTTTACGCCCGCAACCAGCATCAACTCCTCCGATCCCTCTACCTGAATCTGGTCACCGACTCGAAATCTGCTCCCGTTGTCCACCACAAACTCCGTATCAGCAGCCGGATCACCAAACGTGCTGTCATTGATGGCGTCCTTGTTCGGAAGAAGCTCGTCCTCAAGCCACTCATGATGCGTGCTCGTCGCCTCCCTCAGCGGGCTGCCCAGAGCATCCAAAAGTGGAGTCTCGTAAGGCGAGATGATCCCAACCAGGTCCGATACGTCTTCTGCTAACTCCGGCAGAGTGCTGCCGGCAGAATAAGTCGCTTTGCCTGTAAAAGCCATTTATCCTTCTCCTTACCACTATCAGTGAATCCCGCAAAAGCAGGAACCCCTTCTACTCTCTTTACCGTCCATCCCGGTCCTCACGACCGACTACAAAAAGTTCCGCCGCAGCCGCAGATACTCGTGCAAGTCCGCACGGCTGCCCGTCGTCGCAGCCCGCTCGCCTGCCCTCTCTAAGGCCGCCCTCCTGTCCCGAACACGTTCCCGCGCCCCCGATGTCTTCTTCACTCCAACCTTGTTGCCCTCCACAAACAGGTACGGCTTTTCTCTGACCAACTGCTTTATCACCTCGTCAATATCCACATCCGGCCGCTCCCGAAGCTTGGCCCCCGCAAGCAACACACCCGCCTCCAGGTCCACAACACCACAACCAGCAAGTTTGCGAGTCAGCTCTTGCTCCCGCCGAATAGCGCTGAGCTCTTCGGCCATACTCGAAACCTGCGATTGAGCCTCCGCCAATTCCTCCCTCAAAGACTCCGCCCTCTTTTCGGCATTCTGTGCCCGCTTGCGATAACGGATCGACTCGGCCACCGGAACAAGCTTCAAGCTCTCACTCTGCTCCTCCGCAACTCTGTCTTCTGACACTATCTCTCGCGTCTCGTTCGCGCTCATACAACCTCCCATTCGTGGCCACCCGGGCCGGAAAACAACACTACCTTGCCTCGTGAACAAAACCACCACTCACCCGCTGCAATCACACCTCCACGCCTCCCTATCTCGTCGGCTCGTAGCCCAGCTCACTCAGAACCTGCTCGGCAGGTACACCCAATTCCTTCTTTATCCGGGCCTCCTCCAACTTCTCCATCATGTTCTCAGGCAGCGGACTGGGAAAAACAACCTCAACCTCACGCTCCGCCGGGCTCGTCTCGTAGATGCCAGCCGTATCAAGCATCGAAAGAACCATCCGACAAATCCCCCTGATCCCCTCGCTGTACGTGAACCTCTTGCGGTCGTTCTTCGACAGCATCCCCATTAGCGTCAGCCGAAGAGCCACCGCACTTGTAAGATTACCCACCTTGCCTTTCAGCAGCCCCGCCGTAACCGGTGTTACCCCGCTGGTCTTATCCATCGCCTCCCGGATCTCCGAAATGTGCAGGCTCTCGCTCGGCGCCGACGCATCTCCCCCGAACTCCTCAATCGAAGCGTCAAGATTGTCCGTGTACCACATCCTCCCCGGAGCTACCGGCTTGTCTTCGAACCCCTCGATCCCCTTGCCCAGATACATCTTGAAAGACTGGAACGTTATTCTGCTCGCCCTGTCACTTAACCTCGTATTAAGCTCGTCCTGAAGCGGTATCAGCGGCTCCACGTCGCTGAGCCCCTCGTAGTAGTACGGCTGAGCAATGTTCTGTATATGCACCACCGGCAGGAATCCCCACGGCAGTTCCCCCTCCCCGACAAGCCGCTTGTCCTCGTACCTCTGCCACCATTCCCCCGACGTTATCTCCGTAACCGCCACCACCTGACGTATGTCACCGCCTCCCCTCCCTCCCGCAAACAACCGCGACAAGAAAGAACCCCTCTTGCCTACAGCGTTTCGCTTCTGGTGAAAGTGCTGAATATAGTAGCGCACGACCTTGTAATCGTCTTCATCCAGGACAGGCAGCGCCCTCGGCGCCTCGATCAGTTCCAGGCTGATCGTCTTTGCCAATCGCAGCACCTCGTCGAACGAATCACTACCCGCAATGCGCAAGTCACTGCCGTTCGAGCGAGTCCGGTGATAGATGGAGGAGTTGGATGTGCGCGCGATGACCTCGTCGCCAGGCCTGACGAAACAATCGACAAAGCCATAGACGCCTCCGAGCACCGCCATGTCCTGAAAGAAACTAATACCGCCGTTGGCCGAAAACAATGCCTTTAAAATCGCCTCAATTTCTGCACTTTTTCGGCCGTCCGGCGACCTGGAAACAAAACCGATCGGCTTGCCGAACAGAAAATCAACCGCCGCGTTGACCCGCCAGGCGATATCGTTCTCGATCACAACCTCCTTCCGCCGAACCTCCCTCACAGGGCGCCCCCCAGCCGAGCCGCAGCCACCAGAACGCAACAGACCCGTTATCCGCGCAGGCAACCCATACTCCTGAGCCTGAACATAGCACCGCCCCGATTCGCTGACCTTTCGGCCGCACGCCCCTAAACATTCGGCCTCAACCATCGGGTTCGCGTAGTACTCCCACAGTCTGCCGAAATGACGCCGGACCCTTGCCGACTGCTCGTCAACCAGCCACTCAACAAAATCCGCGTCAAGCCCTGGCCCTCCGCCCTTCTCAAAGAAGATATCCAGCTCAAATCCCATACGCAGCTCCAGCTTCGACTACCTCTTCACAACTGCCGGGCCTCGAGCATCAAAGCCCTCTACAATTGGCCGAAGCTGCGCATTTAATTCGAATTTTTTCGCTCCCCGTATATCAGCCCACCGCTTAAATCCTTACAAAATCAGCAATAAAAATTTCCACAAGTCCTTGCAGACCACGCAGAAAACCTGCACGATTTCGGTTGAAACTCTTCGATTTTCTTGCCCATCCTACCAGACAACCCCAAGCCGAATCACCACCCCTATCGCCCCAACAGGATTCGAAAAACGTTGCCCTCCCTCCGGCAACACCCCCATTTCCTCCCACACCTGCTGCCCCGCCTACTCGTCCAGGCGCCGCACGTCGATATCCTCTCTCTGCAGAAGTTCGATTATCTCAGCCTTGGTAGGCATCGCCTCGATCGTGCCGAACTTCGTACACGCCAGCGCCCCAGCCGCCGACGCGAACCTAACCGCATCGCGTATCTCGTCACCCACGGCGCAACAGGCCGCCAACGCACCGGCAAAAGCATCCCCACGCCCGGCCTGGTCCACAAGCTCCACATCGAACGCCGCAATCTGGTCCGCTCTCTCCCTGTCCACAACCATACACCCCCGCTTGCCCATCGTTATCACCGCATACCTCACTCCCCGCGTCACTAAGTCAGAGCCGATCAGCTTCGCGGTGCGAATGCTTGCCGCCGACTGGTCCGTCATCTCCGCAGCTTCACAAAGATTCGGGATGATGATGTCCACCGTGAAAAACTCCGTCGGCAAATCACCCAACCGCTGTCCTCCTATACACCGGGATTCAACCGGCCGCGCAGGATCAAAGATAACCTTCGTCCCGTGCACCTTCGCGCAGCGGATAGCCTCTACAACCGCTTCGTACGGCAGCCCACCGTGGATCAAGCACACATCCGCCTCGCTAATGACCGGCTCGGCAGCCTGGATGTCCTGAGGAAGCAAAGCACTATTGGCCCCCGCGTAAAAACACGCAGCATTCTCTCCCTTGCTGTCAACAAGCGTTACAACCACTCCCGTATTCTTGGCCTCCGCAACCCGGACAAACCCGGTGTCGACCCCAAACTCCGCAAGGCTCTCTCGCGCTAACTCGGCAAACTGGTCACCACCAACCTTGCTGACAAGATAAACCTCACAGCCGCAAAGGGCCGCCTGCACCGACTGATTCGGACCGGGACCCGCCGCACTGCAGGAAAGAGCAGAACCCACAACACTTTGCCCTGGAGATGGGACCTGGCTGCACCGTACCGCCATATCAACGTAGGTGCTTCCGACCACAACTACCTTAGGACTCCTTCCCGCCATTCTAATCCCTAACGCTGCGAAGATACCTGCGGCCCTTCGTCACCCCCGGCCAACCACGAAATCCCTTTCAACCCCCGAATATACCCTCCCCATCCCACCACGCAAGACTTTTCTGCCCGGTTCTCATCCACCCATACGCCCTTTTCAGGACCAGGGCCCGCCCCCACCAAGATTCTCCAAACGCACAGACAGCCCTTCCTGCCCGCCCCCTCCGCCCGCCAGACCCTCGACCCCGCCACCTCCGGGCAAACCCAAAATAACTTCCCCCCGACTACGCCGGGACCCCTATCACGGCCATCGCGATCACGCTTTCCTCCTCGCCGTCAATCCCCATAAGCGCATTGACTTCATCGTCGAACAGCGCCCCTATCTCGCAACTGCCGAGCCCCAGGCTCACAGCCGCAAGCGCAAGGTTCTCGGCGATATGACCAGCATCAAGGTAAATGTACCGGTACGCACGCTGGCCGTACTTCCACTTGCACCGCTCGAAGACGGCCGACCAAACAAGCACAACCGCCGCACTGGCACACATCTCCTGGCCCAGTGCCGCAGCAGCAATCTGCCGCCTGAACTCGCCCAGCTCCAGTTGTTCGAGCTTGTGGGCCCTGACCGAGTAGTGGTACACCCCGGCTTCCAGCTTTCGGACGTCATTGGCGACCACATAGGTCTCTATCGGATACAGCGCCCCAGCCGAAGGAGCCGTCCGAAATTCGTAGCCCCCCTCTACCCGTTGTATGCCGGTCGACGCCCACAGCAGGTAAGAAAGCTGGCCCAGACTTATTGGCTCGGCCCGGAAATCGCGCACGCTCCTGCGACGCCTAAATGCCTCATCAAGACTCATCGGCCGCGAAGGCACGAACGACGGCAACTCAACCTTCACCGCCCCTGCATATTCCTTGTAAAGGGCAGGCCTGGTATCCCAGACGAGCCTGCCTCCGCCAAGTTTGCCAACGTAGTACTTCGTCTCCCGTTGAAATCTATCTCCCACGCCGCCCATACCACACCTCGCTCAAAAAATCCTCAAGTCCGCTACAAATCAGGCCAAATATCCTCGCACCGCCGGATGGACCAACGAACATCACCACAAATAACTTGCACAAATCGAACGATCGGGTACAATCAGCCTGACCAGAAAAGTCTGAGCAACTAATAGAGGCTGTGAAATTATGGTTAGGAAATTGCTCCTGGCGATAATCTTGGTTGCTTTGCTCATCTCACTACTCGGCTGTCAGACCGCTGCCGGCCTCGGCAGAGACATCACCGGGGCCTCCCAGGCTGTAGAATCCTGGATTACCAAGCCCTGAGACCTGCCGCCGCGCCTTCATCCGCCCAGCAGCTCGGACGCCGGGACTCGACCTCTGTCGGCTGAATCGCCCGCATACTGCCGACCCAGCAAATCCTCAGCCGCCCTCGTGCGCCCCTTTCAAATGCGCATCGAAGAATTCCTCAACCATCTTCTCAACGCTCGGGTCCTTGAACCCGCCGTGCCCACCGCCCTTTACCGTGTATAATTTGGCCTCGACGCCCGCCTTCACCAACGCCCTGTACAGAATCTCGCTCTGGTTGTGTGGCACAACCGGATCCTTGTCGCCGTGAACAATCAGAAACGGCGGATCGTCCTCGCTAACGTAGCTAACAGGACTGGCCTGCTTGCACTTCTCCTGGTTCAGTCGAACCGGGCCGCCGAGAAGTCTGTACAACGGCGAATCGGGTGAATCATGCCGCCTCGCCGCCCAGTCCCTGCTCCTAACTGTAAGATCGGTCGGGCCGTAGTAATCACACACCGCCTGAACCCGGCTGGAAACATCGAGATTAGGACCTCTCTCAAACATCTTCACATCCCCGGCGGTACCAAGAAGCGCAACTAAGTGCCCCCCAGCCGAGCTGCCCCACGCCCCAAATCGCCCCGCATCAAGCCCATACCTGCCCGCATTCGCCCGCAGGTAGCGAACAGCGGCCTTGCAGTCCTCAATCTGGGCCGGAAAAATCGCATGCTGGCTCAACCGATAATTGATGCTCGCCACCGCGTAGCCTCGCTCGACAAACCGCCTGGCCGGGCATCTCTCCTTGCTGCCGGCCCGCCAGGCGCCGCCATGAACCCAGATAATAACTGGCACAGGCCCTTGGCCGGCCGATGCAGGCAGGTACAAATCGAGCCTCTGTCGCTCGTGCCCGCCGGGAACATACTCGATATCCCGCAGAACTCGCACACCCGGAATCTCTCCACGGGACCTGGGACGCACCGGGCGAGTGCTCCAGGCCGGCACCGCCAGCCCGTCATACCTCAACAGCGCCTCAAACCATTTCTGCGCCATTATCTCAGCACCGAGCCTGTTCGGGTGCACCCCATCCCGCCCGAAGGCCTGGGGATACCGCTCCTTCGTAGGCGTCCACACGTCAGGACCACCCACAACAGATGGGATCTGCCGCCTGAGCAGCTCCGCCAGGGCGTACCGCTCGTTCCCGATCGCCGGCTCCATCGGGTGTTTGTAGATGTGCGTGGCCACGAATACTATGTCCGCCCCGTCCCGCTTGAGCAGCCGAACGTACTTCTCCAGAGCGTCAGCCCCCTGGCGGATGCGCTCCTTGTCATCGGGACCGCCGATGCCCTCGGCCAGCCGGCCGAAAACCCCCTGCAGCGACTGCTGCGCCAGCACAATCACGGGCCTGTCGTCCCGCAACTTCGGCCGCAGTATCTTCAACCAGGCCTGCGAAGGCCTACCTGTTTTAACATCAATCCACCCAACCACCGGTGTTCCACCCTTCAAAGCCGGCTTGACCGTCAGGATACGCTCGCCGTTGCACATCCGGTCGAGCTTGTCCTGCAGGAACCGCGGCCATTGAAACGAGGTCGAGTACCCGTTGACCACGATCGTCTTGGCCGTACCGTCAAAGATCCTCAACTTGGCCGGATCCGATTTCCCGCCCTCGCCATACACCACCACGCACAAGGCGAGAATCAACAAAAGCACCCGAACCACCGGTATCTCAGGCCTGCAAGCCCGGTTCGTCAAATCGTCCCTGCTCATACGTGTTCCTCCCAATCTGGCAATACTAACAGCCCGGCTTCGACCCACCCCCCCTCCGCCGGGCCACGGATCGCACGTAGCCGCCGATAAAGCCCCACATCCTGACTATTCTCCTCGGGCACGAGCGTATATTCTACTTGACCCAGACCAATCAGCCTACCGCCAAGAACCAATATGACCCGTTTCCTCGGCAGTAATCATCAACGCCACTACGATCGTCAAAATAGCTGTCCCGCGCGGGTTCGAAGTCCCTGGCTTCGCATACTAACCTGCGTCCTTGCACTCTCAAACCGGCCATCGGCCAGTCTGAATACTGGAAATTTACCACTCTTACCCGCCGCCGTCATCTCCAAAAAAAAGACCCTCCAACAAATCGCAGCGCACAATCGGCCAAGACCTGTAACCAAACCTACTCCGCACCATCGACTCCGGAGCCTTAGGACCCCATCTTACGCGAAAAAATGAGGGCCGGCAGAAAATTTGTAAAATATCAAACAAAACTCTTGACTTTGTTAGATTGTTTGGTAAAATTGCGCGTATGTTAGGTGTATATAGAACAACAACGCCGCTCCGGCAACCAACCCGGCACGCAGACACCCGGCCAGACCCCCGGATACTCCCCGGCTCACCCGCCGTAACTGCCCATACGGGGGACCCGGTGTGAGCAGATCTGATCCAGCCACGACAAGCAGCATTCGCCCGGACAAAGCAGCCGCCTGGGAGCAAATTGAGGCCCTGCGGGCCCGGCTAAATGTGCTCCGTCCAGAGGATAACATCTTGATGCGACTGTATTTAGACAATGGCTACAGCTTTGTGCAAATCGCCCGACTGATGGGGGTCAGCAAGGAAAGCGTCGCCCGCAGAATTCGCCGGATCGCCAGACGCTTGGCAGCCGAGCCGTACCTCCGCTCGCTGACCCGCCTCGTGGAGTTCACATCGATGGAAATGACCATCCTCGAAGACTATTTCCTTCGCGGCCTTTCCCTCAAGCTTATCGCGCGGCGCAGGCGGTGCAGTTACTATCGGGCCCGCAAGACGGTTCGACGCTTCAAGGCCCTCGCTGATCTGCTCGACCGGCGAGGATGGACCGTACAGTCGAGAAAACCTGCAGAGGCCTGAAAATATGCTGGAACTCAGCGCATCAAAGACCTTCAACTGGCACGGAGCGATCTCCGACAAGACCTTACAACTGTGCAGAGCCTTCGGCTTGACCCTGGACAGGCTTCTCGACAGACAGACAACTCACAAATGCAGATTCCACGTCGAGGACGGGGATATCGTCTATATCACAGGGCCCTCAGGCTCAGGTAAGAGCGTCCTGCTCAACGAACTCCAGCAATGCGTCCCAGACGACCAACGAGTGAATCTCGGCGACGTCGACCTACCGCACGACAGGGCCGTCATCGACTGCATCCAGGGCAACCTGCTCGACAGCCTCCGGGCCTTGACCGTCGCGGGGCTATCCGACTGCTTCTGCATACTCAACCAGCCTGACAGACTCAGTGAGGGACAGAAGTGGCGATTCCGCTTCGCTCTGGCACTGTCTCAAAAGAAAAAGTACGTCTTTGCCGACGAGTTCTGCTCCAACCTCGACCGCCTGACAGCCACCCTGATAGCCTCCAAGGTCAACAAATTCGCCGCCAAGACCGGCACAATCTTCATACTGGCCTCCGCAGCCACGGATATTCTCTCGGCCTTGGCCCCGGACGTTCTGGTCGTTAATGAGCTAAACGCCGAAACCGAGGTAATCTACAAAGATATTCGCAGAAGCTGAGTATGGACAACTGCCCCGTTTGCAAGCAACTGCAGATAGTGCCCGGCAGCCTCGCCGATTACAAGCAATTGGCCTGCTACCACTACAGGGACAGTGAGATCGGCCCATTCGCCGCGATTTTCACACTAAGACCCACGGGCCTCTTGGCCGACCAGCTACGCGCCCGCAGCGCCGGCGTGATCGTCTATACGATGACCACGCCCGCCCTCGAGCTTCGCAACGTCGCAACGGCGGGCTTCTTTGCCGGCCTGGACAGGCATTCCCGACTCGCGCTGTTGAACAAAAACGTCCGACGAATCGCCAGGGTCATCGTCGACCCGCGATTCAGAGGTCTCGGCCTGGCCAGTCGACTGGTACGCCAGACAATGCCGCTGATGAACGTGCCGATCATCGAGGCCCTCGCAGTGATGGGCCTTTTCCATCCGTTCTTCGAGAAGGCCGGGATGCAGCCCTACACCGCACCGCTGCCGATCCGCTGCGTTCGGCTGATCGAGGCACTGGCAACGGTAGGCATCGACCACAGTGAGCTTATTCGCCCCCAGATAGTCCACGAGAAGATCAACCGGCTGGACAAGGACCGCGGCCGGTTCATCGAGCGAGAAATCAGCCTGTTTCTCCAGAGCTACGGCAAGCGATCATCGATGCAACCGGGCCTAAAACGCACCGAATACGTGCTTACCAAGCTGACCGAACGCCCCGCCTATTACATCTGGTTTAACCCCGATTTGCAGCTGACAATTTAGGTAACGGCCGACGCGGCACACCCCCGAATCCAAACGCAAGGTGCACTGCAGACCGGGCACAGGAGAGACGATAATGGACAATATCCTCCAGTCCGTCCCGCTAAAAAGCCTCCTGCCCCACCCGGATAACCCAAACCGTATGAGCAGCGAGACGTTCAAAAAGCTGCTGCGCAACATCAAGCGGAGCGGACGGTATGAGCCGCTGGTCGTCAGGCCGGCCCGCAAAAAAAAGGGGCATTACCAGCTCATCGACGGCCATCAACGTCGCCGCGCCCTCGAACAGCTCGGCCACGAAAAGGCCGACGTGCTCGTCTGGGACGTCGACGACGAGCAGGCCGACATACTGCTGGCCACACTCAATCGCCTGCGCGGCTCCGACGTGCTTGCCAAAAAGATCGCCCTGCTCAAAAGGCTCAGAACCAGAGCCGACGCCCGCGAGCTGTCCCGACTGCTGCCTCAGACGGCCGGCCAGATCAAGCGGCTGATCAACCTAAGGCCACCCAACGCCCCCGCAAAGCCCTCGCCGGATAGCTTCGCAAACCCCCTCGTATTCTTCGTCGACGACGCACAAATGCAAACGATCAAAAAAGCGCTGTCACTCGCCGAACACTATGGACCCACGGGCCAGGGCAGGAAAAAAGCCGAAAAGACAAAAGAACAACCGGACCATCCATCCTCGCCCGTACCCGACCAAGGCAAACGCACCGGCAAAAGAGTCACCAGGCCGACAGCCAACTCCCCCAAGGCAGCCGCGCTCACTCTCATCGCAAGACATTTTCTACAAACAGCACAGGATCCGCATACCGCCGACGAAGACAAGGCCCACGTGAAACGCTGACGTTATAAGTAAGAAATGTGGCAACACAGCCCTTTGACAAGTTAATAACGCCTTGCCCACTACCGTTGATCTGATGGGGCCTCAGGCGGCAGCCACGGAGCCGCGCCACCCTCCGCAACAGGCTCAACGCGAATCGTCACGGTATTCCCAGAGCTGTCCCAGTCCACGGCGTCGAGCACGTGCACATGAAACCCGATTGTCCGGATCCTGTCGATACGCATCGTCGTTCTCGCAATCGCCGTCCTTTCCGACTCCGCCATGCTCAACGTCACCGGCTCCCAGGTGTGGACCCGGCCGGACGCCGTCGGCCCGATCACCGCACCTGCCACGAGCTTCCGCTTCGCATCCGGCTCGCTACGCCCGTCTATCGAAACCAGCGTCATCTTCAACGCAAAGGCCCTGAATCCGCTGCAATCGCCACCAACCAGTGCCCCCTGCCCGCCTTCACCACTCGAGACGAAGTTCAACCAGGTATCACCAGGGGCATTACTTGGAAAATTGATATCGAACTCGACGCCGGTGCCGGCCGGCCTCTTGGCCATCACGCGAGCACCACGCCGGTGCGGACTGTGCCAGTCCAGCCACAGCAACTGCTCCTGCGTAAGTGTCATAACACCGCTCGGCGGTATCTCCACCGGCTTGGCCACAACGATCGGCTTCTCCGAACCTCCACCGCAGCCGGCCACGCACAGCAACAACGCAAACGCCAGTGCAAACAAAGCTATTCTTTTCACAAGTAAACCCTCATCGACCAAGCCCGTACAACATAATACAGCGCCACTTGTTCCCACGCAACACAAAACCGCCACTCTTGGTCAACAGCCATCGAATCTCAGGGGTCCCTCTCCGTAAGCTGCACAACCCGCGCCGGACCGCTCGAAAATGCCCCGCAACAACAAGAATGAAAAAGGGCCGCAAGCATCACGCTCACAGCCCTTTATGTGCTGATAACCAACCGGCGCCCGACCTACAGTGCCCTGCGCCGCCGCAGCCAGCCAACAAGACCGGCCCCAATCCCACCGAGTAACACGGCACCGGGCGCAGGAACGTGGTAGCCGGCTCCGGTATTGCCGCTCAGGCCGCCACCGTCGCCGTAATCGCCGAAGAAATTCGCAACCCAGTAGCCCGGCGAAGTGTACGTACCCCGCGTGTACTTACTTCCATCAACCAGAAACTCCCAGGCCCCGCTCCACGTCGACCCAGCATCCAGAGTAAAATCAAAGGTGAAAGTGCTCGTGGGGTCAACCGCCGTCACAAGGTTGGTACCACCGGCTCCTCCGTCATAGCCCGACGGGTAGAACGTCCCTCCACCTCCGGGAGAGTACGCTCCAACCCAGGTGCCGCTTCCGTCGAATGAGCTACTCTCGAAATTATCCGCCGGCACGTCCATAATCATGTAAAGTGGATTTGCCGCGTTACCGGCAACCTCTGAGCCGCTGGCGTCCCAGAACCACGCACAGTTTGTCCCGTACGTGTTCCAACTGTAGCTACTCGGCGCCAGGACGCCCCAACCTGCTTGCGAAGTACTTGCGCCGGTGATGGTGTACCCTCCGCTAACAACAGGCCTTGCGCGAACCGCCCACAAACCCCATTGATAGGTTGCATCGCTCAACCCACCTATGTGCGAAACGATGTCTGAGGCGGTAAAAGTCACGGATTCAACACCCTTGGCACTTCCGGCCAAGACCAACATTATGCCTGTCGCACAAACCACAATAATGAAGCCTCTCATCGCAACCTCCTTTCTTTTGCCCTTATTCTTACCCTATTCCTCAACTACTCCGTACACCCACGGCCGAGTGAAAATGCGCTGACCAGCTGACTCTGCAACCGCATGCCACAGCAGCCGTACTTTTCGATAAGCCCCTGCCTCCAAGATAGGCAAGCGGACTTGGGCCTTTTCATCTTCCTTTGAATATGTTACCCCGACTTATCCTCGTCTGTCAAGGAAAAAACGCTGGACCACTGGCGACGACCCACTTTTGGGGAGTCGTTCGTTGTAAGCAGGGAATTTTGAAC
>CAZWAP010000024.1:0-32619 GCA_964632005.1 uncultured Pirellulales bacterium | reverse complement strand
CTGCTCTGCCCACAGACGAGCCCTATGTGCCCTCCAAATCTCTCTTTATCCGCCCTGAGCTAATCTGGGCCGCTATCTGCGCAAACCTCGGCCCGGCATAATCGAAGAACCGTCTGTACGCCTCGCAGTAATAGCTCTCCCGGGCGAAGTTCTCCCTGTCGAACGGGGCCCTGTCCTTCATACATCCGCCACGGCAAATCGCCAAGTGTCTGCAAACAAGGCACTTACTGCACAGGTTCTGCTTGCTCCTCGCGAACCTCCGCTTCAGTGCACTGCCGGCAAGCTTTTCGATCGGCGTCTCCATTATGCTGCCCAGTCGCCACCTCGGCTCCACGAAAAAGTCACAGCAGTACGCATCGCCTTGATGCTCGATGACGATATACTGGCTGCACTGCCTATCGAATGTGCAGATTGTGTGCCGGCCCGTCAGGTAATACGACAGTATGGAATCAAAGTCGCGTATGCTCAGCCTGCCCGGTCCGTATTCCACCCACCGATCAAAGACCCTGCACAAAAACTCCCCGTACTCCTCGGCCGTAATCGAAAAATCTGTGACCCTTCCTGTCGCATCCAGCTCAACGCACGGTATGAACTGGAGGAACCTGACGCCGAGTCCCACGAGAAAATCGAATACCTCGTCCGGATGCTTCACGTTGAGATCGTTCAGCAGCGTCAACGTGTTGAACTCTACCTGGTACTCCTTGCACCTCTCTATTGCCCGCATCACTCGCTCGAATGTCCCTGCCCCTGAATAGTCCACGCGGTAATGATCGTGCATCTGCTTCGGCCCGTCGATGCTTATCCCCACGAGGAACTTGCTCTCGTGCAAGAACTTGCACCACTGCTCGTTGAGCAGGATGGCGTTCGTCTGGAGCGAGTTGCCCACTTCCTGGGCCGAAGCGCCGTACTTTTTCTGAAGCTCGACCGCCTTTCTGTAAAAATCAAGCCCCATTAAAGTCGGCTCCCCGCCCTGCCACGCAAAGCCGGCCAGTGGAAACCGCAGCTGCATATAGTCCTTAACCAACCTCTCCAGCACTTCGTCGCTCATCCGCTGCCTGCCCTGTCCGATCTCGGCGGGCCTGCACTTGTAGAAACAGTATGTGCAATCGAGGTTGCAATCCGAACCCGAAGGTTTTATCAAGAGTGTAAACGGCTCCATTTCGTACTTACGCCCTTATCGTACCCGTCCCGGTTGCGCCGGACCGCGCGTACCGCTGCTGCTCATCTAACCGACCGGTGTTTCTCCAACCACTTACTCGCCCATTCCTCGGCCTGGCTTACCGTCTGCAGTTCTCCTTCCAGCTGCGCGACGTACATCTCCCGGGCCAACTGCCCCAGTCCCGGGCCGGGCACAGCCCCTAAACGCATCAACCCGTATCCGTCAAGCAGCGGCGCCGGTCGAAGCTCAACGTCACCCAGCGCGTTTATCCTTCGGCGCAGCGCAATCAACGCACTAATGCTCCGCCTGCCCTCCGGCCGCGCCTTCTGAATCGCCTTTTCCAACGCGTAAAGGTCCTCGAAATAGGGCTCCGAAAGAAGCTGCTTCAATTCCGCCAGAGACATCTTCTCATTCAGCAGTCGCCCCCTGCTGCTCAGCAGGAACCTGACGTGTTTATGCAGCTTTCTGCTCGGCCGTAGAACCCGCAGCCACGCCAGGCCAAGCTCTGTCTCATAGCCCGCGAAGAATCCCGACAGCCCCAGTGCAAAATCAATTTTTCTCGGCAGGTGCCTCAGTACATCCACCGCAAACTTGGCGCCCTTGCCTGCTAAGCCATCGAAGATTTGCTCGGCCAGCCCCGTATCTATCAGCATCGCGGCCCCTTTGGCCCGGTCGGGACTTGCAAGAATCCCCTCTAACTCCATCGCAACCCGCTCGCCGCTTATCTTTCTTATCGCCGCGGCAGACCTGCGGATCGCCGCAAAAGTCCGCTCTTCAAGTGCAAAGTCCAGTTGCGTGGCAAACCTTACCGCGCGCAACATCCGAAGGTGATCTTCGTCAAAACGATCGTCCGCGCGACCAATCGTCCGGATCAACCCTCGCTTCAGGTCCGCCTGGCCCCCCACGTAATCAATCACTTGCTTGCTCTCTGGGTCGAAGAACATCCCGTTTATCGTGAAATCCCGCCTGCTCGCATCTGCGGCCGCGTCGGCAAATCTCACCGCCCCCGGATGCCGTCCGTCAGCGTAGTTGGCCTCCATCCGAAACGTCGCCACCTCCACCTTCGCCGGGCCGATCAGCACTATCACCACCCCGAACTTTGCCCCGACCTTCACCGTCCGCTCAAAGAGCCTGACCACGTCTCTCGGCCGGGCATCCGTGGCAACATCGTAATCACTCGCCCGCCGCCCCAGAAGCATATCGCGCACACACCCTCCGGCAAGTAACGCCACAAAACCCGCCCGCCGCAGCCGTCTGACAACCTTGATTGCCGCTGTCCTGTTTGTCATCAGCCCGCCTTCTGGAGTATCACAACCGCCATCTTTCCCCACTTGCGACGCTCAACAACCTCAAAACAGCCGTACTCCTCGAACAAGCACACGCTGCAGCGCGTCCGAACCACCACGACGCCCCCGGTCCGCACCTGCCCGCCGAGCACCTCCATAAGCCCGCCTAAGCGTGACCCGGTCCCGACCTGGGCCGTCGCCGCGTAAGGCGGGTCAACAAAAACCAGGTCGCACTGGTTGCCGGCCTTGTGGGCGGGCACACCCAGCCTGAATGCATCGGCCCGAATCACCTTCGAGTTCCTGACAAACCCCGACTTCTCGATATTCTTTTCCAGCCGCTCAATGATCTTGTGGTCTTGCTCAACGAAAGTCACAAACTGGGCCCCCCGACTCAAAGCCTCCAGCCCCAACGACCCTACCCCGCAAAACAGGTCGCCAACCGTCGCCCCGTCCGGCAGCCCGTATTTGTAAAGCACACTAAAAAGCGATTCCTTCACCCGGTCGGTGATCGGACGCGAATCCCCGCTCTTCGGGCCCAACAGCTTCATCCCGCGTCTTGTACCCGCTATGATTCGCATCATTCATACCCAAGGGTCAGATTCTATCGCCCTTCGTCCAGGCGGTCTATTGCAAATTCGCCTTTCTGCGCCTCCGGGACAGGCCGTCCTCTGGCGAAAGCAGAACGCGCTGCCGTGCCCATCGTGCCGGCGCGCACGCTGCTGAATCGATGTTGCGGTCGCCCGTATTGCCCGGCAGAATCGCGGTAGAGTACGTGAATCCACGGGGGCAAACAGAAGCGGCTAACCGAATCCCCCCATCCGCCTGTATTTTATCTCAGAGCAAGAGCTCCTCGAGAGGCACAGCACACTCGCGGAACTTCTCGGCGTTCAGCGTCACCGTCCGCCACTTCGGACTCCTTTGCTTCATCCGCCGGCGGTACTCGTCAAGTTCTATACCGAAAAAAACGTACTTATCAGGCCCAAACTCGAAGACCTCCCGGCCGTCGAAATCCACATCCACATTCTCAATTTTGTACGCAAAGACAAATACCGCGGTGTGCCCGCGCCCGAGAACGTCCTGCCACTTCGCCAGGCCGCTGACGTCCTCGGCGGTCACCCAGCACTCAAAGCCCTTTAGCCGCTCGAAAGTCTCGCCTCGGAACTTCCTGCCCTTGACCTCCGCGATTATGGTCCGTCCATCCTTCGGATACAGTAAGAAATCGGGACTCTTGATTTTGTGTTGTGCGACCTGCGCCCGGCTGCGCTCGTCCGCCAGCCCGTACTGAACCCGGTGATCCCGCAACCAGCCCTCAAATGCCCGTTCATAATGGTTCGGTGCAGACCCCTTCATTTCCACTCCGCTCGAGCTCACGATCCCGCGTAAGGCTGTTACTTGTCCGGACCAACCTCCAACTGCGAGAGGAACTCACCAATATCGATCAGTTGCTGCTGGCCACTGGCCATATCCTTGACGGCAATCCGGTTGCCATCGAGACACTCCTGCCCGACGATGATGCACCTTTTCGCATTCTGCGCCGCGGCCTCTTTCAACTGCTTGGAGAGCCCGCCGTGCTTGTAGCTGAAGTTTGCCGAATGACCTCTCGACCTGACCTCCGCGGTAATCTCGTACACCTTGGGTCGAAACACCTCATCAACCGAGGCAACGAAGTACTGGAGCTGCGGCTTGGCCGAGCCGGCGTCCAGCAGTCCTTTGCGTTCCAACAGTATCTCGAGGACACAATCGCCCATACCCATTCCGGTGGCCGAGACCTCCGGCCCGCCGAAATCACGGAGCAGGTTGTCGTATCTGCCGCCACCGCAGATCGCCCGAAGTCCGCCGGCAACGTCGTGCACCTCGAAAACAACGCCGGTATAGTACGCCAGGCCGCGGACAATGCTCGGGTCGAAAACGCAGTAGTCCTGCACTCCCATGCTCTTCAGGACCGCAAAGACTCCGTCCAGCTCCTCTACAGCCCGACGTATATCACCCTCAAGCGGCAGTGCACGCCCCACTTCTTCGATGGAACCGGCTTCCATAAAAGCCAGTATCTTCTCCACCGCCGGCCCGTCGGCTACCAGCTCGCCGAGCAGTTGCTCAAAAGTCTCTGCCGGCAGCCTCGTCCTCTTGTCCAGCACGGCATACAACGGCTCAAGTGCCTCATCAGAAACCCCCAGGCTTTTGAGAACAGCCGCCAGTAGCCTCCGACTGGATATCTTGGCCTTGACGTCATTGGCCGTCAACCCCACCTCGCGCAGGTAGTCCAGCGTCGTAAAAATGATCTCTGCATCCGCCTGGCTTGCCGCTGCGCCGATTATGTCGATGTTCCACTGGAAGAATTCTCTGAGTCGTCCCTTTTGCGGGCGCTCGGCCCGGCACAGGCGGGGGACGGAGAACCACTTTATCGGCCGGGATAGCGAATTGATCCGCTGGTTCACCATCCTGGCCAGCGTCGGGGTGATCTCCGGCCTTATCGCGAGTTCCCTGCCTCCGCGGTCGGTCAGACTGAAAAGTTGTTCGACAATTTCCTCCCCGCTCTTTATCTGGTACATCTTCAGGTATTCGAGGATCGGCCCGTCGTACTCCTCGAAGCCGTTCCGGCGCGAAACACGTCTCCAGCCGTCGACAATCCAGTTGCGAATCGCCATCTGTGGCGGGTAAAAGTCTCTCGTCCCCTTGACCGGCGGTATCTTCATCTGCCGTTCTTCGCCCTGCGCTTTTCAATTCTGTTGTTGTCGAATTTTATCTTTATGTACTCCTCCATTTCCTTGTCGTTGGTAAAGTGCAGCTCGTAGTCGTATTCTCCCTCGACGAAATCACAGTCGGCGTGCTTGTACTGGCGGCAGATCCTCGGCCGCTTCGCATAAATCAGGCAGCGGTAATCCTTCTCCGAGAGGTATCGGCACTTGTTCTTGACGTTCAGATACCATTCGCCGTCTTCCACGAACACCGTTACATTCTCGTGGCACAGGTACCACCTTATGTCGTCGTAATCCTCTCTATCCTCCGGGGTCTCTATCGGCAGAGCAAAATACCTGCAGCACAACCCGGTACATTTCTCACACTGACTCGCTTTAGCCATCGCCAACAACTCCGAATCCCCGACTACGTCATATCCACCCGGTCAAACGCAAACACTATAAGTAATGGCCGCAGCGCCGTCAAGAACACCGATCTTAGCAGCGGCATTTTTGATAATCCTCGCTGTCCTCAACGCTTCCAACAGTCAGGACGCAAACACCGCCGGAGCATTAAACGATGAAGTAGTCAGCCGCTGCCGCGTCCGCACCGCCGAGAAATGCTTCGGGCCTGGAATCCGGGCAGCGCCGGCCTCGGAAGGATCGATGCCGAAGTGGCCCGCCATATCCCCGGGTCGAAAAGACACCCACTGCCGAGCCTACGCCCTCCAAGGCCGTTCCCTCTTCAACCCGTCTGCAAACACCTTTTTCGCGATGATCACGTCCTCAACGATCTGAAAATCGAACATTCCCGCGCAGACGAAGTCCGCCCCACCCTCGAATGCATACCTGAACGCATACCTCGGATGAATCGCCCCCGCCGCCATTACCTTGAACGCAATCCAGGGCCTTCCGACGGTCTTCATATACTCGACAGTCTCTTCAGGCGTTCGGCTCCAGACGTTGTCGTGCTCCGGCTCAAAGCGGGCCGACCAGTAGTCAAGCCGGTGCAACGTCTTGACCCAGAAGTCCGGGTCCACGCCGGCCTCGACGCACGCTTTGACCGTCTCCAGGAGATGTGCACCGACACCGGCCGGCACGCCCTTGCTCCTGGCAAACTCCACCGCCTCGCCCAGCAAAGCCGCCTGGCCCCGCTTGACCGCGTCGTCGGCAAGCCCGCCCTGGATATATACCGCGTGCGCTCCGCTGTCTATCGATCGCTTGATGCCTGTCTTGATGTCCGGCCCCCATGCGCAATCCGATATCCACTGGATCTGCCCGCCGCGCTGGTCCCAGTACTTGTTGATTACCCTGTCCGACCGCGGATTCGTCAGAATAGTGTTGATGCCGCACTCCTCGGCCAACTCCAGTGTTGCGAACACCTTCTGGTCGGTATGGTAGGCCTTGACCAGTGAGGAAACATAAATCAGGTCCCGGCTGTGCGCCCACCCGCCTATCAAATTACCACCGCAGAATAACCTGCTGATCTTGAGGTTCTTGATCCTGCCGAACGGCAGGCCCTTTCCCTCCGAGCCGGCCTGCTGCTGCCTTGGTTTTTCGTCGCCCGAGCCTTCAGCCAGCCTGGCCAGCAGGTTCCGCTCCTCGAAGCTCTGCAAGCCCAGTGCCGCCCCTGCAGAGGCAACAACAGATCCCTTCAGGAACTTCCGCCGATTGACCCGGTTATCCGAGGCCATTACCACCTCCCACATAAATTCTTCGACCGTGGGTTTTGAGCCCATCCGGGGCCCCGGGGTTGTCCGTTGGCTCGGGCGGCAAAACCCCGCCGGCGAAACCCGAGGCCGAGCCGACAACATCTAAAGGCTATCAAAATATGCTTCTGGCATCAAGAACACAAGCCGCAGGTGACGACCAGCGGTGCGATCTGTTCCGGGGAGGACGGAATTATCGCCCGGCGTGCACGCCGTATATGCATCTCTGGTCTATTTGCGATCTCTGCCCCGAATTTTGATGGGCGATACTATATTTTGAACTGTTGATTTGCAATGGCCGACCGAGGCGGTATAATCTGGGCGGTTGTGGCAGAAACCCAATATCACAGAGAACCTGGCAGGAAACAGCGATTATGTTGAAGTGCAAGATGCGGGTCGCTGTCCTCACGGCAGCCGTTGTTTTACCGGTCGCTTCGAGTGCCCGGGCGGAGATTTGGCGCCTCGGCGAGGATGAGAGTTGGCAGAGTGTATCGGCGCAAGACAAATTCCTGGTAGCCGTGGCCGAAGCCAAGAAACTCGTCAACACCGGCCGGACCGATGCGGCCCGAAAAGCATATCAACAGCTCAAGAAAGACTTCCCCGCCGTGGCCGGGCCTGACTTCGAGGCCTTCGTCGAAGCCGAAATGCTCTACTCCCAGGGCAGGTTTGCAAAGGCCTACCTGCGGTATGAAAAGCTGCTGAAGGACTACCCCGACACCAGGCTAAGACAGGCCGTGCTCGACCGCGAATTCGCCATAGGCACCGCCTATCTCGGAGGCCAGGAAAGGCGCGTCCTCCGGGTCGTAAAACTAAAAGGCGACGCCGAAGGGGTCCGTATAATGGAAAAAATCACCGAGCGGACCGGCCTCGATTCGCCGCTCGGCCTCAAAGCCGCTCTGGCAGTCGCCCAGAACTACCGAAAGAGACGCCTCTATGAGGACGAGTACCTCAAGTGGTGGGAGATCTCCCTGCAATACCGAAAAGGCCAAATAGCAAGAGACGCCCTGCTTGGGATGGCGCAGGCCAAGGATGCCCTCTACAACGATCACCCGGAACACAAAAGGGCGTTGTTCGATGCCGCAAGCTTACGAACCGCAAAATCGTACTACCTCGAGTTCAAGGCTCTCTACCCCGAGGACGCCAAGAAGCTGCGGATCGACGAAACCCTCAGGCGCATCGACGAGCAGCTGGCCGAAAAGCAGCTCGCTATCGGCCGATACTATGAAAGAGCCGGCAAGATGGAGGCGGCCGGTCTTTATTACAATATGGTCGTAGAAGATTGGCCTGGAACCAAAGCCGCAGAATCGGCGAAGAAACTCCTGGCCCGAAATTCCGACGCATAAGAGAATTACCTATGGACAGAACCAATTACACAAACAGCCACGGCTGCCGGTGCTCCAGCTTCCGTGCGTCTGTTCTGTGGGTCTGTGCTCTTTCGTGCATCGTCCTTACCGGCTGCGCGGGGATGTTCGGCTATTCGGACGAGTCGCTGTTCCCCGGCGGGATCAAGAGTGTCCGCCTGGAGATGTTCGACAACCAGACCTTTCGTCGAAACGTGGAGTACGAGCTCTCCGATGCCCTGGCCAAGAGAATCGAAGCCGATACGCCCTATAAGATCGTAACCAATCCGGACCGTGCCGATACCGTCATCAGTGGTAGAATCACTGCCATCAGCGAAGCTGCTCTCAGTATTGAGCGGGAGCTCGGCGGTGTACTTGAAAGACAGGTCGAGATCCAGGCAACGGTCGATTGGAAAAACCTCAAGACCGGCGAATATCTGATCGAAGGAGAAATAGTCAAGGCCACGGCGAGCTACAGCACCTACCAAAACCAGGACTTCAGGTACGCCTCGACCCTTGCAGCAAACAAGCTCGCAGAAAAAATCGTAGAACTGATGGAAACCAAGTGGTAACCGCCAGCCAGGCCGACGGCAAGAAGCCCTGCTTGCAGAATCCGCGAGACGAACTATGACGAAAACCCAAAACCGAGGCCCGAATTCGCAACGCCGCAGCCCGCAGAATATGCCCGGCAAGAAACCCCCGCTGCCGAGCTACCGACGCGGGCCGCTGAGTTGGCTTATAATCCTGCTCATACTTATGACGGGCTTTATGATTCTGAGAGAATCCAGCAGCACGCAGAGAATCAGGTGGGACCAGTTCGTCGAGCTTGTCGAGAACAAGCAGATCGAAAGCTTACTGATCAAAGAAAACGAAATCACCGGAGAATTCAACCAGGCATATCTACAGGAACACCAGGGCACCTCGAAGACGTCCTTCGTGGTGGACTATAAGCCCGATGTCCACGGCGACTGGCTCGGGGAACTGCTCAAGCAGATGAAGGCCGATGGCGTCGAGCTCGATACCAATCCGCCCAGGGTCTGGCTCTATATGCTTATGCAGTGGCTCCTGCCGCTTATCGTGCTCGTTGCTGTCTTCTACTTCCTCTTCGCCCGCAATATCCGCGGTGGGGCCGGCGGGATGCTGATGTCATTCGGGCGAAGCAGGCACAAGATTCACAGCAAGGACCGCGCAAAAGTCACCTTCAAAGACGTCGCGGGGATCGAGGAGGCCAAGGAAGAGCTCGCCGAGATCATCGAGTTCCTCAAGAACCCCAGGAAATTCCAGCGACTCGGTGGACGCATACCGCGCGGCGTTCTGCTTGTCGGGCCGCCTGGATGCGGGAAAACCCTCCTGGCAAAGGCCATTGCCGGCGAGGCCGATGTTCCCTTCTTCAGCATCTCCGGCAGTGACTTCGTCGAAATGTTCGTCGGGGTCGGCGCATCACGCGTCCGCGACCTCTTCAAGCAGGCAAAGGATAACTCGCCCTGCATCATCTTTCTTGACGAAGTCGATGCCATCGGCCGCAAGAGGGGCCCTGGATTCGTCGGCGGCGGACACGACGAACGAGAACAAACCCTCAATGCCATTCTCGTCGAGATGGACGGTTTCGACACGAACGACCAGGTTATCGTCATCGCCGCGACCAACCGGGCTGACATCCTCGACCACGCCCTGACCAGGCCCGGACGATTCGACCGCCAGGTGTTCGTGCCCCTGCCCGACCTGAAGGGCCGAATCGACATACTAAAAGTCCACGCCCGGAAGGTAAAGCTCGGCCCCGATGCAGACCTCCAGCGGCTCGCACGCGGAACGCCTATGTTCAGCGGGGCCGACCTGGCTGCAATCATCAACGAAGCGGCGCTGGCCGCAACTATGGCAAACAAGAACTACATCGAGATGACGGACCTCGAAGAGGCGCGCGACAAGGTACGATGGGGACGGGCCAAAAAAAGCAGGGTCATTGACAAGAAGGAAAAGGAATTCACCGCTTACCACGAGGCGGGCCATGCCCTCGTCCAGTCTCTGCTGAAAGAGGCCGACCCCCTCCACAAGGTCAGCATCATCCCGCGAGGACCAATGGGCGGGGCGACGTTCGCACTGCCTGAAAAGGACAGAACCATCTTCACAAAAGCCTACTGCGTGGCTCTGCTGCAGGTGTGCTTCGGAGGCCGTATCGCGGAGGAACTGTTCTTCAACGACATCACCAGCGGAGGACAGTCTGACATCCTCCAGGCCACGAAAATAGCAAAACAAATGGTCCTAAGCTGGGGAATGAGCAGGGAGCTCGGCCTGATCAGCTACGCCCCGGAGTCCGGGCCCAACGATCTGCTCACGCTGCCCGGAGAAAAAGAGTACTCCGAGAAGACCGCCGAGACAATCGACCAGGAAGTAAAGAAACTCACCGACGAGGCCTATCAAAAGGCAAGAGAGCTGATAGAGGCAAACAAGGACAATCTCGAAAAGATAGCAAAGGCGCTGCTCAAGTACGAAACGCTCGACGCCGACGACGTGAAACTGATCCTCGACGGCGGACAACTCGACAAGCCCACCGTCTCAGATCTGCTCGCTGCCGAGCAGGCCAGGCAGGCCGAGTCCGAGCCCAAGCACAAGGAGCAGCCACCTACCGAACCAACTGCCTGATACTCCCTTTCTCCGGACCACTCAAAAAGGCGCTATGTCTGACAGGATACAGACAATTCTGTTAGCTGCCCTGCTCTCCGCACTGGGTTTGTGCGGCCGGGCGCTCACCGCCGAGCGCGTGGGCTTCTCGACCGGCACGGAGGTGGTCGTACTGGCAAAACACAAAACCGAGTCCTCCGGTGTCCGCGTTGAGCCGGCCCGCCTGGACTCAACGCACGGGATCGCCCTGATCTTCGAGGGTACCGACGATTTGCACTACTACGCAGAGCCCGATACCGCGCCTGCCCCGGGCTTAGAGTTGAAGGTCAAGGCTGAGTCGGACCAATTCGAGTTTGGACCGGCCGTCTTCCCGCAGCCGGAGCCTTTTACAGACTCGCTGGGTAGAAAGATCAAGGTCTACGAGGGCCGCTTCGCCATTTTCCTCCCGATCATCGGCGTAAAGTCCACCGCTGCAGCCACCGTCGAAAAGGCCCGCGTCGAAGTTACCATCTCCGGTATCGCCTGTACGTCTCGGGTCTGTCTTTCGCCTTTTGAGCGGACAGTGCGCGCAACCATCGACTGGGGCGCGAGACAGCAGTGGAAACAAGCCGTTCTCAAGGGCCCTAACGGTGAACACGAAGAGGTCCGACCTGCCACCGCTGCTCAAAGCTACTCGGCTTGGGTCGCCCTACCGCTGGCCCTGCTCGCAGGCCTTATCCTGAACATTATGCCCTGTGTGCTGCCCGTTATCCCCCTCAAGGTGCTCAGCATCTTCGAGCAGGCAAAAGAAAGCAAGGCCCGCTGCATCGCCCTGGGTCTGGCATTCTGCCTCGGCATTCTGCTTTTTTTTGCCTGCCTGGCCGGTGTGAACATCATCCTGCGCCTGGGCTACGGGACCGTTTTCCAGTGGGGCGACCACTTTCGAAATCCCCTCTTTATCATCGGGATGTCGCTCCTGCTTGTGGTCCTGGCGATGTTTATGTTCGGCGCGGTGACGCTCGTGGTTCCTTCGTCGGTCGCGGGTCGGGCCCGGCCGCGCAAGGGCTACGGAGGGTCCATCGCTATGGGCTTTCTCGCAGCCGTGCTGAGCACACCGTGCAGTTTTGCCATCCTGACCGCCGCCTTTGCCTGGGCACAAACCCAGCACCTCGTCCTTGCAACAACAACAATAATGCTGATTGGGGTGGGAATGGCCGGCCCCTATGCAGTCCTGACCGCTATGCCCGGCCTGTTAAAGCACATCCCAAAGGCCGGGCGATGGACCGAACTGTTCAAGCAAACGATGGGCTTCGTGCTGCTGCTCGTGGCGGTGTGGTTGCTTCTTGCCCTGCCCCCAAACAGGCTGCCGGGCGTGGCCTATTTCGCCACGATACTCGCATTCTGTCTCTGGATGTGGGGCGGCTGGGTCAACCTTATGACACCACGCAAGCGCAAGATAATCGTAAGGAGTATCGCCCTGGTTATCGCCGTCGCCGCAGGCCTCTACCTCCTGGGCGAACCCAGGTCCCACGTCAACTGGCAGCAGTACGACAGAGCACTGGTTGAGGAGGCCATCGGCGAAGGTAGGCCCGTCCTGATCGAATTCTCGGCCGAGTGGTGCGTCAACTGCAAGGCCGTCGAAAAGTTCGTGTATTCACGAAAAGAGGTCGCCGGACTGATCAAACAAAAAGGCGTCCTTGCCGTCCGAGCCGATACCACCCTGAACGAAAGCCCGGCCACAATCGATATGAAAAAGCTCTACAAAGAGCCGGCCGTGCCCGTTACCATGCTATTCGTGCCGGGCAGCGACGAGCCGCTCAGGTTCCGCGGCGTTCTCATCCGCGACCGCCTGCTCGATGCCCTCAGAAGTCTGCCCGACGCACAACCAGTCGGTAAGGAGTCTGGATCAATTGGCCAAGCGAAAACGACAACCAGTCAATAAGGAACAGGCCAGAGAAAGAGTCAGAAAGATCTGGCCCATACTAAAGAAGACATATCCCGAGGCAGCCATTGCGCTTAGATTCGCAAACCCGCTCGAACTGCTGATCGCCACGATACTCTCGGCGCAGTGTACCGACGAGAGGGTCAACGCGGTCACGCAGGAGCTCTTCAAGAAGTACAGATCGGCCAAGGACTGGGCCGACGCCGATCTGAAGCAAATAGAATCCGACATCAAGAGCACAGGATTCTTCCGTAACAAGGCCCTGAACATCAAGGGTGCCTGCAAGAGAATCGTCGAGCATTTCAACGGCAAAGTCCCCGACAACATGGAAGCTCTGCTCTCGCTGCCCGGAGTCGGCCGAAAGACTGCAAATTGCGTGCTCGGCGATGCCTTCGGAATCCCCGGTATAACCTGCGATACCCACGTGATCCGCCTTTCCCGCCGACTGGCGCTGTCCGAACAGAGCGACCCGGTAAAGTTGGAGTTCGATCTGGCCGAAATAGTCCCGAGAAAGAACTGGACGAAGTTCAGCCATCTGCTGATCGCCCACGGAAGAAACATCTGCAAGGCCCGTAAGCCCGATTGTCCGGAATGTCCGATTGCAAGATACTGCCCCTCGGCCGGCAAGGCGGAGCTGTGGTGATGCATTACCAACCCGTATTCGACTACTACAAGGCATAGAGAAGGAGTTTGACCTGCATGATGGAAATGCTCGAAAGCCCCGTTAAAGACCTCTGGCGGATATTCAGGATTATGGCGGAGTTTACCGAAGGCTTCGAAGAGCTTGCATCGGTTGGGCCGGCCGTCTCAATCTTCGGCTCGGCCCGGGCCAGGCCCGGCCAGAAGTACTACAAGCTTGCAGAACGGACCGCCGCAAAGGTTGCAAAGCTCGGCTTCGCCGTCATAACGGGGGGAGGTGGCGGAATTATGGAGGCCGCAAACAAAGGTGCCGCCGAGGCTGGTGGCCGGAGTATCGGCCTCAACATCGAGCTGCCCCTGGAGCAGGTCCCAAACGACTACCAGAACCTCTCCCTCCACTTCAGGTACTTCTTCGTCCGCAAGGTCATGTTCCTCAAGTACGCCCACGGCTTCATCGTCTTTCCCGGCGGCTACGGAACTATGGACGAGGTCTTTGAATCCCTGGTGCTCATCCAGACCCTCAAACAGGCCTCCTTCCCGGTTATATTAATGGGGAGCGACTACTGGAAAGGCCTGACCGACTGGATGGAGTCAAAAATGCTTGCCGAGCACAATTACATCTCACCTGAAGACCTCGAGGTCTACACCGTCGTTGACGACCCCGAGACCGCGGCCAAGATCATCGTCGAGTTCAAAGAGAGCGCCGCTCGAAGCGGAATCGCTATGCCTCCTGGAATGAAGAAAACTCAGGGGCTGTCCCGATCAACCTGATCCGTTGGGCACGGTTTGCGCTGCTATTTCCTCGGCCCTATCCAGATGTCCCAGCAGGTACTTCTTTGCCGGTCCGCCCAGATGCTCCCAGGGCAAGAGCTCGTCCGGCCCGAACCGCCTCTGGGCGAGCCGCTCGACGTCCATCCCGTGTTGCCGGAACGCATCGGCCCATAGCTCGTACTCGAAGCACTCATCCCACAGGTCGAACCGCGCCCCGCTGCGCCAGGCCGTCTCGATCACCTGGCCGGCGCGCCTGTCGGCCCTGCCAATGGCTGATTCAAGAACGCTGCGCCGAATATCGTGGAACTTGAACTGTAGAAACCTGGCCCGCAGCTTTTTCTTTTCATCGAGTATCAGGCCTTTTGCCTGCTCGAAGTATGCCCTCGGCCGTTGCCCCAGCCAGCCGAACGGCGTGTGCGGCTTCGGAACAAACCAGCTAACAGTGATGTTTATCTGTCCTGCCTTGCCGTCAACCCTTTTGCGCAGCCTTGCCAGATCACACGAAAGCCGTACAATCCGCCTAACGTCCGCCTCCGTCTCGCCCAGCAGACCGACCATAAAATACAGTTTCAGCTTCCGCCACCCCGCCCGGTACGCCGACTCGACCGCGGCAAAGAGGTCCTTGTCCTCCAGGGGCTTGTTGATTATCCGGCGCAGACGCTCACTCGCCGCCTCCACCGCGATCGTAAGCCCTCCTTTGCGCACCCCACGTACCAGCTGCGGCAGCAGCTTTAGCTGCTTATCCACCCGCAGGCTCGGCACCGATATCCCGACGTGCTTGTCGGCGAAATACTCGTACAAGCCGGCGGTCAGCTCCTCCAGACGCGGATAATCCGCCGTCGACAGACTCAGCAAGCTTACCGTGTCGAACCCCGTCGAGTGATAGCAAGCCTTTGCAATCTCGATAATCCGCTTGGTGCTGCGGTAGCGGATTGGCCGCCTGCAGAAGCTCGCCTGGCAAAACCTGCACCGCCCGGGGCAGCCCCGCATAACCTCGACGCTGACCCGCTCGTGCACGGCCTCAACGAAGGGCACTATCGGCCGCTCCGGCACAGGTGCGTTCTCGAAGTCCTCGACCACCGCATTGCGGAACTCGCACCGCAAACCCGACCGCCTGGCCCTGAAGGCCGTCACTCTTTGCCCTTCGTATTCAAACTCGTACAGCCCCGGCACGTAAGCCCACTCGAATCGCTCGGCTGCCTCCTCCAGTAGCTCTCTTTTCGTGGCGCCGGCAAGCTTGAACTGCCGCACCAACGAGACCAGCTCCACCACTGCCTGTTCGCCTTCTCCCAGCACGAAGATGTCGAAAAAATCCGCCAGGGGCTCACAGCAGTTGGCCATCCCGCCGCCCCCCACCACTAACGGCTCAGCCTCCAGCCGCTGCTCCCTGCGAATCCTTATGCCCCCCATATCCAGCATATTCAGCACATTCGCGTAGCAAAGCTCGTTCGTCAGGCTGAACCCCACGATATCGAAACTGCTCAAGGTCGCCTTCGACTCCAGGCTGAACAGCGGTACAGCCTTTTGACGCATCAGCTTCTCGGCATCGACCCAGGGCGCGAAGACCCGCTCGGCTGCCACGCCCTCGATCCTGTTGAGGCACTCGTAGATGATCGCAAGCCCGGTGTGCGACATCCCGACCTCGTACACGTCGGGAAAGCACAGCGCCACCCGCACCTCGCAGCCATCCAGGTCCTTTTTGACCTGGTTTACCTCCCCCCCGATGTACCTGCCGGGCCGACGCACGAACTCCAGCAACTCTCGCTCGACCCGCTCAGCCACGATTGTAACTTCTCGCTTGACCACCGCAGCATTATAAGGCCCACTCTCCTGATTTTCTATTGATTCCCGGCCCATTATCAATTATCAACCTCAACGAGCGCTATGAAGACAAGAACCATCAGCATCATTATCGTAACCGTCGCTGTCCTCGTTTCCGCAGGCCTGTACTTGACTATGCAACCCCGCCCGCCGGTCCGCGCAGATGCCGGCAGACTTCTGGTAATGGGCACCTTTGCCCGCATCATCGCCCTTGCACCGGACCGGTCCACCGCAGAGAAGTGCATCGACGCCGCTGTTACCGAAATCAACGCCGTCGATGAGCTTATGAGCGACTACAAGGAAGATTCCGAGATAAGCCAGGTCAACGCCGGCGCATCCGACCGGCCCGTTCGCGTGAGCGAATCGACCTTCGAAGTTCTCCAGAAAAGCCTCGAGTTCAGCAAGTTGACCGACGGAGCATTCGACGTCACCGTCGGGCCGCTCGTCAAGCTCTTCCGCGTCGCCAGGGACACCGGCAAGGCCCCAAGACCCGAACAAATCGCCGACGCCAAGGCCAAGGTAGGCTATGAGAAGCTCGTGCTAAACGACGAAGAGAAAACCATCCGCTTCACCGTAGAGGGAATGAGCCTCGACCTGGGCGGCATCGCGAAGGGCTATGCCATTGACAGGGCCATCCAGGCAATGAAAGAGCTCGGCGCGCTCGGCGGACTTGTTGATATAGGTGGCGACCTGCGGTGTTTCGGCCGGCCGCCCGAAGGCAGGGACAGCTGGAGGGTTGGCCTGGAGGACCCCAACGTCGACGACTTCGGGCGTTCCGGCCTGCTGCTCAAGCTCAAAGTACACAACGAAGCCGTCGCAACCAGCGGCGACTATCGGCAATTCGCCATCATTGCCGGCGAAAGGCGATCCCACATCCTCGACCGCAGGACCGGAAAAAGCGCAGAAGGCCTATCAAGCGTTACCATCATCGCGCCCGACGCCACAACTGCCGACGCTCTGGCAACGGCCGTCTCCGTACTCGGCCCCGAAAAAGGCCTCGCCCTTATCGAAAAACTCCCGCACATTGAAGCCATCCTTATCTCATCCGCGCCCGAATACAAGCTCACAAAAACCACCGGCGCAGATAAATACATAAAGTGAAGTCCGTTTAGTCGCCGCCGGCACCTGTCCCTTAAGGGCGACGGCGAGAATCACCAATCTCATCCTGTCTTTCTTTGCACCTTGGCGACTATGCTTTCGCAGCGGCCTTGGCCTTCGGCGGGCGCGGCTGCGGGGCGGTGGGGCCGCGGTAAACGATGGCACCGGTGGGACACTTGGCCATCGCGGCCTCAGCCGACTCGTTTGGCTCATACTTGCTGTAATCCAGGCGGGCCAGATTGTCCTCCACCTTGAATTGATCCGTCTGCTTGGCGCACAGACCGCACCCGATACAGCCGACCTCGCACATTGTCCGCGTGTTCCTGCCCGTCTCCCGGCTGCTGCACGCGACGGTCATTATGTTCTCATAGCCGAACGGCACCATCTCGATCAAACCGCGCGGGCAGGCCTTCGAGCAGGCCGTGCACCCCGTGCACTTATCGTAATCAACCGTGGCAAGTCCATCCACCACGCGCAGTGCATCGAACTTGCACGCCCTGACGCAGTCCCCGTATCCCAGGCATCCGAACTTGCAGGCCTGGGCGTTGGCCAGCGCATTGGCCGCCGTGCAGCTCGGAATTCCCTCGTATTTCGCGTAAAAGGTACGCTGCTGCCTCTTCGCGCGGCAGTGCACCACCGGCCTCTTGGCAGGACCCGAATCGCTGACCTGCAGGTTCAGTATCTCGGCAATCCTTCCCAGCACCTCGGCCCCTCCCGGTGCACACTTGCCTAACAACTCCGGGTCGTCCTTTACCGCCTTTGCATACTGGCTGCACCCGGCAAACCCGCACGCCCCACAGTCGAGGTTCGGCAGGGCCGCGTGAATCTGCTCGATCTTCGGATCGACAGCCACTTTGAGCTTCTCGCTCGCAATCAACAGCACCACGGCAAACCCCGCGCCCAGACCGAGCATCGTCACCCCGGCCGGCCACGCATGCCTCCACAGCTCATAAATACCAGCCAAGACCATCTTCTTCCGAACCCGCTCTTTGCCCAGCGGGCAAATAAATACCTCATCGACTCATCTTATCATTCCTGCAAAACCCATAAACGCCATCGCAAGCAGCCCCGCCGTTATCAGCGTAATAGGCGCCCCCTTCAAGCATTCCGGCACATCAGCCATCTTCAGGTTCTCCCGGATCCCCGCCATTATGCATATCGCCATTGTAAAGCCGATCCCTGCTCCGAAGCTGCGAACCACCGCATCCACAATGCTGCTTACGCCCCAAAGATCCAGGAACAGGCATAGCCCTAATATCGCGCAGTTTGTCGTGATCAGCGGAAGGAATATCCCGAAGCTCTCGTACAGCGTCGGGAAGAACTTCCGCACGTACATCTCCACAAGCTGAACGGCCCCCGCAATCACTAATATAAAGCAAACGTACCGCGCCACCTCTAGACCGTAGCGCATAAGCACCCAGTTATTGATCATATACGTCAGCGTTCCGCTCAGCGTCACCACAAATGTGACCGCCATACCCATTCCGAAAGCCATATCAATCCTGCCGGAGACGCCCAGGTACGGGCATATCCCCAGGAACTTCGTGAAAACCAGGTTATTGATGATCACTATCGATATAAACGCCAGAATCAGCTCGCTAAGCGTATCCATCGCTACCAGCCTCGCTTTTCACATCCGCCGAGAAGCCTTTCGCGGTTCATTTCTTCGTCCGCCGAGTCCCTTGAACCGGGGCCGGTCTCCGGTCTCGAACACCAAAAGCAGGTTCTCACTGTTAAACTTCACGAGACGAACTTCGCTCCTTCATCCTGCTGGCGAGGTTTACCAGGCCCAGCATCAATCCCAGAGTCAGAAACGCCCCCACCGGCATACTCATCGCCGCCCACGGCACAAACGCCTCCGGCATCACCCGCAACTCGAATATCGCCCCCGTCGAAAGCAACTCCCGGACGGCCGCCAGTGCGCAGAGCGTCCCCGTAAAGCCCGCCCCCATCGCAACAGCGTCGATAATACTGACCACCACGTCGTTCTTGCTCGCACACGCCTCGGCGCGGCAGATAATGATACAGTTTACGATTATCAGCGGTACGTACGGCCCGAGCACCTCGCTCATCTGCGGAACGTACGCCCGCAGAAACAGGTCCGCAATCGTCACAAACGTCGATATTGTCAGCGTAAACATCAATATCCGCAGGTGCGGCCTGAGCAGATTCCGCATCAAGCTCACGATGATATTGCTGCACAAAAGCACGAATATCACGCAGCAACCCATCGTGAACGCCGGCTTGACCGCTGCGGTCACCGCCAGAGTCGGGCACATCCCCAGCATCAGCCTAAACACCGGATTCTCACGCCACAACCCGGCCAAAAGCGTATCCTTGTACACAGCGCCCCTTGTCTGAGCTTCACCCGCCATTGCCGATCAACCCTTGCTTTATCAGCCGCTCTTTGATCTGCACCACTGAGTCATTCAATATCTCAACCACCGCCTCGCTGCTTATCGTCGCTCCGCTTATCGCAATGATCTCCGAATCAATCTTACTCGCATCCCCCGTCGTCTTCAGCTCCAACCGTCCCACCGGGGCACCTTTGAACTGGCTCCGGTAGTAATCGTGCTTGATCTGATCGCCGAAGCCCGGCGTCTCGTTGCTGACCAAGACATCGTAACCGGCTAACTTCTCAAAGGCCGCATCGACCGCCACCACCAGCTCGATCCGGTCCTCAAACCCCGAGCCACCCACCGTAAAGCTCCAGCCGACGCACTTATCTGCGTCCGCTATCGCCTTGTAGACGGTGATTTGCTCCTTCCTGCCTCTGCGTCCTTCAATCTCGATCTTCCCGGCCACCTCGAGGAAATGCTCGGCCTCCGGCAGCAAACCCTTGGCCAGCCGATTCAACTTGTCTATCCGGTTCTGTCTGATCGTGGGCGCAAGGGCATACTCCGTCGCCGCCAGCAGAAGTCCGAAACAAAACGCCGAAACAATCAGCAGCCAGCTTTGCTCAAGAAAGTGCCTTAGCCTGAACATTGCAGAAACTCTCTTAACACTGTCTGTTCATACCCTGCGTCAAAGTCCTCCGGTTCCAGGTTCACCACCAGCAGGAACCCGCTTGCACAACCTGTCAATTAGCGGGGTGGCGGCGTTCATCAGGAGAACCGAAAACATCACCCCCTCTGGATACTCCCCGACAATTCGTATCAGCATCGTCAGAGTGCCCACTCCGATGCCGAAGGCCCACATCCCCCGTCGGGTCAGAGGCGCGGTCACCGGGTCGGTCGCGATAAAGAAGGCGCACAGCAGCAGCGCCCCGCTGGTTATGTGGTAGAACGGCTGGACATACCTTCCGGAATGGATTATCGCTAACCTCGGCTCGAAGTGAAGCTCCGAGTCCAGCACGTATGGAACCGCAGCGAAAACGAATGCCGAAAGCAAAACCGCCAGGGGGATATGCACGCTGATGGTCCTGCGAATAAGCAGGTAAAAGCCGCCTATGAGCAAGGCTATCGCGCTGGTCTCGCCTAACGACCCACCGACCTGTCCGGTTATGGTAGACCCGAAGTTCTGCTGCGCGTACAGGTCGGCTCCAAGCTCGTTCTTGATGGCCATCTTGCTCCAGGCCAGCGGTGTTGCCTGGGCGCGGACGTCCTCGATATTCTCGGCGCATATCTTTGGCATCCGGGCATCAACCGTAACTGGCGCCGTCCAGGTCGTCATCAAAACACCGAACGAAACCGTCAAGAACGTTCTGCCGACCATAGCGGGATTAAAAATGTTCGCCCCGAGCCCACCGAACGCCATCTTGCCCACCGCTATGCAAAAAACGCTCCCTATAACCGCCATCCAGACCGGAAGCCCCGGAGGAAGGGACAGCGCCAGGATAATACCGGTGACCACCGCGCTGAAATCGCCCAGCGAATTCGGCTTTTTCCGAATTACGTTGCACACCCACTCCGTTGCCACGCACCCGACTACACACGTACAGATCAAGATTAACGCATGCCCTCTAAAATAATAGCCCGCCGCCGCCATCGCGGGAATAAGCCCGATGACCACATCCACCATCACGCGCCGCGTGGAGAGAGGCCCGCTGATATGCGGCGAAAAAGACACCTTTATATCTCTAAGCATCTGCCACGTCCCTCATCTGACGGGTCCCGTGCCTAACCGACGTTACCACCCGTCCGAAAAGCCATCTACTGGTCTGCTCTGTCACTGTGGCATTTTCTTCCTCTGCCTGGCCAGAAAAATCTTACCCGTCTTGATATATCCTGTAATCTCTATATTGGCTGGGCAAACATAGCTGCAGCACCCACACTCGATGCACGCATTTAGGTAATAGCTCTCGGCCAGATCCAGCAGATTGTTCTTGACCGCGTGCGCAATCCTCGTCGGGTTCAGGTTCTCCGGGCATACCTCCAGACAACGGCCGCACCGTATACACGCGGTCTGCCTGCCCTTGAACTTCGCCCTGCCTATTTGCTCGCCCGTCAATACGGTCACCGCCCCGGTCGTCTTCGTAATCGGCGTCTCCAGATCTGCTATTGCCAGCCCCATCATCGGCCCGCCGAGCACAACCTTTGCCGATTTCTTCGTCACCCCCCCACAAAACTCTATCAGGTCCTTTACCGGCGTCCCTATCGCCACATAATAGTTTCCCGGTCGTGCTATCGCCTCGCCGGTCACGGTCACCACCCGGTGCGTCAGAGGTCGGGCGTTTATCACTGCATCCGCTATCGCCGCCGTCGTAGCAACGTTCAACACCAACACGCCTATCATCGGCGGGATACCCCCCGTCGGAACCTGTTTTTTCAATACGGCGTTTATCAACTGTCTCTCGCCGCCCTGCGGGTACTTCGTCTTCACCACGACCACATCGATTCCCTCGCACCGCGTCGAGCTGGCCAGGGCTGCCCGCATAGCCTGTATGGCCAGCGGCTTGTTGTCCTCGATCGCGACAAGAACCCGCGAACATCCCGATGCTGCGCGGGCGAGCTTCATACCCGCGATGACCTGGTCCGTCCGCTCTAACATCAGCCTATAGTCGCAAGTAATATACGGCTCGCACTCGCAACCATTGATGATCATCGTATCCTTCGGCAGCCGCGGGTTCGGCTCTATCTTCACGCGCGTCGGAAAGCCCGCCCCCCCCATCCCCACAATACCTGCCTGCCGGACGGCCTGACATATCTGCTCGGATGTATAAGCCCGCTCGTCAAAATCCCTGCCGAGCTGCCACACAGGCAACCTCGGCCCCGATTGTTCCTCCGCGTCTATCACAACCGCCTCCGCACGGCCCAGCAACGCGTGCGAACAAAGCCCTACCTCCTTGACCTTGCCTGTCAACGGTGAATGTACTGGAGCCGAGACGAACGCATCGCTGTCCCCGATCTTCTGGCCCGCCTCGACCTTCTGGCCTTTCTCCACCAGCGGCTTACACGCAGCTCCGATGTGCTGGCTCAGCGTCACCGCCACCCGCTTTACCGCAGGGCCAGCCTCTATCTGCCGTTCGCTTGTCAGGGCCTTTTTCTCAGGCGGATGAACGCCGCCGCGAAAACTGCCTCTCACCTTTACCCCAAGATCCATCTCCGGAGAATCATCGTTGTCAATCCCTTCGCCCGGTTAGCTTGGACGCGGTCCTCACCGCCAGCACCCATCCGCGCGTCACCAACACACCTGCGGCCACACCCGCCGCCGCCCGCAGACCGTGATGGCGTATCACCTCCTGAAGAACCCCCTCCACAGCGGCTACGGAGACCACAAACAACAAGACAGGCACCAAAAGAGCCACAACAACCCCGCGTGTAACGCAAGGTGATTGAGAACTACCCAGCTCCTCGTAGATTCCCCCGCAAGTATGGCTTTGTCCACACCGTTCGCAATGTTCTCGATCTGCCATAATTTTCAACTACCACGCCCGACCGGTAAAACTTTATAATACACATCACCGGAAATTTTCAAACCAATTTTTTGACGAGTTGCTATGGTTCGGAAGCGTTTGCTGCTGGCGTTGTTGATTGTCTGCACGGCCTGCCTGGCCTGCGCAACGAATCCGTTTACCGGCAAAAACGAGCTTATGCTCATCTCCGAGAAGCAAGAAATCGAGCTGGGAAGGAAATACGCCCCTGAAATCGAAAAGCAAATGGGCGGCAGAATACCCGACCCCCTCATACAAAGCTATATCGACCGCGTGGGCCGTAGCATTGTACAAGTCAGCCACCGGCCGGACCTCAAATTCCACTTTCTTGCCGTCCAGCACAAGTCCATCAACGCCCTGGCGCTACCCGGCGGCCATATCTACGTCACAAGGGGAATGCTCGAAAACCTGCAAAGCGAGGCCGAACTGGCCGGCATACTGGCCCATGAAATCGCCCACGTCGTTGCCAGGGACGTCGGCAACGCTATGAGCAGGCAAATCGGATTGGACCTGCTGCTTTCCGCCACTACCTCCAAAAGCACCTCCCCGCGCGTGCTCACCGTTGCGCAACTGGCAGGCCAGATAATCACGCTGAGATTCAGCAGGCAGGACGAACGCGAAGCCGACCTCGCCGGTCTGGACTACCTGGTGGCCGCCGGCTACAACCCCTATGCGATGGTCGAGGCATTGCAAATGCTTCTCAACACCAGCCGAGCCAGGCCTCCGGAGTTCCTCTCCACCCATCCCTCACCTGAAAACCGCATCGCATATCTGCAACGCAGAATCCGGGCAAAGAACTATAACCTCACGGGGGCAGCTATCATCGGCCGAGACCGCTACCATTCCGCTGTCCTAGCCCGCTTGAGCAATCGTGGTTGATTGCAGGCGGTGTGCGCCAGGCCTATCCACCACCGCGACTGCGCAGTCGCTCCTTGCGGATTTCCTCCGTCTCGCTTCGCCGGCACTTAGGGCACCTGTCCGGAAGATCGTTCTGGCCCATTATGCCTCGGATAAAAACCGTCCCGCAATAGGGGCATTTCAGCGCCCTGTAAGCGCTCAGCTTACCACACTTCTCACACTTTAACGGCGGCGCTGTTTCTGCATCGGGGTCGAAATTCTTCTCGATTGCCTCGAAATAAGACTTTTTGCCCATCTGGTATTCGGCCCCGCAGTCAGGATTGTTGCACTTGATCCAGACCTTCTCGTCATCCGAAAAACCCGGTCCACTACTGCCGCTTCTCTGCCAGAACGTTATCCCGACCGCTGCAGCCAGGCACACGACAATAACACCGATCATAACGATTTTTTTGCGGTCCTCATCCATGCCAGAGTCTCCCAAAATGTCCTACACCAAACCTGCTGACCAACTACTTCTCCCATCCTATCGGCCCAAAATCCCTCTGTCAAACGCCCTTCCGCCGTCACCGAATATCCTCCACATCGCTCGGCTCCAATTGCCCCATCTGGAGTATCCTGCCGGGCTCTTCGGGCATCCCCGTCCTGGCCGAAAGGTACGCCGATTCGATAAAGGCGATGTTCTTCAGATTCTCGCGCCCGCTGGTGCAAAGCTCCTTGTGGCCCGGCTGCAGCACGGCCAGCCTGAAGTCATCCAGCATCCTCCGCGCACAGCCGACAGGGTCGTCCTCGTACTCAAACTCCTGGCATACCTGCCCCTGCCCGTCCCGCACTGTCAGCCGATTATCGTTGACAACCAGAATCCTGTCTTTGCCGCATACCTTTACAAACTCCTGCCTCGGCCACACGCTGCTCCTGCCCGAAACTATCAGGTTCCCCAACAGTCGATCCGAAAACTTCATCGCCACAACCGCCGTATCCTCCGTCAAGCTCAGCCGTTGCTGGCGGTCCGCCGCCTCGTTGGTCACCAGCGAATATACCTGTTCGGGAAGCGGAAAGTTCCACAGTATCTGGTCTACTATGCTGTACCCCCAGTGCAACAGCACTCCTCCGCCGGCCAGCTTCGGGTCGCTTTGCCAGCGCGGGCGCTGGCGCCCCGCAAAGCTGCAAAATGCCGCCACCAGGAACACATCTTCAATTCGTCCTTCTCGCAGATACTCACGCACGGCGGCAAAGCTGCCCGCAAAGCGCCGCGGATTCGCCACGGCAAGCCTCACCCCTTCCTCCTCTGCCAATCGCACCAGTTCCGCTGCCTCTTCAAAATGCCGCGCCCCCGGCGCCGCCAGCACCACGTTGAACCCCTTCCGGATCGCCAGCCGCACGTACTCCTCGCAGCTGTGCATGCTCGCTCCCACCAGCAGGCACCGCTCAACCGACCCCAACCGCGCATCGGCAGCGGTTATCAGTTGGCGGTAATCGTCGTACGCCGCGCAGCCGTATTCGCCCCCCAGACGCTCCGCAAGATTGCCGTCTCTATCCGCCACCGCCTGGAGCCTGAACCCCTCGGATTGCGATGCCGCCTCCAACAGAAGCCGTCCAGCCCCGCTCAAGCCGAGCACCACCATCTCTAACCTGCCTTCGCTCATCTCGCCGTCAATTCTATACCCATCCTCCAAGAAATCTACTGAAATGTTTTTCCCCTCTCCGGCCGGCGCACCCACCCCCAAAGGCAAAGCTGAGCCGGCGCCGATTGTACACACCAACTGCCCGGAAAAAGCAAAGGGCCGGAATCCTATTCGAGCGCAGCAGCCCAGGCTCACGCAACCGCGACCGTCTCAGGCTCGTATTCGCCGAACCGCACGCTGATCTTCTTACTCACCCCCCGCTGCTGCATAGTTATCCCGACCAGCTCGTCGGCAATGCTCATCGTCCGCTTGGCGTGCGTGATTATGATGAACTGCGAATCCTTCTGGAACTCCTGCACGAGCATATTGAACCGCTCATTATTCGCCTCGTCCAGTGCCGCGTCAACCTCGTCGAGAAAACAGAACGGCGAGGGCTTCGTCTTGAACACCGCAAAGAGCAGCGCAAGCGCTGTCAGAGATTTCTCACCGCCGCTGAGCAGCGATATGCTCCGCGTTTCCTTGCCAGGTGGTCGCGCGATTATCTCGATTCCAGCCTCAAGGACGTCCTCGGAATCCTCCAGCACTATATCTGCCTTTCCGCCCCCGAATAACTTGCGGAAGATGACCTGGAAATGACCCCGTATCTGCTCGAATGTCTCCTTGAACTGCTCCCGGCTCTTTTTGTTCAGCCTGTTTATCAATTGCTGCAACTGGCCCCTGCTGGAATTGAGGTCTTCAACCTGCGTGCTCAAGAACTCATGACGTTTCTCGAGCGTCTCCTGTTCCTCTATCGCATCGAGGTTCACGTTACCCAGCCGCTCGATCTTCCCGCGAAGCTCGGATATTTCTTCTCTTATCTGATCCCAGTCAACCTCCCGGCCCTCGTGGCTGCTGTACACCTCTGCCAGGTCGATCCCCAACTCGTCCTGCACCCGCTCGACGAGGTCGCTCTGCTTGACTTCAAGCTGGCTCACCTCTATCCGCAATTGATTTATCCTCTCTTCGATCTGGCTCTTCTCGGCGCGCTTGAGCCGTATCTGTTCCTCGGCCTGCTTGCGCCGTGAAACCAGTTGCTCAGTTTCGGTCTGTAGAAGCCTGGTGTCCTGCTGGCCTCTGTCCTTTTCGAGATATAGCTCCGAAACCTCCGCCTCACAGGCAAGAATGTCCCGCGTGCTCTGCGCTATGTCCGCCTCGCAATCGCGGATCTCCTCCTCGGTCGCCTCGAAGCCGGCTCGATTCTCATCCATCTGAGCTCTCAGGCTCATCAGCGTCTGCCTCAGGGCCTTGCCCTGCTCGGCAATCTGGCCCAGAGAAACCCTCAGTTCCGTCAGTTGGCCTGCAAGAGACTCCTGTTGTTCTCTCATCTGGACGCGCTGTGCATCGAGTTGCTTTATCCGCGCGGTCCGCTCATTGTTGACCGTCTCAAGCTCCTCCAACTTTTCCTTTGAGGTGCTTTCCTTTTCCACCGATTGGGCGATCTGTTCGTCCAACAGGTCTATCTCGCCAGCTATGATGGGCTCTTCCTTCTTCAGCCGATCGATGTTCTGCTCCACAACCTTCAGACCCGAGACCACCTGCATCCTCTCGGCCTTCGCCTCTTCGCTCGCCGCTCGAAGGTTCTCACACAAATCCTCCAGCTGCTTCCTGGTCTGCTTGTTGGTGTGAATCTCGCCCTCTATCGCTGCTATCTGTCTCGTGACATCATTGATTGATTCCTCCAGCTGCCGCAGTCGGCTCTTACGGGAGATAAGACCCGTCGCCTCACCGAGCGGCCCCAGCCTGACAACTCCACCCGGCTCCAGCAGCTCCCCGTCCAGGGTCACGAACCTGTAATCACGTGGCAGTCGATCGGCAGCGGCCATCGCCGAATCAAGACTGTCCACCACCGCCGTCCTGCCCAGCAGGTTCCAGGCCAGCGGTGCATATCGCCCCTCGAACTCCACAAACTCCACGAGCCGGCCCTTGACAAACTCAAAGCCCGACAGGTCAACCGAGTCCACAAAGGGCTCTATCCTGTCGAGTCCTACAAAGCTGACCCGCCCTTCCAGCTTCTCTATCATCTTGCTGTCGCCCAGCAAGCTGCTGGTACTGTTCACAACCAGGGCATCGGTTAGCCCCTCAAGCGCCGCCTCCACCGCAGCGGCATAAACCATATCCGCCTTGATTATGTCGGCCACAAGCCCCTCAACGTAGTCCGGTTTGCCCTGCTCGGCCGACGCAGACTCGAGTATTCTCCTGACACCTACCTTCAACCCCTCGCGCCTTTTCTCCATATCCCTCAAAATCGCCAGCTCCCCGCTCAAGGCGCTGCGCACCTCCTTCGTCTCAGCCAGCCGCCTGTTCTCCTCGGCAATCAGCTCTTCGAGCTCCGCCGACCTTTTGCTCCTGGATTTGAGGTTGTCCGCCAGTTCTTCAAGGAGCCCGTCGATCTCCCCGAGCCGAGCATTGTAGCGGGCTTTCTCGGCAAGCAACTCCTCGATCTCCGCCTGAGCTGTCCTCGCCCGGCCGGCCAGCCGCTCCTTCTGGCTCGCCAGGCCCCTGCGGTGGGTCGATATGCTCTCGAGCTCGTTGCGGAGCTGCGCGGTGCGACGTACTATCTCTATAATCCCCGACTTTTCCTCTTCGATCCGAGCCTCCAGCGAGGCACGCTCGGCATCGACCTGCGAAATCGCTTCCTCCAGGCGCGCTATTTCCTGCTGCTTCTGCTCGAGCGACTGCTCGGCTTTGTCCAGCTCCGCCCTGCACCGCTGCGAATCGGCCTCAAGAACATCCTTATGCCCGCGCAGCTTCTCGATCCTTTCTGCCGCCGAGGCCTTGCGCTTCTCCGATTCGTCGATCCTCGCCCGCAAAAACTCGACCCGCTGCAGCCTCTGCTCGATCTTACTCTGAACGAAGACCAGCCGATTCCCCGCCTCGCCCAGCCTGTGCTCGGCCTCGATTATTCGCGCGCCCAGCTCGCTGATCAGGCTGTCCTGCCTGGCCACCTCCGCCGCCAATCGTCCGAAATCCTCGCCGAGACGCTCAAGAGAGGTTCTTCTTTGCTCGAGCTGCTCTTCATTCCTGGCATACTCAACCACCGAATAGTTGACCTGGAGCTCCTTCAGCCTCCTTGTGTACTCCAGGTAGTTCCTCGCCTTGCCCGCCTGCAGCTTTACACTCCTGAGCCTTCTGGCCACTTCCCCTAAGATGTCGGCAAGCCGAAGCAGGTTCTGCTCGGTCTTCTCGAGCTTGCGAAGCGCCTCCTTCTTATGCGCCTTGTACTTGCTTATCCCGGCCGCCTCCTCGAATATCGACCTGCGCTCGGCCTTCGAGGCACTGACCAGGTACTCCACCTGCCCCTGTTCGAGAATCGAGTATGCCTTGGTCCCGACGCCAGTATCCATAAACAGCTCGCGAACATCCCTCAGACGACAAGTCCTGCCGTTTATCCGGTACTCACTCTCCCCGCTCTTGTAGATTTTGCGCGTTATCTGGACCTCATCCACCTCAATCGGCAGCTGGCGTGCACCACCCTGGCCCGGATTGGAGAGGAAAAGGCTCACCTCCGCCCAACCCATCGGCTTTCTGCTGCTACTGCCCCCGAATATCACGTCGGCCATCTGTCCGCTTCGCAGAGACTTCACGCTCTGCTCGCCGAGCACCCACTTGACCGCGTCAACGACGTTGCTCTTGCCACAACCGTTCGGCCCGACTATCGCGGTTATCGGCGAGTTGAAAACAAACTCCGTCTTGTCCGCAAAACTCTTGAACCCGTGAAGTACGATCTTCTCAAGCCTCATCACACACCCACTCTAAACGTCCGGTAAAAACTGCCTGCGGGGCTGCGTATCATCTTACAGATGAATACGCAATACTGTTATCGGCCGGAGGTCTGTCTTCTCTTGACATTTACGCCGATTTTTGGAAGTGGACCATACCGAAACTCAGCACTTATCGCGCCCTTGTCACTCATCTGCTTGAGAAGTGCTATCATCTCGGCGTAGGAAACACCCAAACCTCCGCCACCCTTCTCGCCCTTGGCCCCGGGCTCTTCACAAAGAGCCCGGATTATCTCAGCAAGGCCGAACGTGCTGTTCAACTTTGTTATCGCCCCACGCCTTCGCGGGTCCTTGTACACCACCGTGACGTACCTCTGGCCGCGGGGAGCGTTGAGGGCGACCCGCCCGTCGGACGACTGTACGAATAAATTCTCACGACACCTTATCGGAGGCCCGAACAAAACTATCCGAGGCCCTCCACTGCGATATGCATAAATACCCTGATAGGGGCTCGATGCCACCTGATCCAGGTAGAAACTTCGGCCTATAAGCTCGCTGGTCACCGTGTAGTCATCGAGTTTACGCAACTGCTCGTACGCTGCGACTCTTATCCCGAAGTCAGGGTCGCTCAGTAGCCTCCTCGCTATTGCAGCCGCGTCGCTGCGCAAGGCCGAGGTAGTCAGTGCCTTCAGTGCCTCGACCCTCAATGTCGAGCGCCGGTTCAATGCTATTTCTATCAAAGCCCCAAGCCCCTCGTCGCTGCCCAGGTTCAACATACACCTGCCGGCGTGAAACCGCACGCGTTCCTGCGACGAATTCAGTAACACACTCAGCTTCTCCATACTTGCATTACCTATGGCTTCAAGAGCGATCTCGCTGGCGTACTTGTCTTCTGAAACTGCAAGGTCTTTGACGTACTTGAGTATCCTCGCCCTGGTTAGCTCGGGTGTCTCGCTCAGGTACGTCGCTTTGACCAGCTCTACAAAACGCTGCTTCTGTTTTGCGTACTTCGGCGGCACTATTAATTCGAGTCGCGCCGGCGTAATCGCCCGGGCCGTGCCGTACCCAAATCGCTCGTTCAGCCGGTTCCGTATGGCACCCGCCGTCTCAAAATCGGGCTTCTTGAGCACCATATTTATCTTGTAATCGGTGAGCACTCTGCCCCCGCCCAGCACGTACCCCTCCTTCTTGCTGCCGCCGCTGCCGCCTATCCTGTCTGTGAAGATAGCCCCTCCGGCCGTAGCCACCGGTCGCGTCGCCACCCCTAATGCACCGGCCAGACGCAACTCCGCACCGTATAACCAGCCGCCCTCCAGGGAGGTGGTCTGCGTACCTCTCAGCGCTGTAACCCTCGCATCAAAACGCCGCCTCGAAGATACCGCCGGCATCTGCCCTGCAACGTGCACAACTGCCGTATTATAGCTGTCGATGAGCCTGTCAACGTCGATCTGGTAGTCGGGCAGCTGCTTGTGTATGTAGCGCTTCAGGTACGCCCGCAACTGTGGCGGACACTCCAACGACCCGGTCCCGGGCAATCCCCCCACCAGACCATAACCCTCCACCTCCACGGTCTCCGGAGCATACACTACGACAAGGGACCCAATAGTCGTCCCAAGCTCCGGCGGCGTCCCGAGGAGCCTCGACTGTCCGACGCTGCCGGACCCGCAGCCACCGGCCATAGTCGCCGCCACCAGGGCCGCCACCCCCAAAACCACCTTCCGACAGGCACCTTTCATCTCGCAGCAGACCTCAAAAAGACTGCACAAGCCCTGCCTGTGCAGGATAAGCTACCCTTTTTCCCCGCTTACTGACGCCGTATCCTATGCCCATCGTCCCTGTGGGTCAAGACCATTCGACCCGAACGGCCCAACACTGTGCCAGGACCCGGCACCGAGCCTCGTTTACAACGTGTTGCTGTATAGGCAGTTGCAAAAACTCAGCCGAATCCCATTTTCTGCCCTTCTACTCGCCCGCCTCCCCCACCATCTGGCAAACGATCGTCCGCCTCCTACGCCGCGTGTCGAAATCCACCAGGACGACCTGCTGCCAGGTCCCAAGAATCAAGCGTCCGCCTTCAACCGGCACGCTAAGAGAGGGCCCCAGCAGCGAGGCCCGGACGTGGGAGTGCCCGTTATCATCGTGCCAGGTCTGCTCGTGCTCATAGTGGGCGGCCCGGGGCGCGATGCGCTCGAAAGCCGCCTGAATATCGTGATTGGCCAGTCCCGGCTCGAACTCGGTCGTCGTAATCCCGGCCGTCGAGCCGACGTTGAAAAGCGTCACCACACCATCGGCAAGCCCTGCCTTGCGCACTGCCTGGGCAACCTCCGCCGTTATATCTACCACGTGGCAATCGCCCCTGGTCTCAATATGTATTCTCTCGGTCTTAACCATCCCGTACCTCCCAGCTGGCCCCCCTGTGTGCCGCCAGAGGGTATCATTCTATGCTGGGACAAAGGCAGATTACAGCCCGACCCCCAAAAAAGTCAAAAAATTTCATTTTTTTTGATTAGCCCTGTTGACGATGTCGTATTATGGAATAGAATATAGCAGGATGGGGGATAGGGGTGAGATTACATCGTGGTTATGCATCTTTTTCGGACAGTTGGCTTTTTGCCAGCTTGGCTCTTTGACAAGTTAACAGTTAAGCCGAATTTGCCCCCGTTGGAGTAAAATCCAGACGGGGTCCGCAGCGAAAGTGCGGCTTTGAGTCGGGGATACGCCCCCGGCCAAAGCCTAAATGATTCGACCTTTCGACTCAGCACTTTCGCAGCGCAAGAGGGGTTGCGGATGCATACATATCGCATCTGGGGCCCCTTGCCAGAGTGTTGAGCCTTGTTTGCGACGTAATCCGCTCTTGCCCGAAGGTAAGGGTGGATTCGACAACTCAAATCGAAGGGTTTGATCCTGGCTCAGAACGAACGCTGGCGGCGTGGCTAAGACATGCAAGTCGAACGGTCCGGCATCTATTTGTTTACAAATAATGCCGGATAGTGGCGAAAGGGTGAGTAATGGGTAGGTAACGTACCCCGAGCTTCGGGATAGCGTCGTTCGCCTTCGGGCGAATTTCCGAAAGGGGCGGTAATACCGAATAATATCGCAGGTCGATGGATCTGCGATCAAAGATTTATCGGGTGCCCATTTCGCAACTCTTTGCGAAATGGGAGCCCTCGGCACGGGAGCGGCCTACCTCCTATCAGCTTGTTGGTGAGGTAATGGCTCACCAAGGCGACGACGGGTAGCGGGACTGAGAGGTTGGCCCGCCACATCGGGACTGAGACACTGCCCGGACCTCCACGGAGGGCTGCAGTAACGAATATTGGGCAATGGGCGAAAGCCTGACCCAGCGACGCCGCGTGCGGGAGGAAGTCCCTCGGGATGTAAACCGCTGTCAGGGCTAAGAAAGTGCGCCAAGGCGCATTGATCCAACCCAGAGGAAGTCACGGCTAACTTCGTGCCAGCAGCCGCGGTAAG
>CAZWAP010000023.1:16922-37293 GCA_964632005.1 uncultured Pirellulales bacterium | reverse complement strand
GGAGCTTGATCCGACCGACATTGACGGGGACTGCCGTACGGCCTTTACAGATCTTACCTTGCTGGCTTTAACGTGGCTTGATGATTACTCGTTGACAGAAGCGATCGCTAAGTAGCGTAGTTGCCGATTTTTGGCCCGCCGGGGGGGGTCCGAGGGGAGGCGAAGACGTTTTGCTCGTGTGAGCAGACAGGGGGCTTGGGCACTTGGTGCCGTTGCCACTTTTGCCACTTTTATCAAGGATTTCGGACAATGAGAAGCGTTGCAGTTTTTACAGTAGCGGCAGCAATCGTATTTGTTCTGTCGGTCTCGACAGATGTTGCGATGGCCGGGCAGGCCGAGCTTCTTTCGGCCATAGATGCCCTAAAAGGGCACATTACGGGTGTCGCTCCTTTGAGTGACGCCGAGATAGAGGCGAACAAACAGATCATCGATTCCAATCGCAATCTTTTCGGCAGGAACGACACCATTATCGCGGCGTGTTTCGATCTGGTTGCAACCTACGACGATGTGATCGGTCCGTTGTGGATTGCGCGTGGTCAATTTGACAGGAGGACCGTAAGCGACGGTGACATCGACTGGGTAATATATAACGTGATGCAGTACATAATGGATTATACGTACACAGAGCAAAACATCTTGCAATACGAGGATCTGTTTGACGGATTCAAATTTGAAAGCTCGGCCTATTTTCCCGGGGCGGTGGATCCTCCTGAAGACCCGGAGCAGGTTTATACGGTAAAGATAAACGCAAGCTACCCGAAGACGTTCGGCCACCCGGTGATGCACGCAGAGCGTCCCGCGAGAAAACCGACGGGCGCGTATCTGGCTCCCGGTACCATTGCAACGGTTACGGTGCCTGCGTCACTGGTGGGCAAAGGGTATCAAGTCCGGGTGGGCGCTCACGCGTGGGACTTTTCGAACAGGCCGTGGGTCAAGAGGCTGGATCGATGCACGCTTGTTTACGATATTGACGATACCGAGGTGAAGGTGGCGAGTCCTCTTGGGGGCGGGATATATATTGAGGTGCCGCAGCTGGCTGACGGGGGTATTGTGGAGGTTCAGATCAAGAACGCGGTTCGTTCGCCGTATTTTTCTGCGAAGAGTTTTCACAGGACGACGCTGTCTGAATGGCGGAATATAGAGCGCAAGCACCCAGCTCCGTGGGCGGACTTCCAGTCGGAGAAGTTTATGATGCAGGTGCCGACGAGCTGGATTTACAACTTTGACGATCCTGTTACGCTGATGGAAGACTGGGACAAAGCGATGGACGCGCTGAACGACCTGATGGGTTATCCTCATGACCGCGGCAGAGAGACGATGTACACGCAGGTGGACGTTCTATTCCGTGCTTCGGTTTACGCGCCGGGTTATCCTTCTGTTAACGTAAAGTATGACCCTACAAGGGATTATGGCGGCAACTATGGCAATCATCTTCTGCGGGGGCCGCAATACGCACCCGACTATCTATTCCATGAGGAGGGGCATGGTTATCTGTTCGTGAAATTTCCAGGCGAGATGGAGTCGACCGTCAATCTACTACATGTGGCGGTGTGGAACCGAAAATTCGACTACGATCTGGACTATGCGTTTGCTGCTTCGAGAGGATATCAGGGCAACCCGCACCGCACGTTGGACAATACTGCCGTGGCCTGGATGGTGTGCTTTAATTTTTCTCCGAGGCAGGTGCCGATGGCAGAAGCGGAAAAGGCGTACCAACTGAAAGGTCATGCCAAGTTTGTAGACATTGCAAAGCTTTTCGGTTGGGAAGCGCTGGATGCCTTCTGGTATTCGATTAACGTGGATTATGAAAACGGGATATACTGGTCGAGACACGGCTCCAATATAGACGATCTTATTTTGAGATGGTGCGAGTGTGCGGGTGTTGATCTTCGGCCGTTGTTTCATTTCTGGGGGACGCATCCTGTGGATGCTGAGGCCTTAGCGGCCGCCATTGAGGCGAAGGGTTTGCCCGCCTCGGACAAGATCTACGACAGGTTGCTTCATTACAAATCGCTTGTGCCGGCGGACAACTCGGCTTTCCAGACATTTGCATTGAATTGGTGGGGTCATAAGCCCAAGATAGACGCATACTGGACTGAAGTTGAACACGCCCGGCAGTGGGACAGTACGAGCTACTGGGAGGAGAACGGCTGGGAGTACTGCGGGACTGATCCTGCCAAGGCGGATGGTGAGATTTATAACGAGGCGACCTGTGCGAGGATCAGAGCCGTCATAGACGGTCTTCTTGATATGTATTTTCCGGGGGGGCGTCCGCTTCCTCCGGTGTATGCCGGGCCGGATATGGTTACGTGGTCGGGGCAGCCGGTACAATTGGATCCGAACCTTACCGGTTATAACGTTGGTCCACGTACCACGTTGAACTACACCTGGAGTGCCGAGCCTGCCGATGGGGTTGTATTCAGTCCCAGCAGGTACGTCAAGGCTCCGATAGTTACGATTACCAAGGCGCCCGGTGATGTTGTTGCCGTTGCGTTGACGCTCAGGGTTGAGGCAGAAGGTTACCAGCCTACGGAGGATACTTTGATGGTCGAGGTGTACGATAACGGCTGCCAGGCGGCTCGTGAGGGTCTTGGCCTGGGGGCCGTGTATCCGACCGACCTCGATGGGAATTGTATCGTCAACTTCGACGATTTTGTTCTGATGGCCGCCAAATGGCTTAACAATGATCTGCTTGCCGGGCCGATTCCCAAATAGTGTGCGTGGGTTGGTGAGTATTTTTCCTGTGCGATAGGCTCGTGGGCGAACGGGCTGAGCGCCTTGCCAGTCCGGCTCTGTGGACGATAGGCCATGCTGCAGGGCAATGGTTGCCGGTAGCTACTGCAAACCTCTCTGTCTTGGGGAGATTCACGCCTGTTTTGATTTTTCATAAGCCAGGTTCTTGATAAAACAATCCTGGTTCAGAGGGCCGGTGCGGCCGCCATCTTGCGGTGTTCCCGGAAGTGGAGTCTGACGTCGATGATCGTCTTGAGCAGGACGAGGATCAGCAGCAGGCCGACCGGCGAGCCCAGTGCGAGCGATACAAATCCCCCCGCTATGATCGCGACGTGCATAACGACGACGCGGGCGTAGGGTCTGCCCATCAGCTTGGGGAGGCTGGCGGAGGCATATTCTGCTTTTATCAGGTAGTTGTAGAGGAAGGATATGCCGTGACTTATGAACAGGGCCAGGGCGGCGAATTTCATATTTGGCGGCATAACCGCGTACGCCTGGCTGATCGCGTTCAACAGCAATTGGACGAAGGCGAGAAAGCAGGGCCAGTCAGGGCCGCGGCTGAAGGGCTGGCCGGCCCTGTTGAACATACTCAAGACGAAGATACCGTGGATTGCGGTGAAACCGCCGAAGTGGATTATGAAAAACGGTATCATAAAGAGCTTGGCCAGATGTGCGGCTGGGTTGGGCATTCTGACCAGGGCCATTTTGAGGACGTTGTAGAATCCGACGGCGATGTTCTCGGTCCAGTAGAAGAGCACGATGGCGAAAGCATCCCAGCCGGCCAAGACCACGCCGAAAAGAACGACGGCGTTGGCGGCGAGCAGGCTAAGGACGGGCAGGAAGGCCCATATCGTTCGCAGGTTTTTCATAGGGGGCACCGGGTTTTTTGCGTGGGGGCTGCACCGGAGAAGGGCTTGGGGGCGTCTGAGCGCCGGGTGACTTTCCCGGTGGAGACCGGCCGGAGTGACACTTGTGCTTTTGCCAGCTGCTGGTCGTGTGCCTTCGCTGCTGATAATCACCCATCATAAGGCTCGCGCTGGATCGATTGCTTTTACTTTTTGCGTCTTGTCGAGTGTTTTCGGTACGCTCTTGGCGTTCTGTTTTGGTCTGAGGGTACTTTCTTTTGCTGTGCACATCAAGCTCAGGGTTTGCCAGGCCTTGGCTGAGGGAGACTTTTTCGCTCCGGGCTTGCAGTTTTCTGTGGTTGCGGGCATAATTTGGGGTATCTTGCTCGTGGGCTGGCTGCCGGGATGGACCGGGGAAACCGGGCAGTGAAAGTAATCGCAAGAGAATATTAGGAGCCAAGGCAGATGGCTGAGTGTCCTGCCTGCGAGGTGGAAAACGTTGACGAGGCAAGCACGTGCTGGCAGTGCAACGCTCCGCTGTACGGACTGGACCCAGAATGCCGGATGCCGACTTTCGGGGGCACAAGCACGGGGCAAGTGCTTGAGAGGCGATACGTAATCCTTCGCAAGATAGGCTCGGACGGCATAGGGATTGTTTACCAGGCTGAGGACGCCGAGACGAACAGGGCTGTTCTGTTGCGTGCGTTACCCGCGGTGATGGCGGACAATCCTGAGCAAATAAGCGAGCTTCGGCAGGTGGCGAAACCCGTTCTGAATCTATCCCATCCGAACATAGTTTGCCTTCTGGACTGCCGGCTGGACGGCAATGTCAAGTACCTCGTAACCGAGTACGTCGAGGGTATCAGCCTGGAGGAGCGGCTCCGGTCAAAAGGCCCTTTAAGCCTTGAGCAGGTGGTGGAGATTTTCGGGCCGCTGGCCGGGGCGCTCGATCATGCTCACGCCTGCAACATACTTCACCGGGACATCTGCCCTTCAAACGTTGTTGTGGGTTTCGACGGCAGGCCAAAGCTGGCAAATTTTGCAATTACAAGGCAGCTAAAGGGCGCGCTAGCGCAAATCACGTGCGAACAGGCCGACGGGGCCTCGCTGTATGCTGCGCCCGAGCAGTTTCGCACGGGCAGATCGCAGCGTCGGAGCGACATCTACTCGTTTGCCGCGACCATTTACCGGTGCCTCTGTCGTCCGCCGACGACCTGGCGCGGGTGGGTTGAGTATCAGGTGCTGAAGGAAGAGCCTGCGGCGCTGCATAACCTGAGCGACGCTCAGAATGCTGTGCTGCTCAAGGCCCTGTCCTTCGATGCACGGAACAGATACGGCAGCGCGGAGGAGTTCCTGAGGGATCTATCCTGTGCCCGCGGGGCGCGCCGGCCGGCCGTTGTCCCAGGCGGTGGAAGGGCTGATTATCTGCGGCGGGCAGCGGAGGCCAGCGAAAAGCTCAAGGTGGCTATGGAGGCGCGAGTCGAAGCGGAGCGCAAAGCGCGCGCCGAGGCCCGGGCAAGGGCCGAGGCGGAGGATCGGCTGAAGAACTTCAGGGAGACCATCGAAGAACTCAAGGCGGACGCCCGCGAAAAACAGAAGCACTATGCTGAACAACTGACCCAGGTTCAACAAATGCTCTTCGCCGAGGCGGAGGCCAGGCGCAGGATTGAAGAAGACCTGAAGGCGGAGATGCGGAGGCTCTCGAAGCTCGAGGCAGAGGCTGCGGAGGGGCTGGCCGAGGCCAGGGACAGGCTCAAGGCTGAAGCCGCGGCGAGGGCGGAGGCAGAGAAAAAAGCGAAGGCTGAAGCCGAAGAAAGGGCGCGTCTTGAAGCGAAGCTGAAGCATCAGGCTCAGGCGGTGGCAGAGCAGGCCGCCGAGTCTAAAGGCAAAGGCGGGGGCGACGAGGATAAGCAGGTTTACAAGCAGGCCTTAGCCGAGGCCCGGAGGCGTGCCGAGGTTGAGGCTGCGGCCAGAGCGGCAATAGAAGAAAAGCTCAAGGCCGAGAGCGAGGCGAGGGCGGAATCCGAGGAGCAGCTTCAGGTATATGTCGAGGAGCTTGCGCGGGCCCAGGAGAAGATCAAGACGGAGTCGTCACTCGGTTTTGACCCGGAGGAGGACGTCGAGCCGATTGCTGCGGACGGGCGTGAAGGCGAGGGGGGCGGTGCAAAGCCTGGCTCAAGGGTCAAGTTGGCGGTCACACTGGCGGTCGTCTTGGTGGCGGCGGTTGTTGGGGCGCTGGGCGGATATCGGTACCTCGAGCGGCTGAAGGCACCGCCGTCGGCAAAGCAGGCCTGGAGCCGCGCGCAGCTGCTGGCGGCCCGGCAGAATTACGCCGAGGCGATAAGTGCTGCCGAACTTGTCATACGAGAGTTTCCGCGTTTTGCCGTCGAGCAGGATATTGAACGGATAAAGGCGACGTGGCAGAACGACTTAGCCGCGGGCGGGGTGTGGTCCGAGGCCGAACAGCTGGCCGGCCGGTCCCAATATGAGGCGGCCATTACACTGGCCGAGCGGGTTGTGGCGGAGTATCCGCGGAGCCTGTATGCTGCGAAGGCTGAATCTGCGCTGCTGCGGTGGAAAGAGCTGGCGGTGCTCAGGAAGAAGACGCTCGGCTTTATTGCGGAGGCTCGTACTGCAAAAGACGCCAATGATCTCGATGCGGCCCTTAGAGCGGTCGGTTCAGCTCTTGCGCTCGACCCCAACAACGCTGAGGCTGGAATCCTCAAGGCGGAGATCGAGGCGGCGATAAGGACCGAGGAGAGGTTACGGCGGATTGCCGCCGAGCAGCAGCGGCAATTCGAACAGTTAGTTGCGCGGGCGGCTGCCTTGGCGGACAGCAACGACTGGCAGGGAGCCATCGATTTGTACACGAAGGCCTCGGCTCTCAGGCCGGATGATCGGCAGGTGGCAAGTTCCCTGGCATTTTGCCGCTACAACCTGAACATATTACGCGGGCGGTCAGAGCAGGCCGAGGGCGACCTTGAGGCGGCAATTGAGTCCTACACGAGGGCCCTATCGTGGGCTGACGACCCTGAGGCCAGGGTGCTTGTTGAAGGTATGATAGGCTCGCTGCAAGCGAGGCTTCAAGCCGATCGACTCAGCCGAGAGGTGCGGCAGTGGCTGCGTAAGGCCGCGGAGGCGGAGGCGGGCGGCGATTTGTCCGCCGCGGTGGCGTGGTATCGACAGGCCGCCGAGGCTAACGACCCCGGCGCGATGTACAAACTGGCGCTGGCCTACTATGAGGGGCGGGGTGTGCCGCAGGATCTTTCGAGGACGTCCTACTGGCTGACCAAGGCTGGCGATGCCGGATATGCGGAGGCTATGTACAGGCTTGGATTGATGTACGAGGCTGGCGAGGATATTCCGCGGGATTACGCCAGGGCGATCGAATGGTACACAAAGGGGGCCGAGGCCGGCCATTCCGGGGCGATGCACAGGCTGGGGATGATGTACTACAGCGGCGAAGGCGCCGGGAGGGACGTGGAGTTGGGGATGAAATGGCTGGAACGGGCGGCTGAGGCTGGCAATACGCAGGCGATGTACAACCTTGCGGTGGCGTATTATAACGGTGAGGGCTCGACGAGGGACTATGCCAAGGCGGTTGAATGGTTTCGCAAGGCGGCCGATGCCAACGACGTGTTGGCTATGTACAACCTGGCCCTGGCATACCTTGACGTTAGCGACTATTCCAACGCTATGCACTGGTTCGGCAGGGCTGCGGAGGCCGGGAACGTGGAGGCGATGTACAACCTCGGCGTGATGCACTACAAGGGCTACGGGGCCGAGAGGGACTACGGGAAGGCTCTGCACTGGTACCTGAAGGCGGCTGAGGGGGGCGACACGAGCGCGATGGTCAACCTGGGATTGATGTACCATGATGGTCTTGGCACGGCGAAAGACCCGGCCAGGGCCGTGGAGTGGTATCGCAGGGCGGCCCAGGCGGGCAATACACGGGCGATGTCGAATCTTGCTATGGCGTACTACCATGGCGACGGGATCGCCAAAGACCCGCAGGCGGCGATCCGGTGGCTGCGGGAGGCCGCGGAAAAAGGGGAGAATATGGCGATGTTCAACCTTGCCCTTATGTACCAGAACGGCTGGACTCTTGAGCGGGACCTCGGCAAGGCGGCCGAATGGTACACAAAGGCGGCCGAGGCGGGCGATCCGCAGGCAATGTACAATCTGGCACTTATGTACCGCAGGGGAGAGGGGGTGAGAAGAGACGCGAAGAAGGCGGTTTCCTGGTTTCAGAAGGCGGCGAGGCTGGGCCACCCGCAGGCCAAGAAGGAGCTGCTCAAGCTCGGCGAGACCTGGTAGGGGATGGCCGAGTGCATCGGCTGCAAGGGGGAAAACGCTTCAGAGGGCTCAGGATGCAGGGCCTCTGAGCGGACGGGTCGAGCGAGGTGCTTTGTAAATACTCCGCCGGTTTGCCCGCGGGATGTGTCTGTATATGCTGTGAAGGGGGGCCTGCAAGGCAGGCAGGTGCAAACAAGGCTGGGCGATCCGACGTGTGGTCGAGGTGCGAACGGGCCAGAATTTCTCCATCGGCCACGGAATACGCCTGGCTGAGAGCGGCCGGGATGTGCACAACTGCGGGTTCTGCAAGCGTTGAAGAGCCATACCATTGGGCGTTTACAGATCCGATGATGGCGGTCGATATTGGCAGCTCTGAACGAACGACAATGGTCGAGCGGCGGAGTTGTCCGGATTCAGCCAAGCCTGGAACGCAGGTATTGAGGTGCAGGACAGGTTCAAGGGTCCTGCGAATCAGCAGGAGCAGAAGCGTTCTATAAGGTTTACTGATAGCATTTATTAACGAATCTCGTTATCGCTTTGTTCGGCCGAGTGTGTTATACTTGAGTGTCAGCCGAGCGGTCATCTGGTGTAGCATAGAGGGCCGTGCCGATGAGACTGTGCCTGCCCAAGGAGCATTGCGGGGGTTAGATGTGAGGCGGGAACGTGGGCTCCGGGGATGGCTGCTGGAAGAACGGCGGGTGAGCGTAACCGAGGAAGCGAGTGACGAGTGGACAGGGAAGGATGAATTTCGAGCCTGAGATAGTTGTTCTCTATTGCCGGCAAGCCGTCGGTGATGAGGCCTCGGTGGCTGTTGAAGCGGAGGGGGTCTCGGGGTTCCGCGTGCGGGCGGTTATGGTGCCGTGCAGCAGCAAGGTTGAGATTGGGTATATTCTGCGGCTTCTCGAGGGTGGCGCCGACGGCGTTCAGCTCGTGGCTTGTCCCGAGGAGGGCTGTCGATTCCTTATCGGGAGCCTGCGGAGCCGCAAGCGAGTCGCTTACGTGCGCGGCCTGCTGGCGCAGGTCGGGATTGGGGCCGAACGTGTTGGAATAAGCCAGAAGGCCGGGTTGTCTGCCAAAGAACTGGTTGGTTTGGCTGGTGCTCGTGCGGAGGCTGTCAAGAAGTTAGGGGCGAACCCGATGAAGAAAGGAGAGCGGAAGTGATTTTTGCGGAGTGGAAACCGCTGGAGGAGCTTATGGAGCAGCTCAGCAAGCATAAGCGGGTGCTGCTGGCCGGCTGCGCGACCTGTGTGGCTGAGTGCGCGAGTGGGGGAGAAAAAGAGGTGGAGACGCTTGCGCCGCTGCTTCGGATGGGGCTGCGGGAGAGGGGCCACGAGATCGAGATAATCACGGCCACGGTGGAAAAGCAGTGCGAGTGGGAGTTTGTCGAGGAATTGGCGGAGGCGGCCGAGAAGGTTGAGGCGATACTCAGCATCGCCTGCGGGATAGGAGTCCAGGCGCTTGCCGAGCGTTTCGAGAGTATGCCGGTGTATCCGGGCGTAAATACGTCGGCCCTGACAATCCGCGAAGAGGCTGGCATATGGTCGGCGCGTTGTGCGGCCTGCGGTGACTGCGTTCTGGGGGAGACCTTTGGGCTGTGCCCTATTGCACGATGCGCGAAGAGCCTTATGAACGGGCCGTGCGGGGGCACGCGCGCGAACGGCAAATGTGAAGTTGACGACCAGGTTGATTGCGTTTGGACATTGATCATCGAAAGGGCCAAGGCAAGGGGCGAGCTCGAATCTCTTGCGAAGATTCGGCAAGCAAAGGACTGGTCGCGTTCGCGGCACGGCGGACCAAAAAGGGTTGTCAGGGAGGAGCTCAGGCAGTGACGGATCAGCGGGGGAGGAACGTGTGATAGGTCATCGTCGCGGGCAAGTTGGCCCTGACTGCCGGGCAGATAAGCAGGAGATTGGAAGGTTTGCGGGGCAAGAGCAAGAATAACGGATGCCAGCAAGATACCACGTTAAAACAAAACCGGCTGCACCGAGGTTTTTTCCCGTCCCGAGATTAAGCATAATCGAAGCGGATGGGTGTCTTGGGTGCGTGGAGTGCGTCAAGCGCAGCGCGTGTGTCTATGACGTGTATCGCCAGCGCAGGTTCGACCCGGAGCAGGTGGTGGATACCGCCGAGGTTGCGTGCATAAACTGTATGCGTTGTGTCCAGGAATGCAAGAAGAACATCCTCTTGCGTGCGCGCAATCCCGAGTACAGCCAGATGGGTGACGAGTACTGGAGGCCCGAGCTGATAGCGAGCATCTGGAAACAGGCGAGCAGCGGCAGTATTCCGGTCTCCGGCGCCGGCTACGGGGGGCCTTTTGCCGGGGCGGGCTTTGACCAGATGTGGACGGATATGTCAGAGATCGTCCGCCCCACTCGCGACGGCATCCACGGGCGCGAGTACATAAGCACCGTAATCGAGCTCGGCCGCAGGGCTTCCAGGCTCGACTTCGACGACGAGGGGAATATGCTCACGCAGCTGGAGCCTTTTGTCGAGATTCCGATCCCTCTGGTGCTGGAGGTTCCGGGGTGCAGGTTCCTGGGCGAATCGGGCAGAAGTGCCGCGGCGGAGGCGGCGTGCTCGCTTCAGAGTTTGGCGGTCGTCGATTACGCCGACGCGGTGGGTGCATTATCGAGTCGCCGGGAGCACTTGATTGTCAGGTTCGAGCCGGGCAGAGACGATCCGGGTGGTCTGCGGGGGGTTGCCGTGGTCGAGCTGCGGTATCGTCACGACATCGCTGCCGTGATCGATAAGCTCAGAAGCAGGTACCCGAACCTGGTAATATCGGTCCGGGTGCCGCTGGACGAATGTGCTGCTGAGCGTGCGGTGGAGCTGGCCGAGCTTCCGGGTTGCGGCGTTGTGCACCTGCAGGCGGCCCGTGACGGCCGGGGCCTGGGGGAGCGTAACGACCGCTTCGTAACGACTCTTGTCAGGGAGGTGCACTATGAACTGTCGGGCAAGTCGATCAGGGAGCAGCTGACGGTTCTGATTTCGGGCGGGATTGCGATGGCCGAGCACGCTGCGAAGATAATTGCTTGCGGCGCCGACGGGGTCGGGGTGGACACGGCGTTGCTTGTTGCGTGGGGGTGCCGGCTCTGCAGGGACTGTGAGGGCAGGACGCGGTGCCCGGCGGGGCTGGACGAAATTCCGGTTGACTGGGGTGCCCAGCGAATTATCAACCTGTTTGGCTCGTGGCATTCGCAGATGATCGAGGTGATGGGGGCGATGGGTCTTCGCGAGGTCAGGCGGCTCCGGGGCGAGCTGGGGCGAACGCTGTTCCTCGAGGACCTGGAGCGTGACAGTTTTGGCCCCATATTCGGCAAACGGGTGCGGTCGCTGGATGAGTTCCCGGGCGGGACGGACGGTGGCGCCGATTGCGGTTCCTCGGTGCCGTTGAGTAAATCGGGATTCAGCCGGGCAAAAATGCCGGTTTCGCTTTGTCCTTCTCGCTTTCGCAACCAGCTGGGGAAGTTCAGGGTGGTGCGGACTGCGGAGTGCATAGGGTGCGGCCGGTGTGCGGAGGTTTGTATTTACGGCGTGCACCGCAGGGCGGGCAAGAGGATGCTTGGGCCGAGGTCGAATCTCTGTCGCGGGCCGGAGGGGTGCAGGGCTGAGGGGAGATTGTGCGTGGATAATTGTCCGAGTGGGGCGTTGAGAGTGGGCGTTGATCCGTTGTGGGAGACTTTTGGAGATTCGCGCTGGCCTGCCGATCTGTTGGTGAGCACGTGGGTTCAGGCCGAGACGGGCCTACCGCCGGAAGGGGACTTCGAGTATCGCACGGGCGCGTCCGGCGGGGGGTTCGACCGAATCAGCATCGCCTTTCCGCAGGAGCCGCCCGATGGGCGGCGGTTCAAGCCGGAGGACGTGGAGCTTAGCGTACCCTTGAACCGGCGCAAGGACGGGCGGGAGGAGGTTACTATAGGCTTGCCGATCTATGGAGGGGGTATGAGTTTCGGCTCGATCAGCCTGACGACGATGCTGGCCAGGGCCAGGGCGTACGGCGCTTTCGAGTCGTTTACGTGCACCGGCGAAGGAGGCTACCCTGATGAGCTGAAGGAGTACGACGACCATGTGATCACGCAGGTAGCCACGGGCTTGTTTGGTGTTCGTGAAGAGACCATCCAGCGAGTCAGGATCGTCGAGTTCAAGTACGCCCAGGGTGCCAAGCCTGGGCTGGGCGGTCATCTGCTCGGGGACAAGGTTACCGAGGCTGTCGCGAGGATGAGAGAATCGGTTGTTGGCAGCGCGTTGTTCTCGCCTTTTCCGTTCCATTCGGTTTACTCGGTGGAGGACCACAAGAAGCACGTTGACTGGATCAAGCAGATCAATCCGCGGGCGCTTGTCTCAGTGAAGGTCTCGACGCCGACCGACGTGGATATGGTTGCGGTGGGCAGCTATTACGCCGGTGCGCACATTATCCACCTGGACGGCAGCTACGGGGGGACCGGAGCGGCGCCGGAGATTGCGAAGAAGAACATCGCCATGCCGATCGAATATGCGATCCCCAAGGTGCACCGCTTTCTGCAGGCGGAGGGGGTACGTGAGAAGGTAACCCTGGTTGCCTCCGGGGGGCTTCGGACGGCGTGGGACGTTGCGAAGGCAATAGCGTTGGGTGCCGATGCGGTTGTAATCGGTACTGCCGAGCTGGTCGCTCTTGAGTGCATCAGGTGTGGCGTTTGTGAGAGCGGCCGGGGCTGTCCACGCGGCATTGCAACGACGGATGCGGAACTTTCGGCTGCCTTCGGTCTGGACTGGGCGACCCAGAGGCTCGTAAATCTCTTCCACAGCTGGTCGGTACAGCTTCAAGGGATCCTCTGGCGGCTCGGGCTAAGAAGCGTTGGCCAGCTGGTCGGGCGGACGGACGTGCTCAGGCATCTGGATTATGACAACGCCGGTGTTCTTGACCAGCAGGAGGTCGAAAGCGTGGGGTAGGTTAGGGGTATGAACAGTTTTGCGAGGAAGATCCTGGATTCGAGGAGGGAGCTTGTCGGCGGTTTTGCCCGGCCGGGCGCCAGGTCGGCCGAGGAAGGCGGATGCGGCGTGGTGGGTTTTGCGGCCAGCGTTCCGGTCACCGGCAGAGGTATATTCGCACCTTCGATGCAGATGCACAACCGCGGTAACGGCAAGGGCGGCGGGATTGCGGCGGCGTGCCTGAGGGCGGAGCAGTTAGGTGTCGACCGGGCGATTTTACGGGACGACTACATACTGCAGATAGCCCTGCTCGACGGTGCATCGCAAGGAGAGCTGGAGCAGGAGTTTATCAGGCCGTGCTTCGAGATACACCATATGACAAGGCTGGATCCGGTGGCCGACTACCGCGACGTGGGGCTGGAGGTGCGTCCGCCCGATATCGTGCGCTACTTTGTTCGGGTAAGAAACGAGAGGCTGAAAGCGTTTTGCGAGAAGAACGACCTGGCTGGGGCGCCGCTCCGGGCCGTCGAGGATGAATTCGTGTATCAGAACAGCTTCAGGCTCAACCGGCGCTTTTATGCGTCTTTGGGTCGGAAGCGGGCGTTTGTGCTGTCGCACGCCCGGAACTTGATGATCTTCAAGATAGTGGGCTACGCCGAACAGGTGGTCAAGTACTACGGTCTGGAGGACCTGGAGGCTCAGGTGTGGATCGCTCACCAGCGGTATCCTACAAAAGGGCGTGTCTGGCACCCGGCTGGTTCGCACCCTTTCATCGGAATGAACGAGGCCCTTGTGCACAACGGGGACTTTGCGAACTACCTGAGCATCAGCGAGTATCTGCGGCAGCACAATATCCAGCCTCAGTTCTTGACGGATACGGAGGTTTCCGTACTTTTATTCGATTTGTGGAAGCGTGTGTATGGTTACCCGCTGGAGTACGTTATCGAGGCGATCGCACCTACGACCGAGCTGGACTTCGAGCGTTTACCGGCGGCCAAGAAGAAGGTCTACAGGGCCATCCAGGCACTGCATATGCACGGCTCACCCGACGGTCCGTGGTTCTTTATCATCGCTCGAAGCGATCCGGACAAGGGGCGATTCCAGCTGCTGGGCATTACGGATACCTCGATGCTTCGGCCTCAGGTTTTCGCCTTCCAGCAGGGTGACGTTTCCATCGGGTTGGTTGCCTCGGAGAAGCAGGCTATCGACGCAACGCTGGAGTGGCTCTCGCGGGAGGACGCTCGGTTCAGGCCCATCGCGGACCGGTACTGGAACGCCCGGGGCGGCAGCCACACGGACGGTGGTGCTTTTGCATTCACGATTACGTGCAACGAGAGCGGAGGCGAGGTTTGTTGTACGGACAAGTTCGGCAGGGTGATAGAATGTCCGCCGGGCGATTGGGCAATCAAGCCTCCGGGCGAGGCCAAGTGCGATCTTGGGGCGGAGGTTGAAAAGGCGCTGCGCGGTGGCGATGAGGAGGGGAGTTTTCGGGTGATCCGCGATGAAATAGCATCGTGGGGTTTCGCGGAGCTTGGGAGCCTGACCGGGCGCATCGAAGAGCTGGCCGGCAAAGGCGGGAGGCATTTCTACTGGGCCTTGGGCCTGCTGGCGCGGTTGAACGACCGGCGTTACAACTGCGGGAGGATGAAACGCAGCGTCGTGCTTGAAATCGTGCGTGGGTCGATCAATTCGATTCTGGATGCCGTTCCCGTGCTGGACCGGGATGCGGGCGGCGGCGTTCGGCGTATCGACTGGGATAGTCGCAGGCAGTTGAGGCCGCCGGAGAAGGGGGAGCAAACGCTTGTTATCAACGCGGAGGGCTTTCCAGCGGAAGGCGAGCATTGCGACGCCAACCTGCAGGTAAGGGCTTACCAGCTTGGGTGGCGCAGGTTTATCGTCTATCGAATGAAAGGTCAGCGTTTCACGGGCTGCGGCTTCGGGCCGGCGACAGATGGCGTCCGGATTGACGTCTTCGGCAGCTCCGGTGACTACCTCGGTTCTGGAATCGACGGCATGGAAATCGAGGTGCACGATAACGCCCAGGACCAGGTTGCACAGATCTCGAAGCGCGGTGTGCTCGTGGTGCACGGGGACGTAGGGCAGTGCTTTATGTACGGAGCCAAGGGTGGGGAGATGTACGTTTTGGGCAACGCGGCCGGCAGGCCGCTGATCAACGCCGCAGGAAGACCGCGGGTCGTGATAAACGGCACGTGTCTGGACTTTCTGGCTGAATCTTTTATGGCCGGCGACCCGCATAACGGCGGCGGCTTCGTAATCCTCAACGGCATCGAATTCGACCATCGCGGGCGGGTCGTCCCGCAGGAAAGCCCGTACCCCGGCTCTAATCTTTTCTCTCTTGCCTCGGGCGGCGCGATTTTCGTGCGAGACCCGCATAAGAAGCTCGTCAGCGAGCAGCTCAACGGCGGAAAGTTCGTGGACTTCGAGGAGAGAGACTGGCAGTTGATCCTCCCGTATTTGCAGGCGAACGAACGGCACTTTGGAATCCGGATCGAGGAGGACCTGCTGACGGTTGATGGGCGTATACGAAGCCCGGGGGAGGTGTATCGGAAGGTCCAGGCGGTCAGGCTTGCGGTGCTGGCAAAGGAAGGCGTGCCGGAATAGCGGGCGGTACTTCGGTCGGCGGTGCCCAATCGGCCGGCTTGCTACACAAACACCGGCGCGGGGGGCTGTGGACCCGAATGGTTCGGAGGAGGTGTTTTTGTCTGTTGCCGGGGGAGATAAGAAGTTAGTCAGCGGGCCCGATTATAGGGTTGGTTTTTGCTGGCCTTGCGGTGCTAAGCGGCTATAATCTGCGGGGAGTATTGGTGCCGAAGGTGAGCAAGGGCGGGGCGCAAGGCGCTTGCAGGCCCGCTGGCGGCGTACCAAGTGCGAGAACCGTTATGCAAAACAGAGTGATAGCGACGCTCATCTTGTTGTACGCTCTGGGCGTGCCGGCGGCGGTCGGTCTGGAGCCTGAGCAGGCGCGTGTTTTTGTTGGGCAGGACCTGCATATCAAGGGTGCCAGGCTTGTTAGCCACAGACTGCCGGCGGGCGAGCACGTGCTGGTCGTGCGTGATGGATTTACGATGTCGATAGGTGCCAACGAGTTCTCCAGCGTGGACGCGGTTGTATGGCTCCAGAGTCTTGCGTCGGAGTTTGCGGGTGGCAAAGGGCGGCCGGGCTACAAGGGGATCGTTTATCTGGAGGGCGGCGTGTCGGTGAGCAAGGGGATCGGCGCCAGGACCACCGACCTCCACGAAAAAGCTATCGAGGCTGGTGGGATGGTGGTGTGGTTTGGCGTCAGCGGTGACGTCTTTGTTACGGCTGAGGAAAGAAAGGTTGAGGACCCCACCGAGACGGAGCTTTATAAGCGGGGGGTGGTTGCGTTGCGAAAGGTCGGGATTGGCGATAGTATTGTACGGGCTGCGGGGTTGGAACCGAGGCCCCGGCCCGAAGAGCCTGAGCCGGAAAAGCCTGCCGTGGAGCCAACCGTAGTGACGCCCCCGGAGCCGAGGTTCCGTTATCCGATCAATCTGTCCCCTGCAGGTCGGGTCAAGCCGAGGCTCGAATCTGCGAAGGGGCCTGACGGGACGGATGTGGCCACGGTCATAGGGCGGTTCTACATTTCCCAGAAACAGGACGAAAAGGGCGGTTTGCTCGAGCTCCAGGCCGACTGCGCGGTGATATTCTTCGGCGCAGGAAATCCGCCGTCCGACCAGAACCAGCCGGAAGAGCTGCTGGCGAGGGGTGCGGTCGAGGGCATTTACCTGGCCGGCGACGTGCTGATGACCAATGGACAGCGGACGATCCGGGCGGACGAGATCTACTATGACTTTCTCAGGACGAAGGCCATTGTAAGAAACGGGGAGATGCGCAACTTCAGCGTCAAAGACGGGATCCCGGTGTACGTCCGCGCCGCAGAGCTACGGCAGCTGAGCGCAAACGAGTTCACGGCCCGGGATGTTACGCTGACCACGAGCGAGTTCCACGAGCCGCAGATCTCGCTGGACGCCTCGAGGCTCGAGCTGACGGATACCACTGCTGCGGACCAGCAGGAGGGGCGGACCACCAAGACGAGCTACGAGGCTGGGCTTCACGATGTGCGTTTCAACGTGTACGGGCTGACGATTTTCCGCTGGCCTTATTTGCGGACCAACCTGGAAAGGCCGGACACCGCGCTGAAGAGTGCCCACGCGGGCCATAGCAGCCGCTGGGGCTGGCTGCTGGAGACCCGGTGGTACATGGCGAGGCTGCTGGGCCTGAGAGAACCGGAGGGCACCGACAGCACGTTCGCGCTTGATTATTACTCCAAGCGGGGTACAGGCGTGGGGATTGACATAGAGTACGCCCGCGAAAACTACTTCGGCAAGATTCTGGGATACATCATCAACGACCACGGCAAGGACAGGCTCGGCCGGCACGCCACGCGAAAAAACCTCGAGCCTTCCAGGGACCTGAGGGGCCGGTTCCGATGGCAGCATAGGCAGTTTTTGGCCTATAACTGGCAGCTTACCGGTGAAATAAGCTATTCGAGCGACCTGAACTTCATAGAGAGTTTCTATCGCAACGAGTTTTACGTCGGCAAGGAACAGGAAACGCTTGTTCATCTCAAGCGTATCGAGGACAACTGGGGGTTGTCGTTTCTTGGCAAGATACGCATAAACGACTTCGTGAACAAGCTGGAGGAGCTTCCGACGGCCGAATTTCACTGGACGGGCCAGTCGTTCTGGGACGATAGGCTGACGTTCTACAGCGACACGCAGGTGAGCCGATTCCGGCAGCGCTATGCCTCTTCGAACAAGACGCCCGGGCCGCAGCAGTTTTTTACCTTTGCGACCACCCGGAACGAGGTGGATATGCCGCTGTCTGTAGGCAAGATGAAGGTCGTGCCGTTTATCGCGGGGACCGCCGCCTACGAGGATAGAATGGGGTTCTACCGGGAGATTGACGGCGGGACCGGCGCGCGGGAGGACGACGTTTACTACGGGGAGGTCGGTGTGCGCGTTTCTGGCCGGCCCCTCTGGCGGGTTTTTCCCGAGGCGAGGTCAAGGCTGTGGGACGTGGATAGACTGCGGCACGTCGTCAGGCCCTACCTGACGGCCGTCAGCTATGCCCAGGATAAATCCGTTATCGCGCAGCGGGACGTAATCAATCTTGGGCTGTCGCAGCGGCTGCAGACCAAGCGAGGCCCTGCGGGCAAGAAAAGGACGGTTGACTGGATGCGGCTGAATACGGACGTTACCTGGGTGAACGATTCAGGGGGGGCGTCCGCTGGGGCGGACCGGTTCATCTGGAACAAACCTTTTATTCCTGTGGTCAATACTTACAGCTCAGTGGTGCCCCAGCTGGACCGGCGCAGCAGCATTATGTCCGGTGTCAGACGCAACTACGTCGGGGCGGAGTACAGCTGGCGATTGAGCGATACGACGACGCTGCTGTCCGATATGAATTTCGATATGCAGAGCGGCGTAGTCCAGCAGCTCAACTTTGGCTTTTCGCATATGCGATGGCCCAACCTGAACTACTACATCGGCAGCCGGTATCTAAGGCGCATCACCATCTTGGACCCGAGCACCAGCCTGGCTATGCAGAAAGGCTCCAACGCCTTCGTTTTTGCGGTGACCTACATCCTCGACCCGCGGTACTCGGTCGTCTTTTCGCAGGAGGTCGACTTCGATTACGGCGCAACCGTCTGCAGCGAGCTTACACTGATAAGACGCTACCACAGGATGTACTGGGGCCTTAGCTACAGGGCCGACGAATCGCTCGATGAACAAGGGATCGTATTTAGTATATGGCCGCAGGGCGTTCCGGAGCTCGGAGTGGGCCCCAGGCGATACATGAGGATGGGTGAGCCAGCGGAGGGATATTAGCGGGTGCGATCGGATAGCAGGAGTTGAAGGCTGGCTCGGGCGCGGTGCCCGAGGCCTTATCGCCTCGGACAAGTTGGAACGGTTGTAGAAAGTTACAGGAGAGTTTTTATGGCATTGGTCAATACGAAAAAGATGTTTGAGATGGCTTACAAGAACGGCTACGCGATAGGGGCCTTCAACGTAAACAACATGGAGATCACCCAGGGCATCGCCGACGCCGTGGCCGAGGAAAAGGCGCCGCTGATTCTGCAGGTCTCCAGGGGCGCCCGCAAGTATGCAAGGATCAGCTACCTAAAGGCGATAATCAACGTGGTCGTGGAAGAAAACCCCGACATTCCCATCGCCATCAACCTCGACCACGGGGATACCTTCGAGACGTGCAAGCAATTCGTTGATGACGGTTTCACTTCGGTGATGATAGACGGGTCGCACCTGGGGTTTGAGGAGAACATCGCCCTGACCAAGAAGGTGGTTGAATACGCGCATCCGCGAGGCGTCGTCGTTGAGGCTGAACTCGGACAGCTCGGGGGGATCGAGGAGGATGTTGTGGGCGTGGACGAGGTGAGCAAGCACCTGGCGGACCCCGATCAGGCCGTTGAATTCGTGGAAAAGACCGGCTGCGATTCTCTGGCGGTGGCCTGCGGAACCAGTCATGGGGCCTATAAGTTCAAGAGCGAGCCGAAGCTCGCTTTTGATGTGATAGAGCAGATCGGCGAGAAACTCCCGGGCTTTCCGCTTGTGATGCACGGCTCGAGCAGTGTTCTGCGAGAATTCGTCGATCTGATCAACAAGTACGGCGGTGACATGCCCAACGCGATAGGCGTGCCGGAGGACGCCGTCAGCAAGGCTGCCAAGATGGCCATTTGCAAGGTGAACATAGATACGGACCTTCGTCTGGCCCTTACTGCCAAGATCAGAGAGGTCTTTGCGGAGAAGCCGGGCGAGTTCGACCCTCGCAAGTACTTGGGGCCCGGCAGGGAGGCCATCAAGGCGATGGTAAAGCACAAGCTGCACGTGCTGGGGTGTGCGGGCAAGGCTGCTGAGTGTCTCTGAGGGGCTGGAGGCTCGGCGCAGTCCAGGCGGCCTTTATCGGTACTCTGGCGGGCAAGGCTGCTGAGTGTCTCTGAGGAGCTGGAGGCAGCGGCGGATTTTGCCCGGCCGGCCGTTTATTAAGAGCGAGACGCTTGTCCTGACGGTGCGATCGGGGGCATTGGTCGTGCCGGGGTTTCTATTGATTGGGAAGTTTTATGTCTTTGTTGTCGTACAAGTTAAGAGGCGGGCTCTCGTGGGCCTGTAGGGGCTCAGTTATCTGGGTGCTGAGTCTGGTTTTGGCTTCACAGGCGTGCGGCTTTGCCTCGAGGCCGGCCGTGGAGAACCCGTCCCGGATCCCTCCTGCCCCCGGAGCCGGGCAGGCGTCCGAAATTGTTCAAGCGGCCTGCGAACTCATCTTTCAAGGCCGGTTCGACCAGGCCAAAGAGCTGCTGGGAAAAGCCGACCAGGCCGACGGTCGCATCGCGGAGCTGCTCGCGATAGTCGGCGAATACGAAGAAATTGAGCGGCAACGGCAGGCCGCCCGACAGGCCGTTTACAGGGAGCAATTGGACGAACTTGAAAAGCTCAAGAAGGGCATTTACCCTGCCGACGCGAACCAGCCTGCCGACGCGAACCAGCCTGCCGATGCGAATAACGTCGACCCGAACGACCCCAACAACGTTT
>CAZWAP010000023.1:0-16822 GCA_964632005.1 uncultured Pirellulales bacterium | reverse complement strand
GCGAACCAGCCTGCCGATGCGAATAACGTCGACCCGAACGACCCCAACAACGTTTCCCTCGTGCTTGCCGTGGTTGCAAGCGCCCGCGAATACGCCGACGAAACGCAGAGGAAGGCACTGCTGGCCGATCCTTTCGTCAAGCAAACCATCCAGAGAGCGGTGGACTTAGCTGCGCAGCTGGAAAGCGAGGGCAAATGGCTCGAAGCCTACGTCAATTGCTACTACTGGCTCTCGATGATCGACCCCAACAACGAGGCCTACTCCGATTATGCCGAGCAGCTTCTTGATAAGGCGCAGATCGCCGCTTCCTTCGAGGACAGTCCGTGTGAAACCAGCGAGGAGCGGTACGAGGGCATCGAGAAGGAGATGTTTGTGCGTGCGATTTATGCGTTGAGCGTCAACTACGTGAACATTATCGACTACCGCGAAATGGCCAAGAAGGGGATCCGTCGGTGCAGGCTTCTGGCGGACGTTCTTGGGAGGCCATCGGGAGTGCAGGTAGCCTCGGCGGGCCCTGGCAATCCCGCGGATGCCAATAACTCGTTCAGGCCACCTTCGAAGCAAAAGCTGTCGGCGTTCTCGGCGACCCTGGCGGGCATCGAGGACGAAATGGACGAGACGGTTGCCGGCATTGACAGGAGCAAGTTCCTCGAGGTATTCGAGCGGGTTTTGGCGGCCAATGCCGCAAGTGCGGAGCTGCCGGAGCCGATTGTCATTGCCCAGTTCGCCGAGGCGTCGCTTTCTGCACTGGATCCGTATACGGTTATGGTCTGGCCGAAGCAGGTCCAGGACTTTGAGAAGCTTATGACCAACGAGTTCACGGGCATCGGGATCGAAATTTCCAAGCGAGGCGGCCTACTTACGGTGGCGAGCCTTCTGCCAGATACGCCGGCCTATAACTCGGGGCTGGACGCCGGCGACATCATAGAGAAGGTTGACGGTGTCGAAACAAAGGATATGAGCCTGATATGCGCGGTGCACAAGATTACCGGCCCGAAAGGTACCGATGTTACGCTCACGGTACGGCGGCCCGGAGAGGACGAGACGAGGGAGATTACCATCACGCGGGATAAGATCGTTGTGCCGACCGTCCGGGGCTGGCAGAGAGACGAGTCCGGCAAGTGGCTTTATATGGTCGACGAAGCAAAGAAGATCGGGTATGTACGGCTGACGAGCTTCTCTGGGGAGACCCCCGACGGCCTTGAAAAGGTTCTGCTTGAGCTGGAGGCCCAGGGGTTGAGGGCGTTGATTCTGGACCTTCGATTTAATACGGGGGGGCTTCTGGACAGTGCGGTTGCCGTGGCCGACAAGTTCCTCGACGGAGGGCTGATTGTCAAGACACAGCCCGGATCGGGATTTGGAAAGTGGCCGACGTATTCGACGGCCCACAAGAGCAACACCCACCCGAACTACCCGCTGGTGATACTTGTAAACTCCGGGTCGGCCAGTGCCTCTGAAATCGTGGCAGGCGCGTTGGCGGACAAGCTGCACAAGCGGGCGATCCTGGTTGGAGACAGAACTCACGGCAAAGGCAGCGTCCAGGGCATAACACACTACCCGGGCGGCGGTGCACAGCTCAAGTACACTATGGCGTACTACCATCTTCCCTCCGGGCAGCGCGTGGAGAGCCAGGAAGCTATGAAGAAGCTTGGCAGGACGGATTGGGGTGTTGGGCCGAACGTCCAGATCAAGCTGAGGAGCGACGAGCTCAAGCAGATGATCGACGTTCAGAGGGATAACGACGTGCTGGTCCAGGCGGGACGGGACGGTGTAAGCCCCGAGCTAAAAAAGCACACTATCGAGGAGACGCTCGCGGCTGATCCGCAGTTGGCGGTGGGCTTGCTTGTTGCAAGGGCGTGGCTCGTGCGGGACCAGGGTGTAGCGTCCGGGCGGAATTGAAGTTCTGGATTGAACCGGCGGGCAGACAATATCGGTGGTTGGGGAGCCGGGGGAACTCCGGCGACGAGATTATCCGTGCAAAGGAGCGAATCTGAGCATGGCTGAAACGACAGGCAGCTCTTCTGGCGCAAGCAAGTTAGAAAGACAGAGGCTTGAGAAGCTATCGGCAATAAGGGAACTCGGGGTGGACCCTTACGGGGGCAGGTACGACGGAGTAGAGCCAGCCGCCGTTGTCAAGACCAGGTTCGACGACGCAGGCCGAGACCAAGAAGCCACCTGTGCCGGAAGGATCGTGCTACTAAGAGACATTGGGAAGCTAATCTTTATTACGCTGCGCGACAGCAGCGGCACTATCCAGGTGGGCCTGAGCAAGAAGATGCTCGGCGAGAAATGGCGTCTGGCGAAGCTTCTGGAGGTGGGCGACATAATAGGTGCCTCGGGAGTTTTGGGTAGGACGAAGACCGGCGAGATCACCATCTGGGTTGGCGGGGAGGGGCTAACGATACTGAGCAAGTGTCTGTGTCCGCCGCCTGAGAAATTCCACGGCCTTGCGGACATAGACCAGCGATACAGGCAGCGATACGTGGATCTCTGGTCGAACCCCGAGGTGATGGACCGATTCAAGCGGCGAAGCGCGATCATAGCTGAGATTCGAAACTACCTTAGCTGCCGGGGTTTCCTGGAAGTTGAGACGCCGATGATGCAGAGCATTGCGGGCGGTGCGGCGGCCAAGCCCTTCATTACGCATCACAATAGCCTTGATATGGATTTGTTCTTGCGGATCTCTCCAGAGCTGTTCTTGAAGCGTCTGCTTGTTGGGGGGATGGAGCGGGTCTTCGAGGTAAACAGGAATTTTCGCAACGAGGGGCTCAGCCGTCAGCACAACCCCGAATTTACGATGCTGGAACTTTACCAGGCCTACGCTGATTATAACGTAATGATGGAGCTGGCGGAGCAGATGATCGGGCTGTGCGTCGAGAAATTCTGCCCGGGGGGGCGTGTCCAGTTCGGGGACCTTACCATTGACTACTCGCGGCCGTGGCGCCGCGCAAGTTATGCCGAGCTGCTCGGTCAGTACGCTGGCTGCGACATCGACGATATCGAAGGCGTTCGCGCAAAGGCCAGGCAGCTCGGGCTCGAAGAAGCTGAAATGGACGACGTTGTGGTCGTCAACGAGGTGTTCGAGGCGACCGTTGAAGAGAATCTGGTCTGTCCGACCTTTGTGATAGATTATCCCGCGGAGCTGTGCCCTCTGACGAGGCGGAAGAGGGATGCCCCCGAGTACGCCGAGCGATTCGAGTTGTACATAGCCCGGATGGAATTGGCGAACGCGTACACGGAGCTCAACGACCCTGCGGTGCAGGAAGAGAACTTCAAGATTCAGCTGCGTGGACAGCAGGAGTCTATGGCGAAGATGGACAGGGACTTCATAACCGCGCTGAAATACGGTATGCCGCCGGCGGGCGGCCTCGGGATTGGGATCGACCGTCTGGTGATGGTTTTGACGGGTTCGCGGTCGATTCGTGACGTGGTCCTTTTTCCGCTGCTCAAGCCGAAGGGCGGGGGCGCGGCCGATTGATCCGGAGCACCGCGAAGTGTCTGGTTGGATATGTTGAAGTTGTTTCTGTGGCTGAGGTACCTGCGCAAGAGGCGGATTGTCTTGCTGAGCATTGCTGCGGTGGCCCTTTCGGTCTCTCTGCTCGTGGTGGTTACGAGCCTGTTTACGGGGTTCATCGAGGCCTACCAGAGGATCGCGGTTGAGTTTCTGGGTGACATGGTTCTCGAACCGCCGGCAAGAGTTTCAAGATATCCGGTTCTCATAGAGCGTCTTGAGAAGCTCGGCGCGGTGGAGGCGGCCACTGCCACGCTTTCGGCGCAGGGCATACTGTTTCTGGGGAAAGGGAACGTCCGCGCGGTTCTCGCGCAGGGGATCGAGCCAGCGGGCAATGTGAAGGTTACGGCGCTTAAGGGGTCGCTGATAGAGCAGGGGCACTTGCCCGGCCCGCCGAGTTTTGCCGTGGAGGGCAAGGCGGATTCTGTAGGTGGGTTTGTCGGCATCGCCGCCATAAAGGAGCCGGATGAGGAAACCGACGAGTACGACTTGGTCGCTGCGCGGGAGATGTTAGGGCGGCAGGTTGTTCTGACCACTGGTTCGGTGCTCGAGTCGCACGAGTCCGGGGGCTCCGGTGCTGGCTCGAGATTGAAGAGGCAGGTTGTAAAGTTTATCGTTACGGACATCGTGCATACCGGCTTCTACGACCTGGACAAGAGATACGTCTTTCTGCCTATAGACTGCCTCCAGCGGGCGCTTTATCCAGGCCGGGCCGAACCACTGGCCGAGCTGATCCAGATCAAGCTGGCACGGAATGTCAGTATCGAGTCGGCGAAGGCCCAGATCCTCGGCGTCTGGTATGGATTCGTGGATGACTATCTTGACGGTGACCCATATATGAAGAACTACGCCGACGTGCAGACCGCCGTCGAGATGCAGGGCCGATATATGAAGGAAGTGCGGAAGCAAATGGGGCTGCTTCTGGTGATATTCGGCGTGGTCAGTTTCAGCGTGGTTGTGCTCGTGTTTTGCATCTTCTATATGATAGTTACAACGAGGAGGCGGGACATCGCGATAATAAAAAGCTGTGGGACGGCAAGCCGCTCGGTGGCCTGCATCTTCGTTGGCTTTGGGTTGTGTGTGGGGATAATCGGCTCGGTCCTTGGTGCGTTGCTGGGCTTTCTTATCACGAAGAACGTCAACGTGCTGGAGGGCTGGATAAGGGTAATTTTCGGGCTGAAATTATGGAAGAGCGGCGTGTATATGTTCAGCAAGATCCCTGAGCAGGTCAGCTGGCCGTGGACGGTGCCGATAGTCGTCAGTGCGGTGGTCGCTGCGGGGGTCGGGGCGCTTGTCCCTGCAATTGTTGCAGCCAGGACCCGGCCGGTGGATATCCTGAGATACGAGTAGCGGGATCCGGGTGGTGGTGAATATTGAGCGTGCCGTGATTTTCGATGTATAAGGTCATTCTCGCAACCAGGTATTTGCTGAGACGGCGGATAACCTATTTCGCCGTTCTTGCCGTGGCGCTGTGTGTTTTCATCGTTGTTGTTGTTATGACGGTGATGAACGGTCTGGTTCAGGATTTCAAGCAGAAGAACCACCGTTTTGTCGGCGACTGCGTGGTGACGAGCCGATCACTTGTTGGATTCCCGTACTACGAGGACTTCGTGAGGCTCCTTGAGGGCAATCGGCTCATCCGGGCTGTCTCAGAGGTTATACAGACCTACGCTCTGCTGAATCCGCGGGGTCGTGAGGTTTACCGGAGCGTAGAGGTCCTGGGGATCGACCCGGTACGGCACAGCCGGGTCACCGGTTTTGGTGATAGCCTCTACTATCGCAGAGATGAGGTATCCAAGGCGTTTGAGCCGAGCTATGATCCGAATCTTCCAGGGTGCGTGCTGGGGATCGACCTGGCGCTTCCCCGGGGCCACGACAGCAAGTACGTCTACGAGGCCAGGCCGGTGCGGGTGGGCTTTTCGATAAGTTTCTTGCCGCTGACGGCGCGGGGAGCTCTGGCCGGAGCAGGCGCGGGCCTCGTCAACACGCGGACGTTCTACTACAGTGACCATTCAGAGACGGGGCTGGCGCGAGTTGACGGTGCGGTGGTTTATTTGCCCTTCGAGCAGGTCCAGCTGCTGTGCGGCATGGCCGGGCCTACCAAGCGTGTCAGCGCCATCAGCGTCAAGTTCGAACCGGGCGTCGATTTGGAAGCAGGGTGCGAGACCGTCGAGCGGCTGTGGAACAAGTTCAAGTCGCAGAGCGCCCACCGTGCGCAGGCGTACCTGCTGGATATGGTCAGCGTTCAGAGCTGGAAGACCAACAGGCGTGAGCTCATCGCCGCGATGGAAAAGGAAGAGGCGATCATGATCGTTATGTTCGTTTTTGTGGGGATTGTTACGGTCTTCATCGTCCTGGTGGTTTTCTATATGGTCATCAGCCACAAGAGCAAAGATATCGGTGTTCTGCGGAGCGTCGGTGCCTCCGGAGCTGACATAATGGGCCTATTTAGCGGTTTTGCTTTTCTGGTGGGTCTGGTGGGTGGCGGTATTGGGGTCTTCGGGGGCTGGGTGTTCTTGCTGAAGATAAACGACCTTGAGGACTGGCTGTTTGAGCGTTTTGGCTTCCAGATCTGGGACAGGACCCTGTTCGCGATAGGCGATATCCCGAACCAGGTCAGTGCCCGCGTGGTTGGTGTAATAGTTGCCTCGGCGATAGCGGCCTGTCTCATTGGTGCGGCGGTGCCGAGCTGGCAGGCCGTCCGGTTAAGACCCGTGGAGACATTACAGGTGAATCAGCTATGAGCCAGGCCGAGGTGATACTGAGAGCCGTCAAGCTACATAAATCTTATCGGATGGGCGTTACGAGAGTGAAGGTGCTCAAGGGCCTCGACCTGAAGGTAAGGGCGGGTGAATTCGTGGCGGTGGTGGGCGCTTCGGGCAGCGGGAAGAGCACGCTGCTGCACCTTTTAGGGGCGCTGGACAGGCCCGATAAAGGGCGGGTGGAGTTCCAGGGGAAGGACCTTGCTGTGCAGACGGCGCGTGAGTTAAACCGCTTCCGAAACAAAATGGTGGGCTTTGTTTTTCAGTTTTACCACCTGTTGGACGAATTAAACGTGTTGGAAAATGTTTATTTGCCGGCGATGGCATCCCGGAGCGTTGCGGGGTGGTTGGGCTGCCGGCGGTGGGCCAAGAGGCGAGCTGGCGAGCTTCTCGACCAAGTGGGTCTGGGCCACAGGCTGCGGCACAAGCCATACCAGCTCTCCGGTGGAGAGAGGCAGAGGGTCGCTATTGCCAGGGCTCTTATGAACGAGCCGCGGTTGCTTCTGGCGGACGAGCCGACGGGCAACCTTGACTCGACGACGGGAAATGGTATCCTTAATATCCTTGAACGATTGAATAAGGACGGCCAGACGATAGTAATGGTGACCCACGACGAGAGGATCGCGCGAAGGGCCGGCAGCATAATTACGCTGGCCGACGGGAAGATAAAGCAATAAGCAGTGATTGGTGTCTCGAAGGTCCGGCCGGCGTGTAGTGTAGATACGAGGAATTGCTATGGGTCTGAAGATCTGGCTTGACGGCAAGCTTGTGGATGAGGCGGAGGCCAGAATACCGGTTTTTGACCACGGTCTTCTCTACGGTGACGGCGTCTTCGAGGGCATCCGCGTGTACGACGGGCGCGTTTTTGAGTTGGAAGCTCATCTGCGCCGGCTGTACGAGTCGGCAAAGGTGATTCGACTGGATATGCCAATGAGCAGCAGCGAGCTTGCCGGGGCTGTAAAGAAGACGGTCGAGGCCAACGGGCTTGTGGATGGTTATATTCGGCTGGTTGTGACGCGTGGCATCGGGACGCTGGGTCTGAATCCACTCGTTTGCAAGAACGGCCACCTTTTCATCATTGCCGACAAGATTCAGCTCTATCCCGAAGAACTCTACGAAAACGGAATGAAAGTAGTCAGCGCCACGACCGTTCGGAATCACCCTCTGGCGATCCCACCCCAGGTCAAGAGCCTTAACTACCTGAATAACATCCTTGCAAAAATCGAGGCGCTCGATAACGACGTGCCCGAAGCGATTATGTACAACCACGAGGGCTATGTCTCGGAGGCGACGGGTGATAACGTGTTTATTGTAAGAGAGGGCCTGATCTACACTCCTCCGGCCGAAGCGGGCGCCCTCGAAGGCATCACGCGCGACGTCGTTATCCGCCTGGCGAGAGAGGAGAACCTTGATGTCGTTGAGAAGAATCTGACCCGGTTCGACCTGTATGTCTCCGAGGAGTGCTTCCTCACGGGTACTGCTGCGGAAGTTATCGGGATTGTTGAGATTGACGGCCGAGTGATCGGCGATGGCAAGCCCGGCCCAATTACGAAGTTGCTGCGCAAAAAGTTCTTCGCGTATGCGCGCGGCGGTGGATGAGGGGCGCGGTGTGGAGTGATAAAAAAGGCCGGCTGTTCCGTGAACAGCCGGCCTTCTTTACATAGCTTTGAGCAACAAAACGTTACTTTGACAGGAACGTCAGCATCAGGAAGAACCAGTATTCGTCGCTGGTGTTGACGGACTTGTCCATCGTCGTCTGGTAGACAAAGCCTGGTGTGAATATGGTCGTATCGTTGACGTTGATGTCCGTCTGGATACCCCAGTTGATGTGCGACCAATCATGGTCGACATTACGCCCTCCCATTCCGGCGTTATAAACCGCATCAGCTGAGAGCTTGATCTTCTGGTCCGGCCCTGCCAGACAACAACTTGCGGGGATCTCCTTTGCCAATCCGAAGACGTGCACGAAGCCCTCGGCCTGTCGCCAATAAGAATTTCCGTCGTGGGTGGAGCAACCGTTGGACTTTCTTCCGCTTTCATCGGGCCAGACATAGACGAGGGTGTAGCTGGGGACGACGCCGCAGGGGGCAATCTCGGGCCAGGCGAAGGTCGCGAAGAGTTCCTGTCGGTCGAGGTCCTGGGTGCAGCCGTCGGAATGACGAATGGGCCCGTCTGGATGGTTGTAGTACCGCCAGCCGGCGCGCCAGTTCGTGACACAGGGGGAACCCTCGTTACAGGTACCTCCGTAGGACAACGTGTAGTCGATTTGTTCCCAGACCTCATTATCTGATGAGCAGGGTCTAGTCCACCTGGTATCGAAGACCCATCCTGTTCCCCACAAGTCCAGGCTCACGAAGGGCTGAACGGCGCTGTGGTTGTCGCTGAACAGGTCGATTCCGTACCAGATGTACCTGCTCAAGTACGTGGCTCCCCAGGTGACACCGATGTTGTCTTGCGTGGCAGAAAACAGGCTGGTCCCCTGGGCGTGCACGAGACTCGTCGTGCTCAACAAGGCCACTACCGCCAACAAAACTCCTTTCCTGAACATGCTCATTCTCCTTAAAAACATTCCTCAAACGCCCTTGCTAACGCATCGCACCGTACACATATTACGCCAGATCACCCCATCCACTGAGAAAGTTTATCGGCCCGGCCGACCAAATCAAATGAAATTTTCAAAAAAATTTCTCCGGGGCTGTGGGTCGTTTTTGTGGGTAAGAGGCGGTCAATTGCGGGTGCAGCGGGCGTATTCCGGGCGTTGTGTGGGCTGATAATGCGATGCGAGAGAGGCGTGCGGCGAAGTTGTGCGGGCCGGCGATAATTTCTCTGACAAGCCTTCGTTCGAGCTATATGTACCGCCCGTTGTGTCTGTGGAATCGTCTTATGAGCGAGAGCCTGGTCTGGGCCTGCGTCGTGTGGAAGAATCGTTTGTGCGGAGGATGATTCTGTGTTAGACTGCGGGGGCCAGATGAAGATGTTCGAGGAGAACGCGATGCTAATAGTACTGGTTTTTGTTCATACCAAGGCCGAGGCGGTTGAGGCCTTCAAGGCCGCGACGATCGAGAACGCCCGCAACAGTTTGGGGGAGGCTGGAGTTGCTCGATTCGACGTGATTCAGCAGGATGATGACCCGAGTCGTTTTGTTTTGGTGGAGGTCTATCGCACGGCAGAGGACGCGGCCCGGCACAAGGAAACGGCCCACTATCAGAAGTGGCGGGCGGCCGTGGCGGAGATGATGGCCGAGCCTCGGAGGAGCATAAAGTACAGCAACGTCTTTCCGGATGATGCCGGCTGGGGCTGAGAGCGGCTTCGGGGGCAATAGGAGTCAGCGGTGAGATTTGAATTCGGCACTGCCGCGCGTATCATCTTCGGGCCGGGGACGGCGGGCGAATTTGCGCCCCTGGCGGCGCAGCTGGGCGGGCGGGCCCTCGTAGTTACCGGGGGCTGTACCGAGCGCGCTGGGCCTGTTTTAGCGGTACTTAAAGAAAGTGGTGTGGACTGTAGCACCTTCAGCGTGCCCGTGGAACCGACGCCGAGACTGGTGGACGAAGGGCTGAGGGTGGCCCGCGATGCTGGAGCGGACCTGGTGGTCGGGGTTGGCGGGGGCAGCGTGATTGATGCGGGCAAGGCGATTGCGGCGATGCTGAGGAATCCCGGCAGGCTTGAAGACTATCTGGAGGTAGTTGGTCGAGGCAGGCAGATAAGCTGCAATCCCGTCCCGTACATCGCGATCCCGACGACGTCAGGGACCGGTTCGGAAGTGACGAAGAATGCGGTGCTGAGGGTGCCCGAGTACAGGGTCAAAGTCAGCATGCGTGGCAGGTTAATGCTGCCGAGACTGGCCGTGGTGGACCCCGAATTGACTTACTCGATGCGGCCGGGGTTGACTGCCGCGACGGGCCTGGATGCGCTGACCCAGCTAATGGAGGCTTACGTTTGTCGCAAGGCGAGTCCTCTAACCGACTGCATCTGTCGTGAGGGGCTTAGAAGGGCCGGGCGGTCGCTTAAGAGGGCCTTTGAGAACCCAGCCGACAAAGCGGCTCGTGAAGATATGTCGCTGGCCAGTTTGTTTGGCGGGCTGGCGCTGTCGAACTCCGGGTTGGGCGCGGTCCATGGCCTTGCCGGGCCGTTGGGCGGGTTGACGGGCGCGCCTCACGGGATGATATGTGCGGCGCTGGTTGCTTTTACCGTGCGCTTGAACATAGAGACGCTGGAGAGTCGTGCCCCCGGCTCTCCGACGCTGAAGCGATACGATCAAATCGCCGAGCTTCTGAGCGGCAAAGCCGGGGCGACTGCACTTGAGGGGGTGGACTGGCTGGAGCGGCTTTGCTCGGCGTTGAAGGTGCCGTGCCTGTCGGAGCTCGGTCTGGCCGAATCCGATTTCGCGGAGGTGGTAGCCGGGGCACAAAAGTCCAGCAGTATGAAGGGCAACCCGGTGGAGTTGTCCGACGAGGAGCTGGTGGAGGTTCTAAGGCGGGCTTTTTAGGCGTCGGCCCGGTGGTCTTTCGTTGAGCAGCCTATGAATGGGGGGCGGTCTTTGGGGGGGCGAGGCGGAAAAAAGATTTGCAACTTAGTTGCAAATCTTCCTGGGGGAGTTTAGAATTTGGCGGTAGTCGAGGCTGGCGAACCTTTTGAGTGTTGGTCAGGCTATGAACAAGAGAGTTGTAGCCATTCTGATTGAGTTGCGGACGCACGCCCCGTTCACATTGTTCGGTGCGGTTACAGGGATTATCTGCATGCTGGTCTTCCGCAACCTTGCCTACCAGAGCAGTTACCGGATTTTCTACGTGTTCCATCCGGCCCATGTGGTCCTCAGTGCCTTAGTAACCGCCTCGATGTTCAAGCTGCACAGCAAGAGGGCAAGATTCGTGTTGGTGCTGCTGGTGGGCTTTTTCGGCTCGATCGGGATAGCGACGCTGAGCGATTCGCTCATACCGTACATAGGGGAGTTATTGCTTGGGATGGAGCCTGGCGTGCACGGGCACGGGGATGCGGGCTTTGTCGAGGAGGCTCACATCGGATTTATCGAGGGCTGGTACGTTGTGATACCGGCGGCGGCGTTGGGGATTCTGATAGCGTATTTTCGCCCGAGGACGAGATTCCCGCATGCCGGCCATGTTCTGCTGAGCACGTGGGCGTCGTCGTTCCACATGCTGATGGCTGTGGGCGGGAAGCTTTCGGGGTGGATGGTGGTGGGCAGCTTTTTGTTCTTGTTTCTGGCGGTCTGGCTGCCCTGCTGTATCAGCGACATTGTTTTTCCTTTGCTGTTTGTGCGTGGTCCGGCTGCGGCGTGCTACACCCGCAGCGAAAAATTCGCGGAGAGCAGCCCGAATGATGGCTGAGCTTGATACAAAGGCCCGCAGTATGTTAAAAAGGGCCAGTCTGTACCGTACGACAGTGCGTATCGCCGTGCTGAAGGTACTGCTTGAGGCAAGGAAACCGTTGCGGCAGGACCAGATTGCAAGAAGACTGGGCAAAGAGCACCACAACAAGGCAAGCATTTATCGGGCGCTGCACAGCCTGCTGCGGTCTGGTCTGGTGCACAAGGCTTACGTTGGGGGCAGGGCCTGGCACTTCGAGCTGGCCGACAACTGCAGCCAGAGGCAGTGTCACCCGCATTTTACGTGTACGAGCTGCGGGGCCACGCACTGTCTGACGGATATGCACATACCGATGCCGGTCAGACGGCACAAGGGGTTTGTGATTCGGCGGCAGGAGACTCGCCTGGAGGGACTCTGCCCGGGTTGCGCTGAGGGATGGAGGGGGGCGACTTTAATGTAATGTAATCGGTTGGAGGTGCCGATAATACCATCGTAATGCGTAGAGGATCGAGACTTATATCGTTTGGAGTGTTGCTGTTGGCCGTTGCGGGCTGCCAGCAGCCACAGGCCGGGCCCGGTGTGTCCTTAGCGGAGGAGAGGGTGAGCATCACAGAGCTGGCGGCCCAGCTGGGTCTGGGCGTCAGTGAAAGGGCCCCCACCCACGTAACGCTAAAGAAGCCGGGCAATACGGTGATGCTTTTTACCTTTGAGGGCGGCAAGGCGTACGTCAACGCCAAGCCGATCGGCCCGATGGGGAGGGTGGAGAAGGTAGCAGGGAAGACGTACGTGCCGGCCGATCTGGTCCAGCAGATACGCTCAGCGATGCGAACGACCGGACGGTTCAGCCGGCGGAAAAGTCTCTCCTCCTGCGTGGTGATCGACGCCGGGCACGGTGGCAAAGACCCCGGGGCTATCAGTTCCTTGGGCTACTACGAAAAGGTTGTGAACCTGGAGGTCGCCAGGAAAGTGGGCTACCTTCTGAGGAACAAGGGTCTGAAGGTGGTTATGACGCGTGAGAGCGACCGTTTCATCGAGCTGGAAGAGCGTGCGGCGGTCGCAAACAGACACGGAGCGGATCTGTTCGTGAGTATTCATTCGGACTCTTCATCGAACAGTTCGGCCCGCGGGTTTACGATTTACGTAGCGCGCTCAGCCTCGTGGTCGTCGCGGCGGGCTGCGGCGGCGATCGGCAGGGCGATGCTGCGGGCCGGTCTGACCAGCAGAGGGACAGAGCGGGCTGACTACCGCGTGCTGGTTCAGACGCGGTGCCCGGCTGTTTTGATCGAATTAGGGTACCTGTCTAACCGGGACGAGGCCCGATTGCTCAGAAGCAGCTCGTTTCAGGATCGCCTGGCGCGGGCGATTGCCGAGGGCATCAGCGAGTTTTTAGGTTGACGGGGCGGGTTATGCGCGGCGGTGGTTGCGGGGGCGTTGCGCCGAGAGCCAGCGCAGCACGAGCGGCGGGTGTGGAGGTCTGGACAGTGTGAACCCCAGAAGTTAGAATCGCGTGTATGAGATTCTATCCATTTAAGTTCGAGCCGATATTCAAGGCGAGGATCTGGGGCGGGCAGAAGCTGCGGGAGGTTTTCGGCAAGAATATACCGGCTGATGCAAAGATCGGGGAGAGCTGGGAGCTGGCCGACCTGCCGCAGGACAAGTCTGTGATTGTAAACGGGGAGCTGGCGGGGCTGACGCTGGCGGAGGCTATCGCGCGGTATCCCGCACAGATTACGGGGGATGCGGGTTTTTGCGGGCGGTTTCCCCTGCTGATAAAGCTGCTGGACGCAGAGGATATTCTGAGCGTTCAGGTCCACCCCGATGCCGAGACCTGCCGGCGGATGGGCAAGGGTGATCCCAAGACCGAGTGCTGGTACGTGATATCGGCTGCGCCGGGTGCGTTTATCTACAAGGGGTTGAAGAAAGGTGTAACCAGGGGCGATTTTGCCGATGCTATCAGGCGCGGGGAGGTAGCCGAGCTGCTGGAGAAGGTGCCCGTGGAGGCCGGTCAATGTCACTTTCTGCCTGCGGGTACGCCTCACAGCATCGGCCCCGGCCTGCTGATAGCGGAAATCCAGACGCCTTCTGAGACGACGTATCGGGTTTTCGATTTCAACCGCGTTGACGAGAGGGGCAGGGCGCGGGAACTGCATATCGAAGAAGCGCTCGAGAGCATCCACTTCGACGGCGGCGCAGAAGAACTGCCGGTGACGACGGCCGGCCGATTGGTGGATTGCGAGTACTTCAAGATAGACAAGATGGAGCAGGCGGAGGGCTCGGAGGTGCCGCTGGCGCCCGGAGAAGTCAGGGTGCTGGTTATCATCGCGGGATATGGAGCTATCGAGGGCGCCGCTGGAGGTTGTGTCGAGTTTGCGGGCGGCCAGACTTTGCTTTTGCCGGCTGTCTGCGAAGGCAGGCTGCGTTGTGCAGGAGAGACGACCTACCTGACGGTGACAATCTGACGGGCCGACAGCGAGGACCTTAGAGGCTCAAAGGGAGGACAACCGATGGCCAGGCGCAACAGCCCAGCGATGAGTACGGCGGGCATCAAGGCCGGTTATGTGTTGGTTTTTGTCGCTACGGCGGTGCTGTACGTGGCAAGCTGTGCTCCCGGGCCGGTCTGGCAGGATAGCGGCGTGATTCAATACCGGGTCTGGCACAACGACATCGAGGGGAAGCTGGGCCTGGCGTTGTCACATCCGCTTTTTTACATCTTTGCGATCGGGGCCAGATATGTGCCTCTTGGTGAATTTGCCTGGCGGGTCAACGCAACGTCGGCGGTAATCTCTGCGGTGGCGGTTGCGAACCTGTTCTTGCTTTTGGCCTTGTGGTTTCGAGACGCCCTGGCGGCGGTGGTGGGTGCGGCTTCACTCGGGCTTTCGCACACGTTCTGGCGGCACGCTGCCCTTCCGGAGACGTACAACCTGACTATGGCGTTGCTGTTTCTGGAGCTGGTTATGCTGCTCCAGTACGCCCGGAGCTCGCGGCGGATCTGGCTGTACTGGCTGGCTTTTTTAAACGGACTGTCGATATCGAATCACATGCTGGCGTCACTGCCTTTTGTCTGCTACCTGGTGGTGGTGCTGGTTCTGCTGTCAAGGAGGGAAATCAGAGTTGGTGATCTTGTGGTGATGGCCCTGTTGTGGATTGCGGGGGCTTTGCCGTACGAATACCTGATCGTGAGGGATATTGCGGCCGGTGGTGACATTGGGGCTACGCTCAGTTCGGCGGCGTTCGGGGATGGCTACAGGGCCGACGTGCTGAACACTTGCATCTCGGGCCGAATTGTGAAGGAAAACCTGATGTGGATGACTCTGAACTTCCCGACGCCGAACGTGCTTCTTGGGTTTTTGGGGATATCGGCGTTGGGCGGTCTCTCACCGAAACGGTGGTTCGCACGGGTAGTGGTTGCATTGTTGTTGGTGCTGCTGGTTTTCGCGTTCAGGTACACGATCGTGGATCGCTATGCGTTTTTTATTCCGTTTTACGGGATGTTTTCGATCCTGATCGGGGCAGGAACAGCCCGCGTGTTGAGGCACAGGCGGCGGCCGGTTCTGGGCGGGGTGATAGTTGGGTTCTGCCTGCTAACGGTTCCCGCGTACGTGCTTGCTCCGGCGGCAGCGAGGCGTCTTGGGGTAATGGCTCGGCCGAGGGAAATCCCGTACCGGGACGACTACAGGTATTTCCTTCAGCCTTGGCGGACCGGCTACCGCGGCGCCGAGCGATTCGCCGAGGAGGTTTTCGAGCTGGTCGAGCCCCGGGCGGTAATCTATGCCGATTCGACGACCGCACCGCCGCTTCTGTATGCCCAGGAGGTAAAGGCGAAGCGGCCGGACGTGGCGATAATATCACGGATAGGGACAAGCCGTGGGGCTCCCGAATTCAGCGAGGCCACGGTTGAGAGGCTTCTGAGGGAGCGGCCCATTTACGTTGTTTCAGCGGTCAAGGGCTACTATCCGGAGTTTCTGGAGGGCCGCTGCGATTTCGAGCCGGCGGGCATTATCTACCGTGTGGTGCCGAAGCAACGGCGGCAAGAAAAGGGGAGCGTGGCAGTTGCGGCTGCGCGGGCAGAACGCGGGGCGACGTTGCTGACGCCGGCTCGATGCAGCGGGGTCGTGCCGTGGTGAATGCTTCGGGTACAGGTCGGCAGGTATGAAAGAGGCAGATCAGTGAGTAAAGTTGGGGTTGTAAGAACGAAGCCGGAGACGGTTCTGCGGGACATTCTCAGGGTTACGGAGCTGGCGGGCTTAGCCGAGGCGCTGGATCGCGGTGCCAGGACGATCCTGAAGAACAACCTGTCCTGGCACTTGATGTACCCAAGCGCGAACACGACGCCGTGGCAGCTTGAGGGCGCGATACTGGCGTTGCACGAAGCGGGTTTGCGCGACCTGGTGTGCGTTGAGAACGAGACTGTTGTTACGAGTGCCGAAAAAGGAGAGGTGCTGAACAAGCAAAGGCCCGTATGCGAGCATTACGGCGTGCCTGTAAAGTACAACTTCAAGCCGTCGGATATGACCTGGCGGCGATACGAGCCGAAAGCCGAGATGCTCGTGCTCGATGAGGTGTTTCCGAAGGGCATTTTCATACCTGACCTCTTCCACGGCACCAACGTCGTCCACCTTCCGACCGTGAAGTGTCACATCTACACGAACATAACCGGCGCGATGAAGAATGCGTTCGGCGGGCTGCTCGACAACCGCCGGCACTACTGCCACTCGGTGATTCACGAGGCGCTCGTCGATCTACTCGCTATCCAGAAAGAGATTCACAAGGGCATCTTCGTTTTGACCGACGGCACGACCGCCGGCAACGGGCCTGGTCCGAGGACGATGCTGCCGGAGACCAAGAATGTGCTTCTGGCTTCCAGCGACTGCGTGGCAATCGACGCGGTGAGTGCAAAACTGATGGGCTTCGAGCCGATGGACCACAGGTTCATCCGTCTGGCGCACGAGCGGGGCTTGGGCGTGGGCGACTTGCGGGAGATAGAGATCGTGGGGGACGTTGACGTTGAAAAGGAGAACTGGGGATTCGTCACGGGTGACAATGCTGCCTCGAGCGTGGGCAAGCTGTTCTGGTTCGGTCCTATGCGATGGTTAGAGAAATTGATGTTTCACACGCCGCTGGTTTACGGCTTTATCTTTGCCTCGGCCATCTACCACGACCGGATCTGGTATCCGCTGAAGGGCAAAAAGGTCGTCAACAACTGGCTCGCCGACAGCCCCTGGGGCCGA
>CAZWAP010000022.1:4005-37352 GCA_964632005.1 uncultured Pirellulales bacterium | reverse complement strand
GAGCTACCTGCCGAAAGGATTGATGAACGAGCTCAAAAGCATGCTGATACGAAAAAGCATAATGACGAAACGTTGTGGGCGGATCAGGAAGCCCGATGCCTTTCTATTCCATCCGGGTAAGAGGCAGAGCCATCGGTATACTGAGAATCGAATTCGGCAGTTGTTCCAGCGTTACATAAAGAAGGCTGGCTTGCAGCAGGCATACGGGCAAGACAGCAAGGGCAGGAAGCTGAAGATGTTCACTGTCCATTCTTTGCGTCACAGCCACATTATGCACTATGCAGTAGGCCGAAAAGTCGCACTTCCGATCGTCCAGAAGCAAGTCGGCCACAGGAGCCTGAAGACCACGTCTGTGTATTTATCTCCTTCAGCCGAGGTTCTGGCTGAGGCGTATGCAAAGGCCCGGCAAGCAGAAAACGAGTTAGCTGCCTGAGCCCTGAGCTTGTTCTTGTCAGGAACTCAGCCTGGCGGACGAGGCAGAACAGGGCTGAAAATGGAGTACCGAGTAAGGCGTATCCAACCCTTGAATTGGCGGGACCATCAGCGGATAAGCCACCCAAGGTGAAGAGGAAAAATAGCGATGTGAAGAAAATTTTTTTCTTTTGGAAACGACGGTTACAGTGCGAATAACAGCTGCTCTAAAAGGGGCGGAAAACTACAACCAAACTACAACAAAAAGGTGTGATATCTGTGATTTTTGCGAATGTTACCAGTCGCTAAGTGCTGAAATGTAAGATACTTGCGAAAGACGCAAGATGCTCGCCTGAATTAAAAGGCCGTTGCTCTGCCGACTGAGCTACACTCCCATAATCTTATAACCCGTCCTAGCGCATCATATAATACCGCCGATGCTCCCTCGCCACAAGTCCGATTACAACCGAATTGGCAGTTATGATCCTGCCATCGTACGGATTGTTATAGTTACAACTGTGGGCTCTTCCCCTGCTAAAACCAGCCGAAAAAAAGATACCCCTCTTGGCAAATTCCCCAGTGCCCGCTCACACTTCTGCTCCTTCTCGGCCATAGTGCTTGGGGAAAGGACGGCAAGCTGCTCGTTCGCCGGGCCCTCGTAACCAGGTTCGCCCAGCTCTTGCGGCAGAACCACGCCCCTCGGCCCACCCCTCATTCCTGCTCGTAAGCGCACCTGCGCCCTAACTGCTCGGCCGTGCGCAACGCCCTGCACCGCCGGCAAAACTGCATAAGCTCGAGCAGTTCCGCGCTGATCGTCCCGTCGAGTCGCCCGATCTTCTCAACCACGGCCTCGCTCACCACCGGCGCACCACACCCCCGGCACCTCACCAGCCTCGCACGCGACTTGAACGGCGAAATCTCTATCTCGCCTTGGTCCCTGTGGATCCTGATCTTGATCGTCCCCACGGGGCACACCGCTGCACACGCGCCGCATTCGATGCAATCCTCCGATGGCTGCCGGAACGGTGTCGCCACCGACCTCTCGACGCCGCGCCCCGAAAAGCCGATCGCCGACTGCCCTACCACCTGCTCGCAAACGCGAACGCACAGCCCGCACAGGATGCAGTTCCGCTGGCTCTCCGTGACCGTCGGATAACGCGTCCCTTCCACCCCCATCCGCTGCGCCAGCGACTTGAGTTCCTCGCTCTCAGGAGCCCGAGCGAGCAGCAACTCCATCACGCCTCTGCGCGCCTCTTGCGCTCGCTCGCTCGAAACATAAACAACAATGTCTCCACGTACGGGGTAGTTGCAAGCGGTAACCAGTTGCCTCCAGTCCCCGTGGTCAACCTCAACCATGCATATCCGGCAGGTCGCCTCGGGCGAAACCGCCGGGTGGTAGCAGAGCGTCGGGATCCAGATGCCAGCCTTCCGTGCGGCCTCCAAGATCGTCGCCCCCTTCCTGACCCTTACTTTACGTCCATCTATTGTTACCCTTGCCACCAGGAGCGCCTTTCGTTATACCTTCATTACTGCCGTAAACGGGCACTTCTCCCAGCACGACCCGCAAAGGGTGCACTTGTCCTGGTCGATCACGTGGGCAACCTTTGCTTCACCCCTAATCGCATCGGCTGGACAGTTCTTCAGGCAAATGCCGCAGCCCTTGCACGCCTCACCGTCGATCTCGTAGCGGAACAACCCGCGACACTCCTTCGCCGGGCAGTGCCTCTCGAAAATGTGCGCATCGTATTCCTCCCGGAAGTAATTTATCGTCGACATCACCGGATTCGCCGCCGTCTTGCCGAGTGCGCACAGGGCGGTTTCCTCGAGCAGCTCGGCCAGTGCCCCCAGTTCCTCGACGTCACCAACCTTGCCCTCGCCCGCAGTGATCCGATTCAGTATGTGCAGCATCTGCGCCAGCCCTTCTCGGCACGGCGTGCACTTGCCGCACGATTCCTTCTGCAAGAACTCGGTGAAGTACTGCGCGACCCTGACCATGCAGGTATCTTCGTCCATAACGATCATACCGCCGGAGCCCATCATCGAGCCGAGCCGTGTTAGCTCGTCGAAATCGACGCGCGCGTCGAGGTGCTCGGCCGGTATGCACCCGCCGGACGGCCCGCCAGTCTGAACAGCCTTAAAACGCTTGCCGTCGCGTATTCCCCCGCCGATCTCCTCGATGATTTGCCGCAGCGTTATGCCCATCGGAACCTCGACCAGACCGGTATTGACCACCTTCCCCACCAGGCTGAACACCTTCGTCCCCTTGGACTTTTCGGTTCCGATCCGTGCGAACCATTCGCCGCCGCGGTTTATGATCTGCGGCACGTTGGCCCACGTCTCCACGTTGTTGAGGTTGGTGGGTTTTCCGCGGAAACCGCTCTCGACAGTGTGGATATACTTTGCCCTCGGCTCGCCGGTCCGGCCCTCTAATGACGCCATAAGCGCCGTCGATTCGCCGCATACAAACGCCCCGCCCCCACGGTTGATCCTGATGTCAAACGAAAATGAGCTGCCCAGGATATTCCGGCCAAGCAAGCCCAGTTCCCTGGCCTGCTCGATCGCAGTATTAAGTCGCTCAACCGAGAGCGGGTACTCGTTGCGGACATAGATGTAGCCGTGTCTTGAGCCAATCGCGTACGCCCCTATGAGCATCCCCTCGATAACAGAATGAGGATTGCCTTCCATGATAGCCCTGTCCATAAACGCCCCAGGGTCACCCTCGTCACCGTTGCAGATCACGTACTTGGGCGATCCTTTCGCCTGACGGCAAGAACGCCACTTCCTCGCCGTGGGAAAGCCCCCGCCGCCCCGGCCCCGCAGGCCGGCTATCTCGACCTCCCGGATCACCTCTTCCGGCCTCATCGACGAAAGCACCTTCGCCAGTGCACCGTATCCGCCTTCCGCTATGTAGTCCGCGATGCTCGTCGGATCGACCAGCCCGTTGTGAGCCAGGGCGACTCGCTCCTGCGCTTTATAGAACGGGATCTTGTCCACAGTATCCAACTTTTCGCCGGTGGCGGGGTCCTCATAGAGAAGACGCTCGACTATCCTGCCTCCAAGGACGGTTTCGCGAAAGATTTCAGGGACATCCGGCTCTTCTACCCGCTGGTAGAAGATATCGCCCGGCTGGACCAGAACGATAGGCCCGGCTTCGCACAGGCCGTGACAACCTACACCCTTGGCCTCTATTCTTACATCAGCTTCAGATGTTTTTGCAGCCTCCCTAAAAAGCTCGTACAACTTCGCAGAACCCTTGGCTGCGCAGCCCGGACCCACGCAGATATGTACAGACTTTGTAGCTGCCGCACGTTTCTCCAGAAGTTTCTTCCTCAACGACCGCAGGTCCGCCGGGTCTTTCAGTCGCGTGCTGACGGACAAGCTCATCCCCTGGACTCCTTTTCAACGGCTTTGCCAGCCTCTTCCAGCGGCGGCAGGCGTCGTATAACCTCAACGGCCGACTCCGGCGTGACACCGTCGTAGTATTCTCCGTCAACCAACATCACCGGCGCCACTGCACACGCCCCCACGCAGTTGACTGCCTGCAGACTAAACAGGCGGTCACCGGTCGTGCCACCCGGCGCCACCTCGAACTCCTTGCAGATCGCCTCAAGGATATCCGGCGCCCCCTTGAGGTAGCAGACCGTCCCCATGCACAGGGTCACCTCGTGCGCACCCTTCGGAGCCAGCCGGAATGACGCGTAGAACGTGGCCACGGCGTATATCCGGCTCAGCGGCACACCCAACCGTTTGCTCAGAGCCCGCAGCTCGTCAGCAGGCAGATACCCACGCTCGGCCTGCAGATCCTGCATCATCGGTATCAGCATCCCGACGTCGCCACCGTACCGCTCGACTATCCACTCCACAACTGTCGTGCTCTCTGTCGTCACAACCAAAGCCCGTCCTCGGTCGCGTCCAACCACGCGCCGCAAAAAACTACCTTTTAACCCAAACCTCGCCCGCTGTCAACACCGCCGCCGGATTATTTCCAACCGCTAAACCGTCTCAATGCTCACCTCTTTGCCGCGCTTGCGCAGTTCCTCGGCGATCTCTTTAACCACGGCCAGCTTCATATCCAGTTGCCGCGGCAATTCAGGGTTCTGGTGCGCCGGGTTGACACTCAGCCCCACCATAAAGTGCACATGGTCAACGTCCAGGAACAATCGCAGCAACGCCGATGCACCATCGGTCCGGTACTTGACCGTCTCCCTGTTCGCGCCGCCGCGCAACAGGTCGCTCGCCTTCGTAAGCGTCAATATCCCCTCGGTCGTCAAGTCAATGCCCTCCAGCTCCCCCACCGGCGGAACGTCCGCCCGCATCGTGCTCAAATCGACGTTCAACGCCTTGTGGCCCGTGTGCTCCGCCACGATCTTCGCCGTCGTCCCCCCGCACACCGCCCGTAGCCCCCGACGCCGGGTAAACTTCTCCACCACCTCCGCGTCCGCTCCAGGGTCCCTCGGCGGCCCGGTCAGTACCGTCGCTACCAGTTTCCGCCGGGCCTTTATCACCACCGCGCTCACGTCGTCGCCAGGCCGCCCGCAATACAGGTCCCACACAACCTGCGCAAGCTTGTCAACCAACTCCTGCGCCGACAGATCCGGATGGCAGTGCTCTTCGAGGAATCTCACTAAGTGGTCTCGCCCCCACCCGAGAGGATAGCGACCACCTATCCCCGCGTTCACCACCCCGTCCGAAACGAAAACGAGCCAGTCGCCTTCCTCAAGTTTGAACTCCGACTCGCGGATCGTCTTGTCCTCGATCCGACGCTCCTGCGATGGCATCTCCCAGTATTTCCGCCGGCGCACCAGTATAAATGACGGCGTGTCGAACTCCACCACACGCGCGTTGCCATCCCGGAAAAACTGCCCGATCGCAAATGTGCTGTACGCCAGCTTCCGCACCTCGCACACCGGAAGCGTCTTGCTCAGCGTGTCGACCACCTCGCGCAGGGCGAGCCTGTTCTCCATCAGGTGCATTACTATCCGCGTCGTCAGGATCGACAGAATATTCGCCTTGACCCCGCTGCCCAGACCGTCCGATAGCGCCAGCGTCACGTAGTCAGAATGACGCGCCACCGCCACGTTGTCACCGCATAGTTCCTCGCCGTGCTTCCTGAGCTGCCTCGTGCCCCACTCGTAGAACAGTCTCATCACTCGCCTTCTTCCTTGTAGAGAGAGATGAGCTTCATCAGCAGGACCTTCGTCTCGGCCGTCGTCTCCCCCAGCAGTCTGGCTATTTCTTGGGCGGTCTGCATCTGCCTGGAGATGACTTCCTGCGCGTGCTTGAGCGTCTGGGCCTTCAGATCGAGCAGGTCCTTTCGCGCCTTTTCCTCCTCCGAGATGTCGATGAAAATACCGCAGTAAAGCCCCTGACCTTCGATCGGGAAGATGCCGACGCGGAAGCTCGTATCGTGCTCGGGAATCGTTTCTTTCAGCATCATCGAGCCGCCCGCCGCAACGGCCCGCTCGAAGCAGTCCGAGTGCACGAACTCCCTGGCCAGCCGCCCCATAAGCGGCTCCCCGGCACAATGGAACATCTTGATGAAAGCCGGATTGACAAAACGAATGCGCGTCTCAGCGTCAACGAGCAGAATCCCGTTCGGCGTGTGCTGCAGAATCGCACTGGCATGAGCCGTCACCTGTTCTTCCGGAAGTTCCATATCTATCAACCCACGCCCGGCTTTGCGCCGGTTCAAGCCGGCCGAGCTTCTCCAAGCATCTCCTGAACCCTCTCTTGCAACGTCTCTACCGCCTCAGCCACGCCCCCACTGCTGATGAGCTGGCCGTTGATCTCCCAGTTGATGCCCTCCCCGCAGTGTTCCATGCAGAAGCACCCTTTCAACTCCACCGTCCCCTGCCACCCTCGCTCGGCCACCACCTCACTAAAGCGGGCGATCACCTCCCGCGCCCCCTTGAGGTGGCACGAGCTCCCAACGCATACCGTTATGATGATCTTACGCTCTTGTGCCGCAGGTTTCAATAGCCTGTTCCTCCCCTTGAAAGAACACGCCTATCAGCTTTCCCCCCACACCGGCTCATCCCCCGGCGCACCGACCGTTTTCGCCCGCCTGCCGGCCCGATGCCACAGTACCACTTGCCGCCTGCAACCCAGATCGCGCCCTTGCCGCATACCCTCACTCGCCTGCCTGCTCCTCGATGTGCCGACGCAGCGCCACACCTCTCTTCGCCCGGACGTACTGCTCGGCCTCGACGAACTTCAACGCCTCCATTGGACAGCTCGCAACGCACGCAGGCTCCTGCCCCGCCTCAAGACGCTCAAAGCACAGGTCGCACTTGACCATCCGATGCCCTTCATAGGAAGGTGAGATCACGCCGAACGGGCAAACCGCAAGACAGAAGTTGCACCCGATGCACAGCTCCCCATCCAGCAGCACGGGGCTTCCGGGGCCCGCACGGCGTATCGCCCCTGCCGGGCATACCTTCATACACGGCGCCTCTTCGCAGTGCCGGCACATCATCGGCGCCCAGAACTCCAGCGTACCCTCGACGTTTACCCGAGGCCGCTCTTGCTCGAGCGCCTCCGCCAGGTCTTTCGACTTGGAGTGTGCCAGCGCGCATTCGACCTCACAGGTCCGACAGGCCATGCACTTTTCCGCTTCCACGATGATGATCTTGCTCATATTCGTCTCCAGAACGCTCCGGATCGCGCCGGCGCCCTTTTCACGACTCTTGCCACTCGGGCACACCCAAATAATGTATCCTACCACCCGCGCGCCAGCGTTTCAACGGTTTTAGCCAGGCCATTTTTCCCTTTTGCCCGGTCGGACCGGCCAAACCCCCTCGGCCCCCCAGACATCACCAAGGTCCTCTCGAACGCCGCATCCTCCTCAATGGCGCGCTAATTCAAGCCCCACCGACCCCAAAATCCGCCCGATCCACGGCAAGCCCCACGAAAAATGTTAAAATCGAATGAAAATGTCGTTACGTTTGCCCCCTCTGCCGGCACAAATCTTCTGAAGGGCCCGCAAAAAAGGCTCGTCTCGGGCTGTATGGGTGAAAAAGACCACATAGAACTGCTCAAAAAGGCCCAACGCGGCGAAAAAGAGTCGCTGGATAGGCTGGCCGAAATGGCCACAAAACGCCTCAGACTCTACCTCTACCGCCTGACGCTGGACGAAGAGCTCACGCAGGAAATCCTGCAGGAGACGATGTTGGAGATGTGCAGAATCCTGGGCAAATTAAGAAGAGCAGATAAATTCTGGCCCTGGCTCTACGGAATAGCCACCAACAAGATCCACCGACACCAACGAAACCTCAGTACCCAGAAGAGGCTCGCCCAATCCAGAAAAAACCGCCAGCCAGCGAACCACCAACAGCAGGCCTTCGAAAATCTTGTCAGCCGGGAGCTCAAACAGATCGTCGCCGCGGCAATGAAAGGCCTGCGGACAACGCATCGCGCGGTCCTTGTCATGCGATGCTATGACCAGATGTCCTACGCCGAGATTGCCCAGGCAATGGGCCGCAGCGAGTTCAGCACACGGATGCTATTCCTGCGCGCCAAAAGGGCGCTCCAGAAGCAACTCTTGCGCAACGGCTTGAGCAAGGGCTCGCTCCTGGGTGCCTTAGTGCTCTTTGGGAAGTTAACGGCCCCGGCCGAAGCGGCGGCCCAGGTCTCCGTTAGCAGCGCGTCCTTGAGCATCGGAACGCTGGCTGGCCTCGTGGGCATAGCCACCACGAAGACCGCCATCGTCTCGCTCTCGGCTGCAGCTGTTATCACCGTAGCGGCTGTGGTCGGCTCCGGCTCGCTGGGGCCAAAGAGCGGCCAGATCGCCGGCGCCGCTGAAGACCGCGCCGCCACAATCTCCACACCGCACAACCAGGCCCGCCAGGAAGAATACTGGTACTACTTCCCCGAAGGCCCGGATAATCCGGTGATGATCCGTGTAAAAGCCGGACGCCGCGGCCACCGACCGCAGGCCCAGTTCCTCCAGAACGACCAGGCCAACTACTGTTTCGACAACGGCGTTATATACATAAACAACCATCGGAGGTACGCCCCCGACCTGAGCGTCGCAAGGCTGCCCACCGATAACCCGCAGTTCAGCAGCTTTATCTCGCGCACCGAAGGCACCAGACCAAGCCAGAAGATGCAATACGTCCCCAACCGAGCCAACGGTCTGCTCGTGGTTGCCACGCGAAGCGGCGACTCGGCCAACAATCGGCCCTGGGTTATCCGTCACTACAACGTCCTCGATGAGGGATACTTCCAGGGCGATTGGCCCACGGGCCTCCGGATGATCGACCGACGCGATGCGATGCACAAGCGGGGCTGGACGTTCTTCACGGTCACCGGCCGGGTCAACGGCCAGAACGTCCGCGGCGCCGGACGAATTCCATTTGTCTATGCGACCAGCAAACGCTTCGACCCCTGGCTCACGCTGCACGTCGGTAACGACCTGACGATCGTCGATACACCTGCGCAGGCCTACATAGCTTCACCGCGGGCCGGTAAGCGCACCCACTACAGGCCGGGGACCTTTTTCAAGGGCCTCTCAAGACCCTGGATCGGATTGCACACCATCGACACGGTAAGGCGTGACGCCGCCGAACAACGGATACCATTCAGCACAGAGCTGGCTGACGCCCGGACCGCCCGTGTCACCTTGAACGCGCACGATGTTACCCTGACCTACAGCATCGACTTGCAAACCGACGCGGTGGCCCGGATCTCTTTCTCAATAGACGGCAGCTCCGCAGGCGTTCTGAACTTCTCTTATCTGCAAAATATCGAGCAGCTCGGCAGCCAATTTTTGCGCCCCAGACCGACTCCCGACGGCGCCCCGCCGCAAAACGATGCGAGCCTGCTGTGGCTTGTGGACCTGGCGCGAGGCTCCCTGGGTCAATAACGCCCGGACGGCATATTTGCTCTTTTACAATTCAGTTCTGATCGTAGTTTGATTCACCGTGGGGCAGCGATGCCCCCCACTTGCGCAAGTGAACGTTAGTAATGCAAGACTGTGTAATAGGAGGTGTATTATGTCAAGACGACCTGTTAGCAGAAGTTGTGTCCTCGTTTGCATCTTGTCCGTTTTGCTCGGTGCGATCTTGCCCTGCTGGGCAACCGAGGGGTCCGGCCCAGGGCCGGGTGAACCCAACGCCACCCCTGACCGCAACGCCTTTCGCCATCGACCCTTGCCGGTCCTCAAGTATACTGTGGCATCACCCCGGGCCTGCCTGATTGGTCCGCCGATATGGATCAACGCTGCGTACTACTACTTGCCGACCGGAGACGCCGAGAACTTCGCCAGAAAAAACGGCTCGCTCAGGGTGCCGGTCGGTACAAGGGTGATTTTCTGTCTGAGCCGCGACCTTGAGGCCGTATGGTACACCGGCTCGTACGGCTGCATGGGCACCTCTATTGTCGTGCAGTACTGCAGGCTTTGCAAATGTCTGGACCCCGCTGCAACGGACTGCGACCTCACCAGGCCCGATCCGAACGAGTGCCCTTACGCACGTTGTACCTGCGAGAATTGCAGACGCCTCGGCGCCGTATGCTGTCCCCGGCCGGATGACCCAGTTTTCGAACCGTGCCCCTGGGTCACCATAGGCAAAGACGGTGCAAGGGACTGCCGAAAGGGCCCAAGCATAGGACGTGCAAAGGTGGGAGTGCCGGTGCACTTCAAAAGGCCGGGAGTTTACCTCATCCGTGCGATAGTTCGTACCTTTGCGAAGCCCGGCTACCCACTGCCGCTGGAAGATTGGCGCGAGCGGCTTATTGCGCCCGACGACCCGACCGACGTGCTCCCGGAGATACCGCCCGCAGTGGATCGCGACGTTATTTACGTCCGCGTGCGCGTGGTGGATCGGCTGGTCGATGCGGTCGAGCCTAATGACGTACCGCCGATCGATCCGGACGTCGGCTGCATCAGGCCCATGCCGAAGGATATCGACCCGAATCAGCCTGACATTGCCAACAGCGACCTCAACGGCGATGAGGTGGTCAACCTTGCCGATCTGGCCATTATGGCACAGCAGTGGGGCAAGGAATATACGATGCCCTTCACCGACGACGAATAGAACAAGTTGCCACCACCAGGCTTCAGCCTGGCAGAGGAAACGGCTGCCCGCCCTTTTTGTTGCGGGCAGCCGTTTCAGGCAGCCCTTGTTTCGACCGATGATAGATACGTAGTCGCGAAAAGGACAGCTGAATGAACCGCACGATGATCCCAGCTTCGATAGCAGCCCTCATTTTCACCGTACTGCCGGCCTCCGGATCAACGATTGACTATATGTTCCTGACCGACCAGAGCAGCGTCGTTCAAACCGGTGGCTTCGCGGGCATCCACGTGACGCACACGGTCACCGGGCAGTTTCGCCTGAAGGTCGGGCTTGCCAGCGGTACTGCCCGCTTCGACTGGGTCGACGCAACCCTCAGCCCAAGCCCTTTCCTCTACACGCGGAGTCTGGGCCTCCTCTTCAATATGACCGCACTGAAAGCCACTTCGGTCGAGCCGGGCCGGATTGTCTTTGAAGGCGAAACCGCAGACGGCACCGCCGGCCAGATCGATCTGGTGCTGACCATCTCGGGCGATTCCGCTCACCTGATCGGGCAGATCAAATCACCCTGTTGCGATTTGTTCGATTATGACCTTGAAGCCGTCGCCGTTGAGGTCCCGCCCGGCTGGACTTATCAATACTTCGATGATTTCACCACCGACAAGGCCCAGGACGATAGCTACACGCACTCCGTGTTCTGGCCGAAAGATGCCTTCCCGCCGCCAGAGCCCTACCTTTTTTATTGCGCCTCCCAAACAGATAGGCAATTGGGCTTTATGGACCACCTCGGCCAGCCGGCTCACCTGGGCTATTCTTTCCCGATCGCCCCGCCCCCGGCGCCCCGCACGGTCACCGGCATTCTCAAGCTCACCGTAAGGTTCCCCTCAAACTCCTTGTTTTCCCAGTCGCCGCCGGGTTACCTGCTTTATTCCCTCTCGTCCGACGCCCACAATTGGACCACCCCGCAACACTTGCAGCCAGGACGCAACGAGATACCACTCAAATCGGCCACAGGCACCTGCTATGTCATCCTCCTGGGCACCAAAGTCCTCGTTGACGATCTGGCAGTCCACCTGAGTTCACCTGCGACGACCATTCGCGTCCCCGACGACTTCCCTACCATTCAGCAGGCGATCGACGCCGCCAAAGACGGCGACGTCATCGAAGTCGCGCCCGGCACTTACCGCGGACCAGGCAACCGTGACATCCAGTTCCGCGGAAGGGCCATCACCCTCCAGAGCACCGACGGGCCCGAACGCACCATCATCGACTGCTCCGATACGTCCGGCTCCCCAGCCATATCTCACAGGGGATTCTACTTTCACGAGGGCGAAACAGCCGACTCGGTCCTGCGCGGATTCACGATCATCAACGGCAGCATCCCCGGCTCCCAGATCCCCCCCGACCAGATGCGATGGAACCTCAGCCCCGACCACCCCGTCGGGGCCGGCATCTACTGCGAGTACAGCAGCCCTACAATCGTGAACTGCGTCATACGGCAGTGCGCTACCGAGATCGGGGGAGGTATCGGCTGTGTCGGCGGCAATCCCGTGATAATCGGCTGCATCGTCGAGGACTGCACCGCCGGCGGATTCGGGCCGGCCGAATCGGGCGGCCGCGGCGGCGCAGTTGGCGTCATACGCGGTGCGGACGTTAAAATTCTCGACTGCGTTCTCAGGAGAAATACCCTCTACCACAACGGCTTCGGTGCGGGCATCTACATACGACGGGCCGCTGCACTGCTCATAAACTCCGAGCTTTCCTCCAACGGCCCACGCACTGAGAACGGCTTTATGCTCGGCGGCGGATTCTACACCGCGGACCCACTGACGAGCCTCATCCTGAAAAACTGCATCATCTCCAACAACCTTGCTGCCGCTGGATCCGCAGGGTTGGCGCGGCGAGGCCCCGATATCGCCGACTGTACCGAGGCCGAATGCCCACGCAACCGCGTGCGAATCATAAATTGCACCATCGCGCATAACAGGCTGGTCCCGGGTCCCTGGGCCAAACCTATGGCCGACGCCGCAATACAGTCAAACGGCAGCGACATCAAGATCCGAAACTCGATCATCTGGTACAACGAGGGGCTTCAAGTCGTCCTCAATGACCCGCCTGCCGAGCCGGTAACTTTTTCCGACGTGCAGGGCGGTTATCCCGGCACCGGCAATATCGCCGACCAACCGTTCTTTGCCCCGTCGGCCGTACCCGATTACCACCTCCAGTCCATCTACGGCCGATACGACCCACACGCAGGAGCCTGGGTTATCGACCCCAGGCATAGCCCCTGCATCGATGCCGGCGACCCCGACGACCCCGTCGCAAACGAGCCTCCGCCCAACGGCGCAAGAATCAATATGGGAGCGTACGGCGGCACACGCCAGGCCAGCAAAGGACGCAGCCGCCTCGTCTATCACGTTGACAAGGCAACCGGCAGCGACACGAACACGGGCCTCACCAGAGAAAACGCATTCGCAACCATCCAGAAAGGCATCGATGCCGCCCAGGATGGCGACATCGTGCTCGTCTGGCCCGGTGTCTATACCGAGGACGTTACCTTCGACGCAAAGGCAATCACCGTCCAGAGCGCCGCCGACGCCGCCGTTGTAACGGCAAAAAGCGACTGGGCGTTCTCGTTCTTCGCCGGCGAGCAGGCCGACAGCGTCCTGAGAAATTTCGTCATTACCGGCAGTCCGTACGGTATATACTGCGACAACGGCGCCAGACCGACCATTACGAATCTCACCATTGCCGGCAACGGCTACGGCGTCGGTGCCTGGTTCGGCGCTGAGCCGAACATATCCAACTGCATCCTGTGGAACAACTCCATAGATGATCTGTCCGAGGACCTGCCCGCCCGATTCAGCTGCATCCAGAGATTGGCAGGCCACGAAGGACCCGGCAACATCAGCCAGGACCCGCTTTTTGCAGACCCCAACAACGGCGATTACCATCTGCGTTCGAGGTTCGGAAGGTATTGGCCTGAGCACAACCTCTGGGTTATCGACGAAGTGACCAGCCCCTGCATCGACGCCGGCCAGCCTGACCTCTACCCCGACAGGGAACGCATCCCCCACGGCGGCAGGCTCAATATGGGCGCTTACGGCGGCACGCCCTTTGCTTCAATGAGCAGCTGGCCCCTCTTGGGCGACGTAAATCAAGACGGCGTTGTGAATGTCCGGGATTTCGTCCTGCTCGCAGACCAATGGCTCGAGTTTATGCCCTGGCTGCCCCGCAGGTTCGGCGGCGGAGAAATTGTTATGCCGATAGACGGAGCCATTATACCAGTGCCCAAAAGGAATCGCAAAGCTTTGTAGAGAAGCCTCTCGCCGAAGCTGACCCCGGTACTGCCTCGGAGGTCGTGATGGCGATGGCGTCCGTGGGTGGGATGTGCTCGGCCTGTCACATCGCGGACCCATCAAAGTGCGGTAATTGCAACTAACACCAAAGTAATGGTGAAGGCTGGAGTTTGGCTGCACACGGACTGCGCAGCCAAGCTTCATTGCGCGCCGACGAAAGAATATGCTCGGATTGAGCTTGCATCGGCGCACCTAACCGGATAGAATACTGTTACCTCTGGAAGGTTACGCCCAAATCCTCGGCACATCAATATCGAGAATCCGGAGGGCTGAAAAATAGAGCCGTCTCTGCAACATTTTGTTCGCCGTGGACCAAGGCGCCAGGCGTTCACGCTGATCGAACTTCTGGTCGTTATATCCATCATCGCGCTTCTGATGGCTATCATTGTGCCCGCCGTCAGCACGGCCAAAAGAAAAGCCCGCACCATCCTCACCACCAGCAACCAGAAGCAGATCACCGGAGCCCTGAACCTTTTCGCCCTCGACAACGACGATTACTACCCGCAGTCCGTCGCCACCGTGGGATTCGGCAGCCGATGGAACTGGTCGGACCCGACAAAACTGGCCGGCACAAGGAGCCGAAGCCCGGGCCTGCATCGCTCGGTCTCCGCCTATCTCCGCAGCTACATCCCCGATGCCAGCGTAATCTATTGCCCCAGCGCCCCGAGGAAATACAAGTACCTCCAGCAGGCCTGGGATGCAGGAGACGACTGGGACAACCCCCGGACATCCTTCCCCTCAGACCCCGTCGGCGGAACCTATTGTCTGTTCTGGAGCTATACGGGTTTCTTAGGAGGACGCAGGCTCACTTTCCAGGGCCCTCGCAGGCCCGCGGGCCGGCCCAGAGAAAGCACGCTGCTTGTGGCCGACTACTTCGGGTACGACCACTGGCGGGCACCCGGGGCCTACAGCAGTTGCGAAAGATTCGAAGGCGCCGATATCACTCCCGAGACGTGGCTTCTCTCGGCCAACTGGTCCGGCCCGGCCGATCCGAATCGGCCGGCGCCCGATGTCAGGTTACAGGCCGGTTTCATAGACGGCCACGTCGAAAGCTACTCGAGCTCCGACGCGATCCCGATGAAGGTCTCCATCACCGCCGACGGGACCACGCCGTATCCCGATGGCGTCGGCCCCGGAACTTTCTACCTTCCACCCGCAGCCCTGCATTGATTCTGCACCGCCTCCATCGCTTCCCGGCCGCCACCCTCCAAAAAATTGATGACCTCGGCGGCCAGCGCCGCCCCCCTTACAACTGATCCTCTGCCGGCAAAGCCTGTGGTTCCGCGCCCCTGATCAGTTGACCCAAGCCTCCTTCTATCTGCATATCCTCCACTAAGTTCGACCCGAGCTCGGTCAGGAACCGACTGGGCTTGGTCATAACCAGTCCGCCGCCGCGGTTGCGATAAACCTGTGGCACGACCAGGTAAAGCTCGTCCTTTGCCCGCGTCACGGCAACGTGAAAGACACGCCTTTCTTCCTCTAAATCCTCCTTCGTATTCATCGCTAAATCGGTCGGGAACCGACCATCCGCCAGCCACGGAATCAAGACGACCGGCCACTCCAGCCCCTTTGCCTGGTGCACCGTGCTCAGCGTCACGAACTCCTGCTCTGTCGGCCCGGTTACGCAGGTCTCACCGGAAAACTCGCCAGCCAGGGCTACGTCCGCCAGAAAGGCCTCGATGCTCTTGTACTGCGCCGCGTAATTCGCCAGGCTCCTGATGTCCTCTCGTCGCAGGTCCGCCCTCTCATAATGCGAAACCAGGTAATCCTCGTAGAACTCCTCCAGCACCAGGTCGATCGCCTCGCTCGGCCTCTTGACCTTCGCCACTCTCTTCAGCAGCTTGACAAAGTCAACGTAGAAAGCCCTCGGGACCGGCCCGAGCAGCCCGGCAGCATCGTCTTGGCCGGCAGAACCAAGCGGGTCGCTCGTACTGCTTACGTGCAGCCATATCCTCCGGGACAGCGCCGAGCCGATCCTCGGCAGCAGCTTCAGCACACGCAGCCACGCCAGCTCATCGTACGGATTATGCACTATCCGCATAAAGCAAAGCACATCTTTCATATGCGCCTGCTCAAAGAAGCGCAGCCCGCCGCGAACGTGAAAGGGAATATTACGCCGCTGAAACTCGAGCTGGATCTCCAGCGAATGCCAGTTGCTCCGGTACAGCACAGCGATATCGTTCAACGCCCGGCCCTGGTCGAGCAGCTCCAGCACGTACTCCGCAATGAACCGCGCCTGGACCAGGTGGTCCTGCGTCGGCACCACCGCCGGCTTTAGACCAGACGACCGCACCGCGCGCAGGGTCTTCGGCAACCTCCTCCTGTTGCACCTTATGCTCGCATTGGCAAGTTCGAGTATCTCCGGCACGGACCGGTAGTTCAATTCGAGGCGGTACTCTTTCGCATCCGGGTAGCGTTGCTTGAACGTGATAATGTTCTCGAAGCTCGCCCCCCGAAAGCTGTATATCGATTGCGAGTCGTCACCGACGACCGTGACGTTTCGGTGCTTCGAGGCCAGAAGATCGACGATGGCTCCCTGAATCGCGTTGGTATCCTGGTACTCGTCCACGAGAATATGCAGAAACCGCTCGGCCAGAGCCTCTCGCACATCCTCGTGCTCACGCATAAGCCGCAGCCACCCGCTCAACAAGTCGTCGAAGTCCAACAACTGCCTCGCCCGCTTCTTCTCCACGTATAGCCCGAGCACCTTTTCAATCTCCGGTGCATCCTGCACGAACATCGGGTACCTCTTGCCCAACACATCTTCGAGCGGCTCCAGCGTATTCTGGACGAAGCTGGAAATCGCCGCGAGCACCCCCTTCCGCGGAAAACGCCGCTTACGAATGTCCACGCCCGCTTCCTGCACGCAAGAGCCGATAAGGTCTCTGGCGTCTTCTCTGTCCATAATGGTAAAGTCCCTGCTGACGCCGATCTTCTCGCCGAACTGCCGAAGAATCCTGTTCGCTATGTGGTGGAACGTCCCACCCCATACAGCCCGCGTCCTGTGCTTCACAAGCACCTCCACTCTGCTGAGCATCTCCCGGGCCGCCCGGTTCGTGAACGTCACCAGCATAATCCGACCCGCATCGACGCCCGTATGCACCAGCCACGCAAGCCGATACGTCAGCGCCCGCGTCTTCCCGCTGCCGGCCCCTGCCACCACCAGCACCGGCCCCCCCCGTGCCGTTGCAACTGCCAACTGCTCCCTGTTCAACTCCGCCGCAAAATCGATCGACTCGGTCGCGCTCCTGGATTTCAGAGTGAATTTCCGGCCCATTGTCCTCTATCGCTCATTGCCGCTTCCGCCGGCCACCCCTACCCGGCGGCCAGCTCATCGACGCCAGAATCTTATCACAAAGCCACCGCCCTGTCATCTCCCCCGCCCACACACGCCGATTATTCCCTTTTCAAGGCTTCATCACTACTCTATCATACTCCCGGTTTCCGGGTTCAACCTGCCGTCTCAACCTTTCAGCAAGGACAACAAGAATGAAACGACAAATCCCAATGCCGCTCCTCACGCTCAGCCTTGAGCTGGTTATCCTGCTGCTCGCTGGCTGCCGGGCTCTTCCCGGCTCGCAGCCAACCTTGGGACATCGAAAGACCACTTCACTGGCCGGCCTGTGGCAATTCAAACTCGACCCCAATGATCTTGGCATCCAGCAGCGGTGGTTCGAGACCGTGCTGCCCGACCAGATCATACTACCCGGCTCCACCGCCGAGAATGGCTACGGCGATGACGTCTCCGTCAAAACCAACTGGACAGGCAGTATAATCGACCGCTCCTGGTTTACCGACCCGGCCTACGAAAACTACCGCCAGAGCGGCAACGCAAAGGTCCCCTTCTGGCTGACCCCTGTTAAGCACTACGTGGGCCCGGCCTGGTACCAAAAAAAAGTCCATATCCCCGCCAGCTTCGCAGGCAAAAGGATCATCCTGCTGCTCGAACGCTGCCACTGGGAAACAAGGCTCTGGGTGGACGACAAGCCGGCGGGTATCCAGGACAGCCTTTGCACGCCCCACCGTTACGACCTGACCAGCCTCCTCACCCCTGGCACACACACCCTCACCATCCGCGTGGACAACTCCCTCAAGTACAACGTCGGTCGTAACGCCCATTCCGTCAGCGACCACACGCAATCCAACTGGAACGGCATCGTCGGCAGAATCGAACTCCATGCTATGGACAAACTCTGGATCGACGACGTGCAGGTCTATCCCGACATCCAAAACAACCGTGCCACGCTCCACGTTACTCTCGCCAACGATACAGACTCGTCCCTTCGTGGTACACTAACTGCCAATGTCACAGGCCTCAGTTCCGCGCAGCCGCCCACACCTGGCCGCAAAAAGGCCGAATTCAACGCCGAAAAAGGTCAAACGACCCTCGAACTCGACTACCCCATGGGCGACGCCCCCTCGCTCTGGGACGAGTTCTCGCCCGAGATGTACGAGCTGACACTGTCGCTCGAAGCAACCACCGCAACCGGCCCGCTTCGCGACCAAAAGACAGTCAGATTCGGTATGCGCGAATTTGCCACAAGGGGCACCCAGTTTACAATCAACGGCCGGCCGACATTCCTCCGCGGAACGCTCGAATGCTGCATCTTTCCGCGTACAGGATACCCGGCGATGAACGTTGCCCAGTGGGTACGAATCCTCCGCGTGGCCAAGGCGCACGGCCTCAACCATATGCGCTTTCACTCCTGGTGTCCACCCGAGGCGGCATTCGTCGCCGCCGACCTGATGGGCTTTATCTTTCAGATTGAATGCCCCGCATGGACCACTATCGGCGACGGTAAGCCCATCGACAAATTCATCTACGCCGAAGGCGACAGGATCCTGCGCGACTACGGCAACCACCCCTCTTTCTGCATGCTCGCCTACGGCAACGAGCCGGGCGGCAAAAACCTCAAGCAGTTCCTCGGCGACCTCGTCAACTACTGGAAGAAAAAAGACCCCCGCCGGCTCTACACGGCCGCCGCAGGTTGGCCAATCATCCCGCAGAACGACTACCACAGCACACCCCGACCCCGGGGCCATCAGTGGGGGCAGGGCCTCAGAAGCCGCTTCAACGCAAAGCCGCCCGAGACCCTCACCAACTACAGCGATTTCATCGCCCAATACGACGTCCCCGTCGTAAGCCACGAGATAGGCCAGTGGTGCGCCTACCCCAATTTCGCTGAGATCCCAAAATACACCGGCGTGCTCAAGGCGCGCAACTTCGAGATCTTCCGCGACTCACTCGCCGCCAACCATATGCTCGACCAGGCACACGATTTCTTGATGGCCTCCGGAAAGCTCCAGGCCCTGCTCTACAAGCAGGAGATCGAATCCGCCCTGCGAACACCCGGCTTCGGCGGCTTCCAACTTCTCCAGCTGCACGACTTCCCGGGTCAAGGCACAGCGCTCGTCGGCATCCTCGATCCCTTCTGGGACTCCAAGGGCTACGTAACGCCCGACCAGCATCATCGCTACTGCTGCCAGACCGTTCCCCTGCTGCGAATGGCCAAGCGCACCTGGACGACCGACGAGACCTTCACCGCCGAGGTCCAGATCGCCCACTTCGGGCCCGGACCAATCCGCGATGCTGAGCCTGCCTGGGCGATGGACTACGCCGCCGGCGGCCAACTCGCAGCCGGCCAACTGCCCCAGCGCACAATACCGCTGGGCAACGCCATCAAACTCGGAAAATTACAGGTCCCGCTCGAAAAGGCAAAGGCCCCAGCTCAGATCAAGATCACCGTAGCACTTAAAGATACGCCTTACAGCAACACCTGGGATATCTGGCTCTATCCGCCCCGTGTAAATACTGCCACCCCGCCCGGCGTAGTGCTCGCCGAGCGCCTCGATGAGCGGACCCTCTCTGCCCTCGACCAGGGTCGAAAGGTCCTGATGATGCCGCGCCTCGACGAGATAAATAGTGACATACCGCCCGGCTTTACCACAATCTTCTGGAACACAGCGTGGACAAGAAGGCAGCCGCCACACACCCTCGGCCTGCTGTGCAACCCACAGCATCCTGCGCTCGCCCATTTTCCCACCGAATTCCACTCCAACTGGCAGTGGTGGGACCTCGTAACAACGTCCAGGTTCCTTGTTCTTGATGACTTCCCACCGGCTCTTCGTCCGATCGTCCAGGTCATCGACGACTGGACGACCAACCGAAGACTCGCTCTTATCTTTGAGGCTAAGCTCTTGAACGGCAAGCTCCTGTTCTGCTCCATCGACCTGCGGACCAACCTGGACCAGCGCCCCGTAGCCCGCCAGATGTTGCACAGCCTTCTAAGCTACGCCGCCAGTCCCGCATTCCAGCCTGCTCACAAGATCGAGCCAGACTTGATCCAGGGCCTGTTCCGCCAGCCCCCGCTGCTCAGCCGGCTCACCTCCATCTCCGCCGACAGTTACCATCCCGACTACCCGCCCCGGAACGCCCTCGACGCCAGGCCCGATACTATCTGGCACACCCAGTGGCAAGGCGACGCCCCCGGCTACCCCCACGAAATCACCATCGAATTGGCCGAGCCTGTCCCGATAAAGGGCCTAAAGTACCTGCCTCGCCAGGATATGTCCAACGGGTGGATCTCGAAATACGAAGTTTACCTCAGCAGCGACGGCGAGCACTGGGGCAAGGCAATTGCCGAAGGGACTTTCCAGAAGGGCAAGGGCGAAAAACATATCCTGTTCAAGGCCGCCCCGAAAGCACGTTTTATCCGCTTCGTGGCGGTCGCCGGATTCGACAACCAACCCTTCGCCTCCGTGGCCGAGCTCGATATCATGCCGGCCGACTGACTCTCACCAAAAAATGACGTAGAAAACGGCGACCGCCCCCAGCACCAGCGCCCCTGCAACTTTCACCTCTGGTGCGCTTTTAAGTTCAATATCCCGGCGGACGGGCAGCTCCCTGGGCTCCTCCAGTGGCTTAATGAACGTTATCAATCCCATAATCATCAGCAGCAGTTGGAATGTCACTGCCACCTGCACCAAGAAGTGCAGCCCGGGTGCGAACCTCTGGAACAGCCCGTAGATGACCGGCCCGCACAGAAGCGCCGCCACCCCCGCTCCAGCCGGCGCCTTCGGTACCATCATCCCGAATAGAAACGCAGCAACCACCCCCGGCCAGATGTACCCCTGGAATTGCTGAATATACTGAAAAACGCCACCAAACCTGGGCTCGTCAAGCATGGGCGCCAACAGGCACCCCCCAACCACGAAGACCAGGGTCATCACACGACCCAGTAACAGCAGACGCCTTTGAGGTGCATCGCGATCCAACATCCCCTTGTATACGTCCATTGTGAAGATCGTCGAGGCCGAATTCAGCATCGAGGCCAATGAGCTGATCACCGCCCCCGCAATCGCCGCAAACATAAACCCCCGCAGGCCCGCTGGAACAAGGTTGCAAATCAGTAGCGGAAACGCCTCGTCCGGCTTCTCCATCTGCTCGCCGTACAGCTGGCCAGACATGATCCCCGGCATCACGATTGCAAAAGGCACTATCAGCCACAACGCCCCGGCGAAGATCACGCCCAGCTGCCCGTCGCGCAGCGTCCTGGCGGCCAGATTACGCTGTACGATAAACTGGTTCAGGCCGCAGTAATATACGATCACGATCCACATCCCGCTGAACACGCCGGTCCAAGGCAATTTCTCGTGAGAGGGCGAAAGAACCATATGCAGCTTGTCAGCATTTGCGCTCGCCAGCTTCTCCCAGCCGCCGCAGGCGTCCAGCCCCAGCCCGAAGATGATAATGCCCCCCACCAGCAACGCCAGACCCTGGAACAAATCGGCCCAGGCCACCGCCTTCAGCCCACCCCACGCAGTATACGCCGCCGCGATCGCCCCTATCAGCCAGACCCCCTGCTTCATCGTCAGACCGAATATCGTGCGCAGCGTCAACCCGCCCGAGTAAAGCACCGCCGTCACAAGCACCGCTACGTATATCACCACCGTCGTCAGCGCCATTATCGCCCGCGCCGTCGAGTTGTACCGGTACTCGAGGTACTCCGGCAGCGTATAAATGCCCGCTCGAAGGAAACGCGGCAACAGCGTAAACGCGATCAGAACGATACCGATGCTCCCGAACAATTGCCAGTTGCTCACCGCCAGCCCGACGGTTCCTGCCCCCTGGCCGGCCATACCGACAAACTGTTCCGTCGAGATGTTCGCTGCAACGATCGATATTCCAATCAGCCACCACGTCAGACCTCTGCTCGCCAGAAAGTAGTCCTCGCTGGTCTTCTCCTTCCGGCTCTTATAAACGCTCACGCCGACCACTACCGCAACAAAGCCGACAAAGACCCCCACATCAAAGACGTTCAAGCTCATACAACCTGCCCCTTGCCGAATGATCACCTGTCACTGCAGACCATCCCGCCATTATACTGCCCCAGGCACCGCCCACAACAACATTCCCCCTCTACAGGCCCCCCAAACACCGACAGAACCCGCATCGCCGCCTTCAAACAGCCCCGTCCGAGTGGCGAGCCGGTATCCTCGCATCGCCGGCCCAGTACTCACCCCCGGCGTTCTGTCCTCCAGCTTGCCCCCAAATGCACGCAAAACTCGCCACGCAGCCCCCAAAACAACAGTAGTACACCACACCACGCCGACCCCGCCGACTATCCCTGCAAAACAACACTGCTGTTTACAATTGTCAACACGCAAGGTAACGTTCCCTTTGAGAAAACCTTACGAACCGCGTCACCAAACCGCCACAGCGCGATTGTTGATTTTAGGCAACACGGGCCTCTACCCACTAAAGGGCTTTTCTTTGAAAAAACGCCACCAACGCACACGACCGCTACATAAAGGCCGTCCGACAAGGCCGTTATGCCAACAGCCGCCGAAATACGAGCGGCCAACGCTTTATCTCCAACCTGGTATAGGGTTTGCTGCAGAACTGGTACGAATGGCCTTGGAGGACGGGCAGACCGGCATAGTCTCAACAGTGCAGCATAACAGGAGTGGGATGTGATGAACGAGGCAAATCTGGAAGACAAACTCAACGAATTGGTAAAAGAATTCGCGGATTTATCCGAGCCCCAGCACAAAAAGCTCACCAGCTTGGCCCAACAGGCCCAAGCCAATCACAAGAAGCTTGAGAAAAGCATAAGCAACCTCCAAGAATCACTGGATTACCTGCGGGTGTGTATCAAGTACCAGATCTTCGACCTTGAAGCGACCCGGCGGGAAAACGCCTACCTCCGCAGGTTGCTCGAAGACAACAACGCGTGAGACGCGAGCCGGCATAAGCCCCCCGGCCCTCGCGGTTCACCTGGCCCACCAGCGGCCTGAGCCGTAAAACAGCCCCTCCACACCCTGCCAGATTGATCCTGGCGCAGGGAAAATCAGTCGCTGCTCCTCAGGTCCGCGTCAAGACCCTCGCCGCCCTCTTTGCCGTCCGCACCATAGCTTATGATCGTGAACCCACCATCACCTGTCGGGTCCAGCTGATAGACGAAATCCCTGTTCCACGCGTCTTTCAGCATATACGACCCCTCGATGTACGGGCCGTCCCAGCCGTCCACGCCCGCGGGCGCCTTGATCAGCGCCGCCAGCCCCTCCTGTTCTGTTGGGTATCGACCGGTGTCGAGTTTGAAGTGCTTGACGGCGGACTCGAGCAATTTCAGGGTCGCTCTTGTCTTGGCAACGTTCATCTGCGCCGTCGTTTGCTGCAGCATCATCGTAAACGCCGCGCCCAGTTCGGCCAGGTGTTTCTTCGGCACCGCCACATCGACGGCGATCTTCCCATCGCCGATCCTGCCGGCAAATACGAGGTTGCTCTCGGTCGCAACGTCGATTTTAGGCATCGTCGCCCCCGGCGGTTGCATCGGTCCCAGCTGCATCCAGGCCGTCGCCATCTTGAGTACCCGGACATAATTGTAAGTCACAAAGAAATCAGCCTTCTCGCCGCCCGGGAGCAACGCGAGGGCCTCGGCCACCTCGCTGCAGTTCTGCTTCGGCCCATCCGCCTTGACCCGATCGATCAGCTCGCGCACAGCCGAATCCGCGTCGCGCCCAACGGCAACCACGCAAAGTCCGTTGACCAGGCCCCAGCGGTAGTCGAATCCGCCGCCGTACATCGTCTCGATCATCTGGCCCACGGGCTGGTTCGGCTCGGCTGCCTTCATAGACAGTCTGGCCGAAGATATCGTAACGCCCTTGTATGTCGCGGCGGCCGGATTGATCGTGTACTCAACCTCTATTCCCATATCCTTGTAGAATTGGCTTATGCCCGATGCTATGAACACCTCGGCGGACCTGGCTACGACGCCGTTGAACTTCTCGGCGTCTTTAACAGCTACGACGTACTTGACCGTGAATAGCGGGGGCTCGGGGCTGACGAAGAACCCGCCTGCAATGGGCCCTGCCAGAACGTCGAAGGACTCGGTGGCAAGTGCCCTGTACTCCTCGACCTGCTCCGCCGGCGTGTTGGGCCCGACTATCGCGCTCATAAGGTCCATGCTCTTGCTCGTCAACTCCTTCCACAGAGGCGCGTCAACCTTCATCGCGAAATTCGCCGCCGCCCCGTCCTCCAGGTAGCCCAACAGCGGATTAGCCTGGTCTGCGTCGGCACCTTTCGCCAGCAAATCCGCCGCCCCGGTGCCCGGCACCGCCGAGACGGATATCCCTACACGCAGAACCGCAGAACTCGGCTCGGCCGTCAGCGTAACCGATTCGACTTCCTTCATCAGCGTCTCGACGATCCCGAGGTATACGCCCATTATTCGCGAGAATACCGCAGGTCGCATCGGCATCTGATCGCCGGCAGCCTGCACCTCCTTGACAAGCTCTTGAATTGCGTTGAGCTTATCGAGAACCCGCAACCCGAAGGCCTCGGATGCTGTCCGTACGTTCCCGTAGGTCCAGATGGGCTGCCCGCCAGCCTGTTCGCTCAGATCCGGATCGAAGATACCCGCCAGCTCCGCCGCCTCGCCGCCATAGCCCGACATCAGCTTCTTGTACCGTATGAGCTTATGATACTGGCTCTCTGCGGTTACCAGCACATATCGGCCGAGCCTTGCGACGAGTATCTTGGGGCCGGCGGGGCTTGCAGCGGCAGCGGGCTGTTCGGCTGGACCAGCCGGGCGGGGGGGCTTAATGGTAAGGATGGAGACGCCGTTCGCGTCGGGCTCGCCGCAATTCGGGTTGCCCCCGATAAACTCCTCGTAGTCGCTTGCGGACCCAAAACCCGCGACGAACACCCTTGAAGCTGGCGGCGCTGAGCCAGACTCGTCGGGCAACAGCACCCCGAAGACCCCGAAGCTGCCGTTCAAATCCACGCCGGCCGGCTCCGCTTGCCCGAGTGCCTGGCCCAGCTGCATTCGCACCATCATCTGCAGGCTCATCGGAACAGGAAAAACACCTGTGAGAAACTTGTCTATCTGGGTGAGAGTCTCCTCGAAGCTGTTCACCTGCACGGCGAAAAGGTTTTCAATAGCCGGCCGCTGCGGGGCTTTCGCCTCCGGCGACTTGCGGCACGAACACACCATCAGCACGTACAGAGCCGATGTGGTTACAATCGCAGCCTTGATTACACCGTTCCTGTGGATCATTGTCTTTACCTCCCTTGGACTTGCTCTTGGCATTGGTTTTGTGCTTAGCTTACATCCCATATAACGCACAAGCGACAAAAATTTCACCCAGAATTCCAAAAAAAGGCGGCCCGGGCCCTGCCCGCAGGCCCATAATTCTGCGACCCACCGCCCTCCAAACCACGAATCGAACAGGCCCGCCCGGCCGTTCTAATCCCCGAAAACGCCCTTCGTCAGCCGCAAACGCGGATTCCTCTGGAACCGGCAAAGTTTCAAGGGGTTTCTGACGATAGAAATGAGGCAGAGAAACACAGATATATGGAACCGGTAATCGAACATCGGACCGCGGCCGCGGATATAGATAACTAAGCGCTCCACCCACGGGGCATTTCCCGCTGTGGCCAGCCTGATTGACGGAGAACGCAGATGTGTTATAATGGCATTTGGCCCTCCAGACCGGTAAGTTCGGCTGAGCGGCAAGGATTGGGTTCGAATAAGTGGAAGATGACATTAACAGTATGGGTGGCTGAAGGCAGAGAGCCCGTTTCTCTGAGAATGTTAGGGGAAAGAGATGTTTGAGCGTTTTACCGACCGCGCACGCAAGGTGATGGCCCTGGCGAACCAGGAAGCCCAGCGCTTCAACCACGAGTACATAGGGACCGAGCACATCCTTCTCGGGCTCGTCAAGGAGGGCAGTGGCGTCGGCGCCACGGTCCTTAAAAACCTCGACGTCGACATAAAGAAGCTTCGTCTCGAAGTGGAAAAGCTCGTCAAGAGCGGCCCCGATATGGTCACAATGGGCAAGCTGCCCCAGACACCACGCGCCAAGAAGGTCATAGAATATGCCATCGAAGAGGCCAGGGCCCTCAATCACAACTACGTAGGCACCGAGCACATTCTCCTCGGCCTGTTGCGGGAAACTGACGGGATAGCAGCTCAAGTCCTGATGAATCTTGGACTTAAACTCGAAGAGGTCCGGCAGGAAGTCTTGAATCTGCTCGGCGCCGGCGTCGACAACGGGCCGGCAGCCCTGGGTATGAAGATGAGCCCGACCGTGGGCCGAAAGACAAAGAGTAAGACCCCAGCCCTCGATAGCTTCGGCAGAGACCTCACACAGCTAGCCGCCGACAACGAACTCGACCCCGTCATCGGCAGAAAAAGAGAAATCGAACGGCTGATCCAGATACTGTGCAGACGCACCAAGAACAACCCCGTGCTCCTCGGCGAAGCGGGCGTCGGCAAGACGGCAATCGTCGAGGGCCTCAGTCAGCAGATAGTCAACAAGCAGGTCCCGGAGCTCTTGAAAGATAAACGCATCGTGGTCCTCGACCTTGCCATGATGGTCGCCGGAACAAAGTATCGAGGGCAGTTCGAGGAAAGAATAAAGGCGGTCATCAACGAGGTCAGAAGGGCAAAGAACGTCGTGTTGTTCGTGGACGAATTGCACACTCTCGTCGGCGCCGGCGGCGCCGAGGGCGCGATAGATGCCTCCAACGTCCTCAAGCCGGCCCTCGCCCGCGGCGAAGTCCAGTGCATCGGCGCCACAACGCTCGACGAATATAGAAAACACATCGAAAAAGACGGCGCCCTGGAGAGACGCTTCCAGACGATAATCGTCGAGCCCCCCTCCAAGGAGGAAACCCTCGACATATTGAGAGGTCTGCGCGACCGCTACGAAGCACACCACAGGGTACGTTTCACCGACGAGGCCCTTTTCCAGGCAGTTGAGCTTTCCACCAGATACATCACAGGCAGATGCCTGCCGGACAAGGCCATAGACGTCGTCGATGAGGCCGGCGCACGTGTACGCCTGAAGAATATGACACCCCCGCCGGACCTGACCGAAATCGAAGAGAAAATCGAGAAGCTCCAGAGAGAAAAGGACGAGGCCGTCAAGAACGCCGACTACGAGCGGGCCGCGGCCCTCAGGGACGAGGCCCAGCAGCTGCTCGACGAGAAAACCCAGCTACACAAGAAATGGTACGACGAAAACAAGGAAGCCACCGGCGTCGTGGACGCCGAGATTATCGCCGAAGTCGTCAGCAATATGACGGGAGTCCCCCTGACGAAATTGGAGAAGAAGGAGACACAACGGCTGCTGGAGCTTGAGGCTGAGCTGCACAAGACCGTCGTCTCGCAGGACGAAGCCATCACCGCGGTCGCCAAGGCCGTCAGACGCAGCCGCAGTGGAATGAAGGATCCGAATCGGCCGATGGGCTGCTTCATCTTCCTCGGGCCAAGCGGCGTCGGAAAGACACTCCTGGCTCAGGCGCTGGCGGAGTTTATGTTCAGCGACAGGAACGCACTGATTCGCCTGGATATGAGCGAATTCATGGAAAAGCACAACGTCAGCAGGCTGGTGGGCGCCCCTCCGGGCTATGTCGGCTACGAGGAAGGCGGACAGCTCACCGAACGTGTCAGGCGCCGCCCCTATTCCGTGCTCCTCCTTGACGAAATAGAGAAGGCCCACCCCGATGTCTACAACATACTCCTCCAGATAATGGACGAGGGCAGGCTGACCGACAGCTTCGGGCGCAGCATCGATTTTAAGAACGTCATCCTTATTATGACCAGCAATATCGGTGCCGACCTCATCAAGAACCAGGCAGGGTTCGGCTTCGGCAAGAAAACGCCGGAATCCAACTACGAGAAGATGAAGGAGGTGCTCCAAAAGGAAGTTGAGCGCTACTTCAGGCCCGAGTTCCTCAACCGCGTCGACGATACGATAGTCTTCAAGGCGCTGACGCGCGACGACCTCCAGACGATCGTCGATTACGAGCTTGCGAAGGTCTTCAAACGGCTGACCGAGCACGGGTTGAGACTCGAGCTCACCGAGCAGGCAAAGGAATTCCTCATCGACAAGGGCTATAATCCCGAGTTCGGAGCCAGGCCCTTGAGAAGGGCCATAGAGCATTATATCGAGGACCCGCTCTCCGAGGCCGTCCTCGCCGGCAAATTCAAGGGAAAGAACCTCATAAAGGTGGACGTCCAGGACGAAGAGCACCTCAAGCTAAAAGGCGCTAAGGTCGATGAGCCCGGGCAGAGCCACCCCGAGGTCGAGCAAGCCGTCCAATCCAAGGATTAGTACGCAGGCAAACCATTACCCCTCTGACGACGCACTCACTTTGAGATCTGCCAGCCGAGCCTACCCCTTTGCCCCGCAGCGTTCACGGCCGCCGCAGACCTACGGGCCAGTCATTTCCATCTCCAGCTCGGTCTGCTGCTGGGCCAGTAGCTGATCGAATTCCTTCTTGCCCATCCATCGGACGGTTCCGTCGAGCTGCAGCACTATGTATCCATCATTCAGGAACGATGACGGATAGCTCTTTTCGGCGTAGGCGAGGATTTCGTTCGGGTCGGCATCGAGGCCTATCCACAGGCCCCTGTACCGCAGGTCGCTCAGACGAACCCCCCCTTTTAGCTGCCCACGTCGCTTAATCACGAGAGATTGGGGCGGTACCTTGTGGTTCCTCTGCTTGTACTCCAGGATTATTTGGCCCAGCTCCCGCATCGCGTTCAGCGCCTCTGAGCGATTGATGTAGTCCTTGAAGTTGATCATTCCAACGACCGCAGCGATCGTGATGATCAGCACGCTCAGGACCTCGACCAGCATTGCCTTCTGCCGCCTGTTCACCGCCTCGAAAACCTCTTGTCCACGCCCCCGCTTCTTCTTGTCCTGCCACTTCGGCCCGGCAACCGACCAACCCCATCAAGTCGGCGCGCCCCTACGCCCTGACTCTTACGATACCGTCTTCAACGAGCAACCTGCCTTCCGCAAACAAGCGAATCGCCTGTGGGTACGCAATGCACTCCTGCTCGAAGACCCTGGCCGCGAGCGTATCGGTGCTGTCTGTATCTTTGACTTCGCAGGCCCGCTGAACGATGATCGGCCCTTTGTCATACTCGTTCGTGCAAAAATGAACCGTGCAGCCGCTTACCTTGCAGCCGGCCTTGAGCACAGCCTCGTGTACGTGATGCCCCCACATGCCCTGGCCTCCAAAGCTCGGCAGCAGCGCAGGGTGAATGTTCATAACGCGGTTTTCGTACCGCCGCGGAATCTTCCACAGGCAAAGCCACCCAGCCTGAACGACAAGCTCGACACCTGCCGCAGAAAGCTCTTCTTCAATTCGCGCGCTAAATGCGTCAATGTCAGGATAATCCTTCTTGCGGATAATCTTGACAGCGAGCCCGGCCTTCCTCGCCCTCTCGACCCCCGCTACACTCGAGCGCGAACTTATCACAACGGCCACCTCCGCGTTCAACCGCCCACGCTTGATTTGATCAACCAGGTTCATCAGTGTCCTGCCTCCGCCGCTGATCAAAACTCCCAGCCGCACCGGTTTTGTACCCGACTTTGCCGCCTGTGCCTCATCTTCAAAGTCGCCGCCTATGTCCAGGGCACGGTTGACAAGCCTGTCGGCTTCCTTGTTCTGGCCCCTTGAGAGGTGCCCCACCTGCCAGCTCTGAAAGCCCGCCAGCAGCTCGACTGCCTGGCGGTACACAGGCCTGATCTGTTCACTCCTGACCTTGTACCGGCCGGTAACCTGCCGAACCACCAACTCGCTGTCGCTCCAGACGGTTACCTCCTCGGCGCCAAGCTGCTTCGCCGCCTCGAGCGCTTTTATCAGGCCCGTGTACTCCGCCACGTTGTTGGTGGACTCGCCGAGGAAAAAGGCCTTCGCCTCCAGGCGAGCACCATTCTCATCGGTAAGCACAAAGCCCGCCGCCGCCGGACCAGGGTTGCCCCTGCTGGCGCCGTCGCTGTAAACCACCACTCTCTTGGGCAATCTACCGTCTCCTCTAAGTCCGCACGTTCCCCGTCCCCGCTATTCAGACCTGTCAGTCACCGAGCACCAGTATTCTTGTGCAATTGGGGCAGCGGATGATCTCGTCCCTGCTCATAAGTAGGTTCACCGATTCGGCCGTAATGCCCATAAAGCACCCCCCGCAGCTATAACCCCCCTTTTTCCCATCCTGCTGCTCGACCGTCGTAACCGCCTGGCCGTCGTAGGTCTCGGCGACCCGCTTGAAAATCTCCAGAGGCCCCGGAGGCACGTCCTTGGCAACCCGGTCCCACTCGGCCTGAATCTCCTCTATTTCGGCCTCATACTTCGCCGCCAGCACCTCAGACTCACCACGCGTTTTCTCAAGCTGCCGCTTCTGCTCCTCTATCTGTTTCTCAATCTCCAGGCACTCGGCCTCGTCCGCCTCAATGTCCTTGAGCAGCTCCAGAATCTGCGTCTCGATCTTCGAATTGTCCGCCTTGGTCGTATTAAGCTGAGTCAGAACCGCAGCGTATTCCTTGTTCGTCTTCGCGTTGTTCAGTGAGGCCCTCAACCTGCTGATCTCTTCGTCCCGGGCCTTTAGCTCCAGCTCCAGCCGGTCACACTGAACCTTGGTCAACTGAACCTCCTCCCTCTTTGCCTCCAGAGCGTTCTGAAGGCTCCTTACCTGATTCTCCTGTATCAGCACGTTCCTGCGGCATCTTGTAAGCTTTGCCTTCTCCGCACGCAGACGGTTCTCAACCTTTTGCAGCTTTTTCAACCCGTTCAATACAGGCCCCATTTACACCCCTTAGCTGTGCACAAGAACACCTGAATCCTGTATTATCTTTCCTCCTTCTGCTACCTGCAACAAAAATTTTTCACCGATTTTTCCTGCCGCCCAGGCTTGTTTATTCTGCCTTGTAAGGGGCAACCAGCGAGTGTATATTAGCCGTTGAGATTTGATAAACCCACCAGGCTGGCACGACACGCGATGAACAACACCCAATCAACAAAACCAGGGCCGGGCCGGAAAGTAACGGCGGCGATGCTGCTATTCGGCGCGATTCTGGCCGGCTGCGCAAGCTCAACCCTGCCCCGCCTCAGCAGGCTGCACACCGGAATGAGCCTGGAAAACGTATTCGAGTTGTACCAAAAGCTCGACCCGATGGACCCCCAGACCTCCAGATACCTGCCCGCCTCTGAGCCCCTGACCGTCCGGCAAGACCGGACCTGTATTTTCGAGACGTACCGCTTTTGGCTGAACGTCCGGGGTCAGCCGAGAGCGCACTTACTGGAGTTCAAGAGCTGCAAGTTGACTAAAGAGGCCCAGGACGCGATTCGCAAGCGAGCGTATAAAAAAGCAATGAAAATCGCAGGTAACCCTTACGTCGACCGCGAAGACCTGCCCGCAATGTTTCGCCTCATCGAGGCGGCGATACCGGACTACTCAAGATCAGTGCTTGTGGCAATCAAGGCTGAGGACTGAGTGGCCCACGCTCGCTCCTGAGCACCAAAACAGCAAGCTCAATCTTAGTGCCATCGGCACCGGCCGGTGGGCCGGTCTTGTCCCGCCGTTGCCCGCCTGTTAGGACCGGCTCGGGTATCCCCGTCAGCAGAGAGGTTAGCCCCTCGTCCGTGGCAAGAACGTTGTTTCTGCGCAACTGTTCCGCGGCGTTGTTCAACAACGCCAGATCCTTTGCGAGGCGAACCGCCTGCTCGGGTGTTGACTGCTCGGTGAGCCTGGCTATTTGGTCGGGAGTGACCGACCGAACGACCACCGGTTGACCTACGACGTCCGTTTCAACGTACAGGGTCGCCGAGTCGAACCTCGCCCAGTTGTTTTCGAGATGAGCCAGCAGTTGCGCCAGGCCCTCCCTTGTACAGCTGAGGATGTAGAGCGCTCTGCCCGGCTGCCGTTCCAGACTCTTGCACCGCAACAGACCGCTGCTCTCGACCACCCTGTTGATGGAGGCGTCCACCTCCACGAAAGCCCTCGTTGTAAGCTCCAGCCTGCCGTGGAATCCACCCGCGACAGCCTTAGTCGCCAGCTTGCCGACATCGACGCCTTGCCCCCCTGCATAACCTCCGGGCCCAGCAGGTTGCGGAGGGGCAAGAATGCCGTAAATCACGTACCCAAGTACACCCATCAAGGCAACCATTGCCGCCGCGGCAAGCAGTTTGCGCACGAACAGTTCGCGGGCGCCGCTGGCCCGCCCCACATCAGCACCGCGTTCACCAAGCAGCGACCTTCTGGCAAGGGTTGTCTTTATCTCTTCGAGCATCGATGCAGGGGCCTCCGCCTGCGGCAGCGAGCTGATCAGCGCCCTGCACTTCTGCAACTCACCGAGGCGACGCCCAACCTCAGGGTCCTTGGCCAGAAGGCGCTTCAGCTCCGTCTGCTTTCTGACGGTCAGTTCACCATCAATATAGCTGCTCAGCAGCCTATCCACATATTCACGGCGGGCTCTCATTTCAAGAAGGCCTCCAATATGTCTCTCAGGTTGCTTCTCGCCCGGCTAAGCCTGCTCCTGACGGTACCGAGCTCGATGTTAAGCACCCCAGCAATCTGAGCATAATTCATACCTTCAATATCCCTCAGTACGATAATCGTCCTCTGGGCATCATCCAGTTTCTTCAGCGCATTCAGCGCAATGCGACAGAGCTCTTTGTTCTGGGCGATCGCAGCCGGATCAGGCATCGCATCATCGCTCAGCAGATCCCTCAACGCCTGCCTGGACCCATCCCAGCCGTCCTCGCTCCGCGCCTCAATCGACCTGATCGCCCCTCTGGCGTTCTTCTTGCAATGGTTCAGTGTCAGGTTCACCGCAATCCTGAAGGCCCACGTATAAAAGCTGCTTCTGCCCTGGAACCGGTCAATGTTCTCTATTACTTTGACAAACGTCTCCTGCGTAAGTTCCGCCGCGTCCTCGGCGTTTGCACAAATCTTCAGTATTACGTTGTAAATGCGGTTCTGATACCTCAGTATCAGCGCTTCCATAGCCGCCGAGTCGCCCCGGCGGCATCGTCCGACCAGAACATTGTCATCAATATTGATCTTGGCAGCGTCCAATCGCCACTCTCTCATCAATTAGACCGGCATCGACCACCAAAGTTCCCTGGAAATGCCGAAATCGGGCCAAATCCCCGCATATATTGGCACCAAAGCACGCGCCGGTCAACCGAAATCGAGCCGCAAAGGCCCGGGCCCACCGCCTTTGCGCTCGATCTCGAAGCACCCGTCGCGAGCGCTCGCCCTATCCC
>CAZWAP010000022.1:0-3905 GCA_964632005.1 uncultured Pirellulales bacterium | reverse complement strand
CCCGCCGAATGCACAGTCTAACTAAGATTCGTCCGAGCCCTTGCCCGTCGTCCGCGAGGTGATGCAGTTGTACAGCCACGCGAATATCGCACCACCGATCGCGCCGTCTGCAAACGCCCACGGCAGGCCGATAATGCTGCCGAGCGGGCTGATACTGTAGCCACGGTAAACCATCCCGATGAAGGTCCGTTCATCTGTCGCTCCCTCGATGGCTATTATCCACCAGGTCAGCAGGAAAAGCCCCAGGCCCCAGACCAGCCCACAGGTCAATGCGAACGCTTTCACGTTGAGTTTCATTCGTCTGCTCCCCAACTACCATAGTAAAATCCAAACATCCCGTTAGGTCCGATCGCCAACTTGCTGCTTCAGCATATATCCCGGCAAGATTCATTCCTCGCCGCCACAGGGTCGCCACCAGATACCCACGTCGCCGCTGTCGCGCCTGTTCATTGCTCCGCCCTTTCGATACGATGCTCCGGCCCCCTCCCCCGCCCGCAACGCTCCTTCCCACGGCAGCCCTGCGGACTTGATTATCACAGGTCCTCGGCAGAACTGGAAAATAAATCCAGCAAATATCGAATGCACGGGCGCTCGCCGCGGCCTCGAAAAACTATCTCAGTCCAGACTGGGCTGGACTACAAGGCCACGCCCCTGCGCCTCCGTGTTCTCGTAGGAACCGTAAAACTCGCAGTTGCAGTCTAACCAGAGCACCAGACGGTGGAAATCCTCCTCGCCCAGCTCCACGCCGTAATGCCGCTCGTCCATATATTTCAGCAGGCCCGAAGCCCTTGCGCCGAACTTGCCCGCGATTGTTCGACTGCCTCCATGCACGCCCGTGTTTATTGACCCGTTCGAGACATGGAAGTAGAAGCCGTACTTTTCAGCCAGGTTATTGTACGACCGGGTCCAGCCGTTCTCGCCCTCTATCACCCCGCTCAGGTCCAGCGCATCCTTTTCCCGGTGGCAGCTCACGCAGTTGCGGTCCAGCACCGGCTGGACCAGGCGAACGTAATTGAACGGGTTTGAGCCGTCGACGTCCGGCCGAATCTTCGAGGGAACACGCCGAACCGCCAGCGGTACTCGCCCCGACCGCCTCGGGGCCCGGTGCTTGGGCTCGTGGCAGCCCAGGCAGGTTAATTGCTCGCCGGGATGCACGTACGTCACCGACCGCATCGACTGGATCGCCATCCCCCGGGCGTCAAGCGCCTGGAAGTAAATCGCCTTGCCCGCCGGGGCCTCGAAATACGCGCTGCCGTCCGCCTCCACCGGGACCGTCCCCAGCACCGCCCGCGCGTTGCTCTGGTTTGCCACCCCGATTCGAGGCCGGTTCGGTGCCGGCGTGGTCTTCGGTAAAAGCTGGATTATCCGCAGGGCCGCTACCTCCGCGCCCTCCGGCCAGCGAAAGTCGCTGTTATAGACGTTGATCACGGTGATGGTCTGCCGAGCCTCTGCCCGGCCGGACCTGCCGGTCGCATCCGCCGCCTGCCTGGTCATCGCCGGTATAACCGGCGGCCTGGGGCGCCGACGCAGCGGAATCGGGCTAAGGGAGGGAATCGACGGATCCCTGTAAAGCAATTCCTTATTTCCGAAGCGGTCGATCCAGTAGATCCCGTGATTTCGCGCCTCGCGGTCGTATGAGCAGAGGTAGTCATCCTCGCTCAGCGGCCACGCCGTCGCATATACCATACATTCTCTTATGGGCTTTATGTGCTTCTCAGCTTCCGGGAACGGCACTTCCGGCGTCAGGCGACTCAACTGTGACATCGCCCCATCGTCTGGCTTGCGCTCGTCGATCAAGACCAGCGAGCCGAATGCGTGGCCGTGGTGCGCAGCCGCGGTCGCAACGAACTTGTGAGAGCCCGGGATCGCGCGGATGCTCATTTCCATCCACGGCCGCGCCTCCCGCCGAACAGGATAATTGCCGTGCAGCGATCGTGGGTCACGCCCGTCCGGAAAGCACCTCCAGATGTGGTGGGCTATGTTCGTATCCCGGTCCACGTAATCCCATCGCGTGTACACGATCATCCCGTTGTTGTCCACGCTCGGATGCCACTCGTGCGTCTCGTGGTAGCTCAGTCGGATGATGTCGCTGCCGTCCGCCGCCATCGAGTGCAGCGTGTACGTCGGACAGTGACGTCCACAACGTAGGTAGCCCCCTCTACGTTCGGAAATGAACGCGATTCGCCCGTTGGGCAAAAAGCACGGATCGAAATCGTCCCACGGCCCGTCGGTAAGCTGAACCAGGCCCGTCCCATCACAGTTGACCTTGAAGATGTGGTAGCTCACCTCAGGACCCCACTCGTACGCCTCCTTGCCCCGGTATTTTTCGTAGGCTTTGGCCTGCGTATACGCGAACAGGATCGTCTTGCCGTCGTAGGAGACCTCCGGCGAGAGGAACGAGCCGCCCGTGAGCTTCTGCCCCTTCAGTCGGCCCCTCTGCACCACCGAGTTCTCCAGCAAATCGGTCAGCTTCGGATTCGCGCCGAACGGCTCCGAAAGGACGAACAACCCGCCGCCGGGTCGCGCATTACAGCCGTAGTACTGGTCGCACATATGAAACACGCCGCCCGGAATGTGACGCTTGATGAACAGTATCTTATCCAAGTCAAGCACGGGGTTGGTAAACGCGATTCGCCGAACGAGCCAGCGCGCATCAAGATAGATGTTCCTGCGGGCCTCCCACCCAACCTCTCGCCTCTCTTTGAGCTCGGCCAGCCTGGCGGCAACCGCATTCAGTTCGGTCGCGAGCCGGTCCAGTCGCCGCGCGTCCCCCTCCGCTCGCAGCCTCGCCAGCAGCGCCCTGCCCCTCTTGACCACTTCAGCCGTCCACTCCAGCTCGAACGCGCCCGCAGCTGCCCCTGGAAGCCGGGCCCAATCAACGCCCTCCGGAAGAGTCCCGGGGTAAGAGTACCGCCCGACGCTCTTCTGCTCAGCCGGCTTGCCCAGCGCGATGTTCTTCTCCGGATCCTCGGTCGCGTACACCTCGACCTCGTCCAGGGCAAAAGAGCATCGACCCGGAACCTGGAGACGCACTATCCGGGCGGTGATCCCCTTATCCCCGAGCTTCACAACTAAAGGCCTGCCTTCCTTGACGCCGTAAAAGGCTCGGCCGTTATGCGCATAGACCCGCCTGAAACGCCCGTCTTCCTCCGCCACCAGGATGCGGATGTGCTTCGTTCGGCGGGCCGTGTTGCGGTCGGTCCGATTGAAAATCACCACCCGGTCGAGCCTGTACTCCCCCTGCAGATCCACCTGCCACCACGGGTCCTGTTCACCGCTGGCCGTGTGGAATCCCCATCGGCCGTTCTTGACCCCATCGCAGCCCCCGGCCGCATCCTGTGCTGTCGTAACGCCGTAAGAATTCACTCTCAGCGACGACTTTGATGCACGATGCGCTTCAGCCAACCTCAAGCCAGCAGCTCGGCTGTCCTGCTCGATCCAGTCCGCTTCGATCAACCGACGTAGAGAATCGCCCAGATCTATCCCGCCAGCACAACACTGCCCGCACCAGAGAAGAAACGCGATCGCCCCCCCCAAGACGGCTCTGTGCGGTCTATGGCGTCCCATTTCGGCAGATCCTCGCTACAATCACCGCTCGATTATAGCACATAACGCCAACAGAATAAAGAGCTTGCAGACCAGATAACCGTCCCAACGATTGTGGAGATTTTTACGATGCCCAACTTATTGTGCGTTTCAGGCTCACCGAACCACAAGGTTTTGAGCCCAAAATAGGCAGCAACAGAATTTGGGACGATTACACTGTCTTTGGTGACCTTCACAATCCGATTCTCGTAGTCGTACTTGGTACCCGTCCTCGTCAATACCAGGGCTGTGGCCGATTTCATTTGACTGGCGATGACCCATTTTTTTGTGTGCTGCAAGGAGGGATTGGTCCAACTGTA
>CAZWAP010000021.1:0-38081 GCA_964632005.1 uncultured Pirellulales bacterium | reverse complement strand
ACAGGCTCGCGAGTTAACAACTTGCAGCTGGATGGGCGCCCGACAATCAGTCCTATCAACCGGCAAGTAACAGGGTGCGCTTGGGTAATTAATAGGTTGTAGTATGCCCGCCCATTGAGTAGAATGCGCACGTTGTGGGCCGCCACTGCGTAGAATGGCCCACGGTCGTTTTCGGTTCCGATTGGTATTGCACATCTCGTGCAGTTAGACCACAGGAGGTAGAAAATGAAGTCAGAAAAACGCAGAGGTCTGAGCAGGCGGGATGTCTTGCGGTGTGGTGCCGCAGCGGCCGGCGGCCTTGTTGCAGCGCCGGTGATCATCACCTCAAGCGCCCTCGGCGCCCCCGGCCACGCACCAGCAAGCGATCGCATCGTGATGGGTACGATAGGTTACGGCGGACGGGCAAGCTACGTTATGGGCGCGCTGATGACCCAGCCGGATGTCCAGATGGTCGCCGTATGTGACGTCAAGCAAAATCGCCGCAAAGCAGGCAAGGCAGCCATAGACAAAAAATATGGCAATACAGATTCCAAAGCCTACATCGACTTGCTCGAGCTGCTGGCGCGCAGCGATATCGACGCGGTCCTGATCGCTACCGGTGACAACTGGCACTCGCTGGCTGCATGCCTTGCCGCCAGAGCGGGCAAGGATATATACTGCGAAAAGCCGATGAGCGTCACCATCGCAGAAGGTCGGCAGCTTGCCGAGACAATCCGCCGATATGCCACGGTTTTCCAGTGCGGGACCCAGCGAAGGAGTCTCGACCACTTCAAGTTCGCCACAAACTTGGTTCAGCGAGGCCTGCTCGGCGAAATCCGGGACGTCTACGCCGAAAAGGCACCCTGGTGGATAGAAACATACCAGACGCGCCTGCCCGCTGAACCTGAGCCTCCACGTGAGGTCTTCGACTGGGACCGCTGGCTTGGACCGGCAGCTTGGCGGCCGTACAACAAAAAGTACCCGACCCGATCATTCTGGGGCGGCCATCTCGACTTCGCTGGCGGCTCGTACACCGAGTGGGGCAGCCACACCGTAGACCTCTGCCAGTGGGCCACCGGAATGGACCACACATCGCCCGTGGAATATGAGCCGGTCGGCAGCGACGTTGTCGCCACGTACGCCAACGGAATGAAACTCCACATAACCCAGCCGATCGGCAAAGGTTCCTGCGGAGTCCGCTACGAGGGCACTGAGGGCTGGGTACAGGTCGATGATTCCGGCCATATCGAGGTTTATCCGGAATCCCTCCGGGCAACCTGGCGCCTCGGCAAAGGATACCCGGTGGACAACCACGTCCGGAACTTTTTAGATTGCGTCAAGACACGCCAGCAGCCGGTTTCAACGGCCGATGCAGCCCACCACTCGATCACCGCCTGCCACGTCGCAAATATATGCCGACGTCTGGGCCGGCCGGTGAAGTGGAACCCCCAAAAGGAACTCTTCATCGACGACGAAGAAGCGAACCGCTTTGTCCTGCGGGCATATCGCCAGCCGTGGCGCCTCTAAGCCGGCAGGATCGGACGGCGATTTACGAGAACCCGCTTAGAAGATAAGGAGAACAAAAAATGCGGATCAAATATCAGCCTGTAATCTGCACGATAATAACCTGCATACTGGCAGGCGGCGCTCTTGGAATCGATCCGGGCAGTATCGACGAGGAAATTGCCGCCACCTACGGCAAGCCCGACGCCCGCAAAGCTCTCGAGATGCGCTGCGTCGATGTCCTCAAGAAAGCCGAACCCAACGCAGAGATGGAACGCGCCTGCCGAATCCTGCAGAAGATCGGGACGGTCGATTCGATAGATGCACTGGCACGGCTTCTGCCGGATAAACGCCTTTCGCACTGGGCCCGCACGGCACTGGAGCCGATGCCGTACCCCCAGGCCGGCAGGGCACTGAGGGACGCGCTGAGCAAGACCAGCGGGCTGACCAAAGTGGGGATCATACATTCGCTCGGCGTGCGGCGGGATGTCGAAGCGGTAGAGCTACTTATACCGCTACTCAGCGACCCAGACAAGCAGGTGGCCGCAGCGGCAGCCTGGGCCCTGGGCCGAACGGCGAGCCCGCGCGGGCTCGCCGCCCTCGCACAATTGAGGCAGCGCTCAGCCGTGGGAACCCGGCAGGCCGGGCCTGGCCCCTGGACGCCCACTGAACTGCGGGCTGTTGCCGCCGACGCCTCGCTCCTCGCCGCTGAACAGCTTGTCAAGCAAGGCAAGCTCGCAGAGGCGGCACGGATTTACCGCGAACTGGAGGGCTTAACCTGGCCGAAACACGTTCGGATGGGTGCATTTGCTGGCTTGCTGGTAGCCGAGCCGGACCGTGTGGTGGCCAGGCTGGCCAAGGCAATAAAGAGCACGGACGCCACACTTCGAGGGCTGGCGATCCAGAAGGTTGCAACGCTTAAGAACGAGGGCCTCGCCAAGAGGTTCGCACAGGAATTGCAGGCCCTACCCCCGCAGACACAGGTACTTCTGATAGGGGCGCTGGCCGGCCGGCCGGAAAAGGCCGTGGTCCGCCCCGCCATTGCCGCAGCGGCCACCAGCCGCGACCCCGCCGTACGCCTGGCAGCCGTAGAGGCCCTCGGGGATGTCGGGGATGCCTCCTCGGTGAAGCTGCTGGCCCGTATCATAGCCCAGGCCAGCAACGATCAAGAGGTAAAAACCGCGGCAGCCAGTCTGCGGCGAATCCGCGCAGACCGGGTCGACGGCCAGATCATCCGGTGTTTGGAAGAGGCTGAGCCGGGCGATCGGGCTGTATTGATAGGGATTCTGCGGGACCGCCAGGCCAGGGCCGCCGTGCCCGCATTGCTGAAGGAAGCAGCCACCGGCGACGAGGCCGCCCGCAAGGCCGCATTCAAAGCCCTCGCAGACCTCGCCGGGCCCGAAGACCTCCCGGCCCTGGTAAAGCTGCTCATCCAGCTAAAAACCGAGCAATTGCGAAGTGACGCCGAGCGTGCGGTTGCAATGGTCGCAAAGAGAATCAAGGATGAAGCACGTCGCGGCCGGGCGGTCCTGACTGCGCTGAGGGAAGAAAAAACGTTGCTAACACAGGCAAAATGTTCGCTGCTGCGCGTGCTCCAGGGCATCGGCACCCCCGAGTGCTTCGAAGCTGTGCGACGGGCCGTGGCGGATAGAAAGGCAGCTGTCAGGGACGCCGCGGTACGCGCGCTTGCCGACTGGCCCGACGACCGCGCGCTGGAGGCCCTGCTGCAGGTCTTTCGAGCCACCGACAACCGAACCCTCCGGATTGTCGCGCTTCGCGGGTGTGTTCGGCTGCTCGGACTGGGCTCGCGTCCGCCAGCCGAGACGCTCAAGGTCTGTGACGAGCTGTTAAGAGGTGCCCACCGACCCGAGGAAAAGAGGCTGGTACTGGCCCGCCTCGCCGGAGTAGGCGATGCCGACGCGCTAAAGTTGATCGAGCCGCTCTTAAAAGATCAGCAGGTCAAGGCCGAAGCAGAACTCGCGATGATCGGGGTGGCCAGGGCGCTCGTCTCGTCCTCACCCCAGGATGCCCTGGCTGCCGCGAGGACGCTCCAGCAGCACTCCGCCAGCGAGGATGTCCGTAAGCAGGCTGCGGCCGTCATAAAACTAATAGAGCGTCTGGAAGATTACATCACGACCTGGCAGCTCAGCGGACCCTACACCAAAAAAGGCCAGGGTTTTGAGACCCTCCAGGACTCGCCCTTTGCCCCCGAACAGGACGGGGCGAAGGTATCCTGGCGGCCTCTTACGCCGATGCTCCAGGGTGATCGACCGTGGATGCTCAACCTGGGTGCTGCAATAGGCGGGCAGAATCGGGCCGCTTATGTTCGTACCTGGGTCTACAGCCCGCTCGACCAGGGCGTTCGGCTGGAATTCGGGACCGACGACGGCAACAAGGTCTGGCTCAACGGCAAGCTCATCCACGCCAGCCCCGCACCAGGACCGGCCACTCCCGGTGAGCACAAGGTCAACGCCAGGCTAAAGAAGGGCTGGAATCTGCTGATGCTCAAAATCACTCAGGATACCGGCCCTTGGGAGTTTTGTCTGCGGATCCGCGGACCTAAGGGTGAAAAGCTCCAAGGCCTCAAGGTCGAAGCCAGTCCAGAGAAGACCTGATCTGGCTGGTATGCCCTTGCCTTTTACGCAGTTTTACATTTCGGTCCTCAGAGGCTCGGTCGGATTGAGCCAATTGCCCCTGCCCATCGGAGCTATTGCTACCCGGATTTGAGCATCTTGGCTTATGGCTTTGTTGGCCGCAGGCCTTGTAGAATCCTGTCGGGCAGGGAATCGGACTCCATAACGCATAGGTGAAATTCGGCTGGTCATCCTGGGTCTCTTCAGACACCGCCCGGCACCGCTGACCCGGGAACGGCAGAGACAGGCGCGAGCATCCCGGTCTTCAGGCCGGCCCCGGACCGACCGGCAGGCTGTAGTGTCTCAGCCTGTCTCTTTGGCCTTTGCGTACTGCGCGACGATTTGCTGTTGGACGTTGGGTGGAACCAGCTCGTAATGGCTGAACGTCATAGAGTAGCTGCCGCGCCCCCCGGTGACACTCTTTAGCTGGCTGTTGTACTGTTTGACTTCGGCAAGTGGGACCTGAGCTCTTACAACGATGAAGTTGCCGGCGACCATATCCTGGCCGAGCACACGGCCTCTCTTTGATGCCAGGTCGCCGGTGATGTCGCCGACGTTTTCAGCCGGCACAGTAACTTCCATCTCCACGATGGGCTCAAGCAGAACCGGCTTTGCCTTCTGGATGGCGTCGATAAAGGCACCCTTGCCGGCAGCGCGGAAGGCGACCTCCTTCGAATCGACCGGATGATGCTTGCCGTCGTAGACGGAGACCTTGATATCCTGCAGCGGAAAGCCCGCGACGACGCCAGCTTGCATTACGTCGTTGATTCCTTTGAGGACAGCCGGCTCGAACTGCGAGGGTATCGCGCCGCCGAAAATGTCCCAGCTGAACTGCAGAGGCGGGTCGCTGTTGCGCTCGGCGGGTTCGACCCGCAGATACACCTCGCCGAACTGACCCGCACCGCCGGTCTGTTTCTTGTGCCGGTAGTGCCCCTCGGCCTTGGCGGTGATCGTCTCGCGGTATGGTATTTTCGGCTCCTTGGTCGTGACCGACAGCTTGGAGCGGTTATACATCTTCTCCAGCATTATCCGCAAGTGCAGGTCGCCCAGGCCACTGGCAACCAGCTCTTTTGTTTGCATATCACGGCTTATCTTGAAGCAAGGGTCTTCTTCGCAAAGCCTGTCAAGGGCAGCACTTATTTTCTGCTCATCGCCCCTTGCGGCGGGCTCCAGCGCCAGCGAGAACATCGGCTCGGGCACGGCGAGCGTGTGGAAGCAGCCGGTGATGCCGCCGTCGTGGATAACGTCGTCGAACCTCAATTCATCAATTTTGGCAAGCGTGACTATGTCGCCGGCGATACCCGCATCAATTTCCTTATTCTCCGGCCCCTGCGATCTGAGAATATGGCCGGGACGAATGGATTTTTTCTCCGCGTTTCGCAACAGGGTGGTCTCCGACTTCAGCGTGCCGCTGAAGATCCTGATTGTGGAATACTTCATATTGGTCCGGGGGTCGAACGCGATTCTAAAGACCAGCCCTGCCAGCGGACCCGCCGGGTCGGGCCTTAGCTGCGTCGTGCTATCGCCGTCTCTTAGTTCGACCGGGCCAGCTTGCACCGGCGAAGGTGTGAGCCTTGCAATCAAATCCAGCAGCTCACCGACACCGGCTTCCGTGCGGGCGTTGGTAAAGACGATCGGAATCAGCGTCCTGCTCTTGAGGGCCTGGACAAAAACGGACGCTATCTTCTGCGCGGGTATCTGTTCGCCGCCTAAGTAGGCCTCCATAAGTTCGTCGTCGGCCTCGATGACGCTCTCGATGAGCTCGATGTGCGCCTGGGCCACGTCCATCAAGGGCGAGTCACCGGTGTCGTTCTCGATGCAGTCTATGACGGAGGCCCTATCAGCGGCAGGAAGATTCGCGCATCGGCACTGTGTTCCAAAGGACTCCTGGATGGCCTTGAGCAGGTCGCCGAAGGCAACGTTCTCGGCATCCATCTTGTTGACGGCGATAACCTTTGCTTTGCCGGCTTTTTCGGCCAGTTCGAACATCTTTCGGGTATTTGTCTCGATGCCCGCTGCGGCGTTGATGACGATAACGGCGGTTTCTGCCGCCGGGATGGCCTTTATCGCCGGCCCGATGAAGTCGGGATAGCCCGGCGTATCGATGATGTTGATGAACTTGCCAGCGTGCTCAGCGTGCACCACCGAAGACTGGATCGAGTGCTGGTGTTCCTTTTCTTCGTCGTAGAAGTCACAGATACTGGTTTTCTCGTCGACGCTGCCGAGCCGATTGGTCATACCGGCCTTGTGGAGCATTGCCTCGGCCAGAGAGGTCTTTCCACTGCCGCCGTGCCCCAGGAGGACGATGTTGCGAATATCCTCGGTATTAGTCACTGCTTACGTCTCCATTGGAAAACTACTTTAGGCGTTTTCTTGCCATAGGCCTCATCGAAACGAGCTAATATACAGGGTTGGGCCGCTGCAAACAAGGTTTTTTTGAGAAAGCCAATTTGCGTGCTCGCTCCGCTTGCCTTCGCTCCAGCACACGCTGGTCATACCCGATTTACAGAAACAAAGTTACACTAGCGCTGGTTGCATTTGGGGGGCACTCCAGCACGTGGCAAAGCCGTCGGAACCTCCAAGAAGGCTCGGCATACCCCCGCCGGAAAAGCTGGTCGCACCCCGTGAGAAACGCCCCGAAGAATAGATTTGACGAGGATTCCGGCGCCGACTATACTGGCCTGCCGAGTAAACTCTTGGAAGCGGCGAGCGATACTGGAGATGAAGATGGACCATACCAAGATTGTCGCTGAGGGTATAACCTTCGACGATGTTCTGTTGATACCGGCCAAGAGCGATTTTGTGCCCAGCGAGGCCCAGACGCGCACGCGACTGACCGACAACATCACGATAAACATCCCCATCGTCTCGGCGGCTATGGACACGGTGACCGAGGCAGCCCTGGCCATCGCCTTGGCCCAGGAAGGCGGCGTCGGCATAATACACAAGAACCTCTCGATAGAAGCTCAAAAGCGGGAAGTTGCCAAGGTTAAGCGTTCCGAGCACGGCGTCATCCTGGACCCGGTTACGCTCTCGCCCACCGAGCCAGTGAGCATGGCGTTGCAGCTTATGAACGAACAAAACGTCTCGGGCATTCCCATCGTCGAGGGCAAGAAGCTGGCCGGTATTATCACGCGCAGGGATCTCAAGTTCCTCAAGGATTACGATGTCGAGATAAGTTCAGTAATGACAAAGACTAACCTCGTCACGGGTTCGGCGGACACCACCCTCGAACAGGCCAAGGGGATCCTCCAGAGGCACAAGGTCGAAAAGCTGCTGCTGGTCAACGGCGAGGGGGAACTGGCGGGGCTGATTACGATGAGGGACATCGACCGGGTGCAGCAATACCCGCTTGCCGCCAGAGACCAGCGCGGCCGTCTTCGGGTTGGAGCGGCTGTAAGCGTACACGATTACGAGCGGGTTGAAGCCCTGATTTCGGCCGACGTCGATCTGTTAGTTGTTGATACCGCGCACGGGCACTCCCAGAACGTCGTCGAGACCGTCAAGAAGATCAAGTCCCAGTGGGATATCGACGTTATCGCCGGCAATATCGCCACCGCTGAGGCCGCGGAGGAGCTTATAGAGGCCGGCGCTAACGCCGTCAAGGTCGGCATCGGGCCCGGGGCAATCTGCACGACGCGGGTAATTTCCGGGGTGGGCATGCCACAGATTTCGGCCATCCTCGAGTGCGCCAGGGCCGCGGCCAGCTATAACATCCCTGTTATAGCCGACGGTGGCATCAGGCAGTCGGGCGACATCACCAAGGCGATTGCCGCGGGTGCTTCGAGCGTGATGATCGGTTCTCTTTTCGCGGGACTAAAGGAGAGTCCCGGGCAATTGGTGATATATAAGGGGCGTCAGTTCAAAGAATACAGGGGGATGGGCTCTTTGGGCGCTATGGTCAAAGGCTCGGCGGAGCGATACGGCCAGAGCAGTTCGACCGAGGCCAGCAAACTCGTTCCGGAGGGCGTCGAGGGTCGAGTTCCCTGCCGGGGCACGCTCAGCGAGTTTGTGTATCAACTGGTCGGCGGGTTGCGGGCCGGTATGGGTTATTGTGGGGCCCGGAATATCGAAGAATTGCGGGAAAAAGGGCGATTTGTGCGAATAAGCGCCGCGTCCATCACCGAATCGCACCCCCATGACATACAGATCACCAAAGAGGCTCCGAATTATTCTGCGAGCTTGCCTTTCGAGGGCTGAACGTGAAAGTTGGTGTCTTGATTCTTCGCTGGCAGGCTTGCCTGAGTGAGTGGATGCACTCCAGGTAGTGTGGAGCAGAAAATCGACATAGACAAAATTATGGGCCTGTCAATCTGGGCTGTTCGGGCAATATAAAGAGGTGCGCTGGCGCCTGTTAGGTGAAAAAAGGCAAGATTTGAGGTAGATTGAGATCTGGGGCTTCCGTTGATGTCTATTTCACGAGGGTCAGGTAGCCTGGTTGGCGGGAAACGCAAATCACGTGAGCGGGGGCGAGGAACAGTTCTTTGGCTTGCCGTACTGATTCTGCTGGCAGCAGGTCAAGGGGTGAACGCAGAAAGTAAGAAGGTAGAAGACCCGAACGAGCTTGTACTGGCCCGCTGGGGTGTCGTTGTCAAGGACCCGAATGACCCCAACGAGTTGCTGCGGAGCAGGTGGGACGCGGTAATCAAGGTCCTGCGGGCCAAGAAGCTTGACAGTAAAGCCAAGGTGGCTGAAATCAGCAAGATCGTAACTCCTATTTTCGACTTCCCGCTGATGGCAAAACTGGCGCTCGGCAGAAAGCACTGGCCCAAATTGACGGCAGATCAACGTGCCGAATTCACCAAACTTTTCATTGAGCGGCTGAAGGCCTCATATACGAGCAAGGTCAAGCTCTACAAGGATGAGCGGGTAACGTATAAACGACCGATCGCCAAGAAGAAGAACCTGATTTATATACCCACCAAGCTGGTTTGCAAGGATCAAGACGTGGACATACTTTACAAGCTTCACAAGTCAAACGACCGCTGGAAGATATATGATGTCGAGATACAGGGTGTCAGCATTCTCCTGACGTACCGCTCACAATTCGACGATATTCTCAGTCGGGGCACCGTTGAGCAGTTGCTCTCGAAGCTGAGAAATCCTTCGAAACACTGAGGCACCACCTGCCCGAACGGACCGCCACGATGACCAGACACCGCTCAGCCGGCCTGCTGCTTTTTGACCGGGTAGTCTTACAACACCCCAGGTGGGTCTGCCTGCTTACGGTAATTGTTGTCGGCTTTCTTGGCTTCCAGGCCCGGCGATTCAGGCTGGATGCATCTTCCGAGACGCTGGTTCTCCAGAACGACAAGGACCTCCGCTACTCGCGACTGGTCAACCGCCGATATGGGCAGCGTGACTTATTGGTCCTCGCTTTCACGCCCAAGGGCGACTTGTTCTCACCTAAGACCTTGGCCACCTTGGGAAAGCTGCGTGATGAGCTAAACCGCCTGGAGTGTGTCGAATCCGTCGTTTCCATACTGGATGTCCCTTTGGTGCAGAGCCCTGCTCTTTCGATAAGGGAGCTTACTGGCGAGCTTCCGACTATCGAGTCCGGCGCAGTGGACGTGAACCTGGCGAGGATTGAGCTTCGTGACAGTCCGCTTTATCGGGAGTTACTGGTAAGCGCGGACCTGAAGACCACGGCGCTGCTGGTAAATTTTCCGCCCGACGAGGAATATTACCGGCTGCTGGAGCGGCGGGACCAGTTGCGAGAAAGGAAAGCATCCGGCTCCATCACGCCAGCAGAGCAAGCAGCGCTGAGGCGCGTCAGCGAGCAGTTCCGAGAACACAGGGACAAAGCCAGGCGGCTGCGTCACCAGGGCATCTCGGCGATTCGGGCTATTATGAACAGATACAGGGCGGACGGTGAGCTGTTTCTCGGCGGGGTAAGTATGATCGCCGACGATCTGATAAGCTTCATCAAGTCTGACCTGGTGGTTTTCGGCGCGGGGGTTCTGCTGCTGTTGATAATCACCCTGGGCATTATCTTCGGGTCGCCTCGCTGGATATGCCTGCCGATGCTTTGCTGCGCGGTTTCAGTGGTATGCATGATCGGGCTTCTGGGGTGGTTCGGGTGGGAGGTGACTGTCATATCATCCAACTTTGTGTCCCTCCAGTTGATTATGACCATAGCGATTGCGATTCACCTGATTGTGCGTTATCGCGAGCTGCTGGCGCAGCAGCCGCAGGCCGAGAACCACGAGCTGATTCTTGAGACTTTCCGCCTGAAATTCAAACCGTGTCTCTACGCGGTTCTGACCACGATAGCGGGCTTTGGCTCGCTGGTGTTCTGCGACATTCTGCCGGTCCGGGCGTTCGGGTGGATGATGACCGCGGGCCTGATTGTATCGCTTGCCGTGACCTTTGTGCTTTTTCCTTGCTTGCTGATACTGCTGCCCAAGGAGGCGCCGCGCGGTAAGAGCCGGTGGCGTTTTTCGCTGACTGCTCTGTTGGCAGGGGTCGCCGAATCCCACGGACGGCTTATTATTGGCCTCAGCGGGCTGGTGCTGATAGCCAGCATTGTAGGCATCTCGAGGCTCCGGGTGGAGAACTGCTTCATCGACTACTTCAAAGACTCGACCGAGATTTACCGGGGTATGAAGGTAATCGACCAGCAGCTCGGCGGCACGACGCCGCTGGATGTTGTTATCGACTTCGGGGCGCCCGGCCAAGGCCCTGCGGCACCGCCGGAGCCGGTCGACGAGGAACTCGATGAGTTTGACGAATTCGGCGAGCTGGAGCAGGACGGAACGGCAGAGAAATACTGGTTCACGGCGGACAAGATGTCCCGCGTAAAGGCTGTCCACCAATACTTGGAGGGCCTGCCGGAGACAGGCAAGGTGCTGTCGCTGGCGACCTTGTTGCGTATCGCAGAGGGATTGAACGACGGCAAGCCGCTGGATAGTCTGGAGCTTGCGCTGCTTTACAGCCAGACCCCGGACGAATTCAAAGATATGCTCATAAACCCGTATGTTTGCGTCGAACATAATGAGGTGCGGTTTTGGGTCAGGGTGAGGGATTCGGAGAAATCTCTGCGGCGCAACGAGTTTCTCAAGAAGATACGTGCCGAGCTGCCGGGCGTCGCGGATGTCGGGGCGGAGCACGTCCACCTGGCCGGCCTGCTGGTGCTGTACAACAATATGCTGCAGAGCCTCTTCGGCTCCCAGATACTAACGCTTGGTCTGACCGTTCTGGTGCTCACGGCGATGTTCTTGGTGCTGTTCCGGTCGGTCCGCATTGCCGTGGCCGCGATGTTTGCGAACGTTCTGCCGGTCGGCGCCGTGCTCGGGGTGATGGGCTGGCTCAACATACCGCTGGATATGATGACGATGACCATTGCGGCTATCGGCGTTGCCATCGCCGTGGACGACACGATCCACTACATCCACCGATTCAAGAGCGAGTTCCTCAAAGACCGCAAGTACGTCCCCACGATGCACCGCTGCCACCGCAGCATAGGGCACGCGATGTATTATACATCGGTGACGATCATCATCGGCTTTTCCATCCTGGCCCTATCCAATTTCATTCCGACTATATACTTCGGCCTGTTGACAGGCCTGGCGATGCTGATCGCGTTGCTTGCAGCCCTTACTCTGGTGCCGCGGCTGCTGATTCTGGTCAGGGCGTTCGGCGCGGAGGCTTGAGATACCGTGGCAGCTGGGGTAGGATTGCATTGAGAAAGCCAAGAGTCAATCAGTAAGGATAACCGGATGAAATCACAAATGCTGGTGATGGTGGCCGGGGCGCTCGTACTGGTGGGGTGCTCTGCCTCCAACACAGCCGTATCGAATAACGTCGGCAGTACTGCGGTGGTCCCTGATCCTGGCGTGTCGCCTTCGGAGAGTTCCGACGACGAATTCGATCTTTTCGAGGAGCAGCTCGATGAGGCCGAAGTCAAGATTGCTGACCCGCTGGCCGGCTGGAACCGAGCGATGCACAATTTCAACGACAAGCTCTACTTCTGGGTGCTAAGGCCCTGCGCCCGGCTGTGCAGGAAGACCGTGCCCAGGCCGGCCCGCGTCAGCGCCCGCAACTTCTTCAGCAATCTAAGCGCGCCCGTGCGTTACTTCAGCTGCCTGCTCCAGGGCAAGCGCAAGGCCGCCGGCAGAGAATTGCACCGCTTCGCCTATAACAGCACCGTCGGGGTCCTGGGGCTCGCCGACCCTGCGAAGGACAAATTAGGACTCGAACCGGCTGAGGAAGACCTGGGCCAAGTGTTGGGCAAATGGGGCTTCGGCCACGGTATCTACCTTGTGCTGCCGTTTTTTGGTCCGTCGAGTGTACGTGACGCGGTCGGCCTTGTGGGCGATCAGTTCCTCAATCCCATCAGGTACGTCGAGCCGACCGAGGCCTCGATAGCCATATCAGCGGTCAAGTACACTAACGAAAACTCCTTCCGCCTTGGCGAATATGAATCCCTCAAGTCCACTGCCGTCGATCCCTACGCCGCTATGCGCAATGCCTACATCCAATACCGAAAGAAAAAGGTCGAAGAATGATTCTGGAGGGTTGCAAGACTGGCCTCGACGGTCGGGCGGCGAAAGTGGAAAAATTATCCTGTTGGAAGCGAGCTTGTTCGTAACTGCCAGCCGGTATACACCGCTGCGGTGCGACGTTGCGCCGGGCGTTGGGCATAAGGTCATATTGTATAAGCACTTACGTTAATTGTAGTGTGGGGCTATAGTATCCTTATTCGGTCGCCGGCCTTAAGGTGCAGCCGGGCATTGGCGTCGGCGTCTTTCAGGCTTATCTCAAGGGTTCGGCAGGAGCCTTCGACGAGAAACAACTCGCCCGGTTCGGCCGAGGCGTAGTTCTGGTAGAAATTCATCGCGTAGTTTTTCCCGCCGACCGAGACGCGGTAGGTGCTTTTCCCCTGGGCCGGCAGATTTGTTATCACGTTTCCAAACCTGTCGATTCGAACGACGAGGCCTTCGCAGCCGGTACGGTGGAACTCAAACCTTACGGGGTGCTCGGCCTTCTCGCGGAAGTCCTCGAAGCAGCCGATGTGTATTTTCGCGGCGGCAGTTGCAAAGACGTCCCTGCCGTGAAAGGTCCTGCTTGCATCCGGGGGGATGGGAATATTCCTTATATCGATTTGTTGTTGTTCGCGCAGTGTTTCCCAGAGCAGGCCGTTGTCCGGCCCGACGAAGTAATAGCTCTCTGTCTTGACTGCCAGGGCTCTTCGATGCGTGCCGACCCCCGGATCGACGACACAGCAAAAGACCGAGCCTGGGAGGAAGTAGCTGTAGCTGTTCTTGAGGATCCACGCAGCTTCGATAATACTCTGGGGGCTGAGATCGTGGCACAGGTCCACGATTCGTGCGTCCGGGTCGATGCTATAGATCACACCCTTGATCACCCCGACGTATTCACTCTGCCCGAAATCGGTCAACAAGACTATCATCTTGCCCTGTCTATCGCATCGCATACCACCGGCACAAAAGCAGCAAAGATCGGAGAAGACTATTCTGGATGTTCTCGGTGGGGCTGTCAAGATGAACGATCGGCTGCGGGTGAGTAGTCGGCCGGCAAGAGTGTCTGTGCCCAGATGGACAATGCGGCCCCGATCAGCAGTATTATCCCGGAGAGCAACTGGGCGAGATTCATTGACTCGCCGAACGCAAAATGCGAAATGGCAAAGACGGCGAACGGCTGTGCAAGTATGATCAGGGAGGGTATCGTGGCCCCGATGCGCTTGATGGCGGCGTAGTAAAACACGTGTGCTAAGGCGATGCAGAGCACGGCCGAAACAATGACGACCATCCATTGTCTGGGTCCCAACGTTGCGCAGCGGCGCACGTCGCCGAAGAGCAGCGCGGCCACGGCAAGACCGGCGACGGTGTAAATGCTTATCACGGAAAAGCCGCTGCGAGAATCAACGTTACGAAAGGCCGCTCGCACGGCCACGGTATATACGCCCCACATCGCCGAGCATCCCAGGCTGATGAGAACGCCGGTTGTTGTTCCTGTGGCCACAAAATCCCCCTTGAAATATAGGACGCCGGTGACGCCGATGATGCAAAGCCCCAGCCCCAACCAGAATCGCATACTGCCCAGTAGCGCCCTTTCGTCGGGAAAGAAGATCAGGGCAAAGGCCGCTATCCAGAGGATGGAGGTCTTCGAGAGCAGGGCCATGAAGGCCGGGTCGATGTAGTAGAACGCCGCCGCCCACAGGCTCTGCATAATGACGTTGGCCCCAGCGGGCAGGATCGCCCGCCGCCAGACGTCCTTATCGAGCTGTCCGCTCCTGATTGTCCAGGCCAGGAACGGCAGCCAGAACAGACAGGCGACCGAGTAGCGCAGCAGGTTTTGCGTCCAAGCATCGAGGTAGGCGGTGAGATACTTGATGAAGTTGGGGCCGAGAGCCCATATCACCAGTGCGCCGATGCTGGCTGCGGTAGCAGTGAGATGAAACTTGCCCTTGTTGGTTTGCCCGCTCACGAGGACCTTCCGACGGAATAAGACGGACGCTATTTTGCCGACCGGCGTAGTCTATTCCACGGTCCGCTCGGCACCGGCTGGAAGGACCGGAACCACCAACAGGCCGGCCAAAAAAGACCGTGGCGCCGACCCAAGAAAATAGCAATTGGCCGATGTATCAAGCAAGAACTTTTTGTGGGATAGAAGCCGCCTGGAGGGTAGAAGGGGATGAGGGCTGCTAAATGGGTAGGCTCAGGTGTGCTCGAAGGTGGTATTCTTGTATTTGCACATTGTGGTACCGACGAACAGTTCGGCTTTGTAGCAGAATCCTCTTTTATTTCCGCTCGCTTTCTGGTAGAAATTCGCTGCTGGATACGGAGTTCAGCTCTTCGGTTGTTAAGCTTATGAGACTGATTAGCTCGAGATCCCGGCTCAACGGCACGGTGACGATTCCTGCCTCGAAATCGCACACGATCCGCGCCGTTGCAATCGCCTCGCTGGCCTGTGGCCAGAGCAGCATCCGTGGTCCTTTGCTCAGCGGCGATACCCTCGCAGCGGTCGACGCCTACCGGGCGCTGGGTGCGGGAATCGACACAGCCGATCCGGCGTTGTGGAAGGTAACCGGCACGGCCGGGCGAATCGCAAGCCCGGATCGGGCCATCGATGTCGGCAACTCCGGGACGACGCTGCGAATCGCGATGGGTTCAGCGGCGCTCGCGCCGCCGGGCCGATCGACGACCTTTACGGGCGACCGGCAAATCAGGACCCGGCCTCTCGGCCCCCTGATCGATTCGCTCAACGACCTCGGGGCAGACTGCCGGAGCTTGAACAAGAACGGCAAGGCGCCGGTCCGCGTGAGCGGGCCTCTCAGGGGGGGCAGCACGTCCATCGAGTGCAGGACCAGCCAGTACCTCTCCAGCCTGCTGCTGTGTACTCCCCTGGCCCCCGAAGATACCCTGATCGAGGTAACGCTGCTCAACGAGCCGGACTACGTCCAGATGACACTCGACTGGCTCGACTCCCAACAAATCGAGTACGAACACGAAGGGATGCGAACGTTCAAGATCAAGGGCGGCCAGGCCTACAGGCCTTTCGATACGGCGGTTGCCGGCGATTTCTCCAGTGCCACATTCTTTTTATGCGCCGGGGCCCTTGTAGCCGACGAGGTAACGCTACTCGGCCTGGACTTTGCCGACAGCCAGCCCGACAAGGCCGTGGTGGATTATCTAAGAGCAATGGGTGCCGATATCATCGTCAGGCCCGACTCTGTAACAGTTAAAGCGGCCCCCCTCAAGGCCACACAGATAGATATGAACCGGACGCCTGATGCCCTGCCTGCTATGGCCGTGACCGCCGCCTTTGCCCAGGGCACCACCAGGCTGCTCAACGTTCCCCAGGCCCGAAACAAGGAAACCGACAGGATAAGCGTTATGGCCGCAGAGCTGAAGAAAATGGGCGTCGATGTTGAAGAATTGCCGGACGGTCTTATAATACACCGGAGCAGCCCCAGGCCCGCAGAAATGAACGGCCACGCCGACCACAGGGTCGTGATGGCCCTGGCGATCGCGGGCCTGGCCCTCGAGGGACACTGTTCAATCGACACCGCCGAAGCCATAAATGTTACGTTCCCGGCGTACGTGCAGCTTATGAGGCAGATCGGCGCGGATATGGAGATGGTGGACGAGTGAATATGAATCTCCTCAGAGGAAGATTAACGCCCCGGCGGGCCGGACGAAGCCGAACCACGAGAGGCGAGTCCGGTTATGGGTTTTGCTATTTACTGCTGTTTGGAGTTTTAACGGGAAGGACCGGCTTGCAGGTGCCGCTTTGCGCGGTGGTACCAGAACTATTCTTTAGGAGGATCGACAAGAGATGATCGGCTGTCACATCGGAAGAGTATTTCAGGCTACCGTCGCAGGCGGCTCCTACCAGGAAGGCCTGACCTGCGTTCTACACGGCGTGCCCCCGGGAATGAACCTCACCGAGCAGGAAATCTACGGCGACCTGCTGTTGAGGAAACCCGGCGCGGACGAACTGTCGAGTCCGCGCAAAGAACCCGACCTGCCCGTCATATATTCCGGCCTCAACGTGGCCGACACCGTTCAAGGTGCGGGCAACAAGAACCATACCAACGGGACCCCCCTGGTCATCCTGATCCCCAACCTGGATCGTCACTTCATCCACATCAAGCAATACCAGGACACCAACCGGACACCGCGGCCGGGCCACGCCTCCTACGCATCCTTCATCAAGTACGGTCCCGACGACGATGCCATCGGCGCAGGCTTTTTCAGCGGGCGCTACTCCTCGACGATCGTCGCGGCTGGATACGTCGCAAAGAAGGTCCTGGAGAAATGCGGCGTTCGCGTTTTTTCGTACGTCAAGGAAATCGCCGGCGTCCGCTGCCCCGAGGTCCCGTACGACCGGGCCCTCGAGTACACCGAGAACTACAAAAAAATGCGCTGCGACCTCGACCCCTTCTACCAGGAAATCTACGTCAAGGGGCGTATCAATATGGATATGAGATTCCTGGAAAAAGCGGCAGTCCTGGCCGAGATAGAGCGGCAAATCAACGAGATTCGCGCCAAGGGACGGAAACTTTCCGCCGAGCAGATTCGGCAGCAGTACGGGGTCCACCCGGTCGTCAACTGCCCCGACATCGAGGCGGCCCAGGCAATGGTCGATGCGTGCAACGAGATCTCTGCCAGCGGCGATTCAGCCGGCGGAATGGTCGAGGTGATCGCCACCGGCGTGCCCCCGGGGCTCGGGGAACCTGTTTTCTACAAGCTCGATGCTGAGCTCGGCAGGATGCTCGGCATAGGTGCTGTAAAGGCCGTCGAAGTCGGTGCCGGGATCGCCGTCAAGGATATGACCGGCTCGGAAAACAACGACCAGATGCATGCAGAAGACGGGAAGGTCGTTTTTGAGTCCAACAACGCAGGCGGTATCACTGGCGGCCTGGCCACCGGCCAGCCGATCATCGTCAGGCTCGCCGTAAAGCCCACGCCCACAATTGCAAAGCCCCAGCACACCATCGACAAGTACACCCTCGAGAACAAGGAACTCGCCGCCATAACAAGGCGTGATCCCACGATTACCGCCCGCATCTGGCCCGTAGCCGAGAACTACACCGCCATCGTCCTGCTGGACCACCTGATCGCCCACTACGGCTACCAGGCCCTGATAAAAAAGTTGGCTGAGACGGCAGGAGACGCCCGGTGCTGAGAGAGTCGTATCGCCGGTAATACTTCGTCAGGGCCGCAGCAGTCCAAAACAGAAGGCCCCGGTTTTAAGCGGGGCCTTCTGTTTTCACTTCGACCATTCCCATCTATCAGGGCATATCTTCCGGCCGGCGCTCCATCCCTTGCGGGTATGCCGGCACACTCACCGAGTAGGCCGTGGTGTTGTTATACCAGTCGCGGGCCCGGACTCGGAACCTCAGGAACTGTCCGGTTCTTCCGACAATCGGGGTGGTATATGTATTTGTCAGTATCCAGCCGCTGTCGTAAGCGCTGTTGTCGATACACTCGAAGTAGTACTGCACCGGCCCGCTGGGATCCTGGGCCGCCAGGCACGTCATTGTTACCGCGTACCCGAAGGTCGGGTCCGGCCCGATGAACACCTCGGTCGGCAGCAGATTCGGGTCGTTCGGATCCCACATCATCGGATCCGGCACCGGCGGAGTCGTATCGGGCGGTACCGGGGTCCTCACACAGGCCGTATCCGACCAGAACGTTTCGTTCTGGCGGATGGACTTATCCCGTGCCTTCACCCTGTAGCAGTATTCCGTATTGGGATCGAGGTATGTATCGATCCAGTTCGGTTCATCCTGCCAGCCGCTGAAGTGCCCGCTGATGGTGATGTTCTCGAAGAAGAACTCGACGCCGCTGGTATCGAACGCCATTGCCGCCATTGCGACGGTGTTGGGTGAGACCGCTTGAGGCTTCAAGACCCAGGCCAATCCGGCCGGCGGTATCGTGTCTTCCTCGCCCGCGTATGCGACGGGCGACCAGTCTGTTTCGTTCAGGCGCGGCGAGGTGTCGCGTGCCTTGACGCGGTAGCCGTACCGCACCCCCGGCGAAAGCCCACCATCGGTATAGCTCGAGCTGCTGACCCAGCCGCTGTCGTGGCAGGCGCCACGGACACACTCGAAGTAGTACTCGACTGGCCAACCCCACGAATCGATTTCGGGCTCGGCCTCCATCGTAACGGTGGTGCTGCTGGCGAAGTACGGCTCGACGCGCCACTCGGCCGGGTCCGGGAACGGAGGACTGAGGTCCTCGACAAGCCAGCAGTCCGCAATAAAGGCAATATCCCTGAAGTTCACCGCCATATCGAATGTGATGTCCGCGCCGGCACACCAGCCATCAACGTCGGAGCAGCCCTCGTCCAGCCACCGCTCCGCCAGGACTGCGAAGTCCGCGAAGTTGATCAGCCCATCATACACCAGGTCGCAGTAGCTGCACGGCTCCAGGGTCAGATGGTGGTAACCCATATCAACGATTCCCGTATCGGGGCCGCCGTCCACGCGTGTGGTGTAGCCGATCAGGCCGAGATCGCTTGCAAACGCGCTGCCGGCGTCGACGCACGGGCTCTGGGTCGGCTGTCCTGCTGCCGTCTGGCTGAGGTAGTACTCATCCAGCAGGCCGGCCACGAACAACGGGTCGGCGCTGATATTTCCGGCGCCCCAGTTCAGCGTACAGCCATCGTCAACCCAGACATCCGGGTATCCGTCCTTGACATCGCTATAGGAGACGGTCAGCGTTCCGCAGCGCGGGTCGTATTCAAAGCCGGTTGCAACAGCCATTTCGTGGCCCTCCACACCGAAGTTATTCCAGAAGATGCTGTCTTTTACCTCGCCCGCGGCGTGGTACGATACATACATCCCGCCTCCGAAGCCCGTGCGTCCTTCTTCGCCCGACAGACCCGGGGCGGCATTTGCCACGAAGGTGCAGTTTGCCACGGTGCACCGCGTGTACCAGTTCGCCGAGACGCCGCCGCCGTCCCTGCCCGCTGTGTTGTTTACCACCAGGCAGTTGAACACGTTGACATCACCCGGCCGGCCCCCGAAGTACATACCGCCGCCCGAGGTGTCGGCAAAGTTCTGGGTTATGATGCTGTCGCTTATCGTCAGCGGAGTAGCGAAGCTGAACAGGCCGCCGCCGTTGCCGATCGTCCGCACGAAGTTCGGGTCGATTATTACAATCACAGCGTTTGGATCATTCGGATCGAACACGAGGTTCGGGTCTACCGGAATGGGCAGCGCTGCGCGGTTGTACCGGACCATCGCCCGGTTTATGACGGTCCGCGGAGAATACGCGCAGAACATTCCGCCGCCGAACAGCGCGGTATTGCCTGCGAAGTTACAGTCGCTGATTTCCATCTGCCCGTACCAGAACATACCACCGCCGTAGTCACTGGCAGCGTTGTCCGTGAAGAGCGTCTCGTTGACCGTCAGTACCGTGTTTGGCTCGGCATACAACCCTGCGCCCATCACTGCGGTATTGTCGGTGAAGTTGCAGTCCTCGACAGTAATCGTGCTGTTCGGCTCACACCGCAGGCCGCCGCCGCTGCCGAACTGCGCGTCCACGGCCGCGTTCCCCACGAAGCGGCATCCCGCCACCATCGAGACGCAGTTTGAATCGTAGGCCAGGCCGCCACCGAAATCAGCCGAGTTGTCGATGAACGTGCAGTCGTAGAATATTGGTGCGCTGTTGAAATCGCAGAACGCGCCGCCGCCTATGTACGCCGAGCAGTTATTGACTGTGCAGTTGATAAAGACCGGGGCACTATTGGGGGCGACGTATATCGCGCCGCCGTTGGCGAGCATGTTCGGATCATTCGGGTCGTTAGGGTCTCCGCCGGTAACGCTGCAATCGCGGATCACCATATTGATAAGCGTGGGGCTGCTGTTTGAATCGATGAAGATGCCGCCGCCGTGCTCGCCGGCGATACCGCCGTTGACTACCGTGAAGCCGTCGACGATGGTGTTGGCGTCTTCGCCGCTATTGAATATGAAGCCTCGCACGCCGTTGCAGTCGATAACGGTGTTCGCCACGATATTCGCATCGTCCGGGTTACTGCTGACGAGTGTGATAGCTTTTCCTTGCAGGTTGATGCCGCCGTCATACGTACCGGCGTAGACGACGATCGTATCTCCATTCTTGGCGGTATTGATTGCAGCCTGGATCACATTACCCGAGCCTCGCACCACCAACGTGCGGACCGGCTCGAACTCGAGCGTGATCAATTCGTTCGAGTCAACCCTTACTTCGAGGGTTTTCTCGGCCGACAGCAGTGTGTCGTTGGCGTCGTACCAGGCCCTGACGCGGTAGCCCTCGTCGGGTATCGCCGTGAGTATCACCACCGTTCCATGGTTGTACCAGCTGCTGTTCGGGTCCGCCGGGTCGAGGTCCGGGGCCATAGCGACCGTGCCGTGCTCGCCGACATCCACGGTCAAGCGATACCTGGCGATCGGATAGTGGTAACCCAAGTCAACGACCTCGGCATCCGGGGCCCCGTCGAGTGAGGTTGTAAGCTCGTCGCACCCGGCATCGGCGGCCGACTCGCTTCCGGAATCTATCGCCGGGCTGTTACTGGGCTGCCCCGCTGAGAGATGGCTGAGGTAATAGCCGCCCACAAACAGCGGATCGGCATCCAGAATCGTCGCGCCGTCCCATCCCAGTTCGCATCCGGCATCCACGAAAACGGCGTTTGGATCTATCGCGTCCGGGTCACCGGGCACCTGCCAGCCCATAATATCACTGTAGGAGACGTTCACGCTCGAAGGCCCGCGGTTGGGCTCGAAGCCCGTCCCCACGTAGATCTGTTCTCCGGCGAAGCCCGCGTTGCCCCAGAGGATACTGTTTACGATCGTTGTGGTGCTCTCGTAGGAGCAGTACAGGCCGCCGCCGAAGCCGCCGTAATCGAGGTTGTTCGGATCACCTGTTGTGTTGTTTGCGATCGTACAGTTGCTTATCTCCAGGTCGTTCTGCCAGTTGTTCGAGATACCTCCGCCGTCCCGTCCTGCCGAGTTGTTTGTTACCAGGCAGTTGACCAGTCGCGTAGGCTCCTCTTCGCTGCCTGCGAGGTACACAGCGCCGCCCGAGGTCAGGCTCGTGTTGTAGCTTATATCGCAGTTTGCTATCAGCCGGGGGCCCACGAAGGAGTATATACCGCTGCCGGCTCCGACGCCCGAGCGCTCGATGCGCGGGATGATGATCGTCGTGTTCGGGTCGTTCGGGTCGCCGCCGGGCACCGGCGGAGCGTTCGGGTCGTTCGGGTCGATCGTGTACACCTCGTCTATTATCGTGATCCGAGCCGCCTCGTTGTGCCTGATGAGGCAGTTTATAATCTGCGAGTTGGGCGACTCCAGGGCGAAGAACGCCCCGCCTCGTACGGCGGTATTGAAGGATATGTTGCAGTCCACTATGGATATGTCGTTCGCCTCGGTGAAGTATACCGCGCCGCCGTCCTCCTCGGCGCTGCCGTGCAGAAGCTCGCAACCCTCGACCGTCGCGACGCAGTTCGGCTCGAAGTAGAGCGTCCCGCCGAAGGTTGCCGAATGATCCACGAAGTTCGAATCCGTAATTATTATCGAGTTGTCGAACTCGCAGGAGATACCGCCGCCGTTCTCCGCGGCCGTATTCCCCACGAAGTTACAGTCGTTCACCTCCGCCACGCATGCGGCGGCGTAATACGCCGCACCGCCGCTCGAATCACTCGAATTGGCCGAGAACAGGCAGTCCTGTGCCAGCGAGGTACTATAGGTGTTGTAATAGATGCCGCCGCCGTTGAAGCTGGCGAAGTTATCCGTAAAGTTGCAATCCACGAACAAGGTGTAGCTGTCGGTATTGCAATACGCAGCGCCGCCGGAACCGCCGACCGCCGAGCAGTTCACCACCGAGCAATCCACGAATACGGGGGCGCTGTTGACGTCCACGTACACTCCGCCGCCGTTGCCTGTCGTCACCGTGCAGTTGCTGATCTGAACGTTGGTGAAGGTCGGGGCGCTGTTTACGTCGACGAATATGGCGCCTCCGTTACCCGTGGTGACGGTACAACCGTCGATAACCAGGTTGGCTATGGTCGGGCTGCTTTCCGGGCCGACGTAGATTGCCCCGCCCACATCACCGAGCAGGCTGGCATTGACTATCGTAAAGCCCTCCAGCACGGTCCCCGCGTCCTCACCTCCGCTGAAGGTAAACGCTCGGACGCCGACCGGCCCGTCGATAATCGTTTGGGCGACCACATTCGGGTCGTCGGGGTTCGTGCTGAACAGCCGGATCTCCTTGCCGGCGAAGTCTATGCCGCCGTCATACGTGCCCGCCGCGACCACCAGGGTATCGCCGTTCTCGGCAGCGGTCACCGCCTGGACTATCGCGTTGCCTCCGCCCGAGACCTCTATCTTCCTGGGCTTGCGGAACTTCGCCACATAAACCTGGTTCGAATCCATCACTATATCCAGGTTCTTATTTATCGCGATCAGTACGTCGTTTACGTCGTACCAGCCCTTGAGGTAGTAGCCCGGCTCGCCGACCGCACGCAGCGTCAATTCCGTGCCCTCGTAGTACCAGCCGCCGTTCGGGTCCACACTGCCGTGGATACCGGGGTCATTGGGGTCCTCAGCCACGATCACCGTCAGCTGGTATTTCTGCACCCCCTGCGGATGGTGGTAACCCATATCCACCGTCGCTCCGTCTGCGACTCCGTCGATCCGGGTGGTCAAGCCCCGAACGGGCGAGAACAACGCCGGCATACTGCCTCCGTCGACGCAGTTGCTCTCGGTCGGCTGGCCAGCGAGGAGCTGGCTGAGATAGTAATCATAGACAAAGTTCGGGTCTTCCTCGATGACGTGACTGTCGATGGGTACATCCCAGTAGTTAGGCTCCCAGCCCCAGTAGTTGTTCGTATCAGGCGCGACCCATCCGTTCAGCGAGCAGCCCTGTTCGATGTAGATCGGCGGGCCGCCCAGACCTGCAACTGCCGCTCCCAGGTTGACTCTCGGCTTGGTTATCGCGACCTTCGTGTCGGTGACGGGGTCGCCGGTTAGGATCAGGATCTGCCTGATCTCTTCCGGAGCGAGGTAACCGCCCATCTTCATCTGTGCGGCGCGTTGCAGAACGGCCACGCATCCCGCGGCAAAGGGGCACGCCGAAGAGGTTCCGTTGAAGTACGGGAAGTAGTCACCCGGGTCGTAGCCGCCTGCGCCGACGATATCCGTGGTAAACATCGGGTCAGCCGGTGCAAGGATATCGAGTATCTCGGCGGTATTCGAGTAGTCCGTTACCTGGTCGGTCGTATCGTAGACCGCGCCCACCGAGATCACCTTCGACATTGCTGCAGGCCAGGAGATGCCCTGCCCGGCAAAGCCGTCGTTGCCCGAAGCGGCGAGTATCGTAATACCAGCGGCAACAGCGGTATTCGCTGCCGTGGTAAACGCGGGTGCGAACTGGTCGGCGAGGCCCTCGTCGTTGAACGGCGTCCCGTACATCCCCCAGCTGTTGCTCATAACCAATATCGGGTTCTCCGGGTCGTCGTTTCGGTGGGTTATGCACCAATCCCATGCTGCAAGAAGCGCGTTGTTGAAGAAGAAGCCGGCACCGTCCGGGCTGGCTTTAAGAGCGTACAACTTCGAGTTATAAGCGACGCCGCCGATGTAATCGCCGTACGTCCCGAGGTCGCCGGCGGCGATGCCTGCGCAGCAGGTCCCGTGGCCATCGCCGGCCGCGATCGGATCGTTGTCACCCGCGCCGGTATCCGTTCCGCCGATCACCTTGGTGTTGGGGAAGGCGCCGTTGCCCAATCGAGGATGCGTGTAATCGATACCGGTATCAACTATTGCGATTGCTATTCCCGTCCCGTCGTACACCCGCCGAACCTCCGTGGCATTTGCCAGCGGTATCGATTGCGCGAGCATCGGCTGCATAATCCTGACGGGCTCGATGTGGGCGACCACCGGATTCGACAGCAGCTTCTCGAGGCCTTCGGCGGTTATTTCTCCGGCGAAGGCCGCAAAGTTTTCATACCGGTTGGTCAAGGTGAACTCTTCGGCGGTCAGGGTCGCCAAGACCATTGACTGCCGTCTGGCTATCTCTTCTCTGAGCCTGTTCACAGAGCTCGGCGAATTCCAGTTTGTTGCCGCGTGGAGCTCCGAAGGCTCGACAAGGCTCACGATCACCTTTGCCCTGTCCTCTCCGGCATCGAACTGGCTGTAGATCGCGTTGCTATCAACCAGAACGCTGCCGCCGACCGTTAGGCCGCTCAACGCAGACGAGTCATTCCCATCGAAAAAGCCGAATTGATTCGGGTCGTATCGCGGTCCGATGTCGGTGTAGCTGATTGTCATCGCTGAGGTCAGTGGATAGGCCAGGTCCCCGCTGGCGATCGCGACCTGGGCACCGTTCATACCGTGGTTGTTCCAGATAATCGAGTCAGTGACATCGGCAGCGCCCTCGTAGGACAGGTACAGGCCGCCGCCGAACGTATTTGCACCCGTAAGCCGGTTGCGCGCTATCGTGCAGTTGGTAATACTCGCCCGCACCTGCCAGTTCAATGAGACCCCGCCGCCGTCGCGGCGCGCGACGTTGTCCGTGATCAGGCAGTTCAGCAAGGTCGGCTCGAAGTCGCCCGCCAGGTACAGGCCGCCGCCGGACGTATCGGCCCGGTTGTCCGTAATCTCGCAGTGTTTTATGGAAGCGAGTCCCTCGAAGCAGTAGATGGCTCCACCCTGAGCCCCGGCGGAATCACCGCTGACCGTTACAAGGCTGTTCGGGTCGTTCGGGTCGACCAGATAGCTGAACGAGAAGATTCCTTGCGCCTCGTTGTACTTGATTATACAGTTTTCGATCGTCGCCGTCGGAGAGTAGATGCAGTATAGCGCTCCGCCGCGGGTTGCGGTGTTCGAGGAGATGTTACAGTCGGCAATTGCAAAGCTGTTCGCATCCCGGTAGTAGATCGCTCCACCTTCTTCGTTGGCATCATTCAGAACGAAGATGGCATTTGTGATCGACCCGATACAATTGGGGTCGCAGAACAGACCGCCGCCGAAGTTCGAGTCGTTGTTCACGAAGTTGGAGTCTGCGATCACGATCGAGTTGCCCATATCGCAGGCGACACCACCGCCCTGTTGACCGGCGTCGTTGTCCTCAAATTCGCAGTACTGTAGCTCCGAGACGCAGTTCGCGTCGAGCCGTACTGCGCCGCCGTGGGCGTTTGCGGTATTACCTGTGAAGACGCACTGCGCCAGGGCCGTCGTGCCGTTGTCATTTACGAACAGACCGCCGCCGGAACTGCCGGCGAAGTTGTCCGTAAACTCGCACTCTTCGAAGGTGGTGGTGGTATCGAGGCCGCAGAAGACCCCGCCGCCCGACGCGCCTATCGCCTGGCACTGGCTCACGCGCAGGTACTTGAACGTCGCAACGCCCCCGTCATTGAGGTAGATACCGCCGCCGTCGGCGCCGTTGGCGGTACACGAGCTGATCTCGACGTTGATGAACGTCGGGTTACTATTCGAATCTATGTATATCGCGCCGCCGGGAGCACCGGTGACGTTGCAGTCGCTTATCCTGACGTTCACTATCGTCGGCGCACTGTTGGCGTCGATGTATATACCGCCGCCGGGCTGGTCCGTGCCCCCGTTGATTATCGACAGGCCGTTTACCAGCGCACCGGGGCCTTCGCCGTCGTCGAATATGAAGCCGCGCATCCCCAGCGCATCCACGATCGTCTGAGCGACGACGTTCGGGTCGTCGGGATTTGTGCTGACCACGCGCAGTTCCTTGCCGCCGAAGTCGATGTTACCATCGTAGGTGCCCGCCGTGACCACGAGGGTGTCGCCGTTTTCGGCGGAGTCCACCGCGTTGCGGAGCGCCGCGGCGCCGCCCGTAACGTTGATCTTTCTGCCCTTTCTGAATCGGACGTTGATCACCTGGTTCGAGTCCATCACGACATCGAGAGTCCGCCCCACTCCCAGAAGTATGTCGTTGACGTCGTACCAGCCCTTCAGATGGTAGTTCGGGTCCGGGTAAACCGTCAATGTTACGGTATCGCCTTCGAAGTACAATCCTTCGTTCGGATCGACCCACCCGTGGATGCCCGGATCGTTTGCGTCCTCTATGATGTTGACCGTCAGCTGGTATTGGCTGATTCCCTCGCCGTAGTGGTAGCCCATATCGACCACGTTCACGTCGTTGACGCCGTCTATACGTGTCGTGTAGCGGTCCATTCCCAAGGCAGAGGCAAGGTCGCTGCCGGCGTCGATGGCGTTGCTGTCGATCGGCTGGCCGGTGGCGATGTGGCTGAGATAATAACCGTGCGTGAAGTTAGGATCGCTGTCCAGATTGAACGTGTTCGGATCCCAGGACCTGCCCGTGTCGTCCCAGCCGGTCAATGTGCAGCCATCTTCAACATAGACAGCCGGCGGAACCCACGCGAGCAGACTGATGGCCCGCATTATGGCATCGACCACCTCTTCCGGACTGGCCGCCTCGAGCATGACCCCGCCCGTGGCGTTTGAAAGGGCGCTGAAGTATGTAATCGCCGTTGGATCCCCGCGGACCGGAATCGTGAATATCGATATGGGAGCGGGCGGGGCGGTAGCAGCATCGATCACGTCGTCGAGTATGAAGTTCGTAAACGGCTCGGGGTCGTGTGGGGGCGCGTCCGCCATCAGGATTATCGCGCGGGCGATACGTGAGCCCACTCGCCACTCACCGATCCCCGGTGAGTTTGGATCGATGAATCTGGCCGCACCGTTGGCGGTCAGCGTGGCCTCAAGGGCGGGTCCGTCAATTGCGTGCATCAACCCGCAGTAAACCGACTCGGGCCAATCTCCTCCGCCGCCGGCCTGGATCGCATTAAGCCCGGTAATGACCTGATTGATATTCCGGGTAAAGACGCTGCGAGTGCGGTACGGCCAGTCGCCGGCTGAGCCGTAACCAAAGTTCGGGTCGTCAAAATCACGATAATCGACGATGGCAATCCGGTAGTCCGGAATCGTACGGCCTATCTGGTCGGTGATCTGGGTTGCTGCGGCCTTGACCGCGTCGATGTCCCCGCTCATGCTGCCCGTGGAATCTATGACGAACGCGATGTCCAGCGCGGTTGGCCCGAACTCGTTGACGTCGTTCGGGGCCGGCTCGACGATACTGTACCTGATGTCCACTTTCGAGGGGTCCGGATAGGCCGGGTCTCCGCTGGCGACCCCGATCTGAGTTCCATCGTAGCGTGTTACGTTGCCCCATATAATCGAGTTAATCACCCGCACGTTGCTGCCATAGCTGGCGAACAGACCACCGCCGAAGGCCGGTGCCCCTAACAGCTCGTTGTCCGCTATCGTGCAGTTGGATACCTCAAGTTCGTTGTGCCAGAGGCTCGCCAGGCCGCCGCCGTCCCTTATGCTCGTGTTGGCCGTTATCAGGCAGTTGCTCAGCTTCAGAGCCGCCGAACCGGTTCCCGAGGCGCACAGACCGCCGCCGGAATACTCGGCGTGGTTGCGCTGTATCCAGGTATCGACGATTTCCAGCGGCGTCGATGCGACAAACAGACCGCCGCCCTCTCCGCCGGGCCGGAACGCCGTATTGTCCGTGATGGTGCTCGTCCTTATGGTCGCGACGTTGCAATCGACCACGTAAAGGCCGCCGCCCTTGAACGCGCTGTTGGACGCTATGTTGCCGTCCACTATTTCCCAGTCGCTCATATCCAGGTACAGACCGCCGCCGACCGTAACGTTGTTTCGCACGAAGTTGGAGTCGGCTATCGTCACGTTCCCGGCCCCGAATGCACCAAGCCCACCACCGTAGCTGATATAAGGGTCAAGACGATAACCGGGTCCCTCGGTGCTGCCCGGGTCCCCGATGTCTATCGAGTTGTTGTCTGCGATGTGGCAGCCTGTAAGGGTCACGATCGACTGCGAGTCGGCAAATACGCCCGCCCCGAAGACAGGTAGCAGGTAGCTGTACACCGGCTCCGGCCGTTGCCCGCTGGGCGGTTCGCCTCCGATCCCGCTCATCCCCCCCGTTATGCTGTTCTGGCCGATCGTGCAACCCTCGAAGGTAACACGGGCCGAGCTGCCGCAGTATACACCGCCTCCAAGCGCGCTTTCTCTCCAGTAATTGCCGAGGTATCCGCCGCCGTTGCCTGCCACGCCGCTGAGGTTAGCCTCTCCGTAGTCCCCGCCATTGCCTGCATTTCCCGCGGTGGCCGAGCAGCCTACCACGGTCGTGTTGATGACAGTGGCGATGCTGTTGTCGGCGAAGTAGATTCCGGCTCCGTAGGCCCGGCCGTTGTTGCCGCCCACGCCACCGTCCCCGCCCTGGCTGCCATCGCCGCTGGCCGAACCGCCGGCGCCCCCATCTCCGGCGTCGCCGCCGACAACGGTGCAACCGTCAATCTCGCAATCGATGATCTTGACGGTGCTGGCCGTCCCCACGTAGATTCCTCCACCGAACCCACCGCCGCCGTGGCCGCCGTCCCCACCATCGCCGGCTATTCCGCCCTCACCGCCTGCTCCGCCGGCGCCGCCCGGATAACCTGTAGCACCAACGGCGGTACAGCCGGAGATCGTACAGTTCCTGATCGTCGGCCCGCTGAACGGCGCGCAGTAGATACCGCCGCCATAAGCACGTCCGCCATCGCCGCCTCGGCCGCCGTCGCCGCCGATCCGCAGGGGAGAAGAGTTCGGATCCTGCGGGTCGCTCGGCGCACCGGCGGCACTGCCGGCGTTGCCGCCGCTGGCGTCGCCGGCACGGATGGCGCAGTTCACTATCCGGCAGTTGGCTATCGTCGGACTGGCGCCCGAGGCAACATAGATACCGCCTCCCCAGATATCGTAGCCGGCGTACCCATCATCACCGGGATCCAGCGGGGAAGGTGCACTAAGCCGGAACCTGTCGTAGTTCGCTATTGTCAGGCCGCGGATCACCGTGTCCGGCCCGCAACCGCTCGATATCGTCAGCCCGCGGCCGACGTAGCCCGTCCCGTCGATGATCGTGGCCGCCACCGAGCACGGGTCGTCCGGATTGGTACCCGTGAGTGTGATAGCCTTGCCCTGGATTACGAGATTCTCTCCTCTGTAGATGCCCTCATTGATCACAATCGTATCACCGTTCTCGGCTGCGTCGATCGCAGTCTGGATACGCGGGAAGTCATCCGAGGGAACATGGAGCACTCTGGGCTGCTCGATAATCGCGGTGACGACCCTGTCCGAGAACATCGTCACCGTATTGGTAAGCGCCGCCGAGGTATCGTCGTCCGTCCCGATCCACCGGACGCGGTAGCCCGGATCGACCGTGGCCGTGAGCGTCACAACCGTGTACTTGTTGAACATCCCGCTCATCGGTGCCACCGTTCCGCGGTCACCGATCACGTTGACCGTGAGGCTTACCTGCTCGCCTGCGGTTGGGTAGTGCAGACCTATATCCACGGTACCCTCATCGGTCTCACCGTCCGATCGCGTGCTGTGATCCCCGAGGCCAAGCTCTGTCGCCGCACCGCTGCCGGCGTCAACGCAAGGACTGTCGACCGCCTGGCCGGCCGCCGTCTGGCTCAGGTAATAGTAGGGCAGCACGAATTCCGGATCCGCGTCGATATTCCCGCTCAGCCAGTTCAGGGTGCGCCCGGGATCCATAAAGACCTCGTCCTGTCCGCCCTGGATGTCGCAGTGCGAGACCGTCAGGGTGGCTGGGCGGTCCAGGTAGGTCGGCTCGAGCAGGCTCCCCATCGCGATCTGGGGACCATGTGTACCGCTGTTGCCCCACAGGATGCTGTCGATCAGCAGCGTGTCGCTCTGGTAGGAACAGCTTATGCCTCCGCCCCGCCCGTGCATCGGATCGCGCGGATCGTAGGCTGCGTTGTCTACGATGGTACAGTTCGAGATCTGTGGCATCGCGTACCAGTACGAGACTATTCCCCCACCGTCCAGCACAGCGGTATTGCCTTTGACAAGGCAGTTCCGCAAGACCGCGATGTTCGGATCGCCCCCGAAGTAGACGCCGCCGCCCGAGCCGGATGCTGAGTTCTCGGTGATGAAGCAATTTTCTATCTTGGCCTGTGAAGACCAGCAGAACAGGCCACCACCCCCGCCGTAGAAGCTCTGCTCGCCGAGATACTGATACAACGGCGAGTATCCCGGCCCGTCTGCCTCGAATTGGAGCTGATAGGCGTCGGCGATATTCCCCCTGATACTACAGCCGATTATCTCCGGCGCACCGCTGCTCCAGAACATACCGCCGCCGTGGCTGGCCGTATTGTTGTGGATCGCACAATCCACAATCGATATATCCGAGCCCTCTCCGTGCCAGTACAAGGCCCCTCCGAACGCCGCCTGGTTGTGCGCGAATTGGCTGTTTATGATGCTTATATTGCTGCCGTTATGCCACTGAGGGGCGCCGAACCCCAAGAAGTCGTCGGGGTTGTCGAAATTGTACGTCATAACCCCGCCGCCGTAGATTGCGCCGCCGTTGCCCAGGTACTGTACGGCTATCGAGTACGGCGAGGGGCTGCTCAGGCTTGCACCGGCGAACATATAGGTGTAATCCAGCGCCGAGTTGCCCGTAAACCGGCTGTCAACCACCACGAGGTTGCAGTCGGATTCAATGTAGAGCGCACCGCCCCCGCTGCCGTCGCCCAAACCTACAGATGAGTTGTTTATATAATCGCAGTCATTTACCTCGATCGAGCAGTACGACCCGAAATAGTGCGCACCGCCGCTGCCCGTCGCCGCATTGCCGACGAACTGACACCGGTCGAACACTGCGATCGAATTACCTATGTAGAATTCCGCACCGCCTCCGGCGGAGCCGGACTTGTTGTAACTGAGCGTGCAGTCTTTCAGCACCGCAACGCAGTTGTAATCATAGTAATTGCCCGCCCCATAGCCTGAGGTTCCATAAGTCGGCAGGTCCAGGTCGTTCGGGTCTAAGTCCCAGAACGGTCTGCCGATTCCGTCCTCGCCGTCCACCCCGTCCGGCGCATCGTTGTTGCCTCCGGAGCCGCCTGAGCCGCCACTGCCTTCGGGATCGCCGATTCCGCCGTTGCCGCCGTTACCGCCCATGCCGCCGACCGCGTCACCTGCGCCGTCGCCGCCGTTGCCGCCGTTACCGCCGTCGCCACCGGCGTACGCGATCCTCGGCGCACTGGTATCGGTTGTGTTGTAGTTGATGAGCGTATCGGAGATCTCCACGACGGTGCCTTCGCCGAAGAATATGGCGCCGGCCCAGGATCTCAGGCCGTTGGAGCCCATATTTCCTCCGTGCCCACCGTTACCGCCCGGGCCTCCTGGTCCATCCTGTCCGGGCTGACCGTCCTGCCCGTCCGGGTTGCCACTGCCGCCTGAGCCGCCCTCGCCTCCTTCGCCGCCGTCGCCTCCTGCGCCGCCGTTGCCCCCGTCGCCGCCGGGCGCGCCGAAGCCCTGGTGTGTGCTGCAGTCTATAATCTCGCAGAAGCGTATGACCGGCCGGCAGTTCGGGCCGAAGTATATGGCCCCACCGAAGGCCTCTCCGCCGTCTCCGCCGTCGCCGCCGTTGCCGCCGTCACCGCCCTTGCCGCCTGGTCCGCCGTCGCCGCCGTCGCCGCCGTTACCGCCAGGTCCCTCCGCACCATCGTTCAGGCCTTCGCCGCCGTCCTGGCCGTCCTGGCCGTCCTGCCCGTCCTGACCATCCTGGCCGTCGCGACCATCCTGGCCGCGACCGCCGAAACCACCGTCACCGCCGATCGCGTGGCAGTTGATTATCTTGACGTATGAGATCAGCGGGCTGCAGTTCGCCTCGAAATACATCGCCCCGCCATAGGCCGAGCCGCCCCTGCCGCCGGCGAATCCATCAGCCCCGTCGTATATATCCAGCTCGCCCTCCGGGTCCATCCAGCGCGCAAAGCCCCCGAGTCCATCCTCTCCGTCAAGACCATCGAGGCCCTTGATTCCGTCAATACTGACGTTGGGGTCATTGATGTCCGGGCTGAACTCCAGCTCAAAGCTCAGGTCCCACGGCTCGAGCCCCAGCCGAATGGGCTCGTAGTCACCCACGAGCAGGTCGAGGCGTACCGCGCCGCTGCCCCCGGTGTCCGGGTCCATCGGGCGTGTCTGCCAGCCCCACTGCATATCTTCAGGCGGGGTCTCATACTGGGCCTGGATACTCAGCCAGTAAACCCCGTAATCGGCGGGCTGAAACCACCACTGGTCGAGGTCGAGCTTGGTCTCGAAGACAAACTTGCTCAGTTTCGGCGAATCTGGATCTTCGGCGTTCGGATCGCTCGGGTCGACGTCCCAGCCCGCGAACTCCACGGTGTAGTCCTCCACCGTCACCTCGTACAGAAGGTCTCCCGGATGGTTCACGTCCAGCGGGTCACGCGGATTCCCCGGTTCGTTGGCCCAGATCGTTATGTAGAAACGGTCCGGCAGACCCGTAGTCGGTACCTCTCCTTCCTCGCCGGTAAAGCCGCGCAAAGACCCCCACCAGCGTATGGTCGTGACGGGCAGGCCGCTGTCGCAGATGAAATCGTCTGCCGGCGCCACGGCCGCGGGCGGCATCTCCTGGCTCTCCTCGGGCCAACCTGCGAAGTACTCCGCTCCCAGCAGGCCCCCGCCGTATATCACAGGTTCCTGGGACCACTTGGTAACGGTTTCGTTGACATCTATCGGGCCCGGTGCATCCAGCTGGTCGAGCTTTTCGAGTTTATCCGGCGGGTCGGGCGGCGGATCAAACGGATCAAAGGTAAAGCCCGCATCCTCCCCCTTCCAACCCCTGGCGACCACGTCCCTGATCACGAGGTGCGAAAGTGTCGGACTGCTTCCGTTGGAGCAGTGTATCGCACCGCCCAGCGCGTCCATACCTGGCGATCCCATTCCCTCTACGTCGTCGTTCAACCACGGGTCGATGGGCCCAGGGTCGCCGCTGCCGATTATGGTAAACCCGTCCACAACGGACTCACGTCCCTCGCCGTTCTGGAACGTAAAGGCCGGTATCCCCTCCCCGGGAACCTGGATAATCGTCGCCGCAACCGTGCAGGGATCGTCGGGGTGCTCGCTCGCTATCGTTATCGCCTTGCCCATAAAATCGTACCCGCCCGAGTACGTCCCAGCCGCGACTATGATCTTGTCGCCGTGGTCGTAGGCCGCCTCGATTGCCTCCTGGATGTCGTTGAAGTAATACTGGCCGTACTGGCCCGGCACGTGCAGCGTCTTGGGCTGGCGAAATGAGACCGTTACTTCTTTGTCGGAGTCCATTGTCACCGTATTGGTCGTCGCCCAGGAGTTGTCGTCGTCGGTCCCCACCCAGCGGTCCACGATGTAACCGGTATCCGGCAGCGCCGTCACTGTCACAACCGCCCCGTCCGGGTAGTATTCCCCCCTCCTGTGGTCCGGCAGTATCCCGCCGTGTCCACCCAGTACACTTGTCCGAAGCAGCCGGAGCGGGGTCTCCTCGAACGAGATCGTGACGTTGGCGTCCTCGATCATCGTTATCATGTTGTTCACGTCCCGCGAGGTGTCGTCGTCCGTTCCCGTCCAAGCCAGTACTCGGTAACCTTCGTCTGGGTACGCTCTCAACTTGACGACCTCGAACTGCCTGAACAGCCCGGCGTTCGGGTCAACGTACCCGTGAATCGCGTTCGGATCGTTAACATCCACCGGGGTGCCGTTGGCATCGACGACCGTAACCTTCAGCTCGATCATCTTTGCTGGCAGGTCTGCAAAGTGTGCTCCTATATCCACAACGTTCGAATCGCGCACGCCGTCCGTTCGCGTCGTCAGCGAGAGCATCCTGATCCACATCGGGACCTCCAGCCCGGGGTCCCCCGCATCCACACACGGGCTGTCGGCCAACTGGCCCGCTGCTGTCTGGCTCAGGTAGTAACCGCACAGAGGGCCTCTTACAAACAGCGGATACTCACTTATGTTCCCCTCGCCCAGGTCGCCGTCCTCGATGCACGAATACGTAGCCGAGCAGTTGTAAAGGTCGTCCCCGTTGCCCCACAAAATGCAGTTCCTGATCAAGGGCGTCGACCCCTCGTATGCCCCGATACCGCCCGACTTCGGGACGTTCGGGTCGTCGACCACGATCGTGCAGTTCGTGATCTTCGGGGAGGACTGGTCGAGGTCTATACCACCGCTCAGATACGTCGCCCAGTTGTTCGCCACGACGCAACTGTATATCTGCGGGGAGGCCTTGTAGCAGCCTATACCGCCGCCCACGTTGGCGGCGAAGTTATAGCTGATAAGGCACTCGCTTATCGTGGGCGAACCTTGCTCGCAGTTTATGCCGCCGCCGATACCCGTGCTCGCCGTGGTTTTGTTGCCTTTGATGACGCACCGCCTTATCGTCGGCGATGAAAGATAGCAGTCGATGCCTCCGCCGTAGTACTCGGCTGTATTATTCTTGATAATGCAGTTCGCTATCGTCGGCGAAGCGCCTTCGCACGAGATCCCGCCACCATAATCGCTGCTGCCCCAACTGATGGTGAAGCCGTTCAAAACCGTCCCGGGTCCTTCTGCGCTGCCGAACCTCACGACGGGAGTGTCATCGATAATCCCCAGGATATAAGTGCTCTCCGGGCTGACCGTGGTGTCGTTCGGATTCGATACGTCTCCGCTCCGTAAGACTATTGTTTTGCCTTTGAAGTCGATGTTTTCCAGGAATAGACTGTTTGCGTCTGCAATCAGCTCGTCGCCGTCGTTCGCATCGTCTATCGCAGCCTGGATGGAGTCATAAAGGTTGTTCGGGTCATTCGGGTCGTCACGAGTATTCAGCACCTTGCCCCGCTTGCCCTCGGGTATCATGCTTAGGAGGTTGTAAACGTTCACGCGCCCCCCCGAGCTGCACAGCTTCGGATCCGAAAGAACCGGGTCAACGCTGTTGAGCAGGAGCATTTTAACGATGTGCGGCGGGAGCCACGGGTGCCTCGACCAGACTAATGCGCACGTCCCGGAGACGTGTGGTGCGGCCATCGAGGTCCCGCTGAGGTAACCGTAGTCCAGCGACAGCTCAAATAGCAAGATGGGATCCGTCACATACGTTGGAAGCGTGCTGAGTATCCCGGTCCCTGGCTCACCCACGTCGACAGAGACCGGGCCATAGTTCGAGAATACGGATGCCTGGTCGAACTCGTTCGTCGCCATCACCGAAATGATGTTGTCGTGGTCGTAGCTTGCGGGGTAAAACGGGATCTGGTCGTTGTCGTTGCCGTAGTCGTTCCCCGCCGCCGCCACGAAAAGAACGCCAGCTTCGCCGGCCTGACCGATCGCGTCGTAGAGCGCCTGCGAGTACTCGTAGCTGCCCCACGAGGCGTTTATTATCCTGGCGCCGTTGGCAACGGCGTACTCTATCGCCGCGACCGCGTCGCTGGCAAGTGCCGCCGGCGCCATTATGGAATCGTCTGCGAATATCTTCAGCGACATCAACTTCACGCGCCAGCAGACACCAACCACCCCTATCTCGTTGTCGCCGACCGCCCCGATCGTGCCCGCTACGTGCGTGCCGTGGAAGAAAAAGTCCAGCGGGTCGCCGTCCCCGTCGTTCGGATCTGTCGAGTCTGCACCCGCGAAATCATAGCCGTAGATGTCGTCAACGTAGCCGTTCCCGTCGTCGTCCTCACCCGGAACGCCGTTTGCCTCCGCGGCATTGACCCACATATTCGCTGACAGGTCCGGGTGGTTGTAATCGATGCCCGTGTCCGCAACGGCCACGATGATATTCGGATCGCCCGTGGTGAAATCCCACCCTTCCGGTGCGTCTATGTCCGCATCTTCAAGCCCCCCCGTCTGACCTATGTTGTCCATACCCCACAGGTCTACGAAGTTTGGATCGTTCGGGATCAGGAGGAGCCTGTACTTGTAGTTCGGCTCGGCGTACCTGACGTTCGCCGAGGAATTGAATCGGATAAGGGAATCCAGCAAAGAAGAGTTTTCTGGAAGGTGTACCACCGCAAGGCCCTCTACCACCCTGTCGTATTCCTCTACGACAGTAGCGCCCGGGATGATATACTCGGACATTATCTGCCTTATTGCGCGGCGACGGCGCGGCCCGAGTATCACCGGCCCTTCTGCTGGTTGCGAGCCGGGCTCCACATTGGCAAAACGAACCAGAAGCTCACTGTCCCCATATGTACGCAGTCCATTTTGCGATTGCTCGCAAAATGGGATCCCCGTCAGGTCCACTGCCTCGGCGAAAATAGCTCCGAACAGCAACGCCAGTGAGCCTACCAGTATTTCTCGCTTCATAATTGCGTTTCCGTAGTCCGTCCTTTATTGGTTAGAAATCATCCACCCCTCCAGCTACCAAATCGGGCATTTTAGCGCCTAAGTTTCGGTTACGTTACAAAAATGTGCTCATACTTCGAGACCCCCGGCCCAACTTGCACCCCCCCCGGCAGAATTATGGCCTGTTTTCCATCGCCGCCACGGCCAGCGCCTCTTGCTCCTCCTGCAGGATTATCGTCGGCTTAACAAGTATCAGAAGTATCTTGTGGTCCCTTACCTTACTCCGGTTGCTGAACAACCTTCCCAGCAGGGGAACCTTGCTTAATATCGGAACCCCGGCCTCTTTCTCAATCTCGGCTGTTATCTTCTGACCCCCCAACAGCAGGGTTCCACTGTCCGGGACGCTAACACGCGTCATAACCTGTGAGGTCTCGGTCTCCGGAACCGTCACCGTATACTGCTGAACCGTGCCGTCGGCACCTACCGGCCCTTCGACCGTGTGGCTCTTCATCCGAAGCAAATCCTGCAGCTCCGTCACGATAAACAGCAGCACGTTTTTCTTGTCCTGGCTGATTATCGGAGTAATCTCAAGCATGCTGCCGACCTGGATACGGTTTATGTTCTGCTGAACAGCCGAAGACTGGAAGCCCGCTCCTGCTACTCCCACGGTTCCCCCATATGCAACGTCCGGCGGAAGCGCGTACGAGACATCGTTCAGCACTGAAAACGAGGCTGATTCTCCGCTCAATACCGTTACCTTCGGAGCAGTCAGGGTCTTTGCATCCGTGTGAGCCTGCGTGGCCCGCAAGAGGAGGCTCACCTGCAGATCGTTCAATATGAAGCCGGTGTAGCCGCCCTGCACTAAGATGGCGTTGCCGACGCCCCCAAGACTCCCAGGGACCTTCGTTGAAACGTCCGGCGAAGTAATCAGAGAGGAATCCTGGTCGTATGTCCACATTCCCATCCGGCCTGGGCTGCCAAAGTAGCCGAAGTCCAGGTCCAGACCGACATCCTCCAAAAAGTTTTCGCTGACCACGAGGAACCGGGCCTCGATCGAGACCTGATGTCCCAGTGACTTGCGAAGCTCGGCGAGCAGTCGCTCGATCTTCTTGTGCACCTCACGAGTCTGAAGGACTGCGAGTTTCTTCGGCTGCTCCTGCGGGTAGATCGTTATCTCGCCCAGTCCGGTTTCTTCGTTCATCTCATACCAGCTATCCGGCTCGATCGTCTGCATTATCAAATCAACGAGGCTCCGGGCCTGCCAGTAGTTATTCCTGACGCCGCCATAGCCGCCACCGTAGCCGCCATAGCCGCCGCCGTAGCCGCCGTAGCCGCCCCCATAACCG
>CAZWAP010000020.1:17985-39641 GCA_964632005.1 uncultured Pirellulales bacterium | reverse complement strand
GCGTAGCCGACACTGTCCAGGCTGGTGGTGCCCATCTTCTTCAGCATCACCTCGTTGCTGCTGGTATGCGCGAGCAGTACCCCTGCGGTCCTGCCGAGCTTGCCGGCGGCAGCGACGGTGGCGGCGGCTGCACCGGCCCCACAAGCGTTGCAGTTCTCCGCAGCGGTGGTGAGCAGGCCCTGCGCGTCCATCTTCAAAGCCGCGTCGATGAACTTGCGGTCGTTGACGGCCTCGGCCCACTTCAGAGCCTCCCTGCCTACGCCCATTGGAGTGAACCCATATCGCGGCCCGTAGTGCGTCAGGTCGGTCGAGCCGACGCACACTATCCTCTTCTCGTCGGTCTGCTCGACGATCCGCCCGACACTCTCGCCGAGGCCCACCGCCTGCTCTCTCGGAGGGACAAGGATCGGCAGGATCTTTGCACCCTTGAAGAGGTATTGTATGAAGGGAAGCTGAACCTCGATACTGTGCTCGGGTGCGTGCGCCTCGGGATTGCTTATAGCACAGCCGTCCGCAAGGACGGCCTCGGCCAATTCCGCGTCAACCGCGATCTCGCCCAGGGGGGTGGCCCACGTGCCCGACTGGCAAACGGCCGGCATCTCGCCGAAGTAGCCGTGAGCGGCGCCGAAAACCACGAATGTGTGCACATCCTTGTGCCGCTCCCATATAGCCGAGAAAACCAGCGCCGCCAGGGAACCGCTGAACGTCCAGCCGGCGTGCGGGACTATCCCGCCCACTATTGTCTGCGGCAGGGAAACGCTCAGCGTCCTTTCATCAAGACATTGGTTGATCTCGGCGATACAGGAATCTCGCTGGCTGGGATAGAATTGACCTGCAACGATGGGTCTTCTTACTTGCATTTTGGCCACCTACTTCCTTGCATTCGCGCCGCACAGCCGCTATCCTTGCAGTTCGTCGCAGGATATTGTAACTTCGGGCGAATAAAAATCAAATGCTACCTGGAAAACCTGGCGGACCGGGGCATCTGCTGTTAGGCCGACCGATTGTGCCCGCCGGCCCGGGCCAAGAAACACCGTAACTCGGCAAGAAAAGGCAGAACATTATGACATCTGAGAAGGCAAGTCCCGTCGCCGTCGTGATGGGCTCCGACAGTGATAAGGAAGTTATGGAAAGCTGCATAAAGCAGCTTGTCGAATTCGGGATTGAGCCTGCGGTGCGGATAATTTCAGCGCATCGCACACCCGATGTAGCCGCCGAATTCGCCGACAGTGCCGCCGAAAACGGCGTAAAGGTCATCATAGCCGGCGCGGGTATGGCTGCGCACCTGGCCGGGGCGCTGGCCGCTCGAACGACCCTGCCGGTTATCGGCGTACCGCTAAACTCCGGAGCGGGTATAGGCGGAATGGACGCCTTGCTCAGCACTGTGCAGATGCCGCCGGCAGTGCCCGTCGCCACGGTGGCCATAGGCAAGGCCGGCGCCAAAAACGCCGCCATCCTTGCCGTCCAGATACTCGCGCTGGGCGACCAAGAGCTCCAGAAGAAATTGGCTGACTTCAAAAACAAAGAGCGGGCCCAGGTGATCGAAAAGGATTCCGCCTTACGATAGCCGCCCAGCCCCGGGCACCGCCGCCAAGCAGTCCTTCACGCCGCGGACCCTGTGTTTCCCGTCCGACTCAAGCAGCAGGTACTCGGCCGTATCGTTATCCGATCGGAAGTCCGGTTGCAGCACCTACGAACCAACAGAACGAGCCGGTATCATCTGGCCCTTGACGGCAGCGGACGGGGCGGTGGTTTTGCTGCTGTGAGCAGGCGTCTCGGCGGGCGCCGGACGTGCCGCTTCGGGCACCCGCGCCGGCCAGACGGTCATCTGTCCGCGACCGCGATGCGCCCAGGCGTAATAAGGGATCGCCGTAAAGACCTTTTCACCAGCCGTGACGATCTTACCATCTTGCCTGCGTCTGGTCAGCCTGGCCTTGCCCGTAACCACCACCACGCCGCCGAGCAGGTCTGGCCGAAACTCCGCTCCAAGCCTGGCCTCATCGGGGATCACCAGGTTCAGCACCTCACCGTCGTTGTCCGCCCATTCAAGACAGAAGACGATCGGCCCTCGCTGCAGGGCTACCCTGCCGCGGTCGGCCTTGACTTTCTCGTTAGCAATGATACGCCGAACGGGCATCGGCAGCTGCAGTTCGATTGTATCGCCTCTCTTCCAGGTGCGTTCGATTCGCGCAAAGCCCTTGTCCATATTCAGGGCCGCCGGTCGGCCGTTTACCTTCAGCGCGGGCTTCTCGTCGAAGTCGTTCAGAAATCTATAAAGGTCGCTGGGCACAGGCTCATTCCGGGCCCAGCCGGGAATCCGAACGTAAACGGCGAATGTATCGCTGGCCTCCGGCTCAACGGTTATCCGCACGGACCCTTCCCAGGGGTATTTTGTCTGCTGGGTTATGGTAACATTGTTATCGGCCGTTCGAACCTGCGCCCGTCCGCTGAGGAACAGGTTGACGTAGATGTCGTCATTCTTCCAGGCATAAGCGTAGCCTGGGACGGACGGGATAAAACGCGCGACGTTCGAAGGACAGCACGCACAACCGAACCACGGACTGCGCGAATGCTGGCCTGTCGACTCCAAAGGATTGGGATAAAAGAAGCGATCGCCCTTCATCGAGATTCCCGACAACACCGCGTTGTAGAGGGCACGTTCGAGCACGTCGATATATTTTGCCTCGCCGCGCATCAGGAACATCCGATGATTCCAGAAGACATTGGCGATCGAAGCGCACGTCTCGCAGTATGCGGTCATATTGGGTAGCTCGTAAGGCCCGCCGAATCCTTCGCTTCCCCCGGCTGCGCCGATACCTCCGGTGACGTAGAGCTTGGTGCCGACGACATCTTGCCAGATCGCCTCAATGGCCCTGACATAGTCCATATCGCCCGTCAGAGCAGCGACATCCGCCATGCCCGTGTAGAGATAGGCGGCTCGGACGGAATGCCCCACAGCCTGGGTCTGCTCGGTGACGGGCTTGTGGTCCTGGGCGTAAGGGCCGTACAGTCCGCCCTTGCCGTCTGGCCCGCGGTTGCCCCTACGACCCCTCTGGTCGAGGAAGAACTTGGCCTGCCGGAGGTACTTCTCCTCGCCGGTGGCGCGGTACAGCTTGCACAGCCCGATCTCGATTTCTTCGTGTCCGGGCGGGTCGGTGCGCTTGCCCGGCGCGAACGTCGCGCACATAAGGTCCGCGTTCTTGACCGCAACATCCAGAAAGGACCTCTTTCCCGTCACCTCGTAGTGCGCCACCGCCGCCTCGTACATATGCCCCGCGCAGTACTGCTCGTGAAGCGTGCGGATGTTGGTCCAGCGTTTCTCCGGCTGCTTTTCGGGGATCGAGTAGAAGGTGTATAGATACCCATCGTCCCACTGGGCCGCGGCCATTATCTTGATGAGCTTCTCAAGGTACAGACGCATCATCGTATCGGGATAGACCTGCAGCGAGTATGCAGCCCCTTCCATAATCTTGTAAACGTCCGAATCGTTGAAATAGATACCTTCGTGCTTTCCCTTCATCAGCCCGGCGGCCTTCTCAAAGTTCCTTATCCGCCCGGTCTGCTCGCACTTGTCGAAGGCATACGGGATCGTCACTTTCCGGTTGGTCTCGAGACGCGGCGTCCAGAAGTCATCACTGATGGTAACCTTGCTGAATGGCACCGGCCTGACGTTGTAGTCTTGCTGTAACGCCGCCTTGCCCTGTCGGGCCAGGCCCAACATCGCCCAAAGACTCGATACCAGCAGTATCACACAGGAAACTCTTGCAGTTCGATTGCAACTTGCCATCGTAACGCTCCTTAAGTCAGCACCATTGTCGAGTTGGATTCCAAGGCTCGATAATACCACAGCGCAACTCTCCTTGCAATCCGACGGGGGCATAGCAATCGTCCGAAAGATTGCGGCGGGATTTTGCGGGGGATTCCGGTTCGCTTGCTTAGCCTTCAAGTCGCCTGCCCAGCCCGGATAGGCCGTTCTCGCCGCGCAAGTAGGGCAATAAATAGGGCAGGCCAGGACCTTGTCGACCTTGTCCCAACTCTTGAATCCCCGCATCGTCTTGGCCCGGATCTTATAGGGTCAACCCGATTACCCGCCCAGTAACGTTGTTCGTCGGATCGCTTGCAGTGGGGGGCATCTTCTCTCAAGTTTCGGCTCATCTGCGACTGATGGTACTCGATAACGGACCATTTTGAGCCTGCTTGTCGCGTGTTCTTAGCTCACATCGGCAAACAGGCCCCTTTTCTGGCACCCAAAACCACACAACTTGGGTCAACTGCTCCGGCGGCTGTGGGGGGCGGTTGCGAGATGAGGTTTTGTCCAGCGTGGCGGTAAATGTTCTGGCTTTTTCGCGCTTTTTCTGCTATTAGGTGGTTTTCTCTACGTGCCGAAGAGTTGTGCTTATAGGGTTAGGCAAGGATATGTTTGCGGTCCTTAGCGACATACATTCGAACTTGGAAGCCCTGACGACGGTTCTGAACGACATCGAGAAGCGCCGGATAAAGACGATATACTGTCTTGGCGACGTGGTCGGTTACGGCCCCAACCCGCGGGAATGCCTCGACTTGATAATCGACAGGGCCGAGTGGTGCGTCCTCGGCAACCACGATTACGCAGTATTTTACGAGCCGACGAATTTCAACTACGGGGCCGAGCAGGCAAGCTTCTGGACCAGGGATGTTCTGGAGTCTGAACAGGACAGGCAACGAGGCGACCGGCGCTGGACTTTTCTGGGCGGCTTGCCTATGCGGCGGACCCTGAAGATAGAGCTGGGGTCGGTTACCGCCGCGATCGACTACGTGCACGCCTCCCCGAGAAGGCCGGTCAACGAGTACATCTTTCCCGACGATGTCTATAACAACCCCATCAAGGTCAGGTCGCTCTTTGAGCGGATTGAACACATCTGCTTCGTAGGACATACGCACATGCCGGGCGTTTTCCTCGACGAGCCCGACTTTTATGCGCCGGACGAGCTCGGCGGCAGCTATCCGATCGTGAAGGATGAAAAGGCGATCATTAACATCGGCTCGGTCGGCCAGCCGAGGGACAAAGACAACAGGGCAAGCTACGTTTACGTCGAGGACAACCGCGTGCACTTTGTTCGCCTGGAGTATGATTTTGAGACGACTATGAACAAGATTCGTGAAGTAGACCAGTTGGATAACTTTCACGCCGACCGCCTGCGAGACGGGCGGTGAGAAGATAGGCTTTTCGCTTTTTTTGTGTCGGCGGCGGGTTGGGCCGCTCCGGCAGGATGGTACGGAACGATATACGATGAGAACATTTCTGGTGTTGATGGTTGCCGGTTTTTGCCTGTTTTGCGGATGGCTTGTCGTGGAATCGGGGCTGTTCGAGTGTTCTGCCTCGGACGGCAAACCCTGCATTCTGCTCCAGAAGGCCACCGCTGACGGCACCACTGGGCCGGCCGATTCCAACCAGGCCGGCGCGAAGGAGCCGGCGGAGCCGGCCGCGGGTCTTGGTTTCAGGGCGGACAACGCTCGGCCGGCAACGGTTCTTCTGGGCGCCGACGACCCGTACTTAGAGGATCCCGAGACGGGATTCAAGTTCCAGCTGGAATTGAGCTCCAGGGGCGCGGCGATAAGGAGAGCCATTTTCAGCAACGGCAAGGGCAAGGGCTTCGACAACCGCGATCCCAAGAATCCACAGCCGTTGGTCCTTATCTCGCCGCTCAAAAAAACGAGCACCGGGGAAGCCCTGGCGATGGCCAATACGAGTTTCATCTTCGACCGTCACGGACTGCAACTGGCCCTGGACAGGCTGCACTGGAAAAGCAGCGGCATCGAGAAAGGCGAGGACGGCTCGGAGACGGCCCGCTTCGAGGCGGTTATCAAGCGGCAGGACACCGGCGAGCCCGTCATTGAGCTGACCAAAACCTACCGGGTAAGGCCGGGCAGCTACCTGCTGGATTGCGAGATCGGCGTTGGGAATCTCTCGGCAGCCGAGGAAAAGATACACTTCAAGATGTTAGGACCGGGCGGGCTTGGCCGGGAAGCGTTTCGGACCGACATGCGCAAGGTTGTGGCGGGGTTCAAGGAGTCCAGCGGCCAGATCGTCGGGGTGCGGTTGGACAAGAAAAAGCTTCATAAGCACCGCTTTCAGCCCGAGTCCAGGCGCCTGGAAAAGCCCGGGGCCGAGCTGCTGTGGGTCGCAGCCGTCAACAAGTACTTCGCCGCCATACTGGTGCCCCAGGCCGAGCAGGGCCAGCAGTTCTGCGAATGGCTCATCGACCGCGTGGGGCAGTTGTATAATCCCGACAATGACCCCAAGGCGGACAGCGGCGACGAAAAGCTGGGCCTGGATTTGACGATCGCTTCTCGGATCCTGGCGCCCAAAGGACAACCCGGTAGTGCGCAGAGATACAGATTCCAACTGTACATGGGGCCGAAAGACAAGAGCCTTTTCGACAAGGACCCGCTGTACAGGACCCTGGGCTTTGTTCAGACGATAGATTTCCTCGGTTGCTGTTGCCCGGCCAGTATCATAAAGCCGCTGGCCTTCGGGATACTGGCGATAATGAAGTGGATGTACGGGTTCATCGGCAACTACGGGGTGGTTATCATCATCCTGGTGTTTTTGGTTCGGCTGGTTATGCATCCTATTACCAAGAAGAGCCAGGTCTCGATGAGCAAGATGCAGAAACTCGCGCCGAAGGTCGAGGAGCTGAAGAAGAAATACGCCAACAACAAGGCCGAGCTGAACAAGCAGATGATGGCGCTTTACAGGGAGCAGGGCGCTTCGCCGTTTATGGGCTTTTTGCCGATGATGGTCCAGATGCCAATCTGGATCGCGTTGTGGAGCGCGGTCTATGCCAGCATCGACCTGCGTGGTGCCACTTTTTTGCCGGTTTGGATCACGGACCTGTCGATGCCGGACGCCCTGGTTATGTTTGCAAGGCCGCTGAAGGTACCGCTGCTGGGCTGGAAGATCGAATCGCTGAACCTGTTGCCGATCTTGATGGGCGTTGCTTTTTACCTGCAGCAGAAGGTGATGCCCAGGCAGGCGGCGGCCGCAGCCAATCCCCAGGTGGCCCAGCAGCAGAAAATGATGATGGTGATGATGCCGCTTTTGTTTCCCCTGATGCTTTACAAGGCTCCCTCGGGAGTCAACCTTTACATTATGGCCAGCACGTTCGCCGGGGTGATCGAGCAGCACGTTATCCGCAAGCATATCCAGGAGAAGGAGCAGGCCGAGTCGAGGGGCCTGGTGGCCACGACCAAGAAGACCGGCGGCAAGGCCAAGAAGAAAAAGCCCAAGCCGTTCTTCAGAACGTAAGGACGACCGGCTTGAGGTTGGTTTCGCCGCCCGGTGAAAAATCGCGGCCCCGGGGTAAGCGGGAGGATGGACACCTCGTTTCGCGTGGGATGGCAAATGTAGGTTTGCTGGACTTGGCGATAGGTCGGCGTCAGCGTGTATGATCTGAATGATACAATTGTGGCGGTCAGCTCGCCGCCTCTGGCAGCCTGCGGGCAGGGCGGCGCCAGGACGATTCTGCGGATTACCGGGGACAAGACCTTCGGGGTCTGCGAGCGGCTTTTCGGCAGGTCGCTCCGGCCGGCCGAGCCAGGCCTTCGTTGCGGGTCCATCGCCGTAGATGAGCAGTTAAGTATCGGTGCCTGGCTGTACCTGTTCCCGCGGCCGCATTCCTACACGGGCGAAAACGTCGCCGAGATCCATATCCACACAAATCCCGCGGTGGTAGAGGCGCTGATGGATAACCTGCTCGGCCAGGGACTGCGGATGGCCGGCCCGGGCGAGTTCACCGCCAGGGCCTATTTGAACGGCAAGATCGACCTGGCTCAGGCCGAGGCGGTAAACGAAATAGTTACCGGCTCCAACACGTTCCAGGTGGCCGCCGCTGAGAGGCTTTTGGATGGGCGCCTGTCGGACTCGGCCGAGCGAATACGCTCAGAGATCCTGGATTGCCTGAGCCTGCTTGAGGCGGGGCTGGATTTCAGCACAGAGGATATCGAGTTTATTGGGCAGCGGGAGTTGACCGGGCGGCTTGAGCGGATAAGAGGCTCGCTCGAGGAGTTTCTGGCCGGGAGCATCAGCTACGAGTCCATCATCGAGCTGCCAGCCGTCGGAATAGCCGGCGCGGCCAACGCCGGCAAGAGCAGCCTTGTCAACGCGCTGCTGGGTGAGCAAAGGAGCATTGTCTCGCCGGAACTCAAGACCACCAGGGATGTGCTAACGGGTATCCTGTCGCTGGCGCATTGTAGGTGCGTGCTGTTTGATTGTGCCGGGCTGCTGCCCGAGCCCGAGGGGATTCTGGATGAGCTGGCGCAGCAGGCTGCGATCGAGGCATTACGCAAGAGCACGGTCGTGGTCTTTTGTGTTGACTGCTCGAAGGGCGACTGGTCCGAGGACCTTGCCGTGCGTCAGTACGTGACGGCCGAGGCGCTCATACCGGTTGCGACCAAGACCGATCTGCTCGGGGCCGGGGAGCTGGTTGATAGGTTAGAACAGCTCCAATGCCTCTTTGGAGCGAGGTTCCTGCCAATCTCGGTCGTAGGCGCAGCGGCGATCGAGGCCTTGCGTGAGGAAATCGACCGCAGGATAGTCGGTTCGGCGGGCGGCTCCGCAGATGACCGCCGAGACAGTCTGCCTTTTGCGGAGGGCCGCCGGAGCTTCGTCGCCCTCACGGCCCGGCATAAACAGGCCGTCTCAGAAGCGATAGAGGACCTCGGCGAGGCTATAGAAAAGGCCCAAGAGCAAAACCAGCAGGAGCAAGAGGTTGTGGCTATGCTGCTGCGCCGGGCATACCAAGCCCTCTCGGCTATTGAACAGCCAGGCGGCGCAGACCTCGACGAACACGTACTGGATAGGATTTTCAGTCGTTTTTGCATAGGCAAGTAGTCAGGGGCCTCTCGGACGGGGCCTCAGGCAAGCGGGATATTCGACAGGCCCCGCGCAGAACACAGCCGGGCGGACAGCCGACCAGTCTATCCGCAAAATCTCGGCTGTCTCGTCCCGGCTATACGAGGATTTTATGATAATCGGTCTACGACGCTCGCAGACCGTCTGTTCGCTCGATTAATCGTCCTTGGCCTCGAACTCGGCGTCGATTACGTCGTCGCCTCCTTTTCGCTTGACCTCGCCCTCGGGCGGAGGCGGGGAGGTCTGGCCGGCAGCTTCACCGGCCGGTGCGGAGGCAGCCTGTTTCTTGGCGGCTTCCTCGTAGAGCATCTTGCCCAACTCCTGGCTGGCCTGGCCCAGATTATCGATGGCCTTTCTTATGGCGTCCGCACTTTCACCCTTAACAGCTTCTTTAAGATTGTTGACGGCGCTTTCGATCTTGCCGCGCGTCTCGGCCGAAACCTTTTCCCCGTGTTCTTTCAGGGTCTTCTCGGTCGAATAGATCAACTGGTCGGCCTGGTTCTTGAGGTCGACTACCTCACGTCTCTTTCTGTCTTCCTCGGCGTGGGCCTCGGCCTCCTTGGTCATTCTCTCGATCTCCTGCTCACTCAGGCCCGAGCTGGATTTGATCTCGATGGATTGCTGCTTGCCGGTACCGAGGTCCTTGGCCGAGACGTTGAGAATGCCGTTCGCGTCGATATCGAACGTGACCTCGATCTGGGGCACGCCCCGCGGCGCCGGCGGGATGCCGGTGAGCTGGAACCTGCCCAGCGTGCGATTATCCCGGGCGAATTCCCTCTCGCCCTGCAGGACGTGGATGTCCACGGTGGTCTGGTTGTCCGCCGCGGTGGAGAAGATTTCCTTCTTGCTGGTCGGAATCGTGGTGTTGCGCTCGATCAGCTTTGTCATAACCCCACCAAGCGTCTCGACACCCAACGACAGCGGTGTTACGTCCAGCAGCAAGATATCTTTGACCCCCGCATCTCCTGCGAGCACCGCACCCTGGATGGCTGCGCCAAGTGCCACGACCTCGTCAGGATTGAGGCTCTTGTTGGGCTCCTTGCCGAATGTCTCCTTGACGATCTGCTGGACCTTCGGGATCCTCGTCGAGCCGCCGACCAGCAGCACTTCAGAGATGTCGGCAGGCTTGAGCTTCGCGTCGTCGAGGGCCTTGTAGCAGGGGTCTTTCAGCCGTTCCAGGATCGGCTCGGCCAGCGCTTCAAACTTACTACGGGTAATGGTTATCTGCAGGTGCTTGGGGCCCGAGGCGTCAGCGGTAATGAAAGGCAGGTTCACTGTGGTCTCAAGCTGGGAGCTGAGTTCACATTTGGCCTTTTCGGCTGCTTCCTTGAGCCGCTGGTGCGCCATCGGATCCTCGCGCAGGTCGATGCCTTCGGTCTTCTTGAATTCGTCGGCGAGGTAGTTTATGAGCACCGCATCGAGGTCGTCGCCGCCGAGGTGGGTATCACCGTTTGTGCTGAGGACCTCGAAAACGTTCTCGCCTATATCGAGGATCGAGATATCAAAGGTACCGCCGCCGAAATCGAAGACGGCGACCTTTTCGTTCTTTTTCTTTTCAAGCCCGTATGCCAGGGCCGCAGCGGTTGGCTCGTTGATGATTCGCTCGACCTCAAGGCCCGCGATCTTGCCAGCGTCCTTGGTTGCCTGTCGCTGGGAGTCGTTGAAATAGGCCGGCACGGTGATAACGGCCTTGGTAACCTTCTGGCCCAGGTAATCCTCGGCCGTCTTCTTGAGGTCCTGGAGGACCATCGCCGAGATCTCGGGAGGCGTAAACTCCTTTCCGCGGACGTTCACTTTGACAAGCTCGTCCGGGGCTCCGGTGATTTTGTACGGGACGAGTTTCTCCTCGGCGGAGACTTCGCTGTGTCTTCGCCCCATAAAACGCTTTATCGAGAAGATGGTGTTTTCCGGATTTGTAACCTGTTGATGGCGCGCGATTTGCCCGACAAGCCTTTCACCCTTGTCCGTGAATGCAACCACCGAGGGGGTGAGCCTCGAACCCGAGGAGTTCACGAGGACCTTGGGCGAAGAGCCTTCCATCACGGCCACAACAGAATTTGTCGTCCCCAGGTCTATGCCAATTATCTTAGCCATGATCAGGTTCCTTTCGCTTTGAATGGGCCTTTCAAGTGATTTCTGTTTGTCCGGCCTTGCCGTTGCCCTTCTGACGACAGGGAACTGACGCGGACCGTAAATAAGAGGCGTGCAAAAGACGTGCCAGATTGCAGGCTGTCTGCTTGCTATTAGGCTAAGAGCTTTTGTTGTAAGCGGTTATGCAGTTCTTCGGCTCGGCTTGGGGCTAAAGATAGGCCCGGCATACGTGCCATTTTGGCAGATTTGGACGGCGGGGGCCCTGCCAGGGGGTGCCGGGCTACTGTTGAGCCTCTCGGTTAAGTGCGTCGCGGATGATGCGGGCCCGCAGGGCGTCTCTGCTGGTGGCGTCGAGCGTCTTGCCGTGGTTTAGCTGCAGGTGCGCCGGGAGGGTCAGCATAAACAGCCGATTTATGGTCCGGATGGATAGCTCCGGGTTCTCGGAATTGTCCCTTGAGCCGCAAAGCGTGCAAAGCCTTTTGATAGCAGGAGTTGCGGCGCCCATATGCCGGTACATATTCAGGCCAAGCCGCAGGTGGCTCAGCAGGAACAGTGCTTCCTGTGAGCTGATAAGGTGGGCGTTCTGGAGCAGCGCCATAGCCCGGGAGATCTTGTCGTCGAGGATGTGGGGCTGGTCGCGCAGCAGATGGTCGCGGGCACACTTTTCGTACTCGGTAACCTCGGGGATGATCTCTTTTTCGAACTGGGAGACGATTTGGTCTTCCGAGACGCCGAGGGTTATCTGGTTGGAGAGCTGGTAAAGGTCGCTGGCGGCCTCGGTTCCTTCGCCGAAGAGGCCCCTGACCGCAAGGTTCATATCCTTCGCTGCGTTGAAGAACTTCTCTATGTGACCGGTCATTTTCAGGGCCGGTAAGTGCAGCATTACCGAGACCCTTATCCCGGTGCCCACGTTGGTCGGACAGGCGGTCAGGTAGCCCAAGGTTGGGCTGAAGGCATAATCGACCTTCTGCTCTATCATATCGTCGATATGGTTTACCTGTTTTGCGCATTCGGAGAGCTGGCAGCCGGCCTTGAATACCTGGATTCGCAGGTGGTCCTCTTCGTTGATCATCGCGGTAAAGAATTCCCGCTGTGCGAGCACCACGCCGCGGGGTCCCTTGCCGAAAGCGTGGTGCCGGCTGATGAGGTGCCGCTCCACGAGGAAGTTCCTGCTCAGGGCGGGCGCCTTGTCGATGCTGATGTAGTAGACCTTATCGCCCAACTCCAGCGACATCAGGACGTCTCTAAGCTTGTTGAGTATCTCGGACTTTTCTGCTGTGGAGCACCGGCTGAGGAACTTGTGCCCGGCGAGGTTCCTGGCCAGGCGGATACGCGAGGAGATTACCACATCGGACAACGGCCCCGAGCCGTTGAACCACTCGTTTATATCGCCACTTATGTCGGTCAGTTTCATCTCTCTGCCGCGTGAACTCCCCGAGACCTTGCCAGGGCGTAAGGTACTATGTTTCGATCTCGCTTATTCTGTCCCGCAATTTCGCCGCAAGTTCGTAATCCTCGTTTTGAACGGCGGCCTCCAGTTGTCGCCGCAGGTTAAGCAGCTCTATCTGCCTTTTCATACCCAGCGATGCTCTTGACGGTATCTTGCCGCAGTGGACGATGTTGCCGCAATGTGCCCTTTCGATGAGCGGCCGGAGCGACCTTGCAAAGACTTCATAATCATTCGGGCAGCCGAGCACCCCTTCCTTGCGGAATTGGTCGAGCGTGAAGCCGCAGGTCGGGCACGCCGCCTGCTGCTCCCCCGGGTCGGCAAACTCCTCGTCGCTGGGCTGGACCGCCAGCAGGCTACTGAGCAACTCATTGATGGGGATATGGCTCTTGACCGCGATACCCTGCTCGGCGGCGCACTGTTCGCAGATGTGCATCTCGGAACGCACCCCGTCGGTTATTTCGGTCAGATGAATAGTCGCAGCGTTGTTGTTACAAATCTGGCATTGCATAGTCACACTGCCACATATTATACCAGAATCCACCTTAAACAATCGTCAAATTTGCGAACGAACTACACAGCGTTTTTTACCTGCTGAACTTTGCCCTGCAGCCCCGTTCCTCCTCGACGGTAACGCTCTTGAGGCTGACCCCTTCCGGGAGTCTGGGGCGGAGTTTTTCGTACACGTGTCTTGCTACGTTCTCGGCCGAGGCGTTGTTCCCGCGAAAAGGTCCGATTGTATCCAATTGTTTGTTCTCGAAGGCTGCGATAATATCGGCAAGCTCACCCTTGAGCCTGTGGAAATCCATCACGATGCCTCTACCGTCGAGCTTTTCCGCGGCGACCTCGGCGGCCACCGACCAGGTGTGCTGATGACTCGGCTCGGTCGAGCCGTCCGGTCGCGGCAGCCGGTGCGATGCCTGAAAACTCATTTCTACACTGACCGTAAACAACGCAAAAAACTCCAGTACCACGGCTGAGCCTGCCCCGCCCGGTTATTGCTCTTTTCTCATACGCCGTTGAAGGCGTTCATAGACGTTCTTGGGGACCAGGTTCGAGAGGTCGCCGCCCAGAGACGCCACTTCCCGGATCAACGTCGAGCTGGTGAAGCCGTACTGTTCGCTGGTCATAACGAATACGGTCTCGATACCTGCGACGGCGCGGTTTGTCATCGCAAGCTGAAACTCGTACTGGACGTCGGTCAGGCTTCGCAAGCCGCGGAGTATGACGTCGGCGTTCTTTTTGGCCGCGTACTCCACCGTCAGGCCATCGAAGCTCTCCACTGAGACGCCCGGCATATCGGCTATGAGTTCGCTGATCATTTCGACACGTTCTTCGGGCGTAAAGAGCTGGTTTTTCACGGGGCTTCGGCCCACCGCGACGATCAGCTCGTCAAAGAGCTTCATAGCGCGATTGATAACGTCCAGATGTCCGTTTGTTATCGGGTCGAAAGAGCCCGGGAATATGGCTCTGACGGATTTCCCAGCCATTATTTTTTTGCCTTTCTTTTCATAATCGATAGACCATTCCCCGAAGGACAGGGTATCATTATACCCCCAGGCCGGGCGGTATCAAGGCTGTTGCCGACAACGGCAGGCAGGAAAAACCGGCGGGCCGAGAATGAGGAGGAGGCGTCTGAGTAGATATCCCGGCCCGCCCTGACCAGTCCACAAATATTATACGCCTGGCGGTGCCGGGGAGTTCTTCCTAATCCAGTCCCGGTGCACGGCAGGGTGACCCGGCGGCACGAGCAATTTAGTTCTTTAGCCACCGATCGAGCCAGCCGAGCACCGTTTCGTGCCAGAGGATGGAGTTGTTGGGCTTGAGGACCCAGTGGTTTTCGTCTGGGAAGTAGAGCAGTTTGCTGGGGATACCCAGCCGTTGCAACGCGTTGAACGTCCCCAGGCCCTGGGTCTCGGCAACCCGGAAGTCCAGGGCCCCGTGGATGACGAGCATCGGAGTCTTCCAGTTCTTGACGTAATTGACGGGATTGTGCTTCTCGTAGCCTTCGGGATTGTCCCAGGGCGTGCCGAGGTGGTCCCATTCGGGGAACCAGAGTTCCTCGGTGTCAAAGTAGGCCATGCGCTCATCCAGGTTGCCGTCGTGGTTTACCAGGCAGCGGAAGCGGTCGGGCCAGTTGCCCGCGATCCAGTTGATCATATAGCCGCCGAACGATGCGCCCAGCGCTGCGACCCTTTCTCCGTCCATCCAGGGATAGCGTTCGAGGGCGGCGGCCAGGCCCTTCTTGAGGTCTTCGAGCGGCTTGCCGCCCCAGTCGCCGCGGATGGAATCGCAGAAGGCCTGCCCGTATCCGGTCGAGCCGTGGAAATCGACCATAACGGCCGCGTAGCCGGCCCCCGCGTAAACCTGGGGGTTCCAGCGGTAGTGGAACAAATTGCCGAACGAGCCCTGGGGGCCGCCGTGGATCAGGAAGGCAACGGGGTACTTCCTGGTAGGGTCGAGATCGACGGGCTTGACCACGTAGCAATAGACCGTCTCGTTGTTCCAGCCCTTGAAGGTAAACTGCTCATATCCGCCCATACGGACGGCGGCGAGCTTTTCGGCGTTGATGTTGGTTATCCTCCGGATCTTGCCGCCATCGGGGCCGACCGAGTAGAGTTCGGTGGGCGAGGCGAGGTTGTTCAAGCCGAAGATGATCTTCCGGCCTGCAACGGCAGGCGAGCTGACCGAACCTTTCTCGACGAGGGTTCTGACCCGGCCGGTCTCTATGCCGATCGCGAACAGCGAGTTCTGGCCGATATTCTCGGCGGTGGCGTATATCTCCTTGCCGTCGGCCGAGAAGCAAATGGACATTGGGCTGCGGTCCCAGTGCTCCGTCAGTGCCCTTCGAGCCCCGTCTGGCCATTCTTGAAGCACGATCCGGAAGCGGTCGGACTCGTAACCGGGCCTGGCCATAGCAAGGTAGGCCAGGGTCTTGCCGTCGGGCGAAAAGACCGGGCTTGTGTCCCAGGCCTCGTTTCGCGCGGTCAGAGAGGTCGGTGGTTTGGAGCCGTCAATAGGGGCCAGATACAGGTTGAAGTCTGTTGACCAGGGTTCTCTCCGGCCGACATTCCGGGCTGAGAATACGACCGCGGCACCGTCGGGCGTGAACGTCATTTCTTCCGGGCCGCCGAACGGCTTGGAGGGCGTGTCGGCATCCATATCGGGCATTACATCGACCGGCTCACCGCCGCCGGCCGGCGCCACGAACAGGTGCGACCGCCTGCCGTCCTTCCAGGTATCCCAGTGCCGCACGAATATCCGCTCGTAGATTCGTCCGCTGGCCTTTCTGCTTTCGATGTCGTCGAGTTTTTTCTTTGTTTCGTCCGGCCCGGTGCCTGGGAAAACCTCCATCGTAAAGGCGATGTGTTTGCCGTCGGGCGAGACGAGCAGATTGGCCACGTCGAGGGGCAGGTCTGTGACCTGCTCGGCCTCGCCGCCGTCAACAGCGATCCGCCAGACCTGCGACGAACCGGACCGGCTGGAGATGAAATAGACCGACTTACCGTCCGGCGCCCAGCGGGGATTGGAGTCACCGGCCTTGTCGGTGGTCAGGCGTCGAAGACCTTTGCCGTTGGTGCCGACCAGCCACAGGTCGGTACGGCCCTTGTCGGCTTCGAGGTCGGTCTTCTGTACGACGAATACGACCTTTCGCCCGTCCGGGGAGACCTGCGGGTCGGATATCCGCTCCATAGCAAGCATATCGTGGACTGAAAACGGGTGGGTCTGGTCGCCGACGGCCAGGGTGGCTGTGATACTCAGGCAAAGCCCGACAAACAGGTGGAAGGATAGTGAGCGAATCATCGTACTACTCCCGAAATTGGTTCTCACTCAAATTGGTAGAGGATTACACAAAAATAGAGCAATTCGCTGCATCTTAGCCGATATGTTATCGCAAGTGCCCGTTTTCGTCAAGCATCGCCGAAGAAACAGCGGGGGCAGGTCGGAACATCTCGCCCTCAAGCCGATCCTGAGCCTGTGGGCAGGTGTGCAAAAGGAGGCCCAAGACCGGGCCGAGCAGTGCAGCAGCGCGCTTGAATCAGCCGTAGATGTCTATCGACAAAACAAAGCGCTACCAGTATCATAACTACCAATTGCTTCAGGATCTGGTGCTTGGGAGTTCACCGGAGGAAAACCGGCTTTTTGAGCCGCGGCAATTTGTGTGGTAGTACCGAATGAGATTCAAGCCCAACACATCTGAAGGCTGGGCCGACAAGGTGGGCATCTGGCTCCGACTTGCGGCCGTGTATTTCGCCTCACCGCTGCTGGCTGTGTCAGTTCAGGCGGCCGGCCGGCCGCGACCGGAGCATCCCGCACAGATACCCAGAACCCCCTCCCCGCGTTCCGCGATCGACCTTCGGAACATCCCTTACAAGATCGTATATGAAACCTACCGGGTTACCGCTGGCCGAAAAAACTGGGAGCTCTTCATAACCAACGCGGACGGCTCCGAGAAAATAAACCTCACCAAGACGCCCTACCTCGACGAAATGTATCCCCACGTTTCCCCCGACGCAACCCGGATATGCTTTGTCGTTGACCAGGGGACCGGCAGAAGAAAAATACGCAGTGTTTATTATATGAACATCGATGGGTCCAGCCTGGTCAGGGTCGCCCGCAACGCCCGACAGCCCTGCTGGAGCCCCGACGGCAGATACATCGCCTACCTCAGGGGTGAGTATGAACGGTACAGCACCAGGGAATATGCAACCTCCGAGCTGATGATTTACGAGCTTGAGTCCGGCCGACACTACAGACATCCGAACAAAACGATCCACCATATGTATGCGATATGCTGGTCCCCTGATTCCAGATGGTTCCTCGGCGTCGTCCACGGCGGGATGGAATACAGCGATGCTGTCCTCGCCCTCGAGGCCGACGGAACACGAGTCTTCGACCTCAAACGCTGGGGGGTCGTCGGCTGCAGGCCCGACTTCAGCCCCGACGGAAAGAGAATCGCCTGGGGCAAGACCGACTGGGAGCTTTGTATCGCCGATATCGACTTCTCCTCCGGCGTGCCCCGCGTCTTCAATGTGCGAGAAATCCTCGGCTGCCTCCGCTCCAAAAAGGTCTATCACGTTGACTTTTCGCCCGACGGGAAATACCTCGCCTTTAGCTATGGCCCGACAAAAGGCGGGCAGCAGGTCGGCGGACTCGCTCCGGGCTGGGACATCTGCATAGCCGATATGACCGGAACCTGGGTAAAGGTTACCACCGACGGCAACCACAACAAAGAGCCCGACTGGGTTCCCATCCCAACGCCACCCTCTGAGAACCGACAGGAAAAATCACCCCTCGAAAGAATCCTCTCCCATCCCCTCGTCCGACAGACTGTCCCAGGCAACGATTGACTTCTCCACAAATTCGGCTCACAATATGCTCATCGAGTGCTTGTCCTGCAGGAGGCACGAAAATGCCTGGGCAATGCTGCCACGCTCTAATCTACTCTCGTGCCCGGCTGTTGCGGCCCCTGATTGTGCCGCTTTTGTTTTCGCTCAGCTCTGCCGCCGGCCGGCCGGATACACTATGAACGCCCTTTTTCTCTTACTCGTGTTGCTGGTCCTGCCCGGCTGTCGGCGAGCGAAGCAGCCCGCCCGTGGCCTGCCGACGATAACCACGGCCTCAGGGATCGAAATGGTGGCCATACCGGGCGGCTGGTTCGAGATGGGAAGCAGCAAAGGCCAGCCGGATGAGTTGCCGCGCCACAAGGTCTATATCAGCCCCTTCTTTATGGATAAATTCGAGGTCATCCAGCAAGAGTTCAAGAAGTATCAGATCTCCGACCCATCCCACTTCAAGAGCCCGACCAACCCGCTCGACCAGATAAACTGGACCGACGCCGCTGTGTACTGCAACGAACGTTCCCTCGCCGAGGGGCTTGAGCCTTGCTATGACGAAGAAACCTGGCGGTGCAACTTCGATGCTAACGGGTACCGCCTTCCCACCGAGGCTGAGTGGGAGTACGCCTGCCGGGCCGGCTCCACGACGGCTTACAGTTTCGGCGACGACCCGCGCGCCCTCAAAGATTATGGCTGGTTTAAGGAGAACTCCGCAGGCCGAACCCACCCTGTCGGACAGAAAAAGCCCAACCCCTGGGGGTTATACGATATGCACGGCAACGTCGCTGAGTGGTGCAACGATTTCTACCGCGAGAGCTACTACCGCAGCAGTCCTGCCAAGAATCCCACCGGGCCGCCCAGCGGTACCGAACGTGTCCTTCGTGGCGGAGCGTGGAACAGCACCCCCCAGGCCTGCCGCTCCGCGTACCGCGCCAGCGACCCTTCCATAAACGACACCTGCCTTGCCAGTGACACAATAGGTTTTCGCTGTGTAAGAAGAGTATCCAAGAAACCATCGAGTGAGGCGAATATGACAGATGACAATCCCCGCAAGCCAATATCGAAAACGGCGTTCATCTATCACGAAATCTACCTTGAACACTACACCCCGCCCGGCCATCCCGAAAGGCCCGAGCGGCTCATCGAAATAATCGACGCTCTGCGGGCCGAAGAGCTTTACCCGGAACTTCTCCAACCGAGTCCCGCACCTGCACCCATAGAATGGATACGCAGAATCCACCCGGCCGAGTATATCGAGCGTGCCAGCACCGCCTGCGAGCACGGACTGCTGTATCTCGATACCCCCGACGTGCCCGTTTCCCGCCAATCTTATGACGCGGCGCTTGTCGCTGCAGGCGGCATTCTCGCCGCCGTCGATGCCATTGTCCAGGGCAAGGCGCGCAACGCGTTCTGCGCCGTCCGGCCCCCGGGGCACCACGCCCTGGGAAACCACGCTATGGGATTCTGCATCTTCAACAATGTCGCCATCGGCACCCGTTACGTGCAGGAAAAGTACGGCCTCTCGAAGGTCCTGATCGTCGATTGGGACGTCCACCACGGCAACGGAACGCAGGCCGCTTTCTACGATGACCCGAACGTCCTCTACTTCAGTGTTCACCAGTATCCCTTCTATCCTGGCACCGGGGCAGCGGCCGAGACTGGCAAGGGCAACGGGCTCAATTACAATATCAATGTTCCTCTGCCCGCAGGCTCAGGGGATGGGGACTACATAAAAGCCTTTAAGCAAAGGCTCTGGCCGGCCGCCCCGGAGTTCTGCCCAGACTTTATCTTTATTTCCGCCGGCTTCGACGCCCACGAAGACGATCTGCTCGGCCGGATGGCCGTCACAACGACTGGGTTCGCACGCCTGACCGAGATCGTTCTCGATATTGCGCGGCAGTGCTGCCGCGGCCGGGTCGTCTCTGTACTTGAAGGCGGCTACAATCTCGCCGCCTTGGCCGAGTCCGTCGCCGCGCATATCCGGGTCCTGGCCGGTGATGAGGGTACATAATGTACTTCCACACCTGGTCGTTTGCGGTTTTCTTCCTGATCGCTTATGTGGCCTACGTCCTGCTGCGGCCGACAAGGTTTGCGATGCCGTGCCTCCTGGGGGCCTCGTACATCTTCTATGCCTGGGGCAAGCCTTCGGCGGCGACCGCCGTGCTCTACCTGATTCTTATTTTCTACGTCAGCCTTTTCGACTACCTCGCCGTCCTGCTGATGTCACTTACCGGGCGAAGAAAATTCTTTCTCGTGCTTAGTCTGCTCAACGGCATCACCTTGCTTGCCCTGTTCAAGTACGGCGCTTTTGTCAGCGAGGCCGTCAATTCGCTGCTGTCTCTGCTTGGCATCCCGTATCACCTACCCGCCCCTGACCTGTTTGTGCCCGTGGGTCTGTCGTTCTACATCTTCCAGTCTATGACTTATACCATAGATTGCTACCGCGGTCGTATTCCGAGGGAAAAGAGCTTCCTGAGGTACGCGGCCTTTGTTGCCTTCTTTCCCCGGTTGCTCGCAGGTCCCATCGAAAGGGCCGCCAGGTTCCTGCCGCAGTTGGCGAAAAGGCCCAGAATCAGTATGAACGACGTCGCCGACGGCGCCTCTCTCTTTATCGTCGGCTTGTTCAAGAAGCTCGCCCTGGCCGACTACCTCGCCCTCTACGTCAACAACGTCTACGATGCTCCCCACCGCTTCGGGTCACCGGCCCTTGCGCTCGCTGCGTTTCTGTTCTCCTGGCAGATATATTTCGACTTCAGCGGCTACAGCGATATGGCCCGCGGCCTGGCCAGGATGATGGGTATGAGGGTTATGCTCAACTTCAACAACCCCTACCTCGCCACGGGCCTGAGCGATTTTTGGCGGCGATGGCACATCAGCCTGTCATCCTGGTTCAGAGATTACCTCTACATACCGCTTGGCGGAAACCGCCGGGGCACGACCAGAACGTATTGCAATATCACCGCAGTTATGCTGGTCTCGGGCCTGTGGCACGCGGGCGTTTTCTCGGGCACAGCCTTGACCTTCCTGGTCTGGGCTCTTCTGCACGCGGCCGCGGCCTGCGCAACCTACAACCTCGAGAAATCGGCCTTCTACCGCCGAAAAATCCCCAGGCTGCTCAAGCAATTGTTTGTCTTTGTCTTTGTCACGTTCGCCTGGATTTTCTTCCGCGCCGCGACCCTTGACGACGCATGGACCATTGTCACCGGCATATTTACCGCCGGCTTCGCCGACCCACGCTGCCCCCTGCTCGGTCTGATTATGATTCTTGCCGTCTGGCTCTACCAGTTTGCCTACGAGTCCCGTTTGAGAACGTTCCTCGAGCTGCGCCCCGTTCGCATCGGCACGGTCGTTCTTATGATCCTCTATCTGGCCGTCTTTGCCCCATCCAGCCCAAGACCCTTTATCTACCTGCAATTCTGAATGCTGCGGTGCCGATTTCGATTCACAGTACAGGCCGTGAGTCATTGGGTCAAAAAAGGTTTACGCACGATTGAGGTTGATGCTGCCACCTCTCGGCCGCAAAGCAGGATGTTGGTTAGTAGCTGCGTGATCAACGGGGACTTACAGGACTCGGCTCCCGGCTGAGCGACGCCGTTGGACTAAGCCTGCTCATTTTCGACATCGCACATCCGAGCTATATCCCTGCTGACGATCTCAGCGATGATCCTGTCTGGCACGGATACTTCGGCGTCCGGAAGGTTTGCATCGCGAGCGGCCTTAACAGGCTCGGGCGCTTCCGAAGAGGTACGGCTTGTCCCGCCCGGGCCTTTTCTCCTCTCGGCTGCGATCTTGCGCTTTTCGGCGAGTATCTGCCGGCTCAGGTCGAATTTTGGTATGGTGCTGCCTCTGGCCAGCGATTGGGCTGGTGCCTCGGGCGCCGAGCCGG
>CAZWAP010000020.1:0-17885 GCA_964632005.1 uncultured Pirellulales bacterium | reverse complement strand
CGCGCTCGGAGTCGCGTTTTTGTTTGCGAGAGGCTTTGGCCATCACCAGATGCTCCGTTTTCTCATTTGCCTGGATTGTACCACAATTAGACCTCTTCGGTCAAGGTTGATGGTGTTCTGCGCCACGGTGCCGGATGAGCTACCGGACGGGACAGGCTTGATGCGGCGGGTACATTGACGGCGATGCAGCTGATCCGCTTTTAGATACTTTCTGCGCGAACGAGAGCGTACGGGTAGTTTTCGTGCTAAGCTTTTTCCCTTTTCCTGCTTCGAGCCTGCTGGCGGGAGTATCCCCTGGCATAGTCCGCCCTGCAACGCTGCTCTGTTTCATCCGGAGACTCGCCAAGCTCCCGGACAAGGGCGGCGTGCATATTTTGAACCCGCCGGCTGTATGCCACCTTAGAGGCAAGGTTGTCGAATTCGCCCGGATCGCTTTCGAGATCGTATAGCTCCCGCTCAGGGGCGTGATCGGCATCGGGGGCGGTGTGATAGACGTACTTATATTTGCCCATCCGGATCATCGCGTAGCCGGAAGCGATGTTGTGCGCATAGTACTCGCTGACAGCGGTATCTTTCCAATCGCTGTTGGCGTCATCCAGCCACCTGACCATAGAATCCCCGTTCCAATCATCCGGGACGTCGGCCTGGCCGAGCTCCGCCACCGTCTGCACCACGTCCACCAGTGAACAGGCCTGCAGGCGTCGCTGCCCGCCCTTCCAGCGTGCCGGCCAGTTTACAAGCAGCGGGACACGGGCGGCGTGCTCGTACATACAATTCTTCCACCATAGGCCGTGTTCACCCATATTCTCGCCGTGGTCGGCCGTGTAGATCACGACGGTATTGTCTGCCACTTCGCTCTCGGCCAGGGCAGCGAGGACCTTGCCGATTTGTCCGTCCAGCCACTGCGTCAGGCCGTAGTAAAGCTCCCGGCCCTTCCGCACAATGTCCGCCGGGACGTCCTCCATATTAAAACCGATGCGAAGATGCTTATAGTTCAACGGCTGGGATTCAAAGTAGCCTTGAGGGATCTTCGGCATCGGCACCTTGCCTTGGTAAAGCTCCCAGTATTTACGGGGCACGATCAAGGGAAAGTGGGGGGCCAGATAACCCACAATCAGAAAGAACGGCTTGTCCGAGGCCCTGCGGGTCCTGAGGAACTCCACGGTGCCCTGAGTTACTTTTTTGTCGTGGCTGAGTACGCCCGAGGTCTCACCGGTATGGAAATTCTTGAACCGTCCCGAGATTCCCGGCTTTGGCTTGAGGTCATCGGCCCGGCGGCGCCCGCCCTTGCCGGTCTTGTGGTAGTTGTTCAGATTGCCGCCTATTTCCCGAAAGCCGTATCGGCGGGTCTTGTCGTAGTGCATTTTGCCGCACAGCACCGACTCATAGCCGGCAGCGTTCATTATCCTGGGCAGCGACGGGTAGTTTTCACTTGGAAGCCAGCAGTTGTTGCTCCATGCCCCGACCCGCGAGGCATACTTGCCCGACGTGAACGACAGACGCGACGGTACGCACAGCGGCGAGTTGCAGTAGCAGCTCTCGAACGTCACACCGCCTCGGCTGAGTGCGTCCAGATTCGGCGTGCGGACGATATTGTTGCCGTAGCAGCCTGTAACGGATGCATTGTGCTCGTCCGAGATTATGACGATGATATTCGGCCTGGTCGCGGGGCGGGCCGCCCCCGACAGCGAGCGAGGCATCAGCGTTGAGGCGGCAGCGAGGGCCGTGCTTCTCAGGAATTGCCTTCTATTCTGCGTGTTCATATCAGACTCCAGCTCGACTACAGGCGTTTGACGTAGGCGTAGTAGGCCCCTCGCGAATCTCCTTTGTCGTCGATGAACCAGGTCTGCAGCCTTGTCTTACAGGCCTTGAGGTTGACGCGGAACTTTACTTCAACGGCATCTCGAGGGACCGGCTTTTTCTGGTCTATATCGGCGATGGTGATCCTGGCCTCGGCGGCATTGATCGCCCTGCCGTTGGGAATGGCGGCATTTATAGGCTTGTTGAGCTCAGCTGGCCAGCGGCGCAGCGAGATCTCATATTCTCCGTCGCGCTCGATTTCAACGGCCCAGAAACCGTTTGACTTAGAGCCGTTTCGTACGGCCGTCTGACTCCACGCCGGGTTCGGGCTGTGCCAATCGTGCGACATCAGCCGTGTCGGGTTCTGCTTATCGGAGCCGAGAACGATGTAGCAGTACTTGTCGAACTCGGTGGAAAGGTCCGCCCACCACCGCTCGTAGGCCCTGCGCAGTTTCCTGACGACCTCCGGCTTTCTATCGGCGATGTTATTCTTCTGGGCCGGGTCGGCGACAATGTCATAGAGTTCGGTGCCGTTTATCAATCGCCATTGCTCGGTCATAACGGCGCTTTTGCGCCATTTCTTGGGGTACTCGATCCTCTGGGAGTGCACGAAGAGGGTTCGGTCGGGCCAGTTCCCGGCCCTGCCTCTCAGCAGACGGGACAGGCTCATTCCGTCGAACTTCAGGCTGCGCGGTTTCTTCAACCCGCACAGGTCTATGAGCGTCGGAAGTACGTCGATGTGAGCGGCAAGTGTGTCGATGTCCCGGCCGCCGGTTAATCCGCCTGCAGGCCAGCGGATAAAGAACGGCACGCGATGTCCACCCTCGTACTCGGAGCCTTTTTTGCCTCGCATGCCGGCTGAGCTGCCGCTGGACGTCCCGTTGTCGGTCATAAAGATGAGGATCGTGTTCTCCTCGAGCCCGAGCTGCCTGAGGCGTTGCATCAGCCGGCTCATATTCTCGTCGATGTTCGTGATCATCCCGAAAAAGGCGGCCTGGACAGCGGGGACACCCTTGTCGCGGTACGGCCTGCTGTACTTGTCGGCGACGTTGTAGGGGCCGTGGGGGGCATTCGTGGGGATGTAGCAGAAGAACGGCCTGTCCTTGTTTGCTTCGATGAATCTCAGCGCCTCGTCAAACCAGACGTCCGTACAGTAACCCTTGAATTTTTCAGGCACGCCGTTGTGGAAATAGGTATCGTCGAAGTAGTCGTTTCCCCAGTAATCGGGCCCTTGCCCGACGCCTCCACCGCCATGAACCAGCACCTCCTGGAAGCCTCGATCCTGTGGTCGATAGGGATAGTTGTCGCCCAGGTGCCACTTGCCGAAGATGCCCGTGGCATATCCGTTCGAGGAAAATACGTCGGCCATTGTCACTTCGTCCCTGCCCAACAGCGAACGGCCCATTATCGTGTGCCATACGCCAGTACGGGAAGAGTAGTGCCCGGTCATCAGAGCCGAGCGGGTTGGTGAGCAGGTCGGGTCAACGTGGAAATCCGTCAATCTGATACTCTCGGCGTGCAGCCTGTCGAGATTCGGCGTGACGATTACTTCGTTTCCGTGGCAGTGCAGGTCGCCGTATCCCTGGTCGTCGGTCACCACCAGGACGACGTTGGGCGGCTTTGCTCGGCCGGCAGCCCCGCGGCGGGCAGCCGTGCAGCCCGGCAAGGCAGAGAATAGATTTGCCGATGCCGCGGTAAGGCCGACCTTCTTGAGGAAAACCCGCCGGTCGATCCCCTGTTGCTGAGTTTTGAGTGCTGCGCCTGACTGTTTCGCTGTCTTTCCGTTCATCTTTCAACCCTTCTGTATCTGAGACCTTTATTTAGCGCCGGTCTATCATTCAGGCCGAGCTGCTGGACCTATCGAGTACTGCGTGAAATCACACAGGTTGCACTGTTTTATGACCGCATTAACATCGCTAACAGTCACGGCCTTGATCGCCGCGACATCCTGTTCTATTGTGCGGTATTCTCGCAAATAAGTCCAGTTGAAACCCAGGTCGACGAGCCGGCCCATAGGCAGTTCGTTCTTGATTACAAGCGCACTGAGCACCTTGTTCTTGGCCTTGGTCAGTTCCGCTTCGGTTATTCCGTCCCGGTCGACCTGTTCAAAGATGCGTCTGACGACCTCAAGGACCTTGCCGGCGTTGTCGATGCTGCATCGGATGTAACTGCAAAACGCACCGGTGCCGTCCATTGCGGCAAATTGCATGCTGGCCGCCTCGGCCAGGGCCCTGTCCACAAGCTCCCAGAAGAAGCGCGAGCCGACATCATCGCCTATAACACAAGCCAGAAGTGAGGCGGCGAACCGACGCTCATCCTGGGCGGAGACGCCGGTGCTCATCAAGCATATATGCTCGCGGGCCAGATTCGACTTCTCCAGGCGGTGTTTCTTTCCGCTTCCCCGGCAGTGCTCCAGTTTCCTTTCTGCGGCGCGCGGCCGCCACCGAGAACAAGGCTCCTCGACAACGGAGCATAGCCGGTCCCAGTCAAAATTGCCCGCGAAGGCCAGTGCCATGTTGTTGGGTACGTATCGCCTGCTGAAATAGTCGCGCATCTGCTCGGCGCTCAGACCTTCTATGCTTTCCTCGCTGCCGAGCACACTGTAGCCGCAGGGGTGGCCGTCAAAATGCAGGTGTCTGCACCTGTCCATAACATCGAAGCTCGGCGTGTCCTTGTACATAGCGATTTCTTCTTTGATGACGTTTTTCTCGAGCTGGAAGTCCTCATCCCGGAGAGCCGGCCTCATCAGCTCGATCCAGAGCCGGGTAACTTCAGCGAGGTATTCCGGAAGAACCGCTGCGTAGTAAACCGTGTTTTCTTCGCTGGTGAAGGCATTGAACTGCGCGCCGGTTCGGTCAAATGCCCTGTTGACCTCGAAGGCGCTGAGCCTGTCGGTGCCCTTGAAGAGCATGTGTTCGAGGTAATGCGATACGCCGTTTATTTGCTCGGCCTCGTCGCGTGAGCCGGTCCTGACGAAGAACCCCACGGCCGCCGACTTGGCGGACGTGTTGAGCTCCCCGATGATGGACAACCCGTTCTCTAACGTTTTTTCCCTGAATTCCATTCTTTGCTCTACTCGACGCTCACTGGCCTGGGGCCGATCGTAACAACTGTAAATTCCCTGAACCTGTTGTCCCGCAGGTAGCCGAGCACCGAATCGACGGTGGTGGCGTCTATCTTCTCTTTTATCTCATCAAGACTCCTGACCCGGCCCAGAAGGTAATAGTCGGTTCCGATGGCGCTGGCCCTGCTGCTGGAGGACTCGCTCTGCAATATCAGTGAGCTTTTCAGACCTACCTTGGCCCTGTCCATTTCTTCCGGTGTGATTCCGTCGGCCAGGCGTTCGAACTGGTCTGTTATGACATCGATGGTCTCCTGGGCCTTGTCCGGGGTGGTGCCGGCGTAGCAGATTACACCTGCGGCCTGTTTCAATCCGTGGTAGCGGGCCCCGACAGCGTAGCATAGGCCACGTTTCTCGCGGACCTCCGTGAATAATCTGGCGCTCATCCCACCCGAAAGGACCGAGACGGCGAGGCGGGCATTGTAGTAGTTCTCGTCGCCCGGCCTTGCCGAACTCGTCATCAGGCCGATATGAACCTGCGCGCTGCGGTCTTCGATATGCAGGTATCTATTTCCCCGTGGGCCCAACTTGATTTGGGGCGGCTCTGGCGTCCGCTCGTCGTCAAAGAGCTTCTCAAGCTGTATGCACACATCATCGAAGTCATACTTGCCAGCGACGGAAAATATCATCTGTGAAGGGCGGAAGTATTCCTTGACTATCTGCCTTGCCATCCCCGGCGCCAGAGATCTCAACTGATCGACGTCTCCGACGGTGCTCCGCCCCAGCGGATACGGATAGAACTGTTCCTTCAGCTTGATCACCACCTTCTGCCGGGGTTCGTCGTCCAGGGCGCGGACGGCGTCGAGGGCCAATTGCCTTGCCAGCTCGAATTCATCGTCACGCAGATTGGGTCTGAGAATGATGTCAGCGTAAAGCCCGAGAGCCGGGGCAAGGTTAGCCGATTCGAGCGCTGCGCCGATGGATATATGGGCGCTGCCGACTGAACTGGCCCTGTGGAGGCCCAGACCGTCCAGGGCGTCACTGAGCTGCCTGCTGCTCCTGCTGCCTGCGCCCCTGAAGATCCAGTCCGCGATCACACTTGGAGCGCCGCAGCAGCCTTCGGGCAGCGCTGAAGCGCCGGCGGGCAGCATCAAGTTGAACGCAACCGACTCAACGCCTTCCATCGGCTCGCCCAGGAGCACCATCCCGTTGTCCAATATGCGTCTGTGGAGTCTTTCAGCCATTTGTCAGATTCAGTCAAAATTTTTCTTGCATAATACCACCTAAGGTCCTTATTGCCCAGCCCAATCCTGCCGTCCGCTCGCAAAAGAGACGCACGTCACCATCCCGCCGGCGCTCTTGGAAAGTAGGTTGTCTGCCTCATCGGCCGCACAGCAAGGCAAAGCCCCCAGCTTGTCGAGCAAACCTGCGTCTACCTGTAGCGGCTCAGGGCGAGCTTGAGGATGCGGTCGATGAGGTTTTCGTAGGAGAGTCCCGCTTTTTCGGCGGCCTCGGCCACCTCCTCGCCGTAAGCGATATCCGGGTTGGGATTGGCCTCGAGGATGACCAGCTTGCCGTCCGGCCGCAGGCGGAGGTCTATTCGCCCGTAGTCTCGTATCTGCAAAACGCGGTAAACCTTTCGGCAGGTCCGCTCGATGTTCTTGGTAGTCTGCAGGTCAAGCTCGGCGAACCCGAACGTGATGTTCCACTTTTCACGGTATTGACGATTCCACTTTACCCGATAAGTAGCAAGGGCCGGGCCATCGTCACCGTCGTAGTTGAAAAAACACTCACGCACCGGAAAAACCGTCAACCTCCTGTTGCCGAGAATACTCACGTACAATTCCCGCCCCTTGATGTATTCCTCCGCAATCACAGGCTGTTCCCACCGCTCGTGGACAAACTTCGTCCGCTCCCTCAGCGCGCCTTCGTTGGCAACAAGCGACGCGTTTGAGATACCTTCGGAGCTGTCTTCGAACGCTGGCTTGACCACAAGCGGGTAGCGAACACCCTTGGGGACCCGGACAGCACGGTTCAACGGGAACGACAGGAAATCGGGAACGCGTATTCTGTGAAGGCTCAGCAGCTGTTTGCACAGGCGCTTGTCCCGGCAGAGCATAAGCCCCATCGCCCCCGTGCCCGTAAAGGGAATACCGAGAATCTCCAGCAGCGCCGCTATGTTCTTGTCGTACCGCCTGTCACCGCCGAACTGCTCGGTGAGGTTGAAAACCAGGTCCGGCTCCTGGTCCCTAAGGGTCTCTACCAGCGTGCCAACGTTCTCGACCACCGGGCAAACCGAGACCTCGTGCCCCAGTAGGCGGAGTGTCTCTATGACGTGATGCTCGGTGGTCGGGACATCGGGGCTACCGGTGAACTCGGGGTCGTCTGCTGGTATGCTCGATTCGTCAACCAGAGCTGTTATGTTCAACTTCCGGGCCATTATCTTTTGCTGCCTCTCTCGGCTCGCAGGGCGTTGCTGGCAATAGCCGTAACGAAAGCGGTTATGCCGACGATGTCGTTAAGGTCCCCGTCAGCAGCGTACAACTTCAGCGCATCGCAACGAGCGATAAGCTTATTGACAAGCTGGTAAACATCGTATTTGCGGTGGCCGGTCCATCTGGCCACGTTGTCGACGATGCGCCGGCGATTCCGGCGGAGCAGGCTCGATGCCCTGGCAGAAGCGGGGGCGGTCCGGGCCGAGGAGAAGACTGTCTTGAGGCTCTCGTCGTAGTAGCCCAAGAAGGAACTGCCCAGGACCTTGCGCCTTCGCTCGTAATAGGCCGCGAGCGTGGAGACCATGCGTGAGGCTGCCCAGGGGGGCCGCTGACGCACGCTGTGGACAGGAGGCTTCTCGGCGATCTTCTTGATCAACCGATCCACGTAGCGCAGCTTCCGGATCACGGGCCAATCGCCGTACTTATCCTCCCACCGACTGTCAGGGGCAAGCCAGACCGCGAACGTCTCGGCGAAGTCCTCGTCTGGATGGGCCTGGGCGTAGCCGTCCTCAAGGTGTATTACGTAGCGCTTCGAGTAGGGCTGATAGTAGTAACTGTTCGAGTAGTTCGAGGTAAAAGGCCCGAACAATTCCCGCCAGCGCGTCCTCCTGTACAACTCGTAGGCGTAATTGACGGCGTGCCCGCATTCATGACGCAGCAGCTTCATGCACGAATCTTCCGTCCCACCCTCGACTTCGAACATCATTTTCTGCTCGATCGCCTTGAGCCGCGGGTGGGCGAGCCAAAACGGTATTCCGATGATCGGGACCCTGTCGGGACAAAGCCACTCATCGGCGAGGTAACATGGAGGACGAAACCGCATTCCCTTGTTTGCCAATTCCTCGTACAGCCGCTCCACAAATGATTCGAGAACGGAACCGGCAATCTGCAGTTTGAAGTCTTTAATCCTGAATCTCAGGATTTCCTCATCCGGTAACTGTTCCCAGTTTTCCACTGTCTGGGCCTTTCCGATGGGTACCCGTGCCACGCTTCGCCCTCTGCACTGCGAGGCTGCATCCGGGGAAGGCCAATCCCAGGCTCGGATGCCGATTTCGCGGATATCCAATGCGAATCATATAACATATCTCGGCCGCCCTGACAAGCCGCTGCCACGGACTGCGGGAGCAAAAAAGCAGCTCGAACCACGTTGTATTCATCAGGCCGGTGCCGCCCCGGTCGGCCGACAATCCTTGTAATCCGTGCTCGGTACTATATAATTGGCCGGTCGCCGTTTGGAAAACCGTATTATCCCGGGGAAACACAGGTATGGCTAAGATCACCAAGCTCGACGACATCGTATCTCTGTGCAAAAGGAGAGGCTTTATTTTCCAGTCGAGCGAGATCTACGGCGGGCTGGCGAGCTGCTACGATTATGGCCCGCTCGGCGTCGAGCTGAAGAACAACGTCAAGAAGGCCTGGTGGAAGAGCATCGTCCAGATGCGCGACGATGTGGTCGGGCTGGACTGCAGCATCCTTATGCACCCGATGGTGTGGAAATCCTCCGGACACGCGGACAAGTTCGCCGACCTGGTCGTCGAGTGCAAGAAATGCAACATGCGGACGCGCGTCGATCACCTCCAAGAAAAGAACCCTGAACACGCCGCCGAGCACACCGAGCACGTCTCCATTGACACCGCCCGGGCCAAGGCCCACGATCTGGCAAGCAAGGTCTGCCCCAATTGCGGCACGGTCGGCCGATTCACCGACCCTATGCCTTTCAAGCTGATGTTTGAGACCCAAATGGGAGCAAACGTTGACGACTCGATGGCGATGTTCCTTCGGCCGGAAACAGCGCAGGGTATCTTCGCTAATTTCCGCAATGTCCTGGACACGACGCGCGTGAAGATACCTTTCGGCATCGCGCAGATCGGCAAGAGCTTCCGCAACGAGGTAACCACCAGGGCCTTTATCTTCCGGACCCGCGAGTTCGAGCAGGCTGAGCTGGAGTTTTTCTGTGAGCCGGGCACCGACGAGGAATGGTTCGAGTACTGGAAGCAGGCTCGTTTCAACTGGTATATCCAGCTCGGCCTGAAAAGGCAGAACCTGCGCTTGCGCGAACACGACGCCGACGAGCTGGCACACTACGCCAAGAGCTGCGTCGATGTCGAATACAGGTTCCCCTTCGGCTCGGGGGACTGGCAGGAGCTCGAGGGCATCGCCAACCGCACCGATTTCGACCTGCGCCAGCACCAGCGCGGCATAAGAACACTCAACAAGTGGTACGAGAACAACGGCGACCTGACAAAAATCGAGCTTGCCCGCGAGGCCGAGGACTACCAGTCCGGGCCGCTCTCGTACTTCGACGACCAGAAGAAACAGCGCTACATCCCCTATGTTATCGAGCCGTCAGCCGGCATCGATAGAAGCACCCTGGCATTTCTGGTGGACGCCTACGACGAGGAAGAGGTCCGTGGCGAGACCCGTAATCTGCTGCGATTCCACCCGGCCCTGGCCCCCGTAAAGGTCGGGGTCTTCCCGCTGGTCAGGAAGGAAGGTATGCCCGATATAGCCAGGAAGATTTACGACGACCTCAAGAGACATTTCAACTGCTTCTACGACGAGAAAGGCGCGATCGGCCGGCGCTACCGCCGCCAGGACGAGGCCGGCACGCCTCTGTGCGTGACTGTTGACGGCCAGACGCTCCAGGACAACACCGTAACCGTCCGCGACCGCGATTCGATGGACCAGGTCCGCGTCTCCACAGACCAGCTCGCAGACCACCTCCGGGGAAAGCTCGATACGTGATAAGCCCGCGCGTACCGGGCTGTACGACGGCTTTCTAATGCCGTGCAACTATCCCAAATTCTGTGGCTGCCTATTTTGGGCTCAAAACCTCGTGGTTCGGTGAGCCTGAAAAGCACAATAAGTTGGGCATCGTAAAAATCTCCACAATCGTTGGGACAGTTACCTTTCGGATATGCCCTTTCCATAAGCGATTTTTCACTGTATAGTCTACGGCCGAACAAGACCGGTGAAGCCGGCAGAAAGGTAAATCTTAGCGGTGAGTCCACCGGGGGCAAAAGGATTCGCGTAAGAAACACAAGCGAAAATACAAACAGATGACAGAAAACCGTTCCGTTAACATCGCCCACTTGAGAAACTATGAAAACCAGCAAGTAACCCTCGCCGGCTGGCTGTACAATTCCCGTTCGAGCGGCAAGATCCAATTCTTGATAATCCGCGATGGTACTGGGCTCTGCCAGTGCGTCGTCGAAAAGGGCAGGATCAGCGACGAACTTTTCGAGCGGCTAAAGCGGCTTGGGCAAGAGTCGTCCCTGCGGGTGACCGGCCTGGTGCGGGCCGATCCCAGGAGCGTGAGCGGCTACGAACTGGCCGTGACCGACGCGGAGATTATCTGCCCTGCAGACGACTATCCCATAACGCCGAAATCGCACGGCGTGGACTTCCTGCTCAAACACCGGCACCTACACCTGCGGTCCCGGCGGCAATGGTGCATCGGCAGGATCCGCCACACCGTCGTCGATGCGATCCGTCGATTCTTCAACGACAACGGGTTTATCCTCGTCGACACCCCGATCTTCACCACCATCGTCGGTGAAGACCAGGCATCCCTATTTGCGGTCGATTACTTCGGCGCCCCTATGCACCTGACGCAGACCGGCCAGCTTTACCTTGAGTCGGCCGTAATGAGCTTCGGGAAGGTTTACTGCTTCGGCCCCACGTTCCGCGCCGAGAAAAGCAAGACCCGCCGACACCTGACCGAATTCTGGATGGTCGAGCCGGAAGTAGCCTTTATCGACCTGCCCGGCCTGCTGGAATTGGCCGAGAACCTCGTGACGTCCATTGTCGCCCGCGTCCTCGGTGAAAACAGGGCCGAGCTTGAGACCTTAGGTAGCAGCATCGCCGCTCTCGAACGGATCACCCCGCCGTTCTACCGGCTTAAATACACCGAAGTCGTCGAGCTTCTAACCGGCCAGCAGACCAGGGACTTTATGGCCCGCCAATTGGCGGACTTCCACGATGAAAAACGCCAACTGCAGGCAAGAATATTGGAACTGGAGGCCCAGCAGACCGGACAATTGAAACAATGGAAGAAAGACAAGATCGCCGCCGAGCTGATCGATCTGCGGGGCAGGCTCGCCGAGGTCAACACGAAGATCGAAAACAACCCGAAGCACGCACGGCTCGCGGCAGAGTTCAAATGGGGCAAGGACCTCGGCGGCTCCGACGAGACCATCATCTCTTTGATGCACGATAAGCCCGTCTTCGTCACCCATTATCCCAAGGAGGCCAAGGCCTTCTATATGAAGACGGACCGCCGGGATGAGCGGGTGGTGCTCAACTTCGACCTGCTCGCCCCCGGCGGTTTCGGCGAGATCATCGGCGGTTCGATCAGAGAAGACGATTACGCCCGACTCCTGGCCCGAATAAATGAGCAGGGCCTGAACGCCGAAACCTACGACTGGTACCTGGACCTGCGCAAGTACGGCTCGGTCCCGCACGGTGGCTTTGGGCTCGGCGTGGAGCGCACCGTGGCCTGGATCACCGGTGAAAGGCACATTCGCCAGTGCATCCCGTTTCCACGGATGATGGACAGGGTTTACATTTGATCAAATTGGTTTTGTCCGGCCCGCCCCTGGCCGCAGCCTGGCTGAAATGGAATCCTGGACGATACAGAAACTCCTGAACTGGATAACCGACTATTTCACCCGGAAGGGGATCGATTCGCCCCGCTTGAGCGCGGAGATTCTCCTCGGGCACGTCCTCGGCGCCAAGCGCATCGAGCTTTACACGAGGTTCGATACGGTCGTTGAAAAACGGCAGTTGGATATACTGCACGGCCTGGTCAGCAGGGCAGGTCAAAATGAGCCGGTCGCCTATCTGACCGGCAAAACCGAGTTTTACTCTCTCGAGTTGGACGTGAGCCCGGCCTGTATGATCCCCCGCCCGGAAACCGAACTTCTCGTGGAACGTGCTATCGAGTTTCTACGGGCCCGCAAGGCGGATGATTCGCTCGGCCGTGATCCGCTGCATCGCAAGGTCGATCCATACGCCCGCCGCCGCGGCCCCCACTTAGTCTGCGACCTGTGCACAGGCAGCGGATGCATCGCGGTGGCGATTGCCAAGAACTTCCCCGATGTCCGCATCATTGCCACCGACATCTCCGCCGCGGCACTCGAGGTCGCCGCTGCAAACGTCGAAAAGCACCAGCTAAAAGATAAAGTAACGCTGCTACAGGGCGACCTGTTTGAACCTCTGCTGTCTCAGTTTGAGACCGCTAAACTCGACCTGGTTGTCTGCAATCCGCCGTATGTAAGCGCCGCCGAGTTCGAATCGCTCGACGAGACCGTCAGGTGTTACGAACCCAGGGATGCTTTGTATGCCGGCGAGGACGGCCTTGGTATCCACCGTAGGATCGCTCAAGAGGTGGAGGTCTTCTTGCAGCCGGACGGTGCCCTGATGCTCGAGATCGGTTATGCCCAGGGACCGGCGGTAAAAGACTTGCTCGAGAAGGCGGGTGCTTTCACGCAGGTACGGGTGGAAAAGGACCCGCAGGACAACGACAGGATTGTTGTAGCCAAAAAAGCACACCGCCTGCCGGGCGTATAGGTGTTCGACAGCCGTGCGCCGAGCGCAAGATCTTGTCAGAGCCATACTTACATCGCTCAATGCCGCAGGCGGCTTCGTGCAAAAAAAATCGGCAAAAAAACTCTTGCGTCCGTCAGCACTTGGACGCATACTAATCGGCACGTTTATTGCACTGAACCCGGCGGTTATTGCTTATTCAGGAGGAGTAGCAAATGAGCAAGTGCAATATGTTTTTCGCGTTTGGAGTGCTTCTTTTTGTGGTGGCCGGGCCGGCGGAGGGTACACTCGTAAGTTTCGAGAGCGACGCTCTGTCTACGTGGTCGCCGGCCGGTGCGGTTATCTCTGAGGGCCTCTCCTCCCTCGGGCCCGCAAGTGTTACGATCAGCGCCGAGTCGCTCTCAAAATTTACGATAACCACGACTGCGACGAACGAGAGCGGTTTTGTGTGGACCGGCTACAGGTTGATGCTGGATCCGGCTGAACCGGCCACTTTCGTCCCGGGCTCGGCGGGGAGCACGAAGTTCGGCACGGTGGATGAGGTCGATGATTGGACCCTCGAATTCTGGGCGCCCCTTGAGGTATTGCCCGGACAGGTCGTGACCATGCAGTTCGATGTGAGTATTCCGGACGGGGGCGCATACACATTCACATTGACCCAGGAGCCGATTCCTGAGCCTTCCACCGTGGCGATCCTCAGCCTGGGTGCGCTGCCCCTGCTCCTGAGAAAGAGAAACTGACCGCACGCGACCGGGACGCGATTGCCGCTACCAGTGAGCATACGCGATCTGGACAGGGCAGAACTCTTCCGGGGCGGAGTCGGCGCGGGTGTTCTGCTTCGGCAAGCCGACGCAATGTCAGTATGATATTAGCGTCTTTATCTTGTACTTGCGCAGTTTCTGCCGGCCGGCCAACCCAGAAAGCTCGATGAGAAATGCAATTCCGCCGACACATCCGCCTATCTTCTCGATAAGCGCACACGCCGCCGCCATTGTACCACCCGTCGCCAGCAGGTCATCCACCATCAGGACCCTGGCTCCACTGCGGATGGCGTCACGGTGCACCTCAAGGGTGTCCGTGCCGTATTCCAGATCGTATGTCACCGCCTCAGTCTGGTATGGCAGTTTACCCTTCTTGCGGATCGGCACAAAGCCTGCACCGAGCTTCTCGGCTGCCGTGGCACCGAAGATGAATCCCCGTGCCTCTACAGCGGCGACGTACTCGATACCCGTATCGACGAAATCCGCGACCAGCGCCTTTACTGCAGCGGCGAAGGCATCCGCCTTGCCCAACAGTGGCGTAATGTCACGAAACAGTATCCCCTTCTTCGGCCAATCGGGTATGCTGCGGATATACCCTGCAAGCTCCGATGTGTTGCCCGCCATCTGTTCTGCCTCCAAGCTATCTGCCGGATATGCCATACTATCTATTAGACAGTCGCTGTGCCGGGCATTTCTTGGCGGTCGAAAAAGACAGCCATCCAAAACCGGCACAGTCACCCGGCCCGGCGCTCGAGAATAATACCCCGGGCCGAGCTGCACTATAACGCGCAGGAACATAGCAGGCCAACAGAAATCCGGGGGGAAAGCCCGGCGCGATTCTTGCTTTCTTGTTTTGCTACTGGCGAATGTCGAGGACTGGGTGATACTTGCGATAGCGTGGGTAAGACGAATCGGCAAAGAGAAACTCGTTGAGGGTATGGAGCCGGCCTATCTTGGCAACGCAGCCTACCCTTCGTTCATATACTCGTACAGCTTGGTCAAGGCGTCACGCCGGATCTGGCGGATCCTCTCTCGCGTCAGGCCAAACTTCTTGGCGATCTCTTTGAGTGACATTGGGCGTCCGCCGCCGAGCCCGTAGTGCAGCCTCAGCACCTGGGCCTCGCGGGGCTCGAGGCTGTCGAGTAGCCTGAGCACCTTGGCTTTTTCCTCGTCTTCGACCAGGGGGTCTTCCGGCAGGCCGGTGTTGCGATCCACAAGGGTCGCTTCAAGCAATTCGTCGTCTTCCGAGGCATCACCGCCAGCTGCATCACCTGCGGAACTGAGGATCTCGACAATCTGGTGGATGATCTTGGCTTTGCGCACAGGAAGGCCCATAACCTGAGCCATCTCTTCGACATCGACGGGCCTGCCGAGCCTGCTTTCCAATTCCGCCGCCGTGTGTCGCCACTGGTTTATCAGGGCAACCATATACGTGGGGATGTGGACAGGCTGGGTATTTTCCAGCAAGGCTCGCTTGATACTCTGCTTTATCCACCAGGCTGCATAAGTGCTGAAGCGCGTTCCCCTGTCGGGGTCGAAATAATCGACGGCCCTTATCAAGCCGAGATTGCCCTCCTCGATCAAATCACCGAGGCTCATCCCACGCCCGGCATATCTCTTGGCGATGTTGACGACCAGACGGAGATTGCTCCGTACAAGTTGTTCCCTGGCCCACGGGTCGTTCTCTTCAACGATCAGCTTGCCGAGCAGGTGTTCCTGTTCGGGGCTCAACAGGCAGGCCTCGTCGATCTCCTGGAGGTATTCTTTTATTGTAGCGTCGAATGCTATAGCTTGCTCCCGCCCGGCCGACAAGCCTTTCGACTCCGGCCATAAGGGCCTACTTGCTCTTTGGCTCTACCCTACGTTAAGAGACTGTGGGTTTGTGCGCCGTCTGCGCACCGTTCGAGGTATCGGCAAAAACAAGCACCTGATTAAGTAGCCTGGCGATTTTCCCGCTTGCCCTGCGCGAATCGGCCCTCCAACCTCACGCCGAACCAGTTTATCGCTCCTCCGAGTTACCGCCGCCGCCGGACGGGCAGGACAGAGGCGTTATTTACTCTGGAGGCTCTGGGGAACGCCGCGCCCTTACCGGGCGGGCTGGGGCAAAGGTAAGCGGAGGCAGCAGATTTCCGAGTTGCTGCGGAGATATAGCCGGCCGGGCGAAGCGGCTGGACCGAAAAATCTGCATCTTTTTGCCGATGAAGTACTTGCAAAAAATCCGCTCCCCCAGTTAAAATAATGTTTATGAGTGGTTTTCGCAGAATCTGGTCTTCATTCCGGGCCGTGGTCGGCCTCGGCTTGCTGCTGCGCCGTTAGGCGCAGTACACTCACACCACAAGAACCAGCAGCAAACCGTTTTTTTCGTAAATTCGTGGCATTTTTCCCCCCCTCTGGTCATAATTGGCCGCAATCGGGGTGAGCTTTAATGGAGGAAATACGGATGTCTGAAGAAAAAGTCCTGATATTTGACACGACCTTACGCGACGGCGAGCAGGCACCCGGGGCGTCGCTGTCTATAACCGAGAAGCTCGAGATCGCCCGGCAATTGGCTGTTTTGGGGGTGGACATTATCGAGGCCGGCTTTCCGGTATCGTCCCCGGCCCAGTTCGAAGCCACCAGGCTGGTGGCCGAGCAGATCCGCGGGCCGGTCATCGCCGCCCTGGCTCGAGCCAGCCACGACGACATCGAGGCCGCGGGCAAGGCAATCGCGCCTGCGAAAAACAGACGCATCCACACCTTTATTGCCACCTCGCCGATACATATGCAGTACAAGCTCAAGAAAAAGCCCGACGAGGTCCTCAAAATGGCCGTCGAGGCCGTCCAGCACGCGAAGACCTTCGTCGATGACGTCGAGTTTTCCCCGGAAGACGCCTGCCGCAGTGAGTTCTCGTTCCTTGTTGAGATACTGGCGGCCGTCATAGAAGCCGGCGCAACCACCCTGAATATCCCCGATACGGTCGGCTACATACTCCCCTACGAGTACGGGCGGATGATAGCCCGGCTCAGGGCCGAGGTGCCGGGCATAGGGGCGTGCACCATCAGCACGCACTGTCACAACGACCTTGGGATGGCCGTGGCGAACTCGCTGGCGGCCGTCCGCAACGGGGCCCGCCAGGTTGAGTGCACGGTCAACGGGCTGGGTGAGCGGGCCGGCAACGCGGCGCTGGAGGAGATCGTGATGGCCATCTGCACCCGGCCCGATTTCTTTTCCAGCGAGGGTCTCAGCAGCCTGAGTACGAACATCAAGACAACCGAGATATCTCGTACCAGCCAGTTGGTCTCCCGGCTGACCGGGTTCGTGATCCAGCCGAACAAGGCGATCGTCGGCGCCAATGCCTTCGCGCACGAGGCCGGCGTCCACGTCGACGGCGTCCTGAAAGAGCGCTCCACGTACGAGATTATGACGCCGGAAAGCATCGGCCTGGGGGGCTCGCGCGTGGTGCTGGGACGCCATACCGGCAGGCACGGATTCAAAGATAGATGCGAGCAGCTCGGCTTCAGGCTCACCGAAGCCGAAATCGAGCAGGCCTACGGGCGGTTCCTGGAGCTCGCCGACAAGAAAAAAGAGGTCTTCGACGAGGACCTTATGGCGATCATCAACGACGAGGTCCGCGCCGTCGAGCAGATCTACGAGCTGCAATACCTGCATGTCGCCTGCGGCACGGGGACATTGCCCACCGCGAGCGTCAGGATGCGGTGCAGAGACCAGGTCACCACCGCGGCGGCCTGCGGAGACGGCCCGGTCGATGCGGCTTACGAGGCCATAAGACAGGCCACGGGCCTGTCCCCAAAGCTGGAGAACTACTCCATAAGGGCCGTCACCGGCGGCAAAGAGGCCCTCGGCGAAGCGACCGTCAGGATCAGGGAAGACGGCAAGAAGTTCATCGGCAGGGGCATCTCCACCGACATCATCGAGGCCAGCGCCAAGGCCTACGTCGATGCAATAAACAGGATGGTCTCGGCGAAAAACCGCGGCGAGGAGGACGGGCCTAAAGTCCAACTGTGACCGATGCAACGGGAAGCTCGAAATACCAAACCCGAAACCGAGGCAATTTCCAAATTGGAAGGTTCAAATGATCCAGCCACAGAGAACACAGAGAACACAGAAATAGAAGAAAATGTTTGGCAAGCCGTTAAGTGAAATCTCGATGAAAGACATTCAGACGCTTGTCCGGGATAAGATTCCAGAACGCAGGACGCTGGATTACAAGCTCGATGTGT
>CAZWAP010000019.1:0-41494 GCA_964632005.1 uncultured Pirellulales bacterium | reverse complement strand
CTGTCCACTGATGGCAAAGCCGCTGATTTCCACGTCGTAGCGTGCAGCGCAGCCTGCGGCCAGAACACACGGCAACAGCAAGCGGACGGATCTTGCCATCTTCATCTGACAGCCGGGCATTCCAGGTCCGTACCCTGATTCACTTTTTACAAGACCACCGGAATCTATTGTCGCCTGGGACCGCTGCCCGGCGGAAGCGAGAGTCTATTGATTTCTTGACATAACGGCGATATCCTGCCATATTTATCATAGCAGAATGGCTGAGCCGTCAAGGCAGTTGAAGGTAAAATTCTGTTTTACGGGGCAGGTTATGAGAGCATCCGAGATGCGAAAAGGCCAGACCGTCAGAATCGATGGCAAGTTGTACGCGATCGTTGACTACCAGCACGTCAAGTTGGGCAAGGGCGGTGCAGTCTATCAGACGAAGCTCAAGAGCCTGACCGACGGTTCGATCCAGAACATCCGGCTGCGGGCGGAGGAGAACGTCGAAGAGGCCTATCTCGATAAGCGGACATACGAGTACCTGTACTCGTCCGGCAGTGAGCACGTACTGATGGATACGACGACTTTTGACCAGATCACCCTGGATGATGATGCATTCGGCGACGGGCCGAAGTATCTCAAGCCGAACACGCAGCTGCAGGTGAGCATATATGAAGGCAAGCCGGTGATAGTAACCCTGCCCAACACGGTTGACCTCGAGGTAACCGAAACCCCCCCCGAGATCAGAGGCGCTACCGCGACAAATCAGAACAAACCTGCAACCCTCGAAACCGGCCTGGTGGTCCAGGTACCGCCGTTTATTAAGGTCGGGGACGTCGTCCGGGTAGACACCCGGAGCGGTGAGTACGTCACGCGAGTAAAAGAGTAAGAGCGTTGATACTGCCGAGACAGACCCTGTGGCCCCGGATCCGGCGGGCGGGTACATTCTTGTGGCCTCTGCCGGGCTGGCACGGCGGCGCAAGAGGTGAAAGCAGATGGCATTTGGAAAAGTAAGCAGGGCCCTTGTAAAGATATTCGGCTCGCGTAATGAGCGAGTGGTCAGGTCGTATTCGGTCATTGCAGCCGAGGCCGGGCGGTTCGAGGCCGAGATCAGGGCCCTCGACGACGAGGCCCTCAAGGCCAAGACCGCCGAGTTTAAGGAATCGCTCCAGGCCGGCGCCACCCCGGAGGAGATCCTTCCCGAGGCGTTCGCGGTCGTGCGTGAGGCAGCCCGGCGAAATGTCCAGATGCGCCACTTCGACGTGCAGCTCATCGGCGGAAACGTCCTCTACGAAGGCAAAATAGCCGAGATGGCCACCGGCGAGGGCAAAACCCTCGTGGCGACCCTTGCTGCATACCTGGTTTATCTGACCGGCAGAAAAGTCCACATCGTCACCGTCAACGACTACCTCGCAAAGCGTGATGCCGAGTGGATGGGACCGATCTACAGGGCGCTGGGTATGACCGTAGGGGCGATCCAGGCGGATATGGACACCGTCGGCGAAGAGCGAAGGCGCCAGTACGACTGCGACGTTACCTACGGTACGAACAACGAGTTCGGCTTCGACTACCTTCGCGACAATATGAAGGTCTCACTCGAGCAGATGGTGCAGGGTCCACTGCAGTACGCCATAATCGACGAGGTCGATTCAATCCTGATCGACGAAGCCCGAACGCCCCTGATCATTTCGGGCCCGGCCTTCGACGACGTGACCAGGTACAAAAAGGCCGACCAGGTCGCGCGCAAGCTGATCAGCCTGCAGAGCGGATACGATCGCGCAAAGAGACGTATCGAGGCCGCCGAGCGAACCATAGCCAACGCTCACGGCGAGCTGGCCGAGGCAAAAAAACAAAAAGACGGTTCGCGAATCAAGAAGGCCAACAAGGCCATCGAAAAGGCCGAAGCAGAGCTGGCCGATGCACAGGCCAGGCTCGGCGAGGCGACGCAGTATTACGAGGTCGAGTACGACCGCAAACAGGTGCACCTGACACACGAGGGGGTGGGAGCGGCGCAGGAGATCGCCGGGGTCGGGTCGTTTTTCACTGGCTCGAATATCGAGTGGCCCCATCTGATTGAGCAGAGCCTCAGGGCGCACGTCACCTTCGAGCGCGAAAAAGACTACGTGGTTATGGACAACAAAGTCATCATCGTGGATGAGTTCACCGGGCGGTTGATGCACGGCCGGCAGTGGTCGGACGGACTCCATCAGGCAGTCGAGGCCAAGGAGAACGTGCCGATAAAGGAAGAGACCCAGACCCTTGCGACGATCACGCTGCAGAACTTTTTCAAGCTGTACGACCAGATCGCCGGGATGACAGGCACCGCCGCGACCGAGGCCGAGGAGTTTATGAACATCTATAAGCTCGACGTCGTGGTCATACCAACCAACAAGCCGTGTATTAGAGACGACCGTGAAGACGTCATATACAAGACGCTGCGGGAAAAATTCGACGCAATCGTCGAGGAGATAAACCAGATAAGCGCTGCCGGCCGACCTTTGCTGATTGGTACCATCAGCATTGAAAAGAGCGAGGCGCTCTCGGCGGCCCTTACCAAGCGGTACGGCCTTGAGCACGAGGTCCTCAATGCCAAGCAGCATGCCCGCGAGGCTGCCATAGTCGCGAAGGCCGGCCAGCAGCACAGGGGAAGGGACGGGAGGATACGCGGGAACATTACCATCGCGACCAATATGGCCGGCCGAGGAACCGACATCAAGCTCGGCGAGGGCGTCGCCGCCATCGGCGGACTCCATATCCTGGGCACCGAACGTCACGAGGCCAGGAGGATCGACAACCAGTTGCGCGGCCGGGCCGGCAGACAGGGTGACGCCGGCTCGAGCCAGTTCTTCCTGTGCTTTGACGACGACTTGATGCGTATCTTCGCGCCGGAGTGGACGGTCAAGGCACTGTCCTGGATAGGCTGGGAAGAAGGGCAGCCCATTTACCACAGGAGGATCAGCAAGGGCATCGAGAAGGCCCAGAAGAAGGTCGAGGAGAGAAACTTCGAGATCCGAAAGAGCCTGCTGGAGTACGACGAGGTGATGGATTACCAGCGCAAGTACTTTTATACCAGGCGGCGGCAAATACTGGCCGGCAAGGGGCTCAAGAACGTGATTATGGAGATGATAGAATCCACTATCAAGAAAAATTGCGAGAAGATCCTGAGCGAGGAATACCCCCTTGTGTGTATTGTCGAGTGGGCTCGAACCAACTTTGGTGCCGATCTGAAGCCCGCGGACATCGCCGGTGCAAGAGCGGAAGAGCTTGCCAGGCTCATAAAGGAACGCGCAAAAGACAGCGCCCGGACCAGCATATCCCTTTCTCTCGGTGAGTACCTCGAGGACTACAGCGACCCACGTACGTGGAATATTTCCGGGCTGTGCAAGTGGGCCATGAGCGCCTTCCGGGTGAACCTGAGCCCGAGCAAGGTCAAGCATCAAAGCGCCGAGGAGATCGAAGAACAGTTGATCGCCGCCGCCGCCGAGCAGATCGAAAAAAAGGACTGCTCGCAGCTGGCCGAGTTTCTCGACGAGGATTACGCCCTGCGCAAGTTCATCGAATGGGCCTGGGCCAAGTTCGACATAAGACTGGAACTCGAGCAGTTAAAGAATCTAAAGCCCGAGCAGATACGCCAGCGGCTTCTGGATGAGGCCGCAGCCAAGTACAGGCGTCGCGAGGTCGAGTACCCCGTCGAATTCGCGATGAGCATGGTGTATGGCCCGCAGGGCACCAATATATATGCCTTTGAATCGCTGGCGCAGTGGGCGAATAAGAAATACCAGGCGGAGCTTTCGCCGGAGCGAATCCAGAACATAAAGCCGAAAGAGCTACACACTCAGCTGCTCCAGCTAAGCGAAAGCTTCAACAACGGCAGGTTGGACGAGGAGCTCAGCGAGAAGGTTAAGCACCTGAACACCGCCGAGCTGGTCAACTGGGCCAATGAGCGTTTTGACGCCTCTTTGAAGGAGGAGGAACTAAGGGACGACCAGGCCAAGGAGAAGCTGGCGGAGGTCGCAAGGGAATTTATGCGCTCGGAACTCACCGAGCTGGAGAAGTACGTGCTGATCCAGGTCTATGACAGCGCATGGAAAGATCATCTCTATGCGATGGACCACCTGCGAAGCAGCATCTGGACGCGCTCCTTTGCCGAGAAAGACCCGAAGACCGAGTACAAGCGAGAAGGCTACCGGATGTTCAACGAGATGCTGGAATCGATCGAGGATCGGGTTACCGACATTATTTTCCGGGTTCGGCTGGAGGCGGGGGCCAGGGCAAGGAGCGTCTGGAACGTCAGCCAGACCACGCACGACGAGGTGGGGCAATTTGCGATGGCCGAGAGGCAACGCGCAGCGGCGCAGGCGCCCCAGGGCCAGGTCAGGGTCAAACAGATCAAGCTCAGCGGGCCCAAGGTCGGCCGGAACGACCCTTGCCCCTGCGGCAGCGGAAAAAAATACAAGAAATGCTGCGGTAAGACGGTTTAGGGTCCCGTCGTTGATCGCTGGGACGCTGTATTGAGTCCTTCATCGGCGATACAGCAGTTGTGCCGAGGCCGAAATGAAGGTTCAGTGTGAACTATGTCCGAAGAGCTGTCTGATTGGGCCCGGCCAGAGCGGTGAATGCCGCGTCCGGGTCAACATCGACGGAACCCTCCGCACCGTGGTTTACGGCTATCCCTGCTCAATCAACGTTGACCCGATCGAAAAAAAACCTCTCGCGCATTTCCTGCCGGGCACGGGCATTCTCTCAATCGCCACGGTAGGTTGTAACCTCCACTGCAAGAACTGCCAGAACTGGGAGATATCACAGGCCAATCCAGAGGAGATGCCCGCCATATTCTATTCCCGCCAGAAGCTGTTCTGGGCACCTCAGGACCTTGTGGAGCTTACAAGACGGGCAGGATGTCCGTCCCTTGCGTATACATATACCGAGCCGATTGTTTTTTACGAGTACACCTACGACACGGCCAAGCTGGCTCGCCAGGAGGGCCTACGCAACGTGCTGGTCACGGCCGGCTACATAAACCCCGAGCCCTGGAAGCGCCTGCTCCAGTACGTCGATGCGGCCAACATCGACCTCAAAGGCATCACGGAGGAGTTCTACCGGGATGTTTGCTCGGGCACGTTGAAGCCAGTCCTCAACGCCTTGGTGCTGGCCAAGGCCGAGGGAGTGCTGGTCGAGGTTACAAACCTGCTGATACCTACGCTCAATGATCGGCCCGAGCAAATACGCCAGCTCGTCCGCTGGATCAAGGCCAATATGGGAGCCGAGACACCCTTGCATTTCTCCCGTTTTTTCCCTCGCTACAAAATGCTCAACCTGCCCCCCACTTCCCCGGCAACGCTGGAACTGGCACGCCAGATAGCAATGGAAGAAGGGCTTGAGTATGTCTACATCGGCAACATAATGAGCAAAGAGGGGCAGAACACCTACTGTCCCAAGTGCAAGGCCCTGCTTATTGAACGCAGCGGCTATACGATATTGCAGAACGTACTTGATGACGGCTGTTGCCCCAAGTGCGGCAACGAGATTTACGGAGTCTGGAGATGACGCGAAGAAAGTTCATTCGCAGGGTGCTGGCGGTGGGTTCTGGAGTGCTGGTCGGCCTGCGCAGGGCCGCAGCCAAAGCGGCGCCGCGAAAATTCGTGCGGGCGCTGCGGCACGGCAGGTACCCAGGCCCGTTCAGGGCCCCGCACGACATACTCACGCAGGGCAGATGGAGCGGTTGAAATGGGCGGCAAGATCAAAAAACGCATTATTGCAGCCGCCGCGCTGGTCGGGACGCTGATCATCCTCACGGCGGCGGCAGGACCGCATCTCTGCGGGTTTCTTGGCAGCGCGACGTCCCGCGTCGCTCCGGTTACAGAGCAGCGCAAGGCGGCTCGTCGCTCTGCGCAGGCCGCTGGCTCGGCGGTGCCCAAGACGGTGCTGCGCTCTTTACTCGCCGGCTCGTGGTACCCCGGCGATGAGGAGACGCTCAGAAAACAGCTCGACGGATTCTTTCGGGCAGCTCACAGTGAGCCCAGAACTGACACGATAGCGTTGGTCCTGCCTCACGCCGGCTATAGCTACTCGGGCCGGGTCGCCGCTGCAGGCGTCAAGACGCTCGGGCGGGACTACGAGCGGATCATCGTCATCGGCCCCAGCCACAGGACGTATATGGAGGAGGTCTTCACTGTGCCGAGGGTGACGCACTACCAGACGCCTCTCGGGCAGGTCCCGCTGGATGTCAACTTCATAGATAAGCTGCTTGAGTACCCGATCTTTCAAAACCTGCCACAGGTCCACAAGTACGAGCATAGTGTGCAAATCGAGCTGCCCCTGCTCCAGTTCAAGGATCCAAATTTCAAGCTGGTCCCGATTGTGGCCGGCAACTGCTCGCTAAAGACGGTCAAAAAGGCCGGGGAAATCCTCAAGAGCCTCCTCGACGACAAGACGCTGGTGGTCGCAAGCTCTGACTTCGTGCACTACGGTGCCAGTTACGGCTATGTACCATTCACCGAAGACATCGCCCGGCAGATCAAGGAGCTTGACATCGGTGCGTTAAAGTTCATCGAGAGCCTGGATCTCGAGGGGTTCCTGGCATACCGCCGGCAGACCGGAGCGACGATTTGCGGCTACATCCCCATCGCCATCCTGCTGTCGATGCTGGATAGCTCGGTTGAAGTCAAGCTCATCAAGTACGCAACGTCGGGACAGCAGCAAGGAGACTATTCGAGCTCGGTGAGCTACCTGTCGATCGCGTTCTTCGGCTGCTGGCAAAAGGGCCAGCCAGTCGCGCCCGAGCCGGCCGAAATCGAGCTGACGCAAGAGGATAAGCAACTACTGTTGGAACTGGCTCGCAAGACGATAGCTTTCGCTCTCCAGCACCGGCGTTTACCCACGGTAAGCGAGCTGGGTATTGGGATTACCGATACAACCAAGGTGCCGCGTGCGGCGTTTGTTACGCTCAAAAAGAACGGCCGGCTGCGCGGGTGCATCGGGGATATTTTCCCTCGCCAGCCGCTCTACAAGTCCGTGCTTACCAACGCCGTTAACGCCGCCTTCGCCGACAGGCGGTTCGAGCCCCTCCAGAAGGATGAGCTCGCTGCTACCACCATAGAGATTTCCGCCCTGACCAAACCCAAGCCGGTTCCATCTTACCGGGACATCCGGATCGGGATAGACGGGGTGGTCTTGAACAAGGCCGGCCGCTCCGCCGTCTTCCTGCCGCAGGTCGCCGCCGAACAGGGCTGGAACCTGGAGCAGACGCTCACGCAGTTGTCCTTGAAGGCCGGCCTCGGAAAGGACGACTGGAGGGAAGGTGCAAGCTTTCTGGTCTTTCAGGCGGACGTCTTTTGCGAGAGTGAAAGATGAGGCTTGCCCGCGGTTTCCTGGTATTCAGCTACGGTCTCTTTACGATCGCCGCCCAGAGCCTGCTCTTTAGAGAATTCCTCACGACCTTCGAGGGCAACGACATCAGCGTGGGGATATTCTTCGGCTCGTGGTTCTTGTGGGTTGCCGCGGCGGCCGCGAGCGTCAACAGCTCGAAGAGACTCGCCGAGTGGCTTACGCGGAACCTTGAGCTCTTGTTCGTGCTGTATCTGCCGGCCTTTGTCGCACAATTCACGCTCATTGTGGAGGCGCGCGAGCTGGCCGGCCTGGAATCCTATGCCCTCTGGTCCGTCCGGGCCATCCTCGCGGTTTCTATGGTAGTCAATGCTCCCCTGAGCATTATTACGGGCTTATTGTTCCCTGCGGCTTGTCGCTGGGTCCGGCAGGACGGCACGCAGGCCGTCGCGCACGTGTACGTTGTAGAGGGACTGGGCAGCTTTGCCGGGGGACTGGGGGTGACGGTTCTTTTGTGGCTTGGGGCCAGTCCTGCCCAAATCTTCCTGATACTCGGGCTGGTCGTCTCGCTCTCGGTGTCCGTGGTTCGGCTCGCAGTCGTTTTTCAGCGGCCCGGCGGATCCACAGCAGCCGCTTGTGGATTGGCGTGCCTTGGGGCCGCCCTGTTCGGGATAGGCCTTGCCAGAGACTTCGACGCGGTTATGATGCAGCACGTGCGGCTGGCGAAATGGCGCAAGCTCCTGGAGCCAGGCGGCCTGGCAGGGGCTTTCCAGACGCCGCAGGCCGAATACCTCTATGGCACATACCGCGACCAGTGGGTCGCCGTCAGAGAGGGTAGCGTATGCGAAGCCCTGCCGGACGAGGAGACCGCCGGCCGAACGGCCGCTATTACTCTCTGCCAGAACCCGAACGCCGAGTCAGTGCTGGTCATCGGTTCGGGATTGGGCCTGTGCGAGCGGTTCCTCCAATTGCCTCAGATCAAGAGCCTCACCTGGGTGCACCCCGACAGCGAATATGCCCTGCGCGTAGAGAATTTCATCCCGGCCGGGCTGCGAATCAACGATGCCCGCTTCGGCCGTCCCGCCGGCGACATTCGTGCAATGCTCAAAACCCAGGAGCATTCTTACGACATAATCATCCTCAACCTGCCCGACGCCACCAGCTCCGTGCTCAATCGTTACTACACCGTGGAGTTCTACGAGCTGCTCAAGCAGTCCCTGCGCCCGGATGGTGTTGTGGCGGTCCGGGTTACCGCCGGAGAGAACATAATGGGCACCGAGCTTATAAACCTCGGGGCCTCGGTAAGGCTGACGCTCCAGGCGGTCTTTGCGAAAATGGTACTGACGCCCGGCGAACAGAGCTGGTTTATAGCCTCGGATTCGGGCCGGCTCAGCCCCGACCCTGCCGTGCTGAGGGACCGCTTCGCATCAATCGAGCGCGCCGAGGCGGTCTTCTCTGCGCAGGGATTGCTCTCGGTGTACCTCCCGGACAGGGCCGCCGCCGCCCTGCAGAGCTACGCTCAGGCGGATTTACCCGAGTCACTGCTGCTAAACCGCGACTCCCGACCGCTGACCCATCTTTACAGCCTGCTGCTGACGGCAAAGCAGTCCGGAGCGCCGCTGACACGGCTGGCCAAACTCTTAACGTTTGCCGGCTTACCGGTGTTCCTGGTCCCCGTTTTAGTTTTTCTTGTCCTGCGGGCCCTGTACGTCCTGGGTAGCGTTGGCGGAGAGGCCCGCTCCAGCTTCGATACCTCGTTCCTGGTTTTCTCGACCGGGGCGGTGGGCATCGGTGCGGTCATAGTTCTGATGTACCTGTACCAGACGTATTTCGGGTCGCTGTACCTGCACATAGGGGTTGTCTCGTCACTGTTTATGGCGGGCCTGACGGCAGGTGCGGCCCTTGCGCGACGCCTCTTGGAGAAGGGGGCTTTCAAGTCTGGCCGCGCCGCAGCTCGCCTGCAGGTCCTGTTGTTCATCGTCCTGGGCCTTCACACGCTGATCATCGCAGGCATTGCGAGTGTCAGCCCGCAGCAGTGGGCTCGCACGGTGGCCGGGCACGGGCTGTGGCAGTCTGGGCACTTGCTCTTTGGCGCTGCTTTTGTGCTGTGCGGCCTGTGTGCCGGTTGTTACTTTCCGATCGGGGCCCGGCAACTGTCGGATTGCCGATTCGAGGTCGCCCGGACCGGCGCCAAGCTCGAAACGGCCGACCACGTGGGCGCCGCCGTCGGCGGAGTGCTCACGAGTCTGGTCCTGGTGCCGGTGCTTGGTACAACAGCGACGCTCTCGATGTTCATCGTATTGTTGCTCGCAAATGTGCCTGCCGGCCTGTGGACGTTGCTCAGGCCTGAGAAGCTGTCATACCCTGGCCGGCCGGGCCTGGCGTTTCGCAGGGCCGGCTACGCATTACTCGCCGCCGCCGCCACGGTCGTTGTATGTTCGAACATTCTGGTCTACGCTGGCCGGCAATTCGAGCCGGCGCTGCCTATGCACACGGCGCGGGCCCTGGCCGGTCGGCTTGCTCTGGTGCCGGCTTCGGCCGAGCTTGAAGAAAGCGGCAGGCAGATAAGCTATTACAAGGTCACACCGGCCGAACCTAATGCCCAGGTGCCGGCTTGGCAGCGGCCTGCCTGCGCCGGTTACATCTTCAGCTCGGCCGATCTGGCTGCCGGGGTCCGTGGGTTCGGCGGGAAGCTGAACCTCGCTATCTACGTGGACGCGTCGGGCAAGCTTGTTGACTTTCACATCATCCGCTGCAACGAGACGCCCTCTTACCTTGAGCTGCTCTCAAAATGGCGTGAGTCTCTTAAGGGCCGGCCGCTTTTTGGGCCGGACCCGCTCGCCGAGGTCGATACCGTCTCTGGTGCCACCGTAAGCTCCCGGGCTATCCTCACGGCGCTGCGAACATCCGCCCGCAACTTTGCACGCGAGGTCCTCATGATACCCCCGGAAGGCACCGGTCGGCCGGCTGTCGCCAGGGGCGCCTTCGCCCCGGATTTGCAGGCGGTCTACCTGCTCGCCGCATCTATTCTTGTGCTGGTGGTGGTATACCGTGGGGGCTTCTGGAGCAGGCTTGCAACACTGACGGCCAGCTTTGTCCTCGGAGGCATCGTGCTCAACGCCCAGTATTCCAGCGAACAGATAGCGACTCTGCTCTCGCTTGATACCCCCGCCGCTAAGATCTCCGGGGCGTTCGGCTTGGCGGTGGGTGTCCCGGTCCTCGTGGCGCTTTTCGGCAACATCTACTGCGGGTATATCTGCCCGTTCGGCGCCGCCCAGGAGTTGCTCAGCTACCTCTTGCCGGCACGGCTAACAAGGCCCTTGGCACGGCAGAATATGCAGGCGGCCCGCTTTATCAAGTATGTCGTCCTTGCGGTTCTGGTGCTTGCGTTTTTTCTATCAAGAGACAAGGGTACCCTCTCGGCCGACCCGCTTATCACGGTTTTCAACCTTCGAATGTGGCTTTCCCTGATCCATCAGCCGACCCTTTATCTGGTATCGCCCACGCTCCTGATATTAGCGGCGGCGGCGGTCGGTTCGGTATTGTACGTGCGGTTCTGGTGCCGGTATCTCTGTCCCGTCGGGGCGTTCCTGGCTCTGTTGAACAAGGTCGCTATACTCAAGCGATACCTTCCGGCGAAGAAGTTTGGCAGGTGCGAGTTTGGCCTTACGCCCGCTGACCAGCTCGACTGCATACAGTGCGACAGGTGTCGCTACCCGGCCCGGCCGGCCACGATGCCGGCGCGCCTGGCAGGTCGAGACCAGGCGCAGACCGGCCTGCCGTCACGCTGCCTTGTCTTTGCGGTCCTGGCGGTTGCGGTCTTTGTATCGGGCCTCTCGGCCAAGCGCTTCCTGGAGGCCATCCCCTCGACGCAGGACTACGCAGCCCTCGTCAGTGTCTCCGGCGGCAAACCCAGAGATGTTGATATAAAGCGATTGCGCGCGCTGATCGATCAGAAAAAACTCTCCGACCGCGAGGCTGAATTCTACAAGAAGGTCGAGGCCGGGGACGCCGGCAGCGATCTTAGCGGCGAAGGTAACTGATAAGCCACAGGATGAGCGTCAAAACGACCGATATGAGCAGGCAGCTTGCGAGTGGAAAGTAAAAACGCCAGTTCCTCGTGCCGAACTCTATGTCGCCCGGCAGCCTGAACAGCCCTAAGCGCCCTAACAACAGCAGCATCGCGCCTAAGGCCGCGGTGATAAGGCCGACCAAAAGCAACCACTTTCCGATTTGTTGCAGACCGAAATCCATCGTAACCTGTATTCTACTTTTGCTCGCAAATGTTCGCAATCATCCGCCAAAGGCTGTAAAATTAGCGGTATGGCCCGGACGGATTGTGATATTCGGGTAGGTACCTCCGGCTGGTATTACGAGCACTGGAGGGATCGATTCTATCCGCCGGATCTGCCCAAGAGCCGGTGGTTCCAACACTACGCTGCGCACTTCGATACGGTCGAGCTGAACAATACCTTCTACCACCTGCCCAGACCCCAGACGGTCGAGCGGTGGCGGCAGCTCGCCCCCTCAGGTTTCATCTACGCCGTCAAGGCCAACCGGTACATCACGCATATCAAAAAGATCAAAGATGTTGCCCAAGAGATAAAGCGATTTTTCGATGTCGTGGGGCTCTTCGGTAACAGGCTCGGCCCGGTCCTCTATCAGCTGCCTCCCAGCCTCCACAAAGACCTCGATTTGCTCGCGAGCTTCACAAAACTGCTTCCGAAAGACTCGTGCACGGTTTTCGAGTTTCGGCACGATAGCTGGTACGAACGCGACACACTCGAGCTGCTCGCCCGCGTTGGTGCGGCCTTTTGCGTGCACGATATGCCCGGCAGGCAATCGCCCCGAGAGGTTACGGCCCCGATCGTTTACGTCCGCTTCCACGGCTCGACCGGCAGGTATTCGGGCAGTTACTCCGATGCAGAGCTCCGCAAGTGGGCCGGCTGGTTGAGAAAACAAAGCAAGGTCTGTCGTGCCCTGTACGCCTACTTCAACAACGACGTCGGAGGCCACGCGATAAACAACGCAAGGCAACTACGTAGCAAACTTCTCAGCTAAGCACGGTCAGGCCCCTTTGCAGCGCGTATCGCCGCACCCGTTCGATCTCTTGGCTACTCGGCCGGCGGTTTATCCGGGGATGCGCCGAGGCCTGATAGCACGGGTGGTATTGGCCCATCACGTTGATTGTTGTTGAAGCGGAGATTTGGTCGGCCAGAAAATCGATAATCTCGAAGCTGCCGGCAAGGTTCTCCGGCAGCACCAGGTGCCTGACCAGAAGACCACGGTAGGCCAGTCCATCACGCGACTCCAGGTCGCCCACCTGCCGGTGCATTTCCTTGACCGCTTCCCGGTTGAGCTGCGGGTAATCCGCCGCCCCGCTCAGCTGGGCGGCAACAGCCGGGTCGGAATACTTCATATCTGGCATATAGATATCCACCAGGCCCTCGAGCAATTCCAGCGTCTCGACCGAATCATACCCACCGGTATTGTAAACTATCGGGACGCCGAGCCCTTGACTCCTGGCCAGCTCGACCGCGGCGGCGATGGCCGGGGCCACGTGAGTAGGACTGACAAAATTGATGTTGCTGCAGCCGATCCGCTCTACCTCCAGCATGGATTCTGCCAGCTGCTCGACGGTAAGCTCTGTTCCCCTGCGCTGGTGGCTGATAGCGTAGTTCTGGCAGAAGACGCAGCCGAGGTTACAGCCGGCCAAAAATATCGTTCCCGAGCCGCCGGCACCCACGAGCACGCTCTCTTCGCCGAAATGCGGGCCGGCCGAGCTGACCACGGGGGTCTCCGTGATGCCGCAAAAGCCGGTCTGCCCGGCGCTGCGGTCAACCCCGCAGCATCGCGGACACAGCCGGCATGGACGCATCCGCGACCATAACTGCCTGACCGGCTGACTGTACGAATCCGGATTCACGGCCCAAGCAACCATTTCGCCCGGCATTATATACCGACCAGCGGCACCTGCAAGCCGGCTGAGCTCCCGTCTCTGGCTTGCCCGGCCGGGCCTGCCCGGGCGGATAGCCGGCACCGAGCCATATGTGCGCCTGCCCTTTGGGCTTAAACATTGCCGCAGGACCGCGCGTCCGGTAAACTACCGGGCGGCGGAAGATGGACAAAATTGAAGCGAAAAATGCTCGGTCGAAAGAACACGCGGCCGGCTCTGCGCATCATAAAGATGAGCAGGGAGGACCCGACAGCAAGGGCCGGAATTCGGAAAGCCAGACCGATTCGCTTGTCAGGCGCCTGCGGGCCGGCGATCGTGCCGCCGCCGCCGAACTGGTGGACCTGTACTACTGGCAGATATACCTCTATATGAGGAGACTCGGGCACGACAGGCAGCTCAGCGAAGACCTGACCCAGGAATGCTTCTTGAACGCCTGGTATCATATAGGCCAGTTGAAGCACGACAGGGCCCTGCGCGGGTGGCTCTATCGAATCGCTGGCAACGTCTCAAGGCTGTATTGGCGCAAACACAAGGGCAACAAGGCCGTCAGCATTGAGCTTGTGGATGCCCCGCAGGCCGGCGGGTCGAACGCCGGCCGATTCGAGCGCTATGAACAGTTGGAGCAATTGCAGAACGCTATCGACAGGCTGCCGGCCAAACTCAAAGAGGCGGTTATTTTGCACTATATGCAGCATCTGACGATTGCAGAGGCGGCCCAGGCCGCCGGCATAAGACCGGGCACGTTCAAGAGCAGGCTCGCACGGGCCTTGCGCACTCTGAGGAAGCAGCTGCCCTGAAGGTAGGTAGGTTGACTATGAGAGACGAACAATTGCAAGAATTACTGGGGCGTCTGGCGGAGTACACGGCTGAGCCGGCCCCGGCCGGCCTGGCCGAGAACATCCGGCAGCAGATCCCCACGAGACTCGTCCGGCACAGGATCAACTGGGAAACGGTGAACATAATAATCGACCTTAGGCTCAACCGGTCCGTTGCCGCGGCCATAATCGTCCTTGCAATGTTGCTCTGGGCGAGTTTTCTAAGTGGATGGTACGCCGGCCCGGAGGCCGTCTACCAGGACAGCAAGCTCCTGCTGAAGTACAGTATCGCCGGCGAAAAGATCGGCAGGAGTGAAGTGCTGGCCAGCCTGGAGGATTTCTACAAGCAATTGGCCAGGCAAGGCAAGGAGGTCAGCTACTACGGGCCGCCGGCCGACCTCGACGATAGAAACCTTCTGCTGATGCACTGGAAGCTACCCGACGGTAATTACAGGGTGATATTCAACGATTTAAGCTCGCGGATCGTGACTCCGGCGGTGCTGATTCGGCTCCAGGCCTACATGCTCGAAAGGCAGATGGGAAGATAGACTTTCACCGGTGCAAGACCACTCGCGTGTGATTTCTGGTTGCATCGAAGGCGATTTTGTCGTACAATCCAGTTGATTAGGTGACGGTGCCGGGCGTCATTGCATTCTTGTTGGTTGTTGATGGCAAGGGGTTAATACCAATGTCCAAGCAAAGAGCAACTTCGGCTGCACGTGGCGGCTTTACCCTGGTGGAGCTTCTGGTCGTTATCGCGATCATAGCCCTTCTGATGTCGATCTTGATGCCGGCTCTGAACCGCGTCAAGAAGCAGGCCAAAGAGGTTGCCTGCCGAGCCAACCTCAGGCAGTGGGGCTTGATCTGGGCGATGTACACCGACGAATACGACAACAAATTCCCGGTATATCTGGGTGCCAACTGGATGCGAAGTCTCATAGAGTACTACCGCAGGACCGAGAAGCTGCTATACTGCCCGATGACCAGCAGAACGATCTCTGAGGGCGCTCCGCCCCGGTATGCTGTTATCTACCAGGGCGGACAGCGGCGGGGCAGCTACTCACTTAACGAATGGATTTACGACAGCGACGGCACCAGTGGGGGCCGCAAGCCCGAGCACTACTGGCGGCACATCAATCACAAGGGCCTCAACAATGTACCCGTGATGGGCGACGGAGCATGGCGCTCCGACGGCCAGCCGTACGAATACGACGACCCTCCGACCTATGATGGGCAGCCGAGGACCGGAATGGCCCGGGATGAAATGCGTATTTTCTGCATCAACCGCCACGACGGCTTTGTAAATATGCTCTTTATGGATTGGTCGACCAGAAAGGTCGGGCTCAAAGAGCTGTGGACCTTGGAGTGGCACTGGGACTATCAGCAGGAAAAGAGCCCCTGGACCAGAGCCGGGGGCGTGCGGCCCTCCGACTGGCCGGAATGGATGCGCAGATTCAAAGATTATTAGCAGGTGATGCCAAGGTTCCCGAAGCCCGAGCCTATGGCCGGCTTTTTCAATAGATTATCGCGGTAACCTCTTCGAGCTTCTTGACAATCCGGCTGGGTTCGCGCGCCCGGATATGCACATATCGAAGCCCTTTGCGGCAAGGCCGCGCGCGTGGTTCTTGGTTGCATCGTAGGTGATTTTGTCGTACAATGCACTTGACGACGCGACGGAGCCGGGCGCCATCCCGTTCTTGTTGGTTGTTGACAGTAAGGGGCCGTTGCAATGGCCAAGCGAAGAAGATTTTCAGCTTCGAGCGCCAGCCGGCAAGCAGATGCCGGCTTTACCCTGGTGGAGCTCCTGGTCGTTATCGCGATCATAGCCCTTCTGATGTCGATCCTGATGCCTGCCCTCAACCGTGTCAGAAAACAGGCACAGTTTATCCGCTGCCGGGCAAACCTAAAACAGTGGGGACTGTGCTTCAATTTATACACCGAGGATTGGGACGGCTCGTTCAACGAAGGCTGGAACGTGGGGGAAGTTGGCTTGTGGATGAACGCCCTGAGGCCGTATTACAAGGACAGATGGGAGCTCTTGCTTTGCCCTGCCGCAAAGACGCTTGTCTTGAGTTCGCTGGACTGGGGCACGTTCAAGGCCTGGTGGCGCGACGTGGACCTGCCGGGCGGAGGGGTCTACCGGTACATCGGCAGCTACGGCATAAACAGTTGGACGAACCATATGACCGCGGACCGCGGTACCCGCAGAGAGGAATGGTTCTGGAAGACCGTCCGAAACACGATGTCTGTGCCGACGAGTGCCGGTGACAAACCGACGGCCATCTCCCGGAACAGCATACCGGTTTTCGGCGACAACACCTGGCACGACGCGTGGCCCCGGCACACCGACAGCCCCCCGCCGACCGGGGACGCGGCCCATTGGGGGAGCTTCGGGACTATCAACGAGATGTGGCAGTTTTGCATTCCACGGCATGCTGGCTTTGTGAATATGCTCTTTATGGACTGGTCGGTCAGGGCGGTTGGCCTCAAGGAACTCTGGACCCTCAAGTGGCACCGGGCGTTCAAGACCAGTGGTCCCGAGGCGGTATGGACCAGGTCCGGGGGCGTGCGGCCCTCCGACTGGCCGGAATGGATGCGCAGATTCAAAGATTATTAGCAGGTGATGCCAAGGTTCCCGAAGCCCGAGCCTATGGCCGGCTTTTTCAATAGATTATCGCGGTAACCTCTTCGACCTTTTTTACAATCTCCGCAGGGTCGGTGCACCTCGATATGCAGGCATCAAAGCCTTTTCGCTGCAGCGCAGCCGACTCGGCCTGCCTGAGGCCCTCGGCCAGCGCTATCACCTTGGTTGTCTGCATATCTTCGTCCTCACGGATGCTCCTGCAGATCTCGGCGGCGTCTATTCGCTCGGCCAGCAGGTTTATGATCACGACATGGGGAGAGAACTTCTGGACGGCCAGACCGGCCTGAAAATCGCTCGCGGCGATGTGGACCTCGTAATCAACCTTGCTCTTGAGGTTCTGCGCGAGGGTTGCGGCGCCGTCGCTGTTGCTGTCCACCAACAGCACGCGGAGCTTCGCCGGAGCCAACGCGTCGGTCGGCATATTGTGCAGCTTCATAAACCTTATCAGTTCGCTGACCGGGATTCTTCGGTCCTTGCTCCCGGGAATGCGATATCCCTTGAGCTGCCCGTTGTCGAACCACTTTGAGACCGTTCTGGGCGCAACGTTGCATATCTTGGCTACATCACCCGTAGTAAGTACGTTCTTGCCTTTTGCCATCAGGAGATTCCTGTCACTATTCGTACCTGAACCCTTATTGTTTTCGGCTTCAAATACGGGCCTGTTTAGCGCAGAGCGGCGACTTTGGGCCCCAGGCGCAAATTACGGCGGTACCCGGCGGCCCTGGTCCCATAAGCAGCGGGACGGTCTCGCCCGGCCCGAGCACTCAAAAGGCCCCCACAGGCAAGACCGCCGTACCCGATCGCAGCCAGACCCACGGAAAATATTTTGATTTGTGCGCGATATGCGCTAAAATGTTGTCGGTTGGCCTCTCAGGTACGGCCAAAAGGAGCCTTGCTAAATGCAAATATATCTCTCGCGACCAGATATAAGCGAAAAAGAGATCGAGGCGGTATGCGAAGTCCTGCGCAGCCCCAACCTGTCCCTGGGCCCAAAGTTGGGCGCATTCGAGCGGGCTTTTGCCGATTACATCGGGACCCGCCGGGCAGTGGCCGTCAACAGCGGGACCAGCGGGCTGTTTCTATGTATGCTCGCGCTCGGGATCGGGCCTGGCGATGAGGTGATTACCACGCCTTTTACTTTTATCGCCTCGGCTACGACGATAATGATGGCTGGCGCCCGGCCGGTGTTCGTCGATATCGACCCTGCTACGCTGAATATGGACCCGGCCGGGATCGAATCGAAGATCACCGATAAGACCAGGGCCATTCTGCCGGTGGAGGTCTTCGGCTCGCCGGCCGGCTTCGACGAAATCTGCCGCGTGGCAAGCCAACACGACCTGGTCGTAATCGAAGATAGCTGCGAGGCCCTGGGCTCGGCGCTGAACGGCAGGAAGGCAGGGACGTTCGGCAGGATGAGCGTATTCGCGTTTTACCCCAACAAGCAGATAACAACAGGCGAGGGGGGAATCATTATGACCGACGACGATGAGCTCGCCGATACCTGTGTCTCGCTCCGCAATCAGGGCAGGGCCGGCGGCGGCTGGCTCGCCCACCAGCGGCTCGGATACAACTTCAGGCTCAGCGACGTCAACTGCGCCCTCGGGCTCGTCCAGTTGTCGAGGCTCGAAGAATTCAAGGCCAAGCGCAAGGAAGTCGCGGCCCTTTATCGGCGAATGCTCATCGACGAGGAAAGGATCATCCTGCCTGACGAACCCGAGGGCTGCGATATAAGCTGGTTTGTATTCGTTGTTCGGCTGGCCGCGGACTGCACGCTCGAGCAGCGAAATCGCGTTCTCGATGGGATGAGAGCCCGTCAAATCCAGGTGAGCAACTATTTCCCACCCGTGCACCTTCAGCCGTTCATGGTCGAACAATTCGGTTACAGGCCGGGCGAGTTCCCGATCACCGAGGCCGTCTCAAGGTCTACCATCGCGCTGCCCTTCCATAACAACCTCAGCGAAGAGAAGATCGCACGCGTCTGCAGCGCGCTGCGCGAGGTTCTGGACGAGGAGCTCTAAGGCCGGCGCCTGGCGCACCGGCACGCCCCCCGGCCCTGTGCCCGGGCGGGTTTTCCGGGTTATTTTTGGCCTTTGCCGCTTTGCAGGCCGTGTTTTCTATCGTAAGTATTAAATAGAGGCAACTGGTCGGACCGGCTGGGGGCCAGACCCACAAGAAGTGTTGCATTTGGAAGGGAGATAATGAGAGGTTGGAGAATAAAGCTCATCTTCTTGCTGATCGTCTATTTCGCAGGATTCGCCACCGCAATCTACACCCTCGCGCCCGCACCTGAAAACAGCGCCGCCTCGCGTGCGGAGAAGGGATTCCTTGATTCGGTTCTAAAAACCGACGACTTTGCAAAGTCCTTCAACAACGGGATGCACAAGTGCATCGCGGCCGGCAAAGACGCGGCAACGAGGATGGCGAAATTCCTGAAACAGAAAATCAATGAGACGCAGGCCGTGGCCGATGGTTGAGACACTCTGCAGCCGGCCGGACGCAATCGTCTTGATCGCCGAGTTCTGCGGTGCATACGCTGCCAATCTCTTCGGAGGGGGGTGAGATGCAACACTGGTTGGCCGTGGGTCGCCGGGGACCCACGGCCTGATTTAATCAAACCGCCCGGTTCACCGCCTAAAACTGGCGGAACTTGCCATCCTGGCAGGAGTTATAGAAACCAGAACGGCGTTGGCAACAGCCATTCCGGGCCTTGCGCGGTTGGACGGCTCTGCCATCCTAACCCTGCTTGGTGCACCGCCAGAGTGCCCCTCGTCCAGTTTGAATCGTTTAGAGCTTGACCCTCAGCGTCCGCCTCTTTCCCGGCGCAAGCGATTCGATGTCCGTTATCGTCCTGAACCTCTCGGTTCCTTGTTCGCCGACTCTTATTGTGTACTTGCCCGGCTTGAAGACCTTCGGGCGAAAAGTGGTTCCTTTTATGCGGATGGTGTAAACGATTTGCTTGTCGGCCTGGTCGATCACCTGGACAACCGGATCCTCCATTCCACTGACCTTGAGCGTGGGCAGATAAGCGACCGCCCTGCGCCCGTAGTTGTCTTGCTGCTTGATTGTCCTGGGCCAGCCGGGATATTGCCTGGCTTTCGGGTCGGTGATGTCCACGTTCCTCGGCCAGCACTCGAAGGTGATCTCCCTTTTTTTCTTGTTGAACTTGATCACTCCGAAGCCGGCCGCCCGGGTGGTCAGCTTGTTGCCGCCGTTGCGCTCCGGGCTTGGATTGGCGACAGCCAGGCAGGTTATCTTGTTGCCGAAGCCATCCAGGAATTCGCCGGTGTATTCCGGCGCGCCGCGCTCGCGGTTCTTACCGGGCTCGAGCGGCTTCCACCATCGCAGATACAGATTTGCAATAGAAGGCACACAGAATGAATAGCATGCGTCGTTCCAGTCCTCTATCCCGTGATGGAAGATCGAACCCAGGTGCTGGTCGCCCGCAATGTGTACGGCAAATGCCTTACGCATCTCGCGGAGGGCCTTGTTGCGCCCCGTCTGAGGCCAGCCGTTCGAGTCCAGGTCGGCATATACTCGATTATTGACCGAGCCGTGGATGTGGGCGCCCCCACAGAAGATCGTCTGCGAGAGCACGGCCTTCATCTCCGCACCACGCCAGTCTGCGGCCCAGTGGCGCAGGAATTTTAGTTGCCTCTCACCCAGCAGCGTCGCACCGGGGACATCCAGGCTCTTGGGGTCGTAATCGGGGTTGGTGACATGGTCGGGCCGGGGCCCCTGTTGAGGGACAAGGCCCTGCGGGCCGGATTTGAATTTCCTGTCCTCGATAATGGCGAAACTTATACCCCCGACGTTGAGCGAGGTGTAATAGACGCCGATTCCCCTCTGGATTGGCGTCGGATCATACGGGTCCGGCAGGTGGCTGGTCTGCGCCCGCTCGACCTGCTTTACGTATTCCACCGGCGCAGCGTAGCCGCCGTCAGGCCCGGCACGGGTGTGCGAGAGCTTGCCGCCCGCCCCCCATAGGTTGGCCTGCCCGACGTCGTGATCGTCGGGGATGGTCACGGTGGGGATGTTGCGAATGATTTCCCCGAAATCCCTGCCAAACTTCAGCCAGTACGCATAGTGCCTGTAGTGGTCGTAAACCTGGTCGCCTGAGAAGAACAAAAGATCAGGCTTGAGCTTCTTGATGTTTTCCACGATGTCGGTCCGTGGGATATCCCCACCGTGCCAAGGGTAAATCGAGTTGCCCGTAAAAGCGGCCACGACTATAACGTCCTTGTCGATCGGGTCTTTCTTGATGATTCCCGTGTAGTAGGCGTTCTCGCCGTGGGCGACGCGATATTGGTAGTCCCGCGTCATATCCCAACCTTCCACGCGGAACGGCGCGGTCCAGCCGTCCTCGATAATGGTGGTCTGAGCAACCTGTTTCCAGCGGCGGCCATCCTTGATTTCCAGGCGGGCCTTCCGGCTTTCGCCCTCCTTGAGCGGATAGAACTGGGCGGTGAGCTTGAGGATATTGTTGTGCACCGTATAGAGCGCAAAGCATATCACCTTGTCTCTCGGTACTTCCGGGATGCTCAGATAGGCCGCCTTCACTTTGGGTGTAACTTTCCTTGCCGCAGCTTTGCCGCCGGCCTTGTCCCCAGGGCCCGCGCCGCAGGCTAAGGCTAATATGCTGCTGGCAAAAACCCACAGCAAGACTTTCTTAGTGGTTGAATTAAACATCGCCATCGTCCTTTCAAAATCCGACTACTATCTCTGCCACCGCCAGCCTCTACCAGCCTCTACGACCTCGACACGGCTCCGTAATCGGTGACGGAATCAAGCATATCAGATGAATCTGCCTGCTGCAATCGGTTGGCTTACTTGCGTTGCAAGTTTTGAGGGTGGAGTATAAAATCTCTGTTTGGCGAGAAAATCGAATCGTTACAGCCGGCGTTGACCGATACAAACGATGAAATATGTTTCGTACGCTCCTCAGGCTTCGATAAGATACCGCTATGCTTGAGAAGGGCCTTGTACAGATATACACGGGCGACGGGAAGGGCAAGACGACGGCTGCCCTGGGCCTGGCGCTTCGAGCCGCTGGCCAGGGCAACAAGGTACTGGTCTATCAGTTCCTCAAGCCGCCGTCCCTGGAAACCGGAGAGCGGTTTGCACTGCAGACGGGGCCAGCCGGTATCCAGCTCCAGGGGCTGGATGTGCCGTGGGATATGGCCAAGTCACTCAACGACGCCAAAGCTCTGGACAGCAACCGGGCGGCAATCAGCGAGGCGCTCAAAAGTATCGCGCGGGCGGCAGAAAAACGCCAATACGATGTTATCGTACTCGATGAGATTGTGTTCTGTCTTGCGAAGGGCCTGGCGAAGCTTGAAGACGTCAGGGCCGTTGTCGACAGAAGAGACCGGCGAGTTGAGATCGTGATGACCGGACGAGGCGCAAGTAGGCAATTGATCGAGCTGGCGGACCTGGCGACAGAGATGAAGAAAGTCAAGCACCCGTTCGACGAGGGCATATCGAGCCGGCGGGGCATCGATTATTGAGCGGCGACTGGGCGATGCTTCGGCAGAACGACAGCGACGGAAATACAGGCAAGGAGCAGCAGCTATGGCCAATAGTGTAGCGGCGATTATCTGCGCAGCCGGGCCGGCAAGTCGGTTCGGCGGCAAAAGAAAGAAGCAGTTCATAGATGTCGGCGGAAGAGCCGTTTTCCTGCGAAGCGTCGAGATGTTTGCCAACCGCAGCGACACAAAGCAGGTGCTCTTGGGGATTCCGCCCGAGGACGAAGAGCTTGTCAGCGTCAAGTGGGGGGCCAACCTGAAGTTCTTCAACGTGCGGATTTTCTTCGGGGGTCGCCAGCGCTTCGAGACGGTCAGCAAAGGCCTGGAGCTCGTAACCAATGATATCGACCTTGTGGCCGTGCACGATGCGTGCCGATGCTGCGTAACCAAGAAGATCATCGACGAAACGATCGCCGCGGCCGCAAAAAGCGGTGCGGCCATCCCCGCCTGCCCCGTCACCGCGACCATCAAGCAGGTAAACGACGGTACCATCGTCAAGACCGTCGACCGGTCCGACCTTTACGAGGCCCAGACTCCCCAGGTCTTCAAGCTTTCCGTGCTGAAAGAGGCATACGCGAACCTCGACCAGCTTGAGCAATCCCAGATCAGCGATGACGCCCAGCTCGTCGAGTCGCTTGGCCGGCAGGTCGTTATTGTGCCCGCTGATTCTTCCAACATTAAGATCACACGCCCGGCCGACCTCGCAATTGCAGAAGCAATCCTCAAATCCAGCAAGCCCACGCCGAAGGGCCCTATCGGCCCATACGCAGAGGCACAGTGGTAGTTTCGGCGGACCGGCTGCAGATAGCATCGACCGCCTCTTCCAGGCGGGGGCTGGCGGTGTCTCGGCAGGTTTGCCTGGGCAAAGCCGTAACTACCTGCTTGCGGCTCAATGGATTGGGAACATACGGCGGGCAGGCTGACGCAAAAAAGTTTGAAGTCTAAGAGGAATATTTCTTGCATCGCACAGAGCAGGTTGGTTATAATATCAGTGGTGGGTTGGGGGTTTTCCTCTCCTCTCTCCCTCCGCGTCCCCCAGCCCACTTCCTCCCTTTGAACTGGTGCAATTCGCGGTCTTTTGCGCTTCAAGCCTGGGCCCTGAGGCTCCGCAGCAGCGGTCGGCTCCGGCCTCGGTGCAAGCGCCGCGGCTCGATAGCCTGGCGGCGTACTTTGCTTTACGGACTGCCCCTTAGCACCGGTCGCCGCAGGCGACATTGCGGATAGGGCTGGCTCGGCGGCCCAGAAAGGCGGTGGAGGCTCGGATGCTGCTCAGTCGTGGCCGGCAGGCCCGAAACGGCCCACCAGCTTCCAGGCCGACGGCAGCGCAGCGGCGGCGAGCACGATCTTGAGCAGGTCACCCGCTATGAACGGGTAAAGCCCTACCGACAGTGCCCATGCCGGACCTATCAGGCAAGAAAGCCAGACTAAGCCGAAGGCGTAGATGATGATGTTCCCGATGGCCATAGCCAGAATGGTGGTTGTGCACCGGCGGTCCCAGCCTTGGCGCGCAAGCCAGCCGACTACAACTGCGGCCGCCACGAAACCAACGATGTAGCCGCCGGTGGGTCCGAAGAGTACGGCTGGCCCCGCCTTGGCCTGCGCGAAGAAGGGTAATCCCGATACGCCCTGGGCTATGTAAATGGCCATACAGACCGCCGCACGCAGGGGCCCGAGCAGCGCGGCTATTATCAGGACGGCAAACGTCTGGGCGGTGATAGGGACAGGTGAGCCGATCGCAAGCTGCGCTGACAGGGCAACGAGCCACGATAAGCCGACAATCAAAACGAGGTCATACACGCCGGCGTACTTCCGCGCGCTGGGCCGAAAGACGTCCGCTAATGTTACGTTCGCGAGCATCAGTTCTCCATTTGCGACCGGCAGCCGGCCGTAACCGAGAGTTCCAAGACTAATTCAACCGGGATGATTATACCGGCGAGACCCTGCGGCGTCAAATCAAACGTCGCGCCCCGGAGGTTGTGCGGTTTATGCCCCGGGCAGCTTCAAGATAGTGCCGGCTGGGTGTGATCTTCCACGCCGGACTCGGCCTGCTCGCCGGGCTTGAAGGGCAGTGGGTCGGCGAACTGGACGGCGATCCGCCGCAAAAAACGGCTGACGTTGTCAACCCGGCAGATATGACCGGAGCGCGTGAAATCTTCCATATCGAACGAACCGTCGGAGCCGTAGCAGGGTACGCTGAAGCGAGCGGTTATGTGCTGGCCGGGATAAGGGCAAGTCTCGTCGGCATAGTACGTAAAAGCGGCCGCTCTACTGGACAAATCGACCATCTGGCCCTGGAGGAGGGCATCATCGAAGTTTTCCGCGAACCAGATGGGCCAACAATATCGCAGCCTTTTCTCGGCTCTACGCTCGGTGTTCGCGTCCATCTCAACAGACCTCGCAAATCGCATCTCTTGTGGTTGTCCCGCAGCTGGCATCGGCTGGTTTGGCGGACGGCTTAATCAAGAGGTGCCGGGAAGATCCGGCCTGGACGATGTGATAGGGCGGGCACCGCCATCCACAAGTCAAGAAGCTTCGGCAGCGAGGTCGAGATTTTTTTTGGCTTTTTTGCGGCTTCGGCCAGGATATTCCTATAACCGAGGCCTTTCAGTGGACGGTGGATCGCACGAGCCTGACGAACTCCCGGCCGCGATGCTCGAAATTCTCGAACATATCATAACTGGCGCAGGCCGGACTTAGCAGGACGATATCACCGGGTACGGCGATTTCTCGGGCCAGGGCAACGGCCTCTGCGAGCGAGCCGGCCATCTCGATCCTCGTATCGCATTTTGCGCATCGCCGGTCGGGCTCAGAGTAGCCTGGTCGGGTGGCACCCGGCCCGGGGCGGAGGGGTAGCGCCGCTGCCCGGGCGCTGCGTATTGCTGACTCGATCTTCCGTGCCGTCTGACCGATCAGGATGGCGGCCTTGGTGCCGGCGGCAATCTTGCGGCCCAGCTCGTCGAAGGGCAGGTTCTTGTCGTATCCCCCGGCGATGATGATTATGGGCTGCTCGAAGGCCTCTATTGCAGCGATAGTGCTCTGCGGAGTGGTCGAGATCGAATCGTTATACCAGCAGACGGCCCCTATCTCGGCGACGAGTTCGAGACGATGGGGCAGGGCCTTGAACGCAGGCAGCGCCTGTCCGACAGCTTCGTCGGATATCCCGAAGTACCCCACTACTGCCAGGGCTGCGGCGAGGTTCTGGAGATTTGCCCTTCCGGGCAGAGCGAACCTCCTGCGAAGCTCTGGGGGCACCTGGTCCGCTGAGAACTTGATACAGATCCGGCCTGGCTCGCTGCTGTACCTCTGGAACCACTCGGCCCCGACGGGGTCATCGGCGTTGAAGATGGATACCGCCGGCGAATCTCCCTGCTGCTTCTGAAACCTGAAGATGTTTTCCTTCGCGGCACAGTAGGCCTCAAAGCTCCCGTGACGGTCGAGATGGTTGGGGGTCAGATTGGTCAGCAGGGCGATGTGCGGAGCCTTGCGTATCTGAGCGAGTTGTTCAAGCTGAAAACTCGACAACTCCAGAACAACCAGGTCATCGCCGGTTATGCGGTCCAGGTTTGCCAGCAGCGGCCGGCCGCCGATATTGCCGCTGAGCCAGACACTACCGATACCGGCTGTTGTGGCCGGCTCCCTGCGGAGACAGTTTTCCAGCATATGTGCCGCCAAGGCTGCGGTGGTGCTCTTGCCGTTGGCGCCGGTTATGCCGATGATGGTCGCAGGACAAAGCTCGAAGAATATATTGACCGACGAAGTTACCAGAGCATCGTGCCGCCGGGCGATGCGAAGGAACTCGTTGTCGGGCGGGACGGCCGGATTTGCCACCACCACATCGGCCCGCTGGAAGTCGGCCGGCTCATGACCGCCGAGATGGAACTCTATGTCCCCAAGGCCCGCAAGCTGCTCTATGGAATCTTTCAGCCGGTCCGGCCGAGCCAGGTCGGTAATGATAACTTTCGCGTTCCTCGTGGCGGCGAACCTGGCGGTATCCACCCCGCCGCCGAACCGTCCCAGACCCATCACCAGGACCGTTTTACCGGCCCAGAACTCTCGGTCGGCCAGTTTTGAGGCGGCTGATGGCTTCACGGTTGAACCAATCTAATCATCGCAGCCGGCCCGGGCAAGCCAATTCGGCGGCGCCGCTGCCGTTGCTCGTTGGACGCCGCTGATCACTGCGGCTTGACCGCCTGGTAGAGCTGCACGACCCCGAAGGTCAACGGCCTGGCAGTGGCGCCCACCAGCCCGGCGCGGCGGATAAGCCCGCAGAACTCATCCGGCTTGTAGAAGACCTCGATGGTCTTGTTCAGGTAGCGATACGCCGCGCGATCGCCACAGAGAAGACCGCCGATAAGCGGCACCAGACCTCGCAGGTAGAGCAGGTACACCGCTCGAAGAAGGCGCGCCGGCGGCAGCGAGAACTCGAGTATCAGGGTGGTTCCCCCAGGTCGCAGCAGCCTGTAAACCTCGCCAAGCATCCGTGATGGATTCCGTACGTTTCTGACCCCGAAGGCGCAGGTAACGACCTCGAAACTCTCCGCCTCCAGCCCTGTATCGGTTGCATCGCCTAACATTGCGCGGACACGGGAGCCGAGATTGTGTTGGCGGATCCTCTTCTGGCATATCGCCAGCATATTCTCGGAGATGTCCAGGCCCAACAGCTGTGCGGCCTGAGGGTGTCTGTGGGCTATCTCTAACAGCAGCTCGCCAGTGCCCGTGGCTAAATCGAGAACCCTCATACCCGGCTGTGGCGGTATGGCCTCGGCAAGCTGACGGCGCCAGGAAAAGTCCCTGCCGAAGGATAAAACGTGATTTAGCAGGCTGTAGGTAGCAGCCACGCGGTCGAACATCTGCGCCGTCGTTACCGACGAGGCCCGGGGTATGCTCTCGCTACGAAGGGCCACTTGGACTATTACCCTGTACTTGTATGCCAATTGGTTCAGGCCGGTGCGCCGCAGCGATCTGGCCGCCGACGCCGGTTTGCACGGGGCCTTCAGAGCTTGGACTGCATCGCCTTTGCAAGGTCCACCTTTGCATCGATGACGGCCTGCTCTATGCACCTTTTCCAGTCGTCCCTGAACTGTTCCCTGTAGAGAGGTTTTTCATAGGCATAGATTATGGAGCGAGACGCGCTTATCAGGGCACCGGTGCCGTCTGCCTTACAGAAGCGCACGCATTGCTCTGCGGATGCTCCCTGCGAGCCGTAACCCGGCACGAGGAACCAGACGTTGTCGTATTTGTCACGCAGGGCCGCCGTGGCCTGCGGCGAGGTACCACCGACGACCATCCCGACGTTACTGTACCCGGAGTTGCCGATTCGCTCCGGCTTGTTGGCCAGCTCGGCGGTGATCTGAGCGACTTTCTCGTAGGTTGCTCGGCCGGTCGCGTCAGTGAGGTCCTGGATGGCGGCGGCCGACGGATTGCTCGTCCGAACGAGGACAAAGACGCCCTTGCCCTGCTTTGTGGCCATATCGGCGAACGGCTCTATCCCGTCGGCGCCCGTGTAGCCGTTGATTGTAATTGCGTCGGGTGCCAGGGTGTCTTCGAGTCCGGCCAGTTCCGGGTTCTCCAGGTGGGCCGAGGCATATAGCTCCGCGGTGTGACCTACGTCCCCACGTTTGACGTCCCCTATGACTTCGAGACCGAGGTCGTCGGCCTCGGTGATCAGGGCATAGTAGGTCTCGATGCCCTCCCAAAGATATTTTTCAAAAAACGCTATGTTTATCTTCACCGCGGGGACCATCGGGGCAATGACCCGCATAGTCTGCGTGCAAAAATCAAAGATCGCATCGACGGCCGCATTGAGGTCGAACTCGTCGTTCATATTCCGATGGCTCTTTATGGCCCCGGGTAGTCGACTGTAGACAGGGTCCAGACCCACGATTAAACAGGTTTTACGGGCACTGACGGCCTCGCACAAACGGTCGGCAAAATGGCTTGCCATTATCAAACCACCCTTCTTTTCTTTGTCTGTCACGTTGATTTGGCCCAAAAATCGTTTCTTGGCACCCGAGCCGATCACTATAATCCAGCAAATGGATTCACGCAAGAGTCAAAATCCTGATGGGCGGCCGCTTCCAGAACCGCCGGCCAAAAAGTCCAAACTCAAGAAGCTCGCCTGGTGGCTGGCGATTGATCTAGTGGTGGCGGCGTTGATTATCGCTCTGCTGCTGTACCGGCCCGGCCGATACAATCCCCTCTCGCCGGCGGGTTTTAGGCCCGGCCAGGTCAGCCCCTACTTGACACACCAGATAGGCCCGCAGATCTACAATAAGGCCCAGCTCGGTAAGCCTTTCCAGTTGACGATAGCCCAGGCGGCGGTAAACGACATAATCGCCCGCGCCAACTGGGTCCATTATTACGACGGCGTGATGCTCCATTCGCCGGCGCTGGTCTTTGAGCCCGGAGCGGTTGTGCTTATGGCCACGGCCGAGGTAAAGGGAATGGAGCTTGTAGTGAGTGTCGAGCTAAGGCCGGAGCTCAACTCCGAGGGGCTCTTGAACCTGCATGTTGCCAGTATGAAGGTCGGCGCGGTCAACGTAACACCCCTTGCAAGGTCGATGGCGAGAAAATCATACGCTGAACAGCTCGGCGATGTCGCTGTCGATCCGGAGGCCTGGGAAAATAAGGTGATCTCCTCCCTGATTAACGACGAGCCTTTTGAGCCGGTCTTCGAGTTCGCCCTGCCCCCCGACGGAAAAGCCGTCCGCCTGCGAGTGGCCGGCGTGAGTGTAAACAAGGGCAAGCTGGTAGTGGAGCTACTTCCGCTGCGTCCCCGGTGAAACCTCCGGCGGGCAGGACGGACCGTCAATACCCCTTGAAACAACCCTGGCGGGGGGATAGCCGGCCGGTGGCCGGGCCAGGCGGCCGCGAGGCAGGGATTTCACAAAGGAACCAGCTTCGGAGGGGGTCTTGCAGGCCCCCTTTAGCCGAAAATCCTTGTGCTCGGCTGCAATTGGGCATTTTATCAGGACGTTGTGGCCTCGGTCCGCCGGCAAGAGGCCTGATAAAACTGCAATTTTGTCAAAAAAATCATTGCCAGCCCGAGGTTTGACGATTAACATACAGTGTTTGTAGGTAAGGACTAACGGCTGCCAGGGCCAATTTAAGGCAGAAAGGTGCTTGATATGGCATCGACGGGATCGACAGACAGTGGAAGTTAGGTGCAGCACAACTGACTTCGGCAGCTGTGGTTTGTCGAGTTGGCGGCTCGGAAATCAGAGTGTCTGCTTCGGTGCCGGGAAACGAACGAGGTCTATTGACCGGAGGCAGATGATGTAGCTCAGACGGCGCTAAAACCTCTGTTCGTTTTCTCCCTGATGGCAGGTCGGTTCTGGGTGTTATTCCGGCCGGGGCCAGATGGAGGCCCGAAAGGCCTCCAACAGGGGAGCGGATCGAAGTGGAAACTGGCAGGTTTCCACTTTTTTTGTCCGTTACGGATTCGTCGGCCCCAGCAGCGTAGTTATCGGTGCTTGGTTTTGGAAGAGAAAAACGATGAGTCAGGAACTGCTCAGAATCGTGGACAACATCGCCCGCGACAAGAACATCGACAGGGAGTCGATCTTCCTCGACCTTGAGGAGGCGATGGTCTCTGCCGTTCGCAAGCATTTCGGCGAACCGGACAGCAATATCGTGGTGAGCATCGACAGGAATACCGGACAGATCACCGCGTTCAAGGACAACGAACAAATCGATATTCGGCAGCTGGGCAGGATACCGGCGCAGACGGCCAAGCAGGTGATGATTCAGAGGATACGTGCGGACGAAAGGGAGAGCATTTATGCCGAGTTTGTCCAGCGCAAGGGAGAGATCATCAGCGGTACCGTGGTGCGTTATGAGGGCGGAACGCTCATTGTGAACCTGGACCACTGGACCGAAGGTTTCATGCCCAAGAGCGAGCAGATTATGGGGCAGATACACCGGCCCGGCGAGAGGGTTCGATGCCTCATTCTGGACGTAAAAGAGACGGCGAACCAGGTCAAGATAATCCTTTCCCGCACGCACCCCAACTTCGTCCGCAGGTTGTTCGAGCTGGAAGTCCCCGAGATCAGCGAGAACATCATCGAAATAAAGACCCTTGCGCGCGAGGCGGGCTACAGGACAAAGGTGGCCGTGGCGTCGCTGGACGACAAGGTCGACCCGGTTGGGGCCTGCGTGGGCGTGCGCGGCAGCCGTATAAAAAACATCGTTGAAGAATTGGGTGGCGAGAAAATCGATATCGTTCGCTGGAACGAGTCCTCACGGGTACTCGTGGCCAATGCACTTATGCCGGCCAAGGTCAGCGAGATAGCTCTGTGTTTCGAGCTGGGTCGGGCCACGGTGGTGGTCGATGAGGACCAGCTGAGCCTCGCGATCGGCAAGCACGGCCAGAATGTTCGACTGGCAGCCCGGCTTACCGGATGGGATATAGATATCCTGACGCCCGACGAATACAATCAGGGTGTGGAGCGCCTTACCAACTGCGTTACCGGTGTGGAAGGGGCAGACGAGACCGTGGTCGATAAGCTCATTGCCTTAGGCGTGATATCCGTGCTCGACCTCGATGATGTGGGTACCGAGCCGCTTGTCGGCGAGCTGGGCATCGAGCAGGAGCTGGCCGAGAGGTTGGTCGCGGCGGCAAACAAGGAGGTAAAGGCAATAGCGTCAGAGTCTGAAAAAACCCAGGCCGATGACCTCCCCGAGCAGGAGCCCCAGGAGGTCCGGGTCGAGGAATCGGACCAGGAACAGTCGGAAGGCGGCACAGAAGGTTAGGAGATTCTGTTGGCTTCTACGCGAGTGTACATTCTGGCAAAGGAGTTGGGGGTCAAGAGCGGCGCGATCGTGAAGAAGTGCCAGGCTGAGGGTCTGGACGTAAAGAACCATATGTCCGTGATATCGGCGGGTCTGGCCGCGACCATCCGGGAGTGGTTCAGCGAGGGTGAGAACATAACGACGATTGAGACGGCTGCGAAGGTTGACCTCCAGAAGGTCCGCGTCAAGAAAAAGAAAAAAGCCGTTCGAAAGAAGAAGGCCAAGAAGGTCGAGAAAGAGCCTCAAGCGGTGGGAACAGTCGCCGAAGAAGCACCAGGCGAGGAACTCGAAGGTCCTTCTGAGCTGCCGCAGAGCGGTGGCCCTGCAGAGGGTACTGCAGCGGCGACTGAGCTGCCGGCCGTGGTGGAGACCGAAGAATTCAAGCCGGCCGAAGAAGAGGAGCAACAGCAGGCCCAGGGGGTGGAGGTCGGCGAAGCTGCCGCAGAACAGCTCGAGAAGGTCGCCGCGGAGGAGCCGCCAAAAGAACCCGAGCCGATCCTTCCTGCGGGGCCCATTATGGAAAAGCCCGAGCCTGCGAAGCTCAGCGGGCCCCAGGTCGTTCGAATCGAGGCCCCTGAGCCTGAAATTGAACATCGGCACAGGCGGCGCCCGAAGCGTCGGTATGATGAGCCGATCACCGAACGGTTGATGTACACCGCAGACGAAGATGAACTGAGGAAGCCCACGGCTCTGGGCGAGCGACGTCGGACCGGGAAGCGGCATAAAGACAGGACCCACGGGCGCAGGCGCGAGGCAAAAGATGTTGATGCCACCCAGAAGGTAGCAGGGCCAAGATGGCGTCAGATTGACCTCGACGAAAGAAGAAAAAGACTCGACGAAGCTGCTGGCGGAGCGCTGCGCGGGAAGCCCTCGCGCAAGATCGCTGGCAAAAAAGGGCCGACAGTAGTGGTCCGGGCGAGGCCGAAAAAAGCGGTGGTCAGCGAGCCGATCACCGTCAAGGAGCTATCAGCGGCCTTGGCAGTCAAGACTTCAGAGATCATTTCCAAGTTGATGGAGCAGGGGGTGATGGCCACGGCCAACCAGACGATCAGCAGTGAAGTAGCCGAGCTGGTCGCGCTGGAGTTCGATACGGAGCTTGTCGTCGAACAGAAAAGGCTGCTGGAAGAACAGATACGGGCGGAATTCGAGAGCCGGCCGCGGAAGAACCTCACCAGGCGTGCCGTCGTCGCGGCGATGCTGGGGCACGTTGACCATGGAAAGACCAGTCTGCTGGACAAGATTCGCTCGACACAGGTAGCAACCCGTGAAGCGGGCGGCATCACGCAGCACATTGGCGCCTCCCAGGTCAGCTGGGACGGCAAGAAGGTTACTTTCCTGGACACGCCGGGTCACGAGGCGTTTACCGCTATGCGGGCCCGCGGGGCGAATATGACCGATGTTGTGGTCCTGGTTGTGGCAGCCGACGACGGCGTGATGCCGCAGACCATCGAGGCGATCGCCCACAGCAGGGCGGCGAACGTCCCGATAATCGTGGCACTGAACAAGATCGACCTGCCCGGCTGCGACATAAACCGCGTGTATGCGCAGTTGGCCGAGCAGGAATTGACTCCCACCGAGTGGGGAGGCCAGACCGACGTAGTCAAGACCAGCGCCGTTACCGGCGAGGGCATAGACCAGCTGCTCGAGCATCTGGACTTGATGGGTGAGATACTGGAGCTTAAAGCCGACCCCACCATTCCAGCATCGGGATGGGTGGTCGAGGCGAGGCTCTCGGCCCAGCTTGGCCCGGTGGCCACGCTGCTTATCAAGGAGGGGCAGTTGAAGAAGGGCGATGTCGTCCTGGCCGGCAGCACCTTTGGACGAATCAAGCAGATAAAGGACAGCTTTGGGAGAAAGATCAAGGCAGCCTCAAGCTCTATGCCCGTGGAGGTGACGGGCCTGAACGATGTCCCGCAGGCCGGCGATACATTTTATTGCCTTGACGACATCAACAGGGCCAAGGCGGCCGCCGAAGAGAACAGGATCCGCGCCAGGGAAAGCTCGCTGGCCGAGCGAACCCAGATTACGCTCGACAACCTCTTCAGCCAGATTGAAGCCGGCAAAACCGAGGAGCTGAACATTATAATTCGCGCGGACGTACAGGGCTCCGTCGATGTACTCAAGAAGTATCTGTCAGAGTTGAGCACGGACGAGGTTAAGGTCAGGATACTGCATGCAGCTCCGGGCGGGATTACAGAAGGCGATGTTGTACTGGCCGAGGCCTCGAACGCCATAATCATAGGCTTCAACGTTGTTCCCGACGAGCATGCTGCCAGGATAGCCGAGACCAAGGGGGTCGAGATAAGACTCTACAACGTGATCTACCGAATAACGGAAGATTTGCAGAAGTCTATGGCGGGCCTGCTCGAGCCTGAAGAAAAAGAGAATATCATCGGCAGAGTGACGGTGCGGGCCACATTCAAGGTCTCTCGGGTCGGGACTGTTGCCGGCTGTTACGTAAGTTCGGGCGTTGTGAACAAGCAGGCGAAGGCGCGGCTGATACGCGACAACATCGTCGTTAAAGATAATCTGAGTATCGAGTCCTTGAAACACTTCAAAGACGACGTGCGTGAAGTCAAGGCGGGCCTGGAGTGTGGCATCAAGATAGCCGGCTTCGACGACGTGAAGCTTGACGACGTTCTCGAGTTTTACGAAATCGTAAAGGTGGCCCGAACCCTTCGCTGACTGAGAGGCGTTGTGCTCGGAGGCCCCGGCGGCAGCAGCGTCACGATCAGCTCGCAAACGGATGAGCAATGGCAACACGAAGGCAGGAAAAAGTAGCAAGAGTAGTCAAGGAGGCCGTCAGCGACGCCATAGCGAATCACCTGAGCGATCCCCGGATCGAGGGGCTCGTGAGCGTGACGCGCGTACGTGTGGCTGCCGATCTGCGGACGGCAGACGTTTATCTGAGCATTCTGAGCAAAGACGCATCGACGCAGAACAGGACATTCATAGCCATCGAGCACGCCGGGCGCCGGATACAGTTCCTGTTGGGCGGCAGGCTGCAAAGTAAATTCTGCCCGGTTCTACGATTTCACAGGGATGAGCAATTCAAGAGGACACTTGAGACGATGAGGCTTATCGACCAGGTGGCCGGCGAGCTCAAACGAGACACCGACGAAGAGGCCTGATCGGTCTTCGCGGGCCGTTCGGCCCGCGGGGGATAAGATGAAGGACAGCAAAGAGTATTCCGACAGAATACGAAAACTGTACCGCTCGCTCAAGAGGAAGTACCCCAAGGTCGAACAAACGACCTATGGTGATCCGGTGGAAGCCCTTGTTTACGCCTGTCTGAGCGAGCATTTGAGCGAGAAAGATGCCAGGGCGGCGTTCAGGAGGTTGGCCGAGTGCTTCGTTGACCTCAACGATTTGCGAGTGTCGCGCCCGGACGAGATCGTCGAAGCGATAGGCCAGGACACGCCTGTGACGCGCCAGATTGCCGCGACCATCACTGCGGCGTTGAGGAACGTCTTCAACCAGTACCAGAACGTCAGCCTCGAGGCGCTCAAGAGAATGGGCAAGCGGCCGGCCAGGCGCATCCTCGAAGAGATGGAGGACGTAAGCAAGTTTGCGGTCGATTACTGTATGCTCACGGCTCTGGGCGCCTATGCTATACCCCTGACCGCCACTATGGTGGCGTACCTTCGCGAATGCGACTTCGTGCACCCCGAGGCAGATGAGCAGCAGATAGGAGGTTTCATAGCCAGGCAGGTCACCGCCAAGAATGCGTTCGAATTCTATACGCTGCTGCGCCGAGAAAGTGAGTCGGCCACCAAGCGGAAAAAAAGCAGGAAAAAGAGCAAGAGGAAAACGCGCAAAAAAACCAAGAAGAAGAAGAAGAAGGCAAAGAAGTGATTCGCGGTACCCGGCATTGCATAATCGGGAGCGTTGAGCTCAGGCCGTCGAGCGAGAGGGAAAACTCCTGCTGCGTGCAATATGACGGGTAACTGACGGCCTGGCGCAGCAGGCCCGGCAAAACCGGACCGGCCGGACGGTTGGCAAGACCGCGGTCAGCAGAATAGGCGATGATTAGACGATAAGAGATGCGAAGATGGCAAAAGAGATTTTGAGATTAGGCATCCCGGCGGGCAGCCTGCAAGAGGCGACTTTCCAGCTTTTCAGGAGGGCCGGGTTTCGAATCCTGAGCTCCGACAGAAGCTACCTGCCACGGATCGACGATGACCAGATAGACCCGGTATGCCTGCGAGCCCAGGAGATGAGCCGATACGTTGAAGACGGCGTGCTGGATGCGGGGATTACGGGGTACGACTGGATAAAGGAGAACGCCTCCGACGTCGTGGATGTGTGCGAGCTGGCTTACAGTAAGACGACGACCAAGCCTGCCAGATGGGTGCTCGCGGTGCCTGATGAGTCCAGAGTGAAGAGCATCGAAGACCTGGCAGACGGCATTATCGCCACCGAGCTGGTCAGGGTGACCAAACAATTTTTCGAAGAGAAAGGTATCAGGGTGAAGGTGGAGTTCAGCTGGGGGGCCACCGAGGTAAAGGCCCGGCTGGTCGATGGGATTGTGGAACTGACCGAGACCGGAGCATCCCTGCGGGCCAATAACCTGCGAATAGTAGATACCGTCATCACTTCTACCACCAGGCTGATCGCCAACAGGGATGCCTGGGCCGACCGCTTCAAGCGGGAGAAGATCGAGAACCTCTCCATATTGCTGAATGCGGCAATCGAGGCCCGCAGCAAGGTCGGCCTTAAGATGAACGCACAGAAGGACAGGCTCGAAGAGATCCTGAAGGTACTCCCCGCTGAAAAGAGTCCTACTGTTTCGTCTCTGGCAGACGCGGATTACGCCGCGATAGAGGTAATTATCGACGAAAAGGTCGAGCGTTCACTTGTGCCCGCCCTCAAAAGGGCAGGGGCCTCTGGTATCATCACTTACCCTATCAACAAAGTCATACATTGAGCGCTGCCTTCGGCCGGCGGTACCCGGGCTAATACCCCCAACGCGGTCTTGCAGTACTCCGGCATCGGTTCATCGAGAGCGGCGCTGGCTATGAGAGCCGGCTGTTGGCGGCGAATACGTACGAGGCAAAGAAAGGATGAACGGCTCATCCGGGGGGGGTGCTTTATACCTCTGTGCTGCGGCGCCCTCTGGCAAAGGGCGGCGGAAGTATTAGAATAAGCCCGCAGATGTATGGATTGCCGGGCCGTGATTACCCGGAACCAGGTGAGCGGCCCGGCAAGCGATCAAAGAGAGCTTGAAAGGGAGGATACGCAGATGAAAAAGCTTGCCGTCTTATTGCCGTTGGGCGTGATCGGCGTGTTCATAGCTGTTGAGGCCTGGAGTGTTGCAACCGGCAGGGGGCACTGGCTTGTCTCCGGAGGGCTGGCCACCACCGCAGCAAAACAGTCCGTAGCAGAACCGCGACAGACACAGGCCACGCAGCCGCGGCCTGAAGAAACCCGACCGGCCCGTGCAAAGCCGGCGTCGGAACCCCGGCCTGGTGGCCAAGAAGAACCCATCGCGGCCGAAGCGCTCAGGGCCGCCGAGACAGACCCGAATATCGTGGCGGTCATATCCTGCTACACAATCACCAAAGACCAACTCGAGAAAGAGTTGCTGATGAAGCTCCAGCCCTACGAGTACGATGTGCTGGCAGACAAAAAAAAGCCGCCCGACGCGAACGCGGTGCTGATGAAGATGCTGGCGGAGAAGGCTATGATCGTCGAACTCCGCAAAGAGGGATTACTTGAGAAAGATGAAATAGTCCGAAATGCGGCGAAGAAATACAGGGATCGCAAGCTGGTCGAACTACTCGTGCAAAAGCAGTTGGAGGATAAGCTAACCGCCACGGAGGCCGAGATCCAGGCAAGAATGAAGGCGAACGCCAAGCTCGACCGTGCCAGGGCCGAACAGATGGTCAAGAAGACAAAGGCCAGCGCACTGATGGACGAATATTACTCCAAGTTGTACAAGAAGGCCAATGTCAGGAAGGTGCGCGCGAACTTCATCAAGGCCGTTCAGGTCTACCGCCGGCTGCTTTTCCACCCCAAAGAGGAGCGTAACGTTTACTTCGTGCGCTACAGCCAGATAAGGAACGAGACAACCCAGGAGGAAAAGGACCTGGTTCTGGCGGTTTTCAAGGGGGGCAAGGTAACGTTGTACGATTGGCTGATGACCCTCAACGATATAGTTCCGCCTCGTCGGCCGAAAAACCTCAGCACCACCGAGGGGGTGGACCAGCTTCTGGACCGGGCGCTGAGAATCCCGATTCTTGTGGCCGAGGCTGTTTCTCTGGGTTTGGCCAAAGACCCGGAGCTGCAAAAACAGGTAAGAGATTACGAGGATAGGATCCTGCTCGGCCGCGCGCGCCAGGCGAAATGGCAGGAAGTTGCGGAGCCGAACGACGAGCAAATCAAGGCCTATTTCGAGGCACACAAGGAGCAATTCATCAAGGACAGGAACCTCAGGGTCGACCTGATATGGTGCGAGGACCTTGCGACGGCCCGGCAGGCCAGGGCCGAGCTCGACGCGGGCGAAGATTTTAACTCCGTCAAGCACGAATACAGTCTTGTTCCCGAATCCAGACCGTACACTACGTACGCCAGAGACGAGGGATACTTTTGGCCGGACCTGTGGAAGGGCGAACCGAACCAGGTGGTGGGCCCGGTAAAGGGAATCTACCGCGGCCAGTGCAAGTGGCGCCTGGTCAAGATCCTGGCAAAGAACCCTGGGACCATCCCGGAATTCTCCAAGCAGCTGGCCGATCGGGTAAAGTACATCATCCGTAGCCGGCGGCGAGTGGAGCTGATGAACCGGTATCATCGGGAGTTGCTGCGCAAGTACCGGTACAAGATATACCCGGAAAGGCTCAAGGACATCAGCCCCCTGGACATACCTTAAACCGGCGTCCCGGGCGTGGGCAGCCGGCTCGCTTGGCCAGAAAGATGCGCCACGGCAGCCGCCTTACACCCAGCCGAGGCTGGACGGAGAATTCTGTTGCAAAGACAGCCCGGGACAATAGTATCTTGGTATATCTCGAGCGAATCGAGAAGCATAGTCTATCGACCGAAGTAAGAGATGGTTTTCACGCTGCACAGGTACATATTTCGCGAGCTTCTGAAGGTCTTCTTGCTCGCGGTGGTGGGGCTGACCTTGATCTTGAGTCTGGGTAGCGTCCTGCGGCCGGTCCAGGAATACGGGGTCGGCCCGCGGCAGGTTTTCAGCCTGATGGGCTATTTTCTCCCGATAACCTTGACATTCGTGCTGCCGATGGCGGCGTTGTTCGCTTCGGCCCTGGTGTACGGCCGACTGGCCAGTGACAACGAACTTGACGCCTGCAGGGCAAGCGGGATAAGCCTCGGTACCCTGGTCTATCCCGGGCTTGCCTTGGCAGTCGTCGTGGCCACCGCCAACCTCATCCTGAGCTTTCACATGCTTCCGTATTTCGTGCATCTTGCCGAGAAGTCGCTCAAGGCCGATGCCAAACAGATACTCTTCCGCAACATTCAGCGGCGCGGCTTCTACGAGCTTCCGACGGATGAACCCTGGTTGATCTACGCCGACGAGGCCCACATAGAAAGCGATATGCTCGTCGGCGTGATTGTGGCGTATGTTAAAGACAAGGGCATAGAAAGACTCTACGCCGCCGACCGAGCCATCGTGAAGTTCAATCCCCACGACCGGTTCAACGAGGTCCAGATATACGTAGATCACGCCTTCCGGATGGGGCCCGAGGACACCGCCTTTTTTTCGGTCGAGCAGGGGGCAATCACCACAGAGTTCGGCTCGCTGTTGAGCGACGCAATCAAGTTCAAGAAGATAGACGAGATGAAGCGCATCGGCGCCGACCTGATGCTGTTTCGCCCGATTGAAAAACTGGTCCGTGATATTTACGCCCAGTTCACCACCGAGCTGCTCGCCCAGGACATCGAGACTACCCTCGCGGCCGACCCCAACAACTTATACCGGTTGCACAGCGCCGCAAAGGTGGTGGAATTCACGGCGGAAAAGGTGGCGGTCGGCACCGAGAAGGTGGAGCTGGACGGTAAAATTCTGGTGATCGAGCGGGATGTAACCGGTGTGCAAAAGCCCTTGAGGCTGCAACCTGCAAAGGCGTCGCTGCACATCGAGGGCAACAAACTGGCGCCTACCCTCACGATGGACCTGTACAATGTTGTGGATCGAGAGACCGGCGACCTGAAGATGCGTCATATAATACGGGGCCTTGTCCGGCCGGCCAGGGCCGACCTCAGGGAGATATTCCAGAGCGAAGATGCGCTTGCGGCCGTTCGTCGAGGTCTCGATTCGCCCTTGCTCAAGAAAGGTTTGAGCAAGAGACTCAAAGACCTGGGGGCATCCCTCAAGAAGAAAATCGAGCACACGCTCCTCAAGATCCGTTCGGAGATACATTCAAGACTGGCGTTCGGCGTAGGATGCGTGCCGATGATACTGATTGGAATCGCGCTCGGGATCATTAAGAAAGGAGGCCACCTGCTGACGGCCTTCGGGGCCAGCTGTATCCCCGCTGCGGCGCTTGTGGTGTGCATTATCGGGGGCAAGCAGGTTGCGGAGAATCCGGACGTGACAATCGCCTCGGGCGTCGGTCTGATTTGGGCAGGCGTGGTATTCTTGCTGGTGCTGGCGGGCGGCCTGTACCGCTGGCTGCTGAGGAACTGAATGAATCGGCTGAATCTCAAGATCGGCAGTGGGCCGCTCTGGTACCCAGCAAAGATCCCAGCGAACAGCCCTGCATTACCGCCGGTCGCCGATTGTGGTTTCGGTTCTTGGCGGTTTCTCCGGCCGTCGGTACCATCGACAACTTATTGTAGGTGTTCCGGACAAAGCAGCGATGAAGATACTGGACAAATACGTTGTTAAGAACTTCCTGACCGGTTATGCAATCGCGTTCGCGGTCTTAATCGGGCTGCGCATCATCATCGACCTGTTTGTGAACGTCGATGAGTTCACCGAACGTGCCGATCTCGGTACAGCGGCTGTTGTTAGAAATATGCTGATATATTACGGGCTTAACAGCACGCTGTACTTCCGTGACTTTGCGGGAATGATAACGGTGGTGGCCGCTGCGTTTTCGTTCGGACGAATGGTCCACTCGAACGAGCTGGTGGCGGTGATGTCCTCGGGCGTAAGTCTCAAGCGCCTGATTGGGCCGGTGGTTCTCTTTGCCCTGGTCTTCACAGCTCTATTGGTCGTGGACCAGGAGCTAATAATACCAAAGCTCGCCTCGAAACTGGTCCGCGACCGGGATGAAATCTCCGGACAGGAATCCTTCGATGTCTGGTTCTTGAACGATGGAAACAATTCGCTGATCAGCTCTCGAATGTTCGCTGTGCAGACCTCCACGCTGTACTGGCCGACCATCATTTTACGTCGAATCAAGCCCGGCACGAATCGGCAGCTGGAAGTAGCAGGCCTGATTTGGGCCGAAAGAGCCGTTTATAACTATAAGACGCACAAGTGGGACCTGGTGAACGGGCGGCTTATCGAGAGAGGTTCCACGCGGGGCGTTCAGCCGATCCAGGCGTACGACTCAGGCGATCTTACTGCGCAAGATGTGCCGATTATGAGGAGTTCTCAGTACAAGACGCTGCTGAGCTGGAGCCAACTGGACCGTCTGGCCAGGCAGAAAATGAAAGTAAAGGATGCGGCCCAGCTTTGGAGCCAGAAGCATTTTCGCGTTACCGACCCTATCATCAATCTGATTATGCTTATGGTGAGCCTCCCGATACTTGTTTGCCGCGACCCGACGTCTATGAAGTCAGCCGTTATGATCAGCTTTGCGACCACCGGGGCCTGCTTTATTACTACGTTCGTGTGCAAGATACTCGCAACTGAGGTCGTCTTCGATATGGTGATGCCGGAGCTGTGGGCCTGGCTGCCCGTGCTTATCTTCCTGCCGGTAGCATTTGTGGAGTTCGACTCTATGAAGACGTAGGCACGACACGAAAGCGCATCGCATGCGGGCGGTTGACGGTCCCAGAATCGCTGCAGCGGGGGCAGTCCGAGACAAGCTGGCGGGTGAAGCTCTTGTTTGTTCTGCCGGCCGTGATGCTGGCGTACCCACAAACCCCGACGCAAAAGTTGTGATTTTATTTTGTTGCGACGTACGTATTTTCTGTTACACTTTGGGTTTGGCGTACCGGCCGATAATGGCCTGGGCAGGTAGCTCAGTTGGTAGAGCAACGGACTGAAAATCCTGCCGAGAATCTTGCGTCTTCCGCAAGTATCTTACATTTCAGCACTTAGCGACTGGTAACATTCGCAAAAACCGGAGATATCGCGGCTTTTTGTTGTAGTTTCGTTGTAGTTTTCCGCCCCTTTTAGAGCAGCGGTTATTCGCACTGTAACCGCCGTCTCCAGAAGGAAAAAATTTTCTTCACATCGCTATTTTTCCTCTTCACCTTGGGTGCCTTACCCGTTGATGGTCCCGCCAATTCAAGGGTTGGATACGCCTTACTCGGTACTCCATTTTCA
>CAZWAP010000018.1:0-43945 GCA_964632005.1 uncultured Pirellulales bacterium | reverse complement strand
TCGAACTACCGACCTCACGCTTATCAGGCGTGCGCTCTAACCAACTGAGCTACGAGCCCCTGTTGTCGTCCACTCGTCAACACCTTCCAGCGCTCGTCGCCGCAAGCGACGTCGGCAGTCGGTTGTACTAATAAACTTTACAAAGAGCAACAAAAAAACCGCTGCCAAAACTGCCAGCGGTTCTCGACCTTCAACTGGTCTATGCCTCTCGGCAGTTTACAGCATAAAACAAAGCATTATATAGGTTTTCTTCAATACCCTACCCTCGTACTTGAAAGGCGAACCCAGCACTGCTGAGCCACCCTTAGCATATAAACTCTATTACACTATCGACACCCCGTCAAGACTTTTTGACGTTTTTTCAAAATTTTTTCCTCACCCCTCCTGCCTCTGCGCCCTGCCCTCGTTCTGCCAGCTATGCAATTCCCCCGCAATCTTGGCGAAAATCACCCCCCAGCCGGCCTGGACGAACCCGGCTACCTTGATATAATGGCAGTCCCAGCCCGCACCAAAGGGTTTATCCCCCGCAGGGCCGCAAGGGCCGGCTGAGAATCCGCCAAACTCCGCCGCCCGCCGGGATGCACGCACGGGTCTTATCGCCGTATGTGCCTTTTACTAAGGCACTTATGATGTGCCGCAGCAGCGGCAAATTCTTTGCGTCAACCTACGGGTAGGTCTTGAGCTGATGACCTCGGCTAAGAGCATCTGCGTCATTATCGCCGCCATTACAGGCTCAGCCTGGCCAGCCGAGTTTCCGGTCAACACCCGGACAGTTTATAACCAGTCCAACCCGGCCATTGCCATCGACGCCGCCGGCCGTTTTGTCCTCGTCTGGAGCAGCTACCGGCAGGATGGCGACTCCGGCAGCATCGTGGGACGACGGTTCGGGCCCGACTGCTTACCCGCGACCGCAGAATTCCAGGTCAATACGCGAACCGAGGGCAATCAAACTGCCCCCGCGATAGCAATGTATCCGACAGGGCAATTCCTGGTCGCCTGGCAAGGGCCCGGGGCCCGCGACGAGGACGTATACGCCCGCTGCTTCGATGCCAACTGCCTGCCGGTCGCCGCCGAGTTCCCCCTCGGCAGCCTCAACGGCCCCGCCAGACGTTTCCCCCGCGTGGCCGCCAGCCCGGCCGGGCCGTTCGCCGCCGTCTGGGAAAGCCGCCGCGATACACCCGAAGGCTATGCCTCCACCATCGAAGCAAGACGCTTCGACGCTGACGGCAAACCTCTTGGTAGCGAATTCGTCGTCAGCCAGATGCCCGACTGCCGTTATCCCGATCTCGCAGTAGATGCCCGCGGCAACCTTATGGTGGTCTGGCTGCTTGATAAGAGTACAAAGTGCATAATGGCCAGGCTCTACGACGCCCAGGCAAGGCCGAAAACAGACGCCTTCCAACTCAACCAGCTCCCCTTTACCTCTCTCACCCGCCCTGCGGTCGCCGCCGAGGCCGCCGGCAACTTCATCGTAACCTGGGATGGACACCCCGACCGCGCCAGTATGGACGACATCCATGCCCGCTGGTTCGGACCCGACGGGGACGCCCTTACAGACCAGTTCCACGTCAACACCACAACCGCCGGTGCCCAGCAAAACCCCCGGGTCAGTATTACAAGCCAGGGGCGATTCGTTATCGTATGGAACGGGCCCGGCGGAACCGAACTCGACGCAACGGACGTATTCGCCCAGCGCTACAACGCCCTGGTCGCGCCCCTCGGTGGGCAGATGCTGATCAACCGTTACACTCCGGACCAACAGAAGTACCCCGTGGTTGCCGTTGCACCAGGCGGCAAGTTCGTGGCAGCCTGGCAGAGTTACGGCCAGGACGGCTCCGGATATGGCATATTCGCCACGAGCGACGCAATGAACTGCCCCGAGGACCTGAACCAGGACGGCCAGACCAACTTCGCCGACTATTGCCTCTTCGCAGCCAAATGGCACCCGGGCACTGACGTGCCCGCATCCGACCTCAACCAGGATGGAATCCTGGACGCCCGGGACCTGGCGGAGTTCTCTCGCCGGTGGCTCAGCCCGTGCCAGCGGTGTGACCTCTCACAGTAACCCCGGGTCATTCAAAGCCCCTCGCCCACCAATATGGGCGCTCCGCGTTGATAAGCCGCCAACTTCAAGATATAATCTGTTACCGACCGGCTGTTCGGTGCCTTTTACAAGTGGGAAGGAACCTCTGAAACGCCTGCTGTGGCCCGGCCGGCTACGCTCTGCCGCTCATACACGCAGAACCAAGAGGCTTGCTATGAATAGACGGCTGCGAAAGGCCCTGGAAGGTCTCCTCGACCCCAGTATCGAGCAACGCCGCCGGGCAATGGAACCCTTTGTCAGGGCTACTTTCGAGATGTTCATTAGGCACCTATACCATTTTCTCGGCAACGAAGTCGAGTGCGAAGACATCCTCGAGGACGTCTATGCAGACATCTGGGAGAATCCCGAACACCTGCGAAACGCCACCAACGAAAAACTGCTTCTCAATACCGTCTACCTTTATTATATGCGCGGCCGACTGCGAAAAGTGTACAGCAGGATCAACCGCTACCTCTCGCTGTCTCAGAACGACCTGAAAAACCTCGTCGCGCCCCAGACCGGTATCCTCGAAGCAATGTCACAGGCCGAACTCAAAGAGGCCCTTCAAAAAACTCTCGCACGCCTGAAGGCCCGCGAGCGAACCGCCATACAGCTCTGGATGGAAGGCTTCTCCAACCGCGCCATCGCCAACCACTTGGCAACAACCGTCGCCGCCGTCAAAATGCTCAAGTTTCGCACGCTGTTGAAGCTCCGAAAAATGCTCGCCGACTACCACCAGCACATATGAACGCCCTCTGCCAGAAAGGAGCTATGCCAATGCCCGACATAAACAGAGAAATCCAGGAACTCCTGGACGATTATGCGCACGCCCTGCGCGACGGCTGCATCCCCGTCTTCCTCAAATCACTCTCCAGGAAAGAAGCACATCGCATCGCCGAGTCCCAGGACTTCTGGGATGCCGCCGAGGTCGCCAGGTCCCTCAACAACGCCGCCTTCGCAGACAAGGCCAGCACCCCCGACCTCGGACTGTTCGCATCCAGGGTCGACGCAAAAATCGCCTCCCGGTTGAAAAGAACCCGCGCCTCTACAAGACATAAGCGAGCCCTCGCCGGACCCGCAACCAGAACCCAGAGAACCCAAAAACACATATGATCCTCGACTGCTACCAGTGCACATCCTGTTACTTTGAGGACAAGCAACCATCCACAAGGATTGACCCGGTCACAATCTCCCTGCCCCAGCCCAAAACGACCTTCAAAGACGTCCTCCTCGTCTTCGTATGTATCGAGCTTTACGACGATCGCCGTGAGCTCAACGAAGCCGTCGCCGAATTCGCCTCGCTCGCCGACCTCCTCGGCAAAAGGCCCATCGTGCTATGCCCAAACGTCCACCTCTCGATCGACAGGGCCCCGGAAAAGCAGGCCCTCTACTTGATCGAAGAACTCGAAAAAATGCTCGTGGAAGAGGGCTACCAAGTCCACCGGCTCTCGTTCGGCTACCACAAGAAATACGCCCTGGAGTGCAACGGAAACGTCGGCAGCACCATCGGAAGACGGTTCTACGGCTCAGAGCAAAAACAGTTTCTCAGGCTCCTTACCCGCCTGGGTGTCTGCCCGCCGGAATCCCTGCCCGCCAACATCCCCGACTGGGCCAGGCCACTCACCGAGCGAAGGCTGAAAGTCCTCGCCAGCCGCAGGCAAACATACGCCGTCGCAAAGCAGATGCTCAAGGACCACCTCGATGCCACCGGAGCCGGCGAACTCTGGACCTGTATGTTGTTCGAAGGCGAAAGACAGCCCATCGACGACTACCTCAGCACACTCTACGAAATAATTGAGGATTATCCCGACGTCCGAGTCCATCGTGCCTTCAACCTCAGCGTCCCGGGATTCTCGAATGCCGCGCTCCACCTCTTTCGAAGGTATCCCGAGGCCATAGAATCAGGACGCCTGCGGATATACAACAGCCTCGTCTCCGACCTGGAGTTCCTCCTCTCCAGAACCGCCGTGCTGCTCGCCTTTCCTCATAAACCCCGAAAGGCAGGCTCACACGCCGGCGAAATCTCCTTCGGACTGTACTGCAAAGACCCCGACTTCGCCAGAAATCTCATCCAGTGGTACCGCACCTTCCTCGTCGACTCGAGGTTCGGGTGGATTCGTACCGAAGCCGACCTCAATGCCGTCATAAACGAACTGGAAGAGGAGAAGTTCCAGAACAGGGCCCCGTGAACCTGGCAACCGCCGCCGAACCCGCCCCGGCGCGCAACACGAAGAATATCAGCCCGGACGTGAACCGTGAACACTGTCCTGCCCTTAATCGTGGTCGTCGCCTATGTGCTCCTGCTCACCACAGTGGCCCTCCGCGCACGCGCCGCCAGGCATTTCTCAGAATTCTCGCTCGCCCGTAGAACCCTTCCGCTCGCCCTCGTCTTCGGCAGCCTCGCCGCCACCTACGTCGGGCCCGGCTTCTCGATCGGTTTCGTCGGAAAAGGATTCAACAGCGGCTTCTTGTTCTGGGTGGTTGGCCTCGCCTACGCCGCTCAGAACATAACGGTCGGCCTGCTCGTCGCCCCGAAACTCAGGGCCCTCAAAAACTGCCACACATTGGGCGACGCCTTCGGCCAGAAATACGACCGAACATCCCAGGTACTCGCAGGCCTTGTCTCCGTCGGAGTCTGTGCAGGACTTGCCGCCGTAATGGCTAAGGCCGGCGGCGACGTCATTAAGACTATGTTCAACCTGCCTAAGTGGTCTTCCATCGTCATCGTCGTGGGAATCACCGCCATCTACACCACCTTCGGAGGCCTCCGCGCAAGCGTCGTAACCGACGCCTTCCAGTTCGCCGCCTTCGCCCTGCTGCTCCCGCTGGCCCTGGCCGTTACTCTGCTCTTTCACGTCTCCGCCCCAGACTTCACCTCCGAAGCAGCAGCCGCCACCAGGACCGGCTTCGGCTCGGCCTCTACCGTCCAGATCGTGGGCCTGATCACGGCGTTCCTGCTCGGCGAGACCCTCATCCCACCCTACGCAAACCGTGCGCTCGCCTCAAAAACGACCGCAGTCTCCAGGGGCGGGTTCGTACTTGCAGGACTCTTCAGCGCCGTCTGGTTCGCCGTGATGATCGGCTTGGGCATCACCGCACGCCTTATCCTCCCAGGCACACCCCCCGAGGACCAGGTCCTCATCGATCTCATCCGTTCCACGATGCCCGCCGCAGGCTACGCCCTGCTCCTCGTCGCACTCCTGTCGGTCATTATGTCCAGCCTCGATTCCCTGCTCAACGCCGGAGCCGTTGCTTTCACCCAGGACATCGTCAAGCCCTTCAAGAACATCACCGACACCACCGCGCTGAAGATCGGCCGCTCCGCCACCATCGTCGTCGCCGCAACCGCCGCGCTGGGCGCAGTCGCCGTCGACAGCATCATAAGCGGCCTGCTCATCTGCTACACCATCTGGGCCCCCGCCATCCTGCCCGCTCTGATCATCGGCCTGTGGATAAAACACCCCCGTCCGCTCGCAGCGATCCTCTCGATGGCCGCCGGTACCGCCGTCGCCGTCGGCTTTGAGTTCCTCTATCAGCCGCCGGTCCACCTCCCCGCAATCATCCCGGCACTCGCCGCCAGCCTTCTCGCCTACGCAGCCAGCCACCACATCCTAAAACCTGAACACGGAGCCTGACAGAATGCACTACATCCTCCCCATACTCCTGCTTGTAGCCGCAGCCCTGGCCGTAACCAGCGCCCTGTGGGTTGCAATCGCTCTGATCCGCACCTTCAGCCGGCCTGCACCCCCCGCCGGCATCAGCCCTGACCGGCCCACTTCTGCTCACCCCCACCACCCCGAAAACCACGGGCAAGCCTGAGCAAACACGCAATCGCCCACAAAAAGCTCAGCCCGACCCTCTGCCCCTCCTCAGTAACCGCCCACCGCCACCGCTCCGGGGATTTTCATCAGGCCGGCTGCGCAGGTCCCCGGCAAGACCGTATCGCACGCGTAAAACCCGGAGCCACCGCACGCACCCCCCCTAACCGCTCCAGGCTCACCCGCTCCCCCCCCGAGCGATAGATCAATATGAAGCCCAGCGAGTAACCCGCCCGTCCCAGCGGAATCGTCACCGCCGATACCTTGTTCAGCTCGACAGGGTTTCCCTCAAGCCCAAGCGCGAACAGCTCGTCCAGTGTGCACACCTTGTTCGCCTTGCAAATGTTATCCATCAATTCCGGGCTGAAGCAGTCCTCCAGGCTCCCCTTGCCGACGCTAATCGGATCGGCAGTCTCGAATATGTGAACCTCGAAGTTCTCGCCCTCGCGCAAAAAGAATGTGACCGTCGCATCGCCGAGCTCGTCCTTGATCATCCTAACAGCGGTGCGCAGCAAGCTGTTCAAATCGTTCTTGCCGATTATCGACTCGTAGAAAACCGCCATAAAATTAACGGCGTTCAGCTTTCTGACAAAGTCCTTCTGAGCCGTTATAAAGTCGTTGCAGAGTATGTCTATTTTCTTGGCCTGCCGCTTACGTTCCCTGTTCAGTTTCTTCGTAAGTAGGCGCAATCTCTTGTATCGCAGCTCGTTCCCGGCCATCTGCAAAGCTTCCTCCAACCAGGGCGGACCGAGTTTTACAACCTATCGGCCTTCATAAGGTCGGCCTAAACGGCTTCCGCCTTTAGGACCAATACAGCCACCCCCTCGACGAACCCTTGCCTCGCCCCATAAACAGACTGCTATCAGTTGTACGACACCCCCGAGATTTGGCCCGCCCCGCCCCTATCTAAACCGCGCACTAAGTCACCGTCTCCCAACCGTGCGGGGTTTTCGGACGAATAATCCAAAGAATCCGCGCCCGCGGCTCCGCAGCTCCTACCACAAACGCGTAAAGACTATCCCCCCACAGCCCCACCACCCATCATCTCCCCTCAAGCCCCATCCCGCTGCTAACAACCCCGACAAAAATCGGATCCATCAACCGTCGGGAAAATCCGCCTGCCCAGCCTATGGTTTGCTGACCTCAAGATCCGAAACGTCCACACCCTTTTCTTTGAGCTTGTCTATGTAAACCTGGGCTCGCTTGGCCAGCTCCTCAACGGATTTATTCAGCTCGCTCATCCGGGCGTTCAGCTTTTTTGACTCCTCGCCCGAACTGTCCGCCACCATGCTCTGCATTAGCTCCTTTGCGATCTTTTCAACCTCTGCTGACTTCGCTTCGATGGCCTGTTTGTACTTGAGCGCCGCAGCCTTTAGCTGCTCGGCATCCATCCTTTCGGCCTCGGCCTTGACCTCGCTCAAAGGCTTCGTCTCATCCACCTCCAGGCGGCCGGCTGGCGTGCCGCCCGGCGCACCGGCGTCCTGTTTCTCGCTGCATCCGAGTACCATAAGGCCGCACACCACCATCAACCACAGAAAACGTATCCTTGTCCCGGTTCTCATTTCCTTGGCCCTTTCAATTAGTGCTAACATTGCCACCCGGCCGCAGCCGGCCTTGTTACGGTAATACTGCCCGCCCATCTCACACGCAACCATACGCTGCCATACCCAGCTTCGCCTCTACCGCACGCCCACAGGCACAATTCTACGCCTCTCCACCAACCTATCCAGAACTTTCGCCCCGAATTCTTCAACCTCCCTAACAAATCTCAACCCGGCCTGCACCGCCAAAAACCTCCAGCCCGCCGCCCAATTCTTATAGTACTCCCCAAAAACTGGGCGCATAATTAAGGTGGATTTGTCGCCTGAGACGATAACAGTCTCAGGAGGCAGATTTATGAAAGACAAAAGGCGTAATCACAGTGCCCAGTTTAAGGCAAAAGTCGCACTTGCCGCTGCCAAAGGCGACAAAACGATAGCTGAACTCGCCTGCCGATGTCCTGGCTAACACCCCCTCCCCAAGAATCGCACCTCCTAAAATGCCGTCCGCCGGAACGCACAAAAATACACACAACACCCGCCACAACCTGCCCGCCAACCCTAAGAACTTCCCTTGACCGGCAGAAAAAACCCGCCGAGCCTCGCTCCCCTCGCAGCGCAACCCCCCCTCGACAAACCGCCCCCTCGTCCCTGACCCCTCGCCGTCGTCGGCGCTCCCGAACCACTACGCTTGACCGATGCCCTCACATCTGCTCACTATCCCTTCTTGCAGATGATCACCTTGCTCATCGCATCCGAGAATACCTTCAAGGGCTTTTTCAGTGCCGCAACAGGTGGATCAGCCACGTCCAGCTCACCGCAGGTCACGTTCCAAAGATCAAGCAGCGTCACGACTCTCGGCCTGAGCCGCACACCCCCGATCCGCCCGCGCTTGCATTCTACGATCCCGTGCTTGCTCAGCGTCTGGATCACCTTCTGCAGGTAACCCACAGAGAAATCCAGTGCCTTGGCAATCTCGCCGGCCTGGATGTAGTTGTTGGATCTCCGCCGCTTGAGAAACTGCACAGTTTGGACAGCCATTGTAAAGTCTTGGTTCAGTTTCACGATTACCTCCTTCTGAAGATTATATTTCCCGAGCCGGCTGCAACGCTTTCGTCCGGCTTCCTGTACCGGTCGTCTCGACTTTGCGCACACGCGCCGCAAAGTCATCCACTTCTGCTATCTTCTCGAAGCCCACGACTACCGCGTCCACGCAGCCCGACTCCAGAACGTACCTGATCGACGAATCACGCCTCTCACCGCTCTCGCCGAACACCCCCTCCCCCATTACCTTTATCCCGATAACCGCCTTGCCACGACTCCGAAGAGCCTTCAGCACCGCCGCTACCTTCGGAACATCCCTCACGTCCTTGACGTCCATCTTTACCGCGTACGGATTTATCCTCGCATGCACCGAATCAACCCACGGCTCCTTAACGCAGGCCTCCAGCGCCTCCAGCGAGTGGCAGGAAACTCCGTGTGCCCGGATCAGCCCTCTTTTCTTCAACCTCGCCATTGTCTCCATATAATCACCAAGCTCATCAGGCCACTTCCCCGAGACAACACAGTGCAGCAATAGGAGGTCGATGTACTCCGTCTCCAGTTCAGACAAAAACCGTTCGACAACCACGTCCGCCGGCGGCCGTTCCGCCTCCGGCAGACCCCCTTTCCGCCACCAGATCTTCGACACTATTACGTAATCTTCCCGCCGTATCCCACGCAGCGCCTCTGCCAGGAAAGAATGACTCCCATAAAGGTCCGCCGCATCAAAAAGCCTGATTCCACGCTCAAAGCAGCCCCGCGCAAGGGCGTTGAATCCCTCCCTGCCCAGCCGCGTCTGGTTCGACTCTCTCTTCCACCCGCGCATCCCCGTACCAAGACCCACCAGTGAGGTCTTTATCTTGGTCTTGCCCAGCTGAACCTGCCTGTAAGGCCCGAACGTCATTCGTCGCGGCTTGCTTTCTCCAAGGCACGCCCCGACCAAAAAACTGCCCGCACCACTCAGCGACCTCACAAGGAACTTGCGGCGCTTCATCTCCATAGTCTACTGCCCCGGATTAACCAACACGAACACACCCGGGCCACACGCGGCATATCCCGCTGGACCCCCTACACCAAAACACAGCCTAATCGATCGAATCCGGCCCGGATATAGAATAGCAAAACGACACAACAAGAAGGATTAAGCCCATCTAACGTTGTTTACGTTTTCCAGGTTGCCGTTACCCCATACAATCCGTGCCCCAACACCGTGGACAACACATACCCGGCAACTCCACCAGGGTCTTCACGCGAATATACCGCAATCTGCACCGTTACGCAAGAGTTTCACCGATTTTTTTATTCGGCCCGCCCACCCTATGCTGGTATCGCACTACTACAGCCCTACCTGCTGCCTCCGGCAGATCGGAAAACTCCGTTTTTGAGCGAAAAATCCATAGTCTCAAAGCCTAAATTCCACACAATTCCCAATCTTCAAAATCCGAATTCCAGAACAAAAAGCATCCACGCATATATGCTACCACTCTTGGGATGACGCATTTTCGACAGGCCCAGCGCCGGACCCGACTCGCCGCCCCCCCAGCCTCCCGCCGCCACAGCTCACACCTGATCAAATCTTCCCCCCTGATCTGCCCACACCAGCCCCGACCGGAACCGACAAGAGAACCTTCCGGCAGGTACAGTGATTCCCCAGGTGACACAACGCAAGCCTCGAAACGCTGAATTCCCGAGGAAATGCAAAATCCCCCAGCTCCCCGTACCCTATTGTTATATGCGGAAAGAATCTCTCAAAACTGGACTTCTTGGCGTATTCCCTGATCCACTGAAGCGTCGAATCGCTCACCTCCGCCCCCAGCACCATATCCTCCGTCACCTCGTAGCTAAGGTACCGCGACAATCTAAGCGTAAGCTCCTCGTGGAGCCGGCTCAGCCAAACCGTCTTTTCTATCTCGAAGGACGAAATCTTCTGCCCCATCCAATTGGTCTGGATATGAATCCCGGAAATCCTCAGCGGTTCCCACCGATACCTTCCCGCACTGTCCTCCAAAATCCTCCCCACCTCCTCAATATCGCCATCTTCTATACACCCCATCACCAGCGATACGTGCGGCAAACACGTCTGCTCATCCAGCACTATCTCCCCTCCCCCGGGTCCCGCCAGCCGCCTGTTCGCCTCGACAGCCTTCTCCATCATCTCTTTAGACGGCAGCAACACCACATCTATTGCCAGCGATGCCATCGCAATCCCCGGAATCCGGCTCCCAACCAAAAATTTCTACACGGCGCGAACAGCCGGCCGACCGTCGCGTAGTATAACCAGAAATTACCTTCTCATCCTCCTTCAAAAACCAGGGGCAGCGACAGGATGTCGCTCCCCGATTTCTTTATCCACGCACAAAGCCCCCGCTCCCGCGCACTTGCGAACCTTAACCCGTAGTCCACAGCACCCTCCCGCCGAACCCCGGCCGCCACCGCCCATTCCGCGATAACCCTACCCGGCCGGCAGGTATATCGTCGCCGTCGTCCCGGTCCCCCGCCGGCTCTCGATAGCCAGCTTGCCTCCGTTTATCTCCAAAAACCGCCGAGCGTACGCCAGGCCCATCCCACGCTTCCGACCCGCACCCTTCGCCGAGAAGAACGGAAACATCGCCTTCCGGACAGTCTCGCTATCCATCCCGCACCCAAGATCCATTACCTGCAATTTCACCATTCCGCCCGCCCCGCCCCGCTCAGCCTTCACCTTTATAGGCCCGAGCTGCCCCTCATAAGATTCTATCGCGTTGGCTATAATGTTCGCCACCGCCGAGGCAACCTGACCAGAGTCAACGAATACCTCCCGCGCACCCTCACCCACCTCGACCTGGATATTAACGTGCTCCGAGCCTGTCTTGAGCTTCGCCAGTTGCAGTGACTCCTCCACCATCTGTCCAACGTCCGTCCGCGCTGGCCTCGGCGACGGGGGCTCGGCGTAACCCATCAACGCTTCAACGATTGCCGCTGCCTCCCGGGCGCCCTCGCAAATCACGTCCAGCGCCTCTTTCTTCCTGGCATCCGTCTCAGCCTCGGCCAACAGCTGCGCACGACCCAACACAACCGCCAGCGGATTATTCAGCTCGTGGGCAGCACCTGCCGCCATCTCCTCCAGCGCCTCGAGGCCCTCGGCTCCCTCGGCCAGCCCCTCGCGCACCTCCCCAGCCACCCGACCATCCGAAACAACACACGCAAACCGCTCCGCAAAGTCCTGCTCCTTCGCGCCGGCCAGTGCCATGCCCAGAACCGCCCCACCCACGCAAGATGACCGCTCGAACTTCTCCTCAAAAAGTGCTGCATCGCCCGGATAATGAAGCTCGAAAACCAGCCCGCCCACCGCCCTGCCGCCGCAAAGCAGGGGAACCAGCCGCGCCGAGCCCGCTTCGAACTCCACGTCCAGCTGCTCCAAAAGCCACTCCAGATGCTCGTGCGCATTGAGGATAGCAAAACCACCCGCTATCGCCTCCGGTATGGCCCTGCTTCCATCCGGGGCCTCCACGCAGCTCAGGCTTGTCCGCCCCAACCCGCCTACAACAATGGCATCGACCCGCTTCTCTCCGCCCAAAGGCGCAAGGTACAGGCACACCGCCCCGGTCTGGTAGAACCTCTGCCACCGCACCGCAAAGCTCTCGGCTACCTCGATCGGCTCGGCGGCCGAGTCGATACTCGTAACAAAATCCGTCAAAAAATCCAGATGGCTCGACGCACTCCGCACAGCCCGGTTCTCCCGAGCAATCTCGCTCTGCTGCCTCGCCAGAGCCGCCGCAACCGCGCCGGCCGCCCGACAGCACTCTAATAAAGCATCCGCCGAATCCACACCGAGAACATTCGACTTCTCTGCAACCTCACTCAGCAGATCCCGTGCAAGCCGATCGAGCTGCTCCATATCAAGTCCAAGCAGATCAGCCTTGCTCTCGACCCCCTCGGGCATCTCGTCGCTGCCGCTCTGCCCAACCCCACTCCGACGCGCAATCAGGTCGGCAAGCTGCACTATCTGGGCCGTCCGCACCTCCTCCAGCGCTGCCCTTATGGCCCCGGTGTTACCGTGATGCAGCCAGATCGCAAGAGTTATCGCCCCCGGCAGCCGCCACCGCCGCGCAAGACGCTTGCCCAGTACCGAATGATCCACCCCCAGTTCCGCCCGCTCGACATCCAGCAGGCTCCTGCCCGTTGCCCTGGCCTGCTCGACAATCCGCTCCACGCTTCGCGGCATCACATCCTGAAGCGCTAGCTTGCCCATATCGTGCAGCAGACCGGCGCAGTACGCCTCATTTGGATCCACTCCAAACCCCGAAATCCGCGCAATATTCGCCGCACAACACGCCACCCCAAGGCTGTGCAGAACCAGATCCTTCCGCGAGAGTTTCTCGTCTTTTCCCCCCTCTGCCGCGATCTCGACCGACAAAATCGCCTCTCGAACAACCTCCGCCGGCAGTCTCTCAAGTGCAACGCCCAACCACGACTCACCGGCCCCTAAACTCACCCCCTCCTGCGCAAAAAGCCGCAGGAACCTCGCCAGCAGCGCAGGCTCCGAAGCGATAATTTCATTCAAATCCGAGGGCGAAAACCGCCCCTCCGACAGCTTTCTTAACAGACGTGCTGCCGCGCACGGCAGCACACAAAGCGATTCGAGCCGGCTAACGGCAAGCTCCACCTGGCGGGCCGCCAGGTCATCCCGTGACGTATCGGCCATACGCTCGACCTCTCCTTAGATGTTGATAGTATCCATACACCACCCCAAACTCGATCCCTGCCTTGTTATGGCCGTCCACACCGGCGAGCAAGACCGATCCCCACCACCCTGCGAACCGTAAAGCAGCCCTCGCCGACCCCTTATAGCCTCAGCGCCGCACAAACCTTCGTTGTAATGTCCGCAACGGTAAAGGGCTTCTTGATGAAGTCCTCTGCCCCCGAACGCAAAAGACGGTCGATCTCGTCTTGTCTCACGACCCCGCTGACGATAATGATCTTCGTGTTCTCGAATTCCGGGTTGCTCTTTATAGTCTGACAGACCACATTCCCGTTTACGTCCGGCAGCATATAGTCCAGAAGTATCAGTTCCGGCCGGAACTTCTCTGTCGCAATCCCCGCCTCATAACCGCTGGACGCCGTATAGGTCTCAAATCTGCCGTCACGCTGCAGAATGTCCACCAGTAGCTCAACTATCTCGGCGTCGTCGTCCACGATGAGAACCTTCCGCTTGCCCGAATCAAGGGCATCCAGCGGAATGTTGTTCTCCTTCATGAACTTGATCAAACTCTGCCGTGGAATCCTCCGAAATCTCGAACCCGGGACACGAAACCCCTCCAACCTACCGGAGTCGAAGCAGCGGATTATTGTCTGTTGGCTTACCTTGCAAATCTCCGCGGCCTCTCCGGTGGTGAACAAATCCTTCATCTTATCCATTCCTCGTCTTTCACCAAATCCTTTTGATACTTGTCCCCACCAAATTGCCTTCTCGGCCTACTTTAACCACCGCCCTGACGCCTGTCAAGAACAAAAAAAATACGTAGACGCGAATTTCTGACAAAAAAACGCCGATATTATCAGCCCTTACACGCTTAGCAACTTACCAATGTCCCGCTCTTGCCGCTTATCTCTGTCACTCAAATTGACCACCGTCTCCACCCGGAACGCCCCCGACTTGTTGGTCCTGAGGATCGTTAAGCCCCTTTCCAGGCTGCCGTTAAGAAAATATTTTTTGCTGCGAACATCACACACTCCTACCAGTATATTACCATATACTAATATCCTAATTTGTACGAGGCCTTTGAAGTGGACAAAGAAATTGCACAACGCGTTGCACAAGTCCTAAAGGCAATCGCGCACCCCACAAGGCTGGAAATCGTTGATCTGTTGGTCGCCGACGAGATGAGTGTCGGCGAGATAGCCGAGACGCTGGGAGAGAAACAGTCTATCACGAGCCAACAACTGAATATGATGAAAGACAAAGGCGTGCTCGCCTGCAGACGCGAAGGGGCGAAGGTGTACTATCGCATTGAGAATAAGAACGTAATCAAACTGTTAGCCTGCGTATATAACCATTGCGACCACAAGAAAAGTAGATAGGCTGTGCAGGGAGGCCTAGTGCTCCCCTGAAATCGAGACAGTTTTATGCGGCGGCGAGGGTGTTATGCGCAGCCGCATACTCGTGCGGTGTCAGATAGCCCAAAGCCGAGTGGATTCGTTCATTGTTGTAGAAGTCGATATAGGCCTCCACCGCCGCCCTGGCACGCTCTCACTCGATCTACTGGCTGTTTCTCACGGGTTTCGTAGGCCTGAATCTCTTGCAGTCCACATTTACCAATTACTGTCCGATGATGACAATACCCACAAAACTCGTTATCACAGACGCCTGAATTCTCCAGGAAAGCGAGGTCTAAAATGAGAACCCTGATAATCCTGACAGTGGCACTGAGCCTGGGCTTCCAGAATCAACCCTTGCCCGCCGACGAACAACTCGACGTCCAGACCATCGTCAACAAGGCCAACCTCGTCGCATACTATCAAGGCGACGACGGCAAGGCGAAGGTCAAAATGGTCATCACCGACAAGAACGGCAACAAGCGGCAGCGAGAGTTCGTTATCCTGCGCAAAGACGTCAAGGACGGCGGCGACCAGAAGTACTTCGTTTACTTCCACCGCCCCGCCGACGTCCGTAGAATGACCTATATGGTCCACAAGCACAACCGGCTCGACAAGGACGACGACCGCTGGCTCTATATGCCGGCCCTCGACCTGGTCAAGCGGATCGCAGCCAGCGACAAACGAACCAGCTTCGTCGGCTCCGACTTCCTCTACGAGGACGTCTCAGGCAGAAGCCTCGAAGAAGATACACACGAACTGCTCGAAACCACCGAGCAGTACTACGTGATCAAGAATGTCCCCAAAAAGCCTGAGACGGTCGAGTTCAACTACTTCACCGTCGCCATCGACCGCAACACCTTTGTGCCGATGAAGATGGAATTCTATGACAAGCAAAACGAACTCTACCGAATCATCGAATCCAAAAACGTCGAGAAAATTCAGGGTTTTTACACCGTAGTCAAATCGGAAGTCCGCGACCTCAAGAAGCAGAGCAAGACCGAAATGGAATTCACCAACATCCAGTACAATATCAATCTCAACGATAGAATCTTTACGGAAAGATACCTGCGCAGGCCCCCGCGCGAGGCGCTCAGATGAAATCGGCAGAGAAAGTTGCTCGACTGTTGCTGATGGCTGGTCTTGCAATTGCTCCTTTTCCAGCGGAAACCGCGACCGCCAAGGACGCAGACCGTAGCCCCTCGCTCAGACTGCCGCCAATCGAAACGCACGGCTTCTACGAAATGCGGGCAGGCTACCGGACCCGCAAAGACAAGTTCGCAAAGGATATGTCCATTATGGAGAACCGCCTCCAGATCGACCTCTACTCCTATCTGGACTGGGGCGATATCCGGGTCAAGGGCGACGTGTACGGCGATCTGGTCGAAGAGCAGGGCGACTTCGACCTGCGCGAAGCCAACGTTTTTCTCAGGCCGTTCGACTTTATGGACCTGAAGATCGGCCGGCAGATACTCACCTGGGGAACCGGCGACCTCATATTCATCAATGACCTCTTCCCCAAAGACTGGCAGTCCTTCTTCATAGGCAGAGACGACGAATACTTAAAAGCACCCTCAGACGCCGTCAAGGTAAGCCTCTTCGGCGACTGGGCCAACCTCGATATAGTATATACACCCCAATTCGATCCCGACCGGCATATCGACGGGACACGCCTTTCATACTGGAGTTCACCGAGTGCAAGCCTGGCCGGCAACAACGCGATCGTGCACACAGACCGTCCAGACCGATGGTTCACCGACGACGAGATCGCCCTGCGCCTCTACAAGAATATCAACAACTACGAGACCGCCCTGTACGCCTATCACGGATTCTGGAAAAGCCCCGCCGGCCAGAACGCCCCAATGAACCAGGCACAGTTCCCCGACCTCAACGTCTATGGTGCCAGCCTACGAGGCGCCGCTGGACCTGGCATCGCCAACATCGAGGTCGGATACTACGATTCGACCGATGATACGAGCGGCAAGAACAACCTCGTCAACAATTCCGAAATGCGATACCTCCTCGGCTACACCCAGGAAATCGGCAGGGATTTTACAATGGGCCTCCAATACTATCTCGAGCAGATGCTCGATTTCCACGCCTACAAAAGGACCTTGACCTCCGGGCCCGCACGCGACCACTATCGCCATCTGACCACCATACGCCTTACAAAACTCCTGATGAACCAGAATCTGAGACTGTCGCTGTTCACCTACTATTCCCCCTCCGACAAGGATGCCCATCTCCGCCCCAACATCCATTATAAACTCAACGACAATCTCTCCTGGGAGCTCGGCGCCAACATATTCTTCGGCGACTATCCGCATACCTTCTTCGGCCAGTTCACCAACAACGACAACATCTACACCGCCCTGCGGTACAGCTTCTAACCCCCCGCCGATTCGCCCTGCCCGGCGCCGCCTCTTCTTACGACAAGCACCCTTATCAGCCCACCCGACCGCCGGCCACGTACGTATGTTTTTGCATTGACGCCCACGCGCTCTCTTCTTACACTCTTGTTGGCTGAACGCGGCCCCGGCCCAGACCTGGCCGCCCAGCTGACCGACCTGATCCAAGGAGCTCGACTATGAAAACTGCAATAAATACTTCACGCCGCAAATTCCTGGCCAACGCCGCAGGTGCCACCGCCGGCGCAATCGCTCTGCCTTGTTTCATCACAGCCTCGGCACTCGGAAAGGCCGCCAACCCGCCCCCCAGCGAGCGCGTAACGTTAGGCTTCATCGGAACCGGCGGCCGCGGCAGCGCCCTGCTGCGCAACTTCCTCCACCTCAAAGACGCCCACGTCCTCGCCGTCTGTGACGTCAAACAGCCCAACCGCGAAAGAGCCCAGAAAACCGTCAACAATGCTTACGGCTCCGCCGGCTGCACAGCATACCTCGACTTCCGCGAGCTTTGCGCACGCCCCGACATCGACGCCGTCGTCGTCGCTTCCACCGACCACTGGCACGTCTTGCACGCACTACAAGCCGTCCGGTCCGGCAAGGACGTCTACTGCGAAAAGCCGCTCGGTATGAGCGTCGAACAGGGAAAGGCCCTCCGTCGCGAGGTAAACCGTTACAATCGTGTCTTTCAATTCGGAACCCAGGAACGCTCCAGCAGAAATTCGCGGTTTGTATGCGAGATCGTCCGCAGCGGCCGAATCGGAAAGCTCAAGAAGATCACCGTCGCTTCCCGTTACAGCCGTGCCTCGGAAAATTACCCCCCGATGCCCGTTCCCGACTGGATCGACTACGACCTCTGGCTTGGCCCCGCCCCCTATGCCCCCTACACCGCCAACCGCGTCAACAACAGTCACTGGTTTCACATCAGCGATTACGCCCTCGGTTTTATCGCCGGCTGCGGCATCCACACCATCGACATCGCAACCTGGGGCAACGGTACCGACCGAACCGGGCCGGTTGAGGTCGAGGGCACCGGAGAGTTCCCGACCGACGGCCTCTGCGATTGTGCCACAGGCTGGGATGTCAATCTCCTCTGGGCAAACGGCGTCGTAATGCGCTTTACCGACGGAAAAAGAAATCCCCTCGGCGTCAAATTCGAGGGAACCGACGGCTGGGTCTTCGTCAAGGAAGAGCACCTCGGAGGAAAGCCCGCCGCCAGCGAAAAATGGCTCCTCGAAAAACCCCTCGGACCCGACGAAGTCCATCTGCCCCTCAGCAACCACCACCAGCAAAACTTCCTCGAATGCGTCAAGACCCGCGCTGAAACCGTCGCCCCGATCGAGGTCGCCGTCCGTTCCGACACCCTCTGCCAGCTCAGTGACATCGCAATGCGAATCGGACGAAAACTGAAATGGGACCCCCTTGAAGAAGAATTTGTCAACGACCCACAGGCCAATCGGATGCTCACCCGGCCGATGCGAAGCCCGTGGCAGCTGTAATCAAACCACAAGCAAACCTTGAACTGCGAAGGAGATAGACAATGTCAAATACCGGCAAGATTACACGACGCAACTTCCTCGCCGGAACCGCAGGAACACTCGCCTTCCCTTACATAGTCTCATCCTCCGCCCTCGGTAACGCCGGCAACCTCGCCCCGAGCGAGCGAATCACCGTCGGCTGCGTCGGCGTCGGAGCCCGGGGCACCGGTGTAATGCGGAACTTCCTTGCCCAAAAGGACGCCCAGGTCCTCGCCATCTGCGACCTCAAAAGCACCCGCCGCGAACTCGTCCAGAAAATCGTCAACGACCACTACAATTCCACCGGGTGCAAGGCCTACCACGACTTCAGAGAACTAACAGCACGCGACGACATCGACGTCATACTCTCGGCAACCTGCGACCACTGGCACGTCCTCACCGCCCTCGCCGCCGTCCGCTCCGGCAAAGACGTCTACCTCGAAAAACCTATGGGACTCAGCCTCGTCGAGGACCAGGCCCTCCGCGACGCCGTCCACCGCTACGGCCGAGTCTTCCAGTTCGGAACCCAGCAGCGATCCGGCAGGAACTTCCGCTTCGCTTGCGAGCTCGCCCTCAACGGCAGGCTCGGAAAGCTCCACACGATCAATGTCTGGTCGCCAGGAAGCAGCCAGGGCGGAGACCCTACGCCCGTTCCCGCGCCCGAATGGCTCGACTACGATATGTGGCTCGGTCCAGCACCATACACACCCTACACCAAGGACCGCTGCCTGAACAAGATCTGGTGGTACGTCTCAGATTATGCCCTCGGCTTTATCGCTGGCTGGGGTATCCACCCGATCGACATCGCCTTCTGGGGTGCCGGCCAGTTGGTCAGAACCCCCCTCACCATCGAGGGTAACGCCACCTGGCCCACAAACGGAGTCTGTGATACAGCCCTCAACTGGGACGTCGTTATCAAGTACGATAGCGGCCTGACACTCAACTTCACCGGCTGGCCCTGCAGGGAAGAATGGAAACAAAAATATGGAAAGATCACCAGCCACGGCACGGTCTTCGAGGGCAGCGACGGATGGGTTCACGTCAACAGGGCAGGTATCAGCGCTCATCCGAAAGACCTGCTCAAAACCGAGTTCGGCCCCGGCGAAATCCACCTGCCTGTCAGCAACAATCACGTCCGCAACCTCCTCGATTGCGTCAAGACCAGGTCCAGTACCGTCGCCCACATCGATGACTCCGTCCAGAGCGATATACTCTGCCATATAAGCGATATCGCCATTCGACTGGAACAAAAACTCCGCTGGGACCCCAACAAAGAGCAATTCGTCAACAATGATACCGCCAACCGCATGCTCAAACGCGCAATGAGGGCGCCCTGGATACTCTGATACTTGCCCGGTAAAGCCTGATAAGCGATAATCTCAGTCGCCGGCCTCCGCGGCCTCGGCCTCAAACTAAAAACAATCTTAGGAGAAAACCCAATGTCTAAGAGACTCGTCCCCATACTGACCATCCTCGCCGTCTTTTGTATCGCCGGCCCCACCCCAGCTCGCCAGGGCTCCGCTGACGAATCAGGCTGGATAAGTCTCTTCGACGGCAAAAGCCTGGCCGGCTGGAAACCCAGCGAAAACAAGCAAACCTTCAGCGTCCGCGACGGCACCATCGTAGCCAACGGCCCACGCTCGCACCTCTTCTACGTCGGCCCCGTCCAGAACGCCAACTTCCGCAACTTCGAATTCAAGGCCGACGTCAAGACCACCCCAGGCTCCAACTCCGGAATCTATTTCCACACGGCATACCAGGAAAAAGGCTGGCCCTCTAAAGGCTATGAGATCCAGATCAACAACACCCACAAAGGCCCCAGGAAAACCGGCGGAATCTACGCCGTCAAGGACATCCTCGGCAAGTCCCCCGTCGAAGATGGCCGCTGGTTCACCCTGCACATCATCGTCCGCGGCAGCACAATCACCGTCAAGGTCAACGGCCGTCCCACCGCCTCCTGGACCGAGCCGCCAGGCTTCAAAGCTCCCAAGTTCCCCGGCCGAAAAATCTCCAGCGGCACCTTCGCACTCCAGGGCCACGACCCAAAAAGCCTCGTCTACTTCAAGAATCTTATGGTCAAGCCCCTCCCCCCCAGGTCGACCGGCCCACTTAAGGTCGCCGTACTCACCGGTGGCCACGGCTTCCAACGCAAGGCCTTCCGCGATATGTTCCTGTCCTTCAAAAACCTGAAGTTCACAGAAATCCAGCTCAAAGACCACAGCGAAATCTTCGAAGATATCGCCAACTGGGACTACGACGTCCTCGTGATGTACAATATGACCCAGGAAATCTCCCCTAAACGCCGAGAAAACTTCAAGCAGCTCCTCGACTGGGGCATCGGCCTGGTCTGCCTGCACCACAACCTCGGCGCCTTCCAGGACTGGCCGGAATTCAAAAAAATCTGCGGCGCAAAGTACTACCTCAAACCCGCAAACCAAATCGGCAAACAACACCGCACCAGCACCTACAAGCACGACGTCGATATGCAAATCCGTGTAGCCGATACCTCCCACCCGATAACCCGCGGCCTGGCCGACTTCAAAATCCACGACGAGGCCTACAAGTACTGCGACTTCGAAAAAGACAACCACGTCCTGCTTACAACCAACCACCCCGACAGTGACACCACCATCGCCTGGACCAGAAAATTCGCCAGGGCCAGAATCTGCGGCATACAGCTCGGCCACGACGCTAGCGCATATACAAATCCAAACTACCGTAAGCTCCTATCGCGGGCGATCCTCTGGACCGCCGGCAGACTGAACTAAACCCGTCCCCACCCGTCTCTTCACCGCAGGATCTCTTATGAAGTTAATAACAACGTCACTGAAAAGATTTATACCGCTCTTCTTGGCCCTCGTATCCTCCGCTTTTGCCGCCTCCGCCCCGACCCGGCCGGCCGCACCCCCACCACTCCGCCTGCTCATCCTCACCGGCCGCAATAACCACAACTGGCGCCGAACGACCCCGCCCCTGGTCAGGATGTATCGCAACAGCGCCCGATTCCGCGTCGATCTTACCGAGGACCCCACCGTATGCACCGCCGAATTCCTCGACCAATACGACGTGATCGTCAGTAACTGGTCCGCCTGGCCCAACGTCAACGACAGACCCTGGGGCCCCGCCGTAGAGAAGGCATTCCTCGACTTTATAGCGAACGGCAAGGGCTTCGTCCTCTTCCACGCCGCCAGCGCCACCTTCCACAATTGGCCCGAATACCAGCGGATAGTCGGCGCAACCTGGAAACGCGGGACCACCGGCCACGGCCGTATCCACACCTTCAAAGTCACCGTCTTCGATCCCAACCACCCCGTCACCGCCGCTGTGCCCGACTTCTGGATTCGCGACGAGCTGTGGCACCGCGTCGGTACCCAGCCGAATATCCGCGTCCTCTGCAAGGCCTTCTCCTCAAAGCAAACCGGAGGCTCCGGCAGAAACGAGCCGGTCGTTATCTGCACGACCTTCGGCAAGGGGCGATGCTTCTATAATATCCTTGGTCACGACGAAAAGACCATCCGCAACACCGCCTGGCAGGCCCTGATGCTCCGCGGAACCGAGTGGGCCGCCACGGGCAAGGTAACCATCCCGCTCCCGCGCGATTGGCCCGACACCGCCGATAAGGCCACACGCCAGTACCTCACCCCAAAATCCCCCGGCCCCGAGCCGCCAGCCTCAAAACAACCGCCATCCAAGGGCCTCTCCAGCCTGGCCCCGCCGCACGACGCCGCCCGCAGTATCCTAAGGCTCCTCAAAACAAGAAAATCTCACAAGAATAAAACACCCGGCCCCACCTTCTGCAGCCTGAACCTCCCCACCCCACCCGCCGCCACCGACTCCAAACCACTTCCACCCGCCGCCGGAACCGGCCACAGCCGCCCTCAACCCCACATTCGGCCCCGCAATAAACCGACCCCTCTCCACAGACAGCTCCAACTGCCCGTTGACCTCTCACGCTGGGACCGCAACACGACCTTCGGCCAGGCCATCGACGACCTCAAAAACTCCATCGACCCCCCGCTGCCCCTGATTGTCCTCTGGCGAGACCTCTACGACTACGCCGGAATAGACCCCCAGACCCCCATACGTATGGACGGCATATCCGATCTCCCCCTCAACACGGCCCTCAACCTGCTCCTGATGGCCGTCGCCAGCCACCCAGACCAGATCGGCTACAGCCTCGATGGCGACGTAATCACGGTCGCCACGAAAAAATCACTCACCAAAAATCGCCAAATCCGCATCTATGACATAACGGACCTGCTCTGACCGACCCAACTACGAAAATGTCTCCCGCTCAACCTGACCGAGGTAAAATCGGCCGTCGTTCCGCATGAAAGTGATGATGTTGTCGAACTGCTGGTCGATAAAACGCCCGTCATTGCAGACAATCGCAATCCCCACCACCGCGCTGCTCTTGCTGTCCTGCTGGCCTACCTCCGAAATCGACACGTTGAACCTGCTCTTGAGCCTGCCCACAAGGCCCTTCACGATGCTCCTCTTGGCCTTGAGCGATGTTATCCCCTGCATATGTAGCTGGGCTCTCAACACACCGACAAGCATTCCCGGCCCCCGTCTTTCCACACCTCAGGCCCCACCCCGGACCCCACCACCGGGTACGGCCGACGACAATTCCATCATTATTCAAACCGCATTCTACCGCCCCCACGTCCCGAATGTCAATCCTGTTGCCGCCCCGCTTATCTTTTGCATTGGCGCCCGCTTGCCGGTAAAATACCACCGAACGTATCGGCCGGCACCTGCCCTGTCCGCTGATACGTCCGGAAACGTCGTTTCAGGAGATACACTATGACCGCAAAGCCCGGCCACGAAAAAACCATCACCGGCAGAGAAAGGGTGCTCAGAACGCTCAACTTCCAGCCTGTCGACCGGGTCCCCCTGGACCTCGGCGGAACTCCCTGCTCAGGGGCACACGTCAGCGTCGTCGCCAGCTTACGCCAGGCCCTCGGACTCGATACCTCAGAGCCTGTGAAGGTCACAGAGCCCTACCAGATGCTCGGGGAAGTCGCCGCCGACCTCCGAGAGGCACTCGATATCGACGTGGTCCACCTCCCCCCGCCTAAGAATATGTTCGGCTTCAAAAACACAGGCTGGAAACGATGGCGCACGTTCGACGGCACCGAGTGCCTCGTCCCCGCCGCCTTCAACACAAACCCCGAACCAAACGGCGACATCCTTATGTACCCCCAGGGTGATACCGACGCCCCACCCTCCGCAAAAATGCCAAAGGGCGGTTACTACTTCGACTCCATCATACGCCAGAAACCCATCGACCAGACAAACCTCGACCCCGCCGACAACCTCGAAGAGTTCACGCCTATCAGCGAAGAGGACCTCAAATACTACGAGCGGGCCGCCGCCGACCTTTACGAAAATACCGACCTGGCCATCGCCGCCAGCTTCGCCGGCACCGCCTTCGGCGACATCGCCCTCGTCCCCGCCCCCTGGCTCAAAGACCCCAAGGGAATCCGAGACATCGAGGAGTGGTACATCAGCACCTTAACCCGCCCACAGTACATCAAGGACGTCTTCGCCGCCCAGGCCGAAATCGCCGTCAAAAACCTCAACCTCATCCACCAGGCCGTCGGCGACAAAATCCACGTCGTCTTCCTCGACGGAACCGACCTCGCCGCGCAGAACACCCTCTTCTGCAGCCCCGAAACCTACCGCGAGCTTTATCTGCCCTACAGCAAAAAACTCAACGACTGGATCCACGCAAACACCACCTGGAAAACCATGAAGCACTGCTGCGGAGGCTGCGAGCCTCTGATAGAAGGCTTCATAGAGGCCGGCTTCGATATCCTCAACCCCGTCCAGACTTCCGCCGCCGGAATGGACCCTCACCACCTCGTCGAAAAGTTCGGCGGCAGGATCGTCTTCTGGGGTGGCGGCGTCGATACCCAGCAGACCCTGCCCTTCGGCACCCCCGACGAAGTCCATCGCCAGGTCCAGCAGCGGCTCCAGATATTCACCAAAACCCCCGGCTTCGTCTTTAACACCATCCACAACATCCAGTGCAACACGCCGGTCGAGAATCTCCTGGCGATGTTCAGGGCCCTCGGAAGAAACGTTTAAGGCACCATCAAAAAACCTTGTTCTCGAACCAAAATCTAAAGCACGATCACGGAGGACCAACAGGTGAAACCGAATATCCCTACGCGTCGTGACCTCCTAAAGGCAGCCGGCTTGTACGCCTCCACCCTCGCCTTCCCCGGTTGTGCGCCTACCGACTCGCGCCTGACCAGACGTACCCCGAAAGACACACCCAATATCCTCTGGATCACCTGCGAGGATACCAGCCCCGAATATCTCGCCTGCTACGGCAACCGCTACGCCCACACCCCCAACCTCGACGCCTTCGCCGCCAACGCAATACGCTACACAAAAGCCTTCGCTACCGCCCCGGTATCCGCACCCGCCAGATCCGCACTGGTCACCGGAATCTACGCAACCAGTCTCGGAACCCAGCACCTCCGCTCCAACGTCAAGCTCCCGCGAAAGATCAAGTGCTTCCCCCAGCTCCTCCGCGCCGCCGGCTACTATTGCACCAACAACTACAAGAAAGACTACAACTTCACCGACACCGGCCTCTGGGACGAATCCAGCCATACCGCACACTGGCGGAATCGCCCGCCAGGAAAACCCTTCTTCAGCGTCTTTAACTTCACCTCCACCCACCAGGGACAGATCAACGGATCCGACCAGGAATTCTTCGCAAAATACCGCTCGAAGCTCAAACCCGAAGAACGCCACGACCCCCAAAAGATAGCCCTGCCCCCCTTCTACCCCGACACCCCCTTGATACGTAAAATCTGGGCACGCTATTATGACCTTATCACGTATATGGACACCCAGGTCGGAGATTTACTTGCCCAGCTCGAGGCCGACGGCCTGACCGACGATACGATCGTCTTTTTCTTCTCCGATCACGGTATGGGGCTGCCGCGCTTCAAGCGAACGCTTTACGATACAGGCCTCCGCGTCCCCCTGATGGTCCGATTCGGCCACCGATACCAACACCTCAGCCCCGCAAAACCCGGCAGCACCACCGACAGACTCGTCAGCTTCGTCGATTTCGCCCCCACTGTGCTCAACCTCCTCGGCCTGCCCATCCCGACCTATATGCAGGGCACCCCCTTCCTCGGCCCACGGGCTTCGGCACCAAGACAATACATATTCGGAGCCTCCAGCCGGGTCGATGAGGTCTACGAACTCCAGCGATGTGTCCGCGACGCCCGATACAAGTACATCCGCAACTTTATGCCACACCTCCCGTATATCCAGCCCAGCGAGTATCCCGACAGGGCCGAGATTATGCAGGAGCTCCGCCGCGTCGCCGCAACAGGCAACCTTACCGCTCCGCAAAAATCCTGGTGGCTGCCCACCAAGCCCGTCGAGGAGCTTTACGACACCCAAACCGACCCCCACGAAATACACAACCTCGCCGACTCGCCTCAACACACCCCCATCCTCCGGAAAATGCGCCGCGCCCTCCGCGACTGGATCATCCAGACCCGCGACACCGGCTTTATGCCCGAAGCAGAAATGCACATCCGCTCAAAAGGTTCCACCCCCTATCAGGTCGCTCAAAAACCCCGCAAATACCCCCTCAAGCATATCCTTGCTGCCGCCGAGCTTGTAGGCTCCCCGCAAGACAAGCTGCCCGAGATGCTCGGGTTCCTGGCCGACAGCGACCCCGCCGCAAGGTACTGGGCAATCGTCGCTCTAACCGCCCTGCAAGACAAGGCCGAACCCGCAGCCGACGCGCTGACCAGGGCCCTGGCCGACCCCCATCCCAACGTCCGCTTCGCAGCAGCCGGCCTCCTCTGCAAACTCGGACGGTGCCACCACGCACTTGAGGTCCTCGCTGACGGCCTCGATGACCCACGAGAAACCGTCGCCCTGCACGCCGCACGTCAAATCCAGGGTATCGGCGACAAGGCCTGCCAGATCGCCCCACGAATAAAGCTCGCCAGAAACCGATGCAAAAACCCGGACGGCACCTATAAGAACAACAATCACGCAATGTTCATCGACTGGGCCTTGAAATACGCCCTGGCAAATTGCAAACAATAAAAAATGTGACCACCTCCGACCGACTCGAACTCAATTATGCATTCTCGGTTCAAAAAGACAACGCAGATGAGCTGCCGCACACATAGATGCTCGATAATCACCTTGATTATCCTGCTGACGCTCCCCGCTTCCGCCACCGACTGGCCCCAGTGGCGCGGCCCCTTTTTCAATGGCTCAACCGACGAGGAGAATCTGCCGGCCTCCTGGAGCCGAACCGAAAATATCGCCTGGATAGCCCCCCCGCCGGGCCCGAGCGGCGCCACCCCCATAATCTCTAACGGCCGGGTCCTCGTCACCTCTATGGTTCGCGGCACCAAAGACTTCGTCGCACTCTGCTTCGACCAAAAAACCGGCCGGCAGCTCTGGCAGGCCAAGCTCGGCGGACGCGGCCCCTGGCGGGCATCACTGACCCCCGCCTCCCCATCCGTACCGCCCACAACCTCTATCGTATCGGCAAGTAACCCCGAGGTCGCACTATGAACAAAAACCTCTCAAATCCCAACAAAGGCAGTACAACATATGTATTCCTGGTTTGTATGGTAGCCGCCCTGGGAGGACTGCTGTTCGGCTACGATACCGGCGTGATCAACGGCGCGATCGGCCCGCTCAAGGCCCATTTCGCCCTCACCCCAAAGGCACAAGGCTGGGCAACCGGCTGTGCCTTGCTCGGCTGCGCAGTCGGCGTAGCCTTCACAGGCTTCCTTAGCGACTGGCTCGGACGAAAGAAAGTCCTCATCCTCTCCGCCGTCCTCTTCCTCGTCTCGGCCCTGGGCACCGCCCTGCCTAAAACCGTCTCACAGTTCGTAATCTTCCGCATAATCGGGGGCATAGGAGTCGGCGCAGCATCCATAACCAGCCCTATGTACATCGCCGAAATATCGCCCGCAAGAATCCGCGGCAGAATGGTCTCGGTCAACCAGTTCGCCATCATAACCGGATTCCTGGTCGTCTACTTCGTAAACTACTTCATCGCCCTCCAGGGCAGCGATCGCTGGAACCAGCAGCTCGGCTGGCGGTGGATGTTCGGCTCCGAATCCATACCCGCCCTCCTGTTGCTGCTGCTGCTCTTCCTCGTCCCCGAAAGCCCCCGCTGGCTCGCCAAGCAAAACCGCCACGACCAGGCCCTGGCGATCCTCTCGCGCGTCAACGGCCCCGACTATGCCCGCACCGAACTGGCCGAAATCAAGGACGCCATCGCCCAGGAATCAGGCTCTATCCGCCAGCTCCTCGCCCCCGGTATGAGCATCGTCCTGGTCATTGGCATCGCCCTCGCCGTCCTCCAGCAGGTGACCGGTATCAACGTCTTCCTGTACTTCGGAACCGAAATCTTCAAGAAAATGGGCTCGCAAACAAACGCAGCCCTCCTCCAGACCATCATCGTCGGAGCCGTCAACCTCAGCTTTACCGTCGTCGCTATCTGGACCGTCGACCGCCTCGGACGAAAACCCCTGATGATGATAGGCTCGGCCGGAATGGGCCTCTGCCTCACCGCAATGGGCCTCGCTGCCTACCTCGGCAGAACCGAACTCTGGCTGCTGCTCTTTATCCTCGGCTACATCGCCTGCTTCGCCCTCTCGGTCGGACCCGTAACCTGGGTCATACTCTCGGAAATATTCCCCACGAGAATCCGAGGCAGGGCTATGGGCATCGCAACCGTCTGCCTCTGGGTCGCCAATTACATCGTCTCCCAGACCTTCCCTATGATGGACGCGAACAAATACCTCCTCGAAAAGTTCCACCACGCCTTCCCATTCTGGCTCTACGCCGCCTTCTGCGCGGTCCTGTTCTTCTTCGTCCGCGCACTCGTCCCCGAAACAAAGGGAAAGTCCCTCGAGCAGATCGAAAAATACTGGCTCACCCGCACCAGCCGGTGACCGCACCGCTCCACCAGCCCTCAACCCGAAACCGCTGATCGCCACCAGTAGTGGTGCTCACGCTCCATCTCCTCCAGCGACGGAAATGGATAATACGCCACTCCACCCTGGTCCCCCACGAAAAAACCGCTCTTGACGCAGCGATACGGTATGTACTCACGCTGAATCCGGTTCACCGTCTTGGTCGTCTTGCCTTTGGTGGCAAGCTCCAACAGGCAATCCCGTATGTGCTGGATATTCTCGTAAGGCAGGTTGGCCGCGTCCCCGCAGGCGGGATCATGTGCCAGCCCCGCCAAATCCAGCTCCACGAAGCAAATCCTCGGAACCGACACCGTCACCGCAGGATCCGTGATGAACCGGCAGAAATCCAGCGCATCCAGCCTGCTTGCTATCAGCGGATGCACCGGGCACAGCTCCTGGTACAGATGGTATTCACCATCGAATCGGTTCGGCGGCTCCGAACACTTCAGCTGCAAGCCCCGACCATCACGCGTCACCAGCCACAAATCCCCCAACGCCTCCAAACCCACATTCTCCAGAACCCGATACGTCGAAACATACACCGAGTGCTTCGGCCGGCCGTCCTCGTGCGGCACACACGCCGCCTCCGCCTTGGCCAGCTCGAAGTAGTCGCTCTCAAACCCTTCCTTCAACTCGAAAAACATCGCTTGTTCCCGCGCACGTTTCCTGGTGCCCGTTGCCAGATATGCCCCAAACTCAGACGGACCGAGCATCGAGATGACCAGTGACTCCGGGAACAAAAGAAGATAAAGATACCTCTCCATTTTCCAGCTCCTACTTCCTCAACTTTGCCTCAAAACCCTGTACACGGCAAATCGCTCGGGCCGCTGTAAACCCTTGGCAATGCCTATCCACCGCTGCACCCTGACCGCCAAGTTGCCCGGATGTTACAACACCCGGGCCGGCCACGCAACCTTTTTTCCGCATCCCGCATCACCCCCGTCAAAACACCGAAAATCCCCTCTCAAACCACGTCCCCTCTGCCGCCGGCTCCCGCCCAGCTGGCCCGTCGGCCACCAGAACCCCACGCCAATTCTACGCACAACTGCCTCAGTCCCGTATCGCCAGTGCCCCCGTCGGACAGGCCTCCGCGCATTTGCGGCCCACTTTCCGCAGTCCCTCTCCAAGTGAGCGACCGAAAGGAACCGCTACCCTCACGTCAAAACTACGACCCACAAAACTCAACCCCAATTCCTCGTTCGCCTCGGCGGCAAGGCGGATGCAGATACCGCACCCTATGCACTTGCCCGCCTCGTAGATTATCTCTGGATGTGTCAGCTCCCGGCTGAACAACCGACGGGGCCCACCATACCGCCCCGCTCTGGACGTATAGTCCTGCGCATACCGCCGCAGTTTGCACTCATCCGCCTTCCGGCAGTCGCAGTGCAGGCACCGCCCAGCCTCCTCCAAAACCTGCTGCGAGCTAAGACCACCACCCTTTCCCGACGGTCTGGCCCGATCCCTCTCGCTTGCACTGCGAAGAAAAACCTCCAGCTCACCATCTTTGAGCTTGCCCATCCGCGTATTAAACACTCGTTTCGGCCCCGTTACCGCCGCCCCCAAGAGGTATTGACCTATCGAAACCGCGGCTTCCTTCCCGTCGGCCACCGCCCGGACCGCCAACCGCCGGTTACGTACCACGCCCCCGCCGGCAAAAACCCCCTCAATACCGGTCTGGTAGGTACGCAGGTCCACGGCGACCCCGCTGCTGACCGCTTCCAGCCCCAGCCGCTCGATCTCACCCGACTCCATCTTGCCTATCGCCAGGAAAACAGCATCGAAGTTTTTGAGCAACTCTCGTATTGATAGGTCCTTACCGATCGTGGTCCGGCCCCTGAATTCGATCTCCAATCTCCTGATAAACGCGGTCTCCGCATCCAGAACCTCCCGTGGCAGTCTATCCTGCCCCACCTCGTAGCGCAGCGCCCCGCCCGGCGCGTCGTACCGGTCGAAAATGGTGCACGCAAAGCCTTCCTGCCGCAGGTAGTAGGCTGCAGCCAGCCCTGCCGGCCCAGCCCCGACCACCGCGACCCGCTTACCCCTCGCAGCTTTACACTCCGGCAGATATGGCCTATCCGACCGCAAATCAACCTCCGCAACGTATCTTTTCAACAGACAAATCGAAACAGCCTCGTCAAATATACGCCGCCTGCAAACCTTCTCGCAGGGCTTCGGACATATCCACCCCAGCACCCCGGGCAGCGGGATAGCCTGCTTTACTGTCGCGATCGCATCCCGCAGCCGCCCCCCCGCGATCTGCCGGATCATCAGCGGGATATTCATCCGAGCAGGACACGCAATCTGGCACGGCCCCATGCAGTCCCCCACGTGGTCGCTCAGCAGCAGCTCCAGCGCAGCCTTCCGCGCTTCCAAAACCTCCTCGCAGTCGCTCTCCACCCTCATCCCATCCACGGCCACGGTCGCGCAGGCCGGCAGAAGGCTCCTGCTGCCCGCCACCTTCACCACGCACACCATACAGCTCGTCGAAGGCGCCGAACCTTTCAAGAAGCACAGCGTCGGAATCTGGATCCCAAGCTTCTCGGCCGCATCCAGAATCGTTGAGCCGCCATCAACTTCGACCTCGCGATTGTCTATGCTCAACCTCGGCATCGCTATTCAACCTTCACCGCATCTACGGGGCAAACGTTCTTGCAGCTCCCACAGCGAATGCACTTGTCCACGTTTATCTCGTGTTTTTCGTACGGCCGATACTCGATCGCCCCCACCGGGCAGTGCTGGGCGCAGACTGTACAGCCGATGCAATCATCCGTCACCGAGTAGCTGATCAACGCCTTGCACTTACCCACGACGCAACGCTTCTCGACGTGGGCCTCGTACTCATCGCGGAAGTACCTGATGGTCGACAAGACCGGGTTCGGCGCGGTCTTCCCAAGACCGCACAAACTCGATTTCTGAACCATTCGCCCCAGACCCTCAAGCTCCTCGATGTCGCTGCTCTTGCCTTGCCCCCCGCACAATCTTTCCAATATGTCCAGCATCCGCCGGGTCCCAACGCGGCAAAAAGTGCACTGGCCGCAGGACTGGCTCTGGGTAAATTCCAGAAAGTATCTGGCGATCTCCACCATGCAATCCGACTCATCTAAAACCACCAGACCCCCCGACCCCATCATCGCCCCCACTGCCCCCAGACTCTCATAGTCCACCCGCGTCTCCGCCAGTTCCGCCGGTACGCACCCCCCGGAAGGGCCGCCCACCTGTACCGCCTTGAAACGAAGGCCACCGGCTATACCACCGCCGATCTCCTCCACTATCTCGCGTATCGTGATCCCCATCGGAACTTCTATCAGTCCACCATGAGCGACCTTGCCGGCCAGAGCAAATACCTTCGTCCCCTTGCTTGTATCTGTCCCCAGAGCGGCAAACCTATCCGCGCCCTTGCCTATAATCCACGGAACCACCGAGTACGTCTCGACGTTGCTGATAAGCGTCGGCCGCGACCACAGACCACGTTCTGCCGGGTACGGAGGCCGCAGCCGCGGCATCCCGCGACGCCCCTCGATGCTCGCCATCAACGCCGTCTCCTCACCACACACAAAAGCGCCCGCGCCGGCAACAATCCGTAAATTCAGCGAAAAATCACTGCCCAGAATATGCTCCCCCAGAAAACCCTCATCCCTGCACCTCTTGATCGCCTCGGTTACCCGTTCAATCGCCAGCGGATACTCCGCCCGAATATAAAGATACCCTTCTCGGGCACCCACTGCGTAAGCCGCGATCGCGATACCCTCCAGAATTCGGTACGGATACGATTCCATCAGCATCCGGTCCATAAACGCGCCAGGATCCCCTTCGTCTCCGTTACACACCACGTACTTCAACGCTGACTGTTGATTGCGCACCGCCCTCCATTTCAAATGCGTCGGGTATCCAGCCCCGCCTCGGCCCCGCAGTCCGCTCTTCTCAATCTCGCTGATAATCCGCTCCGGTTCGAGCTGCTTGATGCATTTCGCCAGCGACTCGAAGCCCCCGTAGCTCAGATACTCCTCCAGGTCAACCGGGTCTATCTGACCGCACTGCTCCGTCGCGATGCGCACCTGCTTGCCCAGAAACTCGGCGACGTCTCCGCCGCGGACGTCTATCGAGTAGTGCCCAACAGGCTCGCTCCTGCGGCCTGCAAAAATCCCGTCCAGAACAGCCGAGACCTTGTTCGATATCCTCTTCGTGATTCGCGGAACCTTGAAATGACGCAAAACAATGGCTCTTGCGTCCTCCGGACGCACCCTCGCATAAAGAAACGACCTGTCCGGCGGCAGCACCACCTCCAGCAGCGGCGTCTGGTAGCACATCCCCACGCACCCAACACGCTTGACCGCCACATCCACGCCAGTCTGCTCCAGAGCCTCCTCCAGCGCCTGCCGCAACTTGCCGCTGCCGCGAGCCACGCAGCACGAACCCAACCCAATCCGAATCTCGCCGCGCCGCTCAACATCACCCAGACCCCCCACCAGACCGACAGGCCGCCTCGGCATGCCGGCCTGTTCGTGCCTTAGAAAATCACTGATAATCGACGATACACCGTCCGGCGTGACGTGGCCGTATGTCACCTCGCCGATCTGAACCGCAGGCGCAAGAGTGCAGCACCCCAAGCACGCGATCCGCTCAACCGTGAAAAGCCGCTCCGAATCCGTATCCTCCCCTTCCGGAATACCAAGATGCCGCAAAAGAGCATCATATACCTGGTCGGCCCCTTTGACGTGGCAGGCCGTCCCAACGCATACGTGGATAATGTGTCGGCCACCAGGACGGTGACGAAACTGGTTATAAAAACTCGAAACACCAGCGATCGACGCAGGAGTTATCTCCGTCAGCTCACATATCCGCTCCAGCGCTTCGGTCGGCAGATACCCGTAGTGCCCCTGAACGGCCTGAAGAAGCTCAAGCACCTTCTCCTTGCCCCTGCCACTGCGCTCAACCGCCTCTTCTACAAACTTCAGGTCCACCTCATTCATCGCTCTGCCCCGGATCTCAAGGTTCCTGCCCGAACGGTTCGCCTATGCAATACAGGTTCTGCTCAGCCCGTATATAGATGTGCCCGTCCACAAAGGCAGGCGAGGCAAGACATCTCTCCCCAAGCTCGCATCTGCCCAGCTGCTCGTATCGCTCACCGCCGGCGGCAATGATCATAACCCCCTTCTCGCTCAACAAATACAACCGCTCTCCAACAATGCTCGGCGATGCAAGAAACTCGGCCCGAAGCTCCTGTTCCCAAATCTTCTTGCCGTCCGCAATCCTGCAACACAGCAGCAACCCATCCGTATTCAGTATGTAAACGAATTTCCCGTCCGCCACCGGCGAGCAGATATCCGGCGCAGGTTCCTCCAGACTCCAGGCAATGCCAGTCCCTGTCACGTCACCTTGCCCGTCCGTACGTATCGCAACCAGCTTGCTGTACGGCTCCACCGCAAACGCCAGCCCCGCCGAGTATATCGGTGAGGGCGCAATATCACCCCTCAGGCACTTCGCACGCCATATCTCTGCCCCCGTCTCCGGCTGGTACGCAATCACGTATGGATCCGCCGCGGTGATCAACTGCGCTACGCCCTCAGCATAGACCACTATAGGCGAAGACCAGGAATTTGCAACCGGGCGCTTTGTCTCCCACACCACACGCCCCGAAAGTGCCTCCAGCGCGATTAGTCTCGACTTGCCGGACTCAACGTCCCCCTGGTCGAACTGGATCAACACCAAGCCCTTGTAAACCTCCAGCGAAGACGCATACCCGTAGATGCTGTCCGGTATGCCCAGTCTCTTTGTCCAGAGATTCCTGCCCTCGAAATCAAAACACGCCACGTCTCCGGTGACGAAGATCGCAAAAACGTATCTGCCGTTGGTGGCGACGCTCGACGCAGCATAACCGGTATCTTCCATCACTTCAAACGGCTCCTCGCCCGGCCTCGGCCTGGTCCGCTCCACCTCGCCGCTCCACAACAGCCCTCCCGACTTCGCGTCGAAGCAGAATACGCCCAGATCGTTTGCATCTCCCCCGGAGAGAAACACACGGTCCGCCCAGACGACCGGCGAATTATTCCCCGCAAGTGGAACCCTTGCCTTCCAGACAATCCCCCGACCCGACTTGCCGTCCCAGTCATCAGGCATATTCGCATCCGCACTGACGCCCGCACCTTCAGGCCCGCGGAAACGATGCCAGTTGAGCTTGATCTGCTCGACCGGCGGATAGGAAACCACCGGACCGTCGCTTACCCTCGGCTCGACATACGGAATCAGCGCCAGAAAAACCGCCGCCGCACAAGCCAACCCCAGCGCCCCCCCGACAGACCAGCGCGCAAGGCTCGCCTGCCGCATCTGCTCGCCCGCCCGTTCGCCCGCCGGCTTCCGCCGCGGCACCCGAGCCTTGATCGCACCGGCCAACTTCACCCCTACCACGAACACCGCCGCACTTGCCAGAAGTATGTACCTGCCCGTCCGACAAAACCCCAGACGCCGAAACCTCATTTGCCGGAACTCCACGTCGAGACGCCGAATCTCCGCGATGATAGCCTCCTCGTTCGCCCCCCGGTCCCCCAATTGTGCTTTCAGCTCCTCCAGCCTCTTCTCAAGCCTTGTCTCACCTATCCTCCCACTGGCGTAGCTGGCCGCCATAACGACTGTGATCACAACCGAGAACGCACCCCCTATTACCGCCATTGCCACCGCGCTGCGGTACCACGCCCTCGCCAAACCCGCCTCGCAGGCCTTGTCCGGATCAACCGCCCCCATCTTCAACCGCCCCCCTTCCTTAATCCTGCCAACCGCACCCGCTCCCGTGGGCAATACTTGAAACACCGACCGCAAGCCAAACAACCGGCCCGGTCCGCCTCGTAATCCACCCGCTGCCTCCACACTGAGACAGCCAACAACTTCAAACCTATCACCACACCCATAAATCCTCCCAGAATCGCGCAGCCCCTTCCGAACCGCCCCCGAATCGCAGAGGCCTCCGCGTAAAGCTCGTCCACGGGCCGGCCGGACGCCCTGAAAGCCGTACTCGGATCCGTTGTGCCCTCAACCTGTCCGCTCTCTTCCAGGTATATCCGCTCGGCCAGCCGAACCGTCGGATGCATCAACGACGCCGCGTTCTTCAGACCTCCCCCAGCCCAAACACCCAGCACGCCCAGAAGCGGAACCAGAACCATCAACAACCCCACACGCCTCCTGCCCCTGACGTATTCATCCGCTGGCAATTCCCCCGTGGGCTTGCTTATGGCCCCGAAGGGACACGAATCCTCGCAAAGCCTGCACTGAATACACTCGTCCGGAGTTATCTTGACCCGCCACTTCGAGACCCGCGAAAGCTGCCGGAGAATAACCCCGTACGGGCAGAAAAAACGACAGTAAGGCCGACCCACAAAAACCCCCACCAGCAGAAAGCACACCCCCAGTACAACCAGGTTCAAGTTGCCACTCAGCCGAAAGAACGAAACAAACGGGTCATACCTGCATATCAGAAACCCACTGCCCGTCGCTGCGAACAAAACTGCAAGCCCCAGGTACAGGTACGCGCATACTCGCAGCCCGCTTGCCAACCAGCCTGGAACCGCGATCGCCCGCACAAGCACCAGGTCCTGTATCGCCCCTAAAGGGCAAACCGCCGCACAAAAGACCCGCCCGAAAAACAGCGTGAATACAAGCGGTAGCAGAAAAAACGCCGCCACCGTAATCGGCATCACGTACCCGGCATCGAAGATCGTCAGCACAACGTTCTGAATCGCGCCTATCGGGCAGACACACCCCTTTCTGTAAAACCCGAAATACACCAGGGAAAACACCATCAGGGCGAAGATAGCCCTTCGGCTGCGGTACCTCAGTGCAAGATACGCCGCACCGCAGAGCACCGCCGACAGCACCGCCACGTCCACGTACTCCAGCGCGGCCCGCCGGGGATCAGGCGTCGTCGGGCTCGGCATCTGGTAACCACTCTCGAATTCCGGAGGCGGAAACCGTTCAACGCCACGCACAGCGGCGCACAGAACAAGAAGCAGAAATGTGAGGGTTGTAACATTGACAGGGCGCATCATCGAGCGTGGTCCACACCCTTGAGTAAATAAGGCTCGTCCGCCGGGACCCGCTTGAACGCGCCGGATGGACACGCCGCGGCTATCGAGCACTCGTTGCAATTTAGACACCGGTCATGCCGAACCTGCAAAAACAGCGACCCATTCCCGAACGCCGCACAGCCCTTAACGCACTTGCCGCAACCATTGCACAGGGACTCGTCAATGGAATACTCGAAGTAAGGCTCCTCGACGAATCTGCGTTTTATCGCCCCCGTCGGGCACAGCTCGTTCTCGGCGCCTGTATCGAGAGCCGGTGCCGTAGGCTCGTGGAAGCCGGGACAGTAATCGCAGTATGCGCACAGCTCGTACTCCTGCACGCACTTCACCGCCGATTCCTCCAGCACACAGTACGTAGCACAGTTGCCGCACGCCGTACACGTGTACGGGTCGATCTGCCAGACCGTATCGCCGGCCCTGCTCCTGAGCGACAGAAAACCCAACGCCCCCCCAAGGCCAATCAGGCAACCACCGAACCAGCCTTCCCTGAGCACCTCGCGTCGGCTGATGCCATCACTTTTCTCAGCCATCGCTCTGCCTCGCAAAATCTTCTCGAGCTTTCTGCGCCGGCCCAAGTGAACACTCAGCGAATACTCCGCAACGTCCACAAAGCCCTGCCCCGATGCATCCAGCTGTGGCCGGCCTATCGTCCTTTTTCGCAGCCACAAAGCCCCCAAACGCACCGGCCAACGCCACCGCAGTCCAGCGCACACCACCGGCAAAGACCTCCCGCCGAGTCCGTCTATCCCGTGAACCGTCCGTCATTTTCCCCCCTCTTTCTTGCTGAACGTTCTGACAACGTTCTTGATCGTGTCCAGCACAAACACCCGGCCCTCCGAATCAACCGCGATGTCGAACCCGCCGGCCCGGCACTGCTCAGGCAACTCGCACACCCCCGCTGACCCTTCCTCGACCAGCTGCGCCGGACCCGCCACTACACCCACGAACCGTCCCTGCGAATCATAAACCTTCACCCGAACCAGCCCCTTCTCCACCGTAACAAACCCGCCCTCAGGCAGCACCGCAAAGTTCACCGGGTTACAGCATCCGCAAAACCCGTCTATTTCCACCGACGACCTGCCCCACGCAAACTCAAAGTCCCCCTCCTTCGTATACGCCTCGATACGCCGGCGACCCGGATTGGCCACCCGGAGCAACCCGTCTTTCGCAACCGCCAGGTCGAAATACGGACTCGGCACTACAAAACCCGGGATATTCCTCTCGGCGTCCTTTCGGCCGATCCGGCCGACCACCCTCCCTGAGCTATCGTACCGCACCACCACCCGGTCGCCTGCATCCGCCACGAAAACCTCGTCGCCCGAAACTGCTATGCTCGTCAAAACGGCCCTGCCGCCCAGGCTCTCCCAGCTCGCCAACTTCCGTCCACCCGCGTCGTATACCTCGACGTGGTCCTGCACGCATACATACACCTTGCCGTCTTGGGCCACCGTAAGCGCCGTCGGCTCGCCCCCGGTGGCTATCTCCCCGAGCAAGCTGCCGTCCCTCCAAAACACCCGAACAACCCTGTCGCCGCCCACGTACAACGCCCCCCTTGAATCCACCGCCAGGGCACGCGAATGGCTCAAACCAGTATCAATCGGCTCGCTACTCTCCCGGTAAAGAATCAGGTTTGGGTCTATCTTCGCCAGCTCTCCAACGTCATACCTAAAGCCCGCCCCCAGGCCGCTGCCCTTGCCCCCGAACGTATCCAGCCTCGTAACCGTGATCACCCCGACCCCCACCACCAGGCCGATAACAACCACAACCACCACCGCCGTATTTGTCGCTGCCAGTGCCCTTTTCATCTGCTCACCCGGCGAAAAATCTGCCAACCTCTCGATTATAGCACCACGCACGGCCCGCTTCAATGCCGCCCGACTAATGCTTTGCTATGTCCAGGCACAGCATCTTATACATATCCCGCACGATCAACCGGCCAGAAGCAACCGCCATCGGACCCCACGCCTCGTGCCCATCCATCACCTTCGCCCGCGCAAGCTCAACGTATCCCGACGCCCCGGGTCTCACCAGTGTCAGCGTCCCCGAATCGTCCATAATGTACATAAGACCGTTGGCGATAACATACGGGCCTGAACCGAATTTCTTCTCGCTCGGGCTGGTCCATACCACGTTCCCGGCCAGGTCCAGGCACACCAACTGTCCGTCCGGCCTGACCCCGTAGATGTACCCTTCATACAGAATGGGACTCTGCTGAATAGAACCGAACACGTCCGTCGGATGCACAAACTCCGGCTCCACCACGATCTTACCATCACTCTGCTCCAGCCGCAGCATCGAGCAGCCGTTCTCAACCTGGCTGTACCCGGCACTCAGAAATATCCTGTCCGGCCCCACCACCACCGGCGAGGGAATGTTGAACCGTAATTTCCATCCCTCGTACTTCCACAGGACCTCCCCGTCCTCCGCCGAAACGCCCACCACCCCGCCACGGTTCTGGTCGCCACCGCAATATATATAAAAACGCTTGCCCCCGAACTCCATCGGAACAATCGAGGAATGAGTCATTACCCACCGGTCCGTGTTCGGCGTCTGCCATACGATCTGCCCGCTTTCGCAGTCCACCGCCATCATCAGTATCTCACCTGCCGGAGCGATTATCGCCTTGCCCTCCTCGATCAGCGGACACTGTGCCGCATACCACTGCGGAACTTTGCTCCCGAACTCCCTCACAAGGTCCAACATCCACCGTAACTCGCCCGTCTGCGAGTCCAGGCACGCGACGTGGCACTTGGGCCCCATCGACACAATGTACTTATCCGTCACCGCCGGTATCCCCCGGCTCATACCGTGCCACCGCTTGACCTTGACCGGATAAGAATACCGCCAGATCTCCCTTCCATCCGCCAGAGAAAGACAACGTATGCTATCCGATAGATTCTCGTGGTCGTAGTCGATAAGATAGACCCGGCCGGCCAGGACCGCAGCAGCAGCATAACCTTCACCAACATCAACCGACCACAACACCGCCGGCCCACCCTCGCCCCAGCTCCGGTCAAGTTCCACCCCCTCCACGCTTATCCCGTCGAAGTTCGATCCTCTGAATCTCGGCCAGGCGCCCGGCAGATCGGCCGGCACACCATCAGACTTGACCAATTGCCCCTCTATCCTGGCCGGCTCTTGTTGCGCAGCCCCACCTGCAGCTCTGCCGTCGGCACCCGGCAAGCGCGCCTCAAGGCCTTCGGCTGCATCGCCGCTGAGCCATAAGTGCATAGATATGGCCCCCGCAACGACCAGGATCACCGGCAATATCCACGCGACGAACTTCATATACCTGTTGTCTCCTCCCGCCAAAACCTATTCGTTTCTCAGCCCGTCGAGTATGTTGCCGCTCAGCGAAAAACCCGTTGCAAGCCATACCCACGCCACCCCACTGGCCACTATCGCTCCCACCGTAAGCGACAGTGAATAATACGAAACCTCAGTGCCCGGCAACTTCAGGGCCGGCCCCACCGACACAATCGCCGCAAAAATCCCGCAGACCAGCCCGCCGGCTAAAAGACCCCAGTGCTCGTACAACACCAAACGCTTCAACACGCCCCTGTTAAAGCCCACCGCCTGCAGCATTGCAAGCTCCCCACGCCTCTCCAGCATGTTCCGCAGCACTACAAGCCCTAACCCGATGCTCCCAAGCAACAGTCCCAACCCGCCCAGAATCTGGAAAATGGAAATGTAGGTGTTCTCAACTTCGCTAAAAGCTGCCAGCCGGCGCTTCGCCGATGTCACCGCCAGACCAAAATGCGCCAATCGAGACGACAGGTGCTCCGCCACCGCCTCAACTTTCTCCGGCGCCGTCTCGATCAACAGCATCCTGTATCCCTCCTCCGACGGAAACCGCTCCACAAACCGGTCCTCTGCGATGACCAGGCTGCCCTGCAGGATGGAGTTCTCCAACATTCCAACCAGTCGAACCTTGAAAGTCCGCCCCTTTTCGTCCCTGTATTCAATCTGGTCACCCAAAGACTTGCCCAGCGCCCATTTTATTGTCGGATAGTCACCGACCGCCGGGACAACGCCCTCCCGATCGTGCGCCTTGAGGATATCCCAGCCAGCCTTGAGACCAACTTCCGACTCGATGCTGACAAACCTGAACGAGCCCCGGCTTGACAGTCTCTCCGGCCGAACCCCCAGCAGCCGCGGCCGCTGGGCGCGATTCAAATTAAAGCAGCTTGCGTCGTCTCCGTCACGCACCCGAAGCGGCACCACCTCAACCCCCTCCATCACGTCACCTGCAAGCCCCAGGGCTTTCCGACCCTGCTCGGAATTCAAATCCTGTAGTATCCCTATCGCTGATTCCCCGAACAATGTAAACCCGCCAGTGCCTGAATCGTGACGCTCGGCGCCGGCCAACGGATCTCGCCTGAACACCTCCACCGCGACCACCAGGAATACGCCGCACGCCAGCAACGCCATCACGGCCAGGCTCCGTCCGCTCCTCCTGCTGCAATTACGCAGCCCCAGGCCCGCCAGCGTCGACATCGGCTTCTTCCACGAGCCGGCCATCCTCTTGAGCAACGCGCTACCGGCAGCCAGGCCCGCAACCAAAAGCAAGCTACCAGCGGCGAAAAATGCCCCCGCAACAGCCTCAGTAGACCCCTGCCCGGCCACCCCAAGCAAGGCCAGCGCGCCAGCCGTAGCCCCCCCGGCAACAATCAGCTCGGCCCGACCACGCCAGACCGAGATATCCGATACAAACTGCCACCGCGCAACGCCCGCCAAAAGCTCCCTTGCAGGCCGTCCAACCTCTTTGCGAACAGTCAGCCATATCGCAAAAACAGATATAACCACGGCCGCCGATGCCCCAATAAGCACGGTCGCTGGCTCGACGTTAAAGTATATTGTCGAGCCACTCATCGCCGCCGAAAGAGCCCATATCATCACGCGAGTATAGACAAGTGCACCCGCCGTCCCCGAAATGGCCCCCAGAAACGCTACCACCGCACCCTCCCCAAGTAAAAGTCCCCTTACCGCCCCCGCAGAAAACCCGACCGCCAGCAGGGTCCCGATCTGCTCGCTGCGGCTCTCAACGCCAAAGACAAACAGCAGCCCCGTCAAGACCACCGCCGCAACGATAAGGAACATACTCAGCCCAAGGAAAAGCCACCCGAAGTACGACGCCTCGCTGCCGGCTTTTAGACCACGCTCGAGAACCGGCTGAAAAAACAAGCCCAGCCAGCCGGGATCAACCGCATCGAGCACGGCCCTCTCGATATCCTCCGCAGAAGTGCCACCCCCGTAGTAGCGTATCGCCGTCATATTCCCGTACCGGTTCGACCACATCGACTGCCCCGCACCCAGCGTTACCAACGCCTTCGGAGTGCCCCGGTACCGGTCCCAGTAAGCCTCATCTTTCTTGCGTATCTTAGCAAGGTCAATCGTGATACCCGGCTTCCAATCCCTGCAATTGCTCACGTCCGCCAGACCCTCAAAATCCGGCATCAACTCCGCATCAACCCCCGCCGTCTCCATCCCAATTACGCCCCGGATCCTGAAGCTCGACTTGCGATCCACCAGCTTCCGCATCGGCCCCAACACCGTGTAGGTTACATCCAGCCTATCACCCACGCCCGCCCCGAGGTCTTCGGCGAGCCACTGGTTGATGAGGACTTCATCGTCGCCCATATCCACCGGGACAACGCCGCCGGCCCCGCGCGACATCGCCGTCACCATCGAGTACGGAGTCACCCTCTCGCCAACACGCAGCTCGTTTACGAAATACGTCAAAATCCCGACCCCACCTCCATCCGCCTTTAGCGCCGCATCCCCAATCGCACTGTCAATAAAAACACGCCTGCTGCGCATCTCCAGCGCGTCACGTCCCTCCAGCCTGCGAAACTCGATCTCCGCATCCGAGAGACGCCAGCATTTTCGCATCGCCGCATTCGCCTGCTCAACGGTTATCTTGCCAGCCTGGCCTCCACCTATCAGGAGCATATTGGCCCGGCCGGGCCGCCCTATATCAGCCTGCAGCCGGTCAAGCGGCACAAAAACATTCAAAGGCCAAACCTGGTTCGCCTGAACTCCGAACCGGCCGAACTGCTCCTTGCCCGCGACCCCCTCCACCGTAACACGAAAAAACAGCGATAAATCCGAATCCGGCGTCAAAGGCACCTCGCGCGGCATCAAGCCGGGCCTTTGGATCCGCAGCTTCACCTCATCGCCCACCCCAACCCCCAATTGCTCAGCCAGCGACTCGTTAACTACCACCCCCGCCTCCCCGTCGTCCCGGAACACTCCGCGCTCGGCCGTCCCCCCGATCAAAAAGAAACGCTCATCAACCCCGTAAACGTCAACCCGCTTCGCAGCGCGACTATCGTCGCTCTTTTCTATAAAACCCCGCATGTGCAACACCGGCGCAACCAGTCCATCAAGTTCCGCCGACAGATCATCGGCCAGCTCCGCCCTGAAAAACCTACCCGGCAATTCAAGCGCAAGCTCTGTCTGGCCCAGTCTCTCCCGCACCATCATCAGCAAGCTGTAACGCACAGAATCCCCCACGACAAGTGCGCCGGTCAAAACAGCCGTACTTACCAGCACCGCCAGAAAAACACCCGCATTCGTCCGCCTGTAAAACAGCAGGCTGCGCTTGATAAGCCCCCACATACTCATAACCGGCCCCTGCGCTTCAATACGCCCCCTCTCAACTCCACAACCTGCCCGATACGCTCGGCCAGACCCAGAGAATGCGTCACCACGATCAGCGCAACTCCCTCGCTCCGATTCAGCTCGACAAGCAGGTCCCCTATGTTCTTTGCGCTGTCCTGGTCCAGCGAACCCGTCGGCTCATCCGCAAGCAGAAGCCTCGGCTGATTGATCAACGCCCTGACCACCGCAACACGCTGGCGCTGACCGCCGGACAACTCGCCGGGCCTCTGCTGCATGTGCGCACAAAGACCTACACGCCGCAAAAGCTCAACCGCCCTGTCACGAACCCCACGGCTCGACCGTAACCTGCCCCCAACCAGTGTCGGCACAAGTACGTTCTCCAACACCGTACATTGTGGCAGAAGATGATGCAGTTGGAAGACAAACCCGATATCCTGGTTGCGAATGTGCGCAAGCTCGACATCATCCAGCTCGGCGAGATTCCTCCCATCCAACAACACCCGGCCCGACGACGGGCGATCCAGCCCGCCGATTATGTTCAAAAGTGTGCTCTTCCCGCTGCCCGATGGACCCACTACCGCCAGTGATTGCCCCTCAGCCAGCTCGAGCGTAATGTCCCTCAGTACGCAAACACTCTCTGCGCTGCCGGGACCCTCATAATTCTTGGCCACGTGAACGAGTTCGAGCACGATTATTTCCGCCCAGATCCTTGCAAGGTTTTCTCGTATATACGCACCATAGCCCGGGCTGTTTGCCTGATGTCGAATTTCTCAAGCACGCCCCTTC